>JAFQTO010000009.1 GCA_017408985.1 Clostridia bacterium
AATCAATTTGACGTTTTCTTGTGTTTGTTCGGTGCAGTCTTTATCAAAGATAACAATATCTGCACGAGGCTTACGTGAGCCGAGTTGAAGCGTGTATTCGATCTTAATCTGTTTAGGCAGATACTTATGCTCATTTACAAGTCTTTTTTCAATAGTCTGTCTTACATACTCTTCGGGTGTATCGTTACGGAATTTTCCATCGACATAGTCGCAGATTTTACCATCCGGTATAACAATTACTTTAGTTTCAGCCATTTCTCTTTCCTCCTGTCATTTTAGAAACAAGTTCAGTATATTTTTGTGGGTTTTCAAGATATGCCTCTGCGGCAGAATTGAATAAATCTGCCATACTGAGCATATCGTCATCATTTATTACTGCTATGTGCAGTTTTTTGAATGTATCAGGGTTCATTCTAAACTGAACTTGCCTTGTGCGTTCGGCTCTAAATGTTGCTTTTCTACTCAACTTGCAACCTCCTTTTATGATATCATTCAATCATAATATAATGATATCATTTATAGTTAAAAAGTCAACAAACGATTTAAAAAAAGCAGTATAATTTTTCTTCGTTGACAAATAATAGTATCACGATTTGAAATTAAAGGAGATTTTCATATATGAAAGCAACCGGTATCGTACGCCGTATTGACGACTTAGGTCGCGTTGTTATTCCAAAAGAGATCCGCCGCACCATGCGCCTGAGAGAGGGCGAACCGCTTGAGATATTTACAGACAGCGCAGGGGGCGTGGTGTTCAAAAAATACTCCCCCGCAGGCGAGCAGAGCAGCACGGCGACCAATCTGTGCGAGTCCATTTACCGCACCTGTGCCCGTCCGGTGGTCATCTGCGACCGCGACAGCATCATAGCTTCGGCAGGCTCATCCCGCCGTGAGCTGGAGGGCAAGCCGCTGTCCAGCGAGCTGGAAAGGGTTATGGAGTCGCGCCAGCTCAAAAAGAGCGACGAGGGCGTGCCTGTGTCGCCCTCTCTGCCCTCGGTGAGCGCGTCGGTGGTGGCACCCGTCATTTCCGAGGGAGATCTGTGCGGCTGCGTGGCATTTCTTAAGAGCGACGACCCCGTAAGTGAGCTTGACGTGCGTATGGCGCAGACTTCGGCACTGTTTTTTGCCAGACAGATGGAAAATTGAGCCGGAAAATGCATAAAAAGCTTGCGTTTGTATATAAATGGTGTTATAATAGCACCATAAGAAGTATGATTTAGTAGGAAGAGTGAGAGCCATCTCACTCTTTCTTATCTGTAGGGGGTAACAAGACCGATGAAAGCAAAGGATTTTATAGCAAAAGTCACGGCAATGGCGCTGCCCGTCTGCGAGGCAAACGGGCTCACGCTGTGGGACGTCACCTTTGAAAAAGAAGGTGCATCCTTCGTCCTCACCGTCTATATCGATAAAGACGAGGGCGTGTTCATAGAGGACTGTGAGCGTGTATCGCGCACTATAGACCCTATGCTGGACGCACCCGAGTTTGACTCCATCCCGTCCTATATGCTCACCGTGTCTTCGGCAGGTCTGGAGCGCAGACTGTGCAAGCAGGCTCACTACGATTGGGCGAGAGGCAAACAGGTGGAGCTTAACTTCTACAAAGCCCGCTCGGGCAGCAGCTCACTTGTTGCCGTGCTTGAGGAGCATACGGCGGAGGGCTTTTGTGTTACCGCAGGGGGCGAGACGGTGACCATCCCCGACAGCGAAGTGGCCTCCTGCAGACTTTATTTTGAGTTCTAAAAAAATATAATATAAGGAGCAAAGGAAATGGCAAGCGAGATCATTGGCGCTCTGGAAGCGCTGGAAAAAGAAAAGGGCATAAAAAAAGAATATATGCTCGACAGAATATCTCAGGCACTGGTAGCGGCATACAAGGCTCTGTACAAGAGAGACACCACCGCCGCTATCGAGAACGTTTTCGTCACCATTGACGAAAAGAGCGGAAACATCTCCATGGTAGCGGTCAAGACCGTCGTGGAGGAGGTGGAGAACCCCGCAGTGGAGATCAGCCTGCTTGATGCGGAGAAGTTCTCCAAGACCCCCGCCGTAGGTGATCAGGTCAGAGTCCCCGTCAATATGAAGGATTTTGGCAGAATAGCCACCCAGACCGCAAAGCAGGTCATCATCCAGGGCATCAGAGAGGCAGAGCGCACCATGATCGCCGAAGAATTCGCCAGCAAGGAGCAGGAGATCATCACCGCGCTGGTCACCAAGGTCGACCCCCGTTACGGCAGCGTTATCGTTGAGCTGGGCGGCAAGCGTGAGCATACCGAGGCTATGCTTCCCGCACAGGAGCAGATCGCAGGCGAGGTAATAAGCGAGGGCGACCGCATCAAGGTGTTCGTGGTCGAGGTCAAAGCCGCAGGCAAAGGCCCCCAGATCATGCTCTCCCGTACCCACGCAGGTCTGGTCAGAAAGCTCTTTGAGCTTGAGGTACCCGAGATAGCATCGGGTATAGTTTCCATCACACATATAGCACGTGAGGCAGGCTCCCGCACAAAGATCGCCGTTGCCTCCCAGAACCCCGACGTTGACCCCATCGGCGCCTGCGTAGGCCCCAAGGGCGGCAGAGTGGCAGCCGTGGTAAATGAGCTCAAGGGCGAGAAGATCGACATCATCAAGTACAGCGAGGACCCCGTACAGTTCGTTGCCGAGGCTCTTTCTCCCTCCGACGTCATCTCGGTGCAGATGCTCGAGGACAACAAGAGCTGCATCGTGGTCGTTCCCGACAATCAGCTTTCGCTGGCTATCGGCAAAGAGGGTCAGAACGCCCGTCTTGCCGCAAAGCTCACCGGCTTCAAGATAGACATCAAGCCCGAAAGCGCCGCATACTGAACCGTTATTGACAGAAAGGGGAGAGAACAGGGATGAAAATACCTATGCGTCAATGCTCTGCCTGCCGCGGTCATTTTGAGAAGCGTCAGCTTCTGCGTATAGTGCGCACCCCCGACGGTGACGTACTGCTGGACCAAAGAGGCAAGGTCTCGGGACGTGGCGTTTATATCTGCCGCAGCGAGGAGTGCCTCAACAAAGCTGTAAAGACCCGTGCTCTCTCCCGTGCGCTGGAGGCTCCCGTAAGCGACGAGACCATAGAGAGCATCCGTCAGGCAATACGGGAGAGTGCCAATGGATAATATACTGTCCTTTTTGGGACTTATGAAAAAAGCCCGCGCCCTTGCCATCGGCGCGGAGAGCGCAGTACTTATGACCGAATTGGGTTCCGTGCGGCTGCTGCTGCTTCCGTCGGACGCGGCAAAAAACTCGGCAGGAGCGGTAGCGAGAGCCGCAGAGGAATGGGAAACGCCCCTGCTTAGGCTGAACGTGACCAAAGCTCAGTTGGGCGAAGCGCTGGGGCAGAAAGAATGTGCCGCACTGGGGATAACCGACACCGGCTTTGCCCTTTCGCTGTGTGAAAAGGTCGGCTCTCTCGAGCTTGCCGAAGTGCTCTCACAGCGTTTGCAGCGTGAAAAGAAGCGTATGGCAAAAAAGACCGCCGCCGTTGCGGCAAGAAAAAGGAGGAAATAGCTTATGGCAGTCAAATATAAGCTTTCTGATCTGGCCAAGGACCTTGGCAGAAACACAAAGGAGCTTTCGGCTCTTTTATCCAAATACAAAAAGAGCAGCAAAAACAGCTCGCAGGCCCTCACCGACGAGGAACTGAACGTGGTTTTTGACGTGCTCACCCAGCAGAATCAGGTGGGCAGCCTTGCTGAGATATTCGCACCCGCAGCCGCCGCTGCCGAACAGCGCAAGCGCGACAGCGAGGAGCGCCTTATCCAGCAGAAAAAGGAAGCAGAGGACAGAGTCCTCCGCGAGAAAAAGGCAAAGGAAGAAGCTCAGGAGCGCAACAAGAGGGCTCAGCAGGAGACACGCAGACCCCAGCCCCCCAAGACCCCTGCCAAGCCCCGTCAGGAGCAGACTCTGACCATCAATCCCGCACCCAAGGCAGAGAACAAGGAGCAGTCTGCTCCCGCACAGCCTGCCAAGAAGGTACATTACGTGGACACCCGCGGTGCCAGCGTCAACATAGAGAAGTACGACGAGCGCCTTGAGACACTTGTTCCCAAGCAGGCAGATCATATGGGCCAGCAGAACAAGCAGAAGTTCACCAAGCAGAATCAGAAGAAACAGCAGCAGTTTATGGGCAACAAGCGCAAGGCGGAGGAGCAGGAGAAGATGCGCCGTCTTGAGCAGCAGGCTCAGATCAAAAAAGCTCCCCTCAAGGTGCTTATCCCCGAGACTATCGCCGTGGGCGAGCTGGCTCTGCGGCTCAAGAAGACCGCCGCCGAGGTCATCAAGCAGCTGATGAAGCTGGGCGTTATGGCATCCATCTCTCAGGATATCGACTACGACACCGCATCTCTGGTGGCTATGGAGCTGGGCGCCGTACCCGAAAAAGAAGTGGTGGTCACCATAGAGGAGAAGCTCTTTGACGAGCGTGAGGACGAAGCAAGCGAGCTGTGCGAGCGCGCTCCCGTCGTTGTCGTTATGGGTCACGTTGACCACGGCAAGACCAGCCTGCTGGACGCTATCCGTGCCACCGACGTTGCCGCAGGCGAGGCAGGCGGCATCACCCAGCACATCGGTGCTTACAGAGTACAGATAAACGGCAGAGATATAACCTTCCTTGACACTCCCGGCCACGCCGCATTCACCTCCATGCGTGCCCGCGGTGCACAGGTCACCGATATCGCCATTCTGGTGGTCGCCGCCGACGACGGCATTATGCCCCAGACCATCGAGGCTATCAACCACGCCAAGGCAGCAGGCGTGCCCATCATCGTTGCCGTCAACAAGATGGACAAAGAAGCCGCCAACCCCGACCGCATTATGCAGCAGCTTATGGAGTACGAGCTCGTTCCCGAAGAATGGGGCGGCTCCACCGTCGTGTGCAAGGTGTCGGCAAAACAGCATCAGGGCATCGACAACCTGCTTGAGATGGTACTGCTGACCGCCGATATCCAGGAGCTTAAGGCTAACCCCAACCGTTTGGCAAAGGGTACCGTCATCGAAGCCAAGCTGGACCGCGGCAGAGGCCCCGTTGCTACCATTCTGGTGCAGAACGGTACCCTCAAGAACGGCGACATCGTCATAGCAGGCACCGCCGTGGGCAGAGTCCGTGCTATGACCGACCATAACGGCAAGAAGCTTGAGGAGGCAGGTCCCTCCGTCCCCGTTGAGATCATCGGTCTTGCCGAAGTTCCCGGCGCAGGCGACGTGTTCTACGCCGTCGAGGACGAGCGTATGGCAAGGACCCTTGCCGAGAAGCGCCGTTTTGAGGAGAAGGCGGAGCAGGCTCAGGCTATGCAGAAGGTCACTCTGGAAAATCTCTTCTCCCATATCGAAACGGGCAGCGTCAAGACTCTTAACGTCATCGTCAAGGCAGACGTCAAGGGCTCTGCCGAAGCCGTCAAGGCAAGTCTTGAGAAGATCTCCAACGAGGAGGTCAAGGTATCGGTCATCCACTCGGGTGTCGGCGGCGTCAACAACAGCGACGTTATGCTGGCAACCGCATCCAACGCCATCATCGTCGGCTTCAACGTCCGTCCCGAGGCAGGCGTTGCCGATTCTGCCGCACAGGCACAGGTTGACATCCGTCTGTACCGCATCATCTACGACTGCATCGAGGAGATCGAGCAGGCAATGAAGGGTATGCTTGCACCCAAGTTCAAGGAAGTGGTCATCGGCCACGCCGAAGTCAGACAGACCTTCAAGGTCTCGGGTGTGGGCACTATCGCAGGTTGCTACGTCACCGACGGCAAGATGCAGCGCAAGGAGAAGGTGCGTATCGTCCGTGACAGCATCGTTATCCACGAGGGCGATCTTGCCACACTCCGCCGCTTCAAGGACGATGCCAAGGAAGTGGCACAGGGCTTCGAGTGCGGTCTGAGCATCGAAAAATTCAACGACATCAAGGAAGGCGACATCATCGAAGCCTTCGTAATGGAACAGATAATAGTTTAAGGCGGGTATAAATATGCCATCTAACAGCAGCCGTATGGTGCGCATCAACGAAGAGGTGATGCGAAACCTTGCAACCCTCATCCGTCAGGTAAAAGACCCCCGTCTGCAGAGCGCGATGATCAGCGTCATCAGATGTGACGTTACCAACGATCTGCGCTGGTGCAAGGTGTACGTCAGCGTGCTGGGCGAGCACGATCCCAAAGAGATCAAAAAAGGTCTCAAGTCGGCATCGGGCTTTCTCAGACGTGAGCTGGCTCACTCTATGAGCCTGCGCTACACCCCCGAGCTTGTTTTTGTGCTGGACGATTCCATCGCCTATGGCGCACACATCGCAGGCATACTCAACAAGCTGGATATTCGCTCGGAGGATGAAGAAAATGACACTGATGGAGACAGTCAGCTTTCTTAAAGCCAATGACAATTTTATGATCCTTACCCACCGCCGTCCCGACGGAGATACCGTCGGCTCGGCGGCGGCGCTGTGCCGCGCTCTGCGCGCTTTGGGCAAAACAGCCTTCTTAAGCGCTAACGACGGCATCACGAAGCGCCTTGCTCCCTTTGCGGAGGGGCTTTTTGCCCCTGCGGGGTACGCTCCCGACACCGTAGTTGCCGTGGATATCGCCGACGAGAAGCTCTTTTGCGCAAGCGACGAGCATTACAAGGGCAAAGTCGATCTTTGCATCGACCATCACCCCACCAACACCGGTTACGCCAAGCACCTGCTTTTGCAGGCAGAGGAGGCGGCAACGGGCGCTGTGGTCTGGCAGATAACAGGTGAGCTGGGGGCAGACAAGACCCGTGAGATATGCAATGCCGTTTATCTGGCCATCGCCACCGACACGGGCTGCTTCAAGTATGCCAACACCACCCCCTGCTGCCACCGTGCGGCGGCGGAGTGCATCGAGCTGGGCGCCGATTTCCACCCCATCAATACTGCGTTTTTCGTGGTCAAGACCCCCGCCCGTCTGGCTCTTGAGAGCGAGATGTTCGCAGGTCTGGTCACGTCCCGGGATAACAGAGCCTGCGCAGCCGTTATCTCCCGCGATTTTATCGAAAAAGTCAATGCCGATATGGACGATCTGGACAACCTTTCCAGCCTGCTTATGCAGCTTGAGCAGGTCAAAGTCGGTGCACTTCTCACCGAGAATGTGCAGCGGGGCACATATAAGCTGTCGGTGCGCTCAAGAGCGCCCGTCAACGCCGCGGCTATATGCAAAAAGTTCGACGGCGGCGGCCACGAGCGGGCTTCGGGCGGAAGCGTGTCGGGAAGCAGGGAATATTGTGTCAGCGCCCTTATGCAGGCTATGACAGAGGAATTATCAGATGTATAACGGAATACTCGTATTCGACAAACCCCGCGACTTTACCTCCCACGATGCGGTGGCAAAGCTGCGGGGCATTTTAAGACAACGGAAAATAGGACACGCAGGCACCCTCGACCCTATGGCGACGGGCGTACTTGTGGTGCTTCTGGGCAACGCTACCCGCGCCTCCGACTATGCGGCGGCGCAGACCAAGGAATATATAGCAGGGCTCAGACTGGGCACGGTCACCGACACTCAGGATATAACGGGCAAGGTGCTTGAGGAGAGACCCTGTGATGTCACACCAAAGCAGCTCGAGCAGACTCTGCGTGCATTTACGGGTGACATCAGTCAGCTTCCGCCTATGTATTCGGCGGTTTCGGTAGGCGGAGTGCGTCTGTATAAGCTTGCACGCAAGGGCGAGGAGATAGAGCGGCAGGCACGTGATATAGAGATACAGGATATAGAGCTTCTTTCTTCGGAGGGACTTGAGCACAGCCTCAACGTCACCTGCTCAAAAGGCACCTACATCCGCACCCTCTGCCACGATATCGGCGCCTCTCTCGGCTGCGGCGGCTGTATGTCAAGCCTCAGACGCACCGCCGTGGGCAATTTCAGGCTCACGCAGGCGCTGAGCTTTGAGCAGGTGGAGCGCTTGCGCGACGAGGGCAGACTGGACGAATATATCCTGCCCACCGACAGCGTGTTTGCCCACCTGCCCGCGGTGACTCTCAATGGGCAGGGCTTTGCCCGCGCCATCAACGGCGCATTTATAAGCGCAGATCAGCTGGCAGAGGGCAAACTGCCTGATACGGACGAGCTGTGCCGTGTCTACTCGCCCGAGGGTGAGTTTATGATGCTGGGCAGAGGCGGCGAGCTTGAGAGGGGCGGTCAGGCACTTTTCTGCCACAAAACATTTTTTGTTCGGGATTGATGATATGGACGAGACAGTAGTAGCGCTGGGATTTTTTGACGGTGTCCACGCAGGGCATTGCCGCATTCTCGGCACCGCAGTAAATATAGCAAAAGAAAAGGGCATAAAAAGCGCCGCCTGCACCTTCTCGGTGCACCCACGCGCATTCGTCAGGGGCATCGCACCCGCTATGCTCACCAGCCTTCAAAGACGCAAAGAGCTTATTCTGGAGCAGGGTATTGAGCGGGTAGAGGTTCTGGAGTTTGACAAGAATATGTCGGACATGTCCCCCGATGATTTTGCAAGCCTGCTCAAAGACCGCTACGGCTGCACCAACGCCGTGTGCGGCGGCAATTTCCGCTTTGGCAAAAACGCGCAGGGAACTCCCGATACCCTCCGCGCAAACGGTATCGAGGTCACCGTCTGCGACCCCGTCTGTATGGGCGGTGATGTAGTGTCATCCACCCGTATCCGCCGTCTTATCTCGGAGGGCAGACTGCAGGGGGCAGGTGAGCTTCTGGGCAGGAACTTCGTGCTGACGGGCAGGGTTGTGGACGGCTTCAAGTTGGGCAGACGTCTGGGCAGACCCACTATGAACCTGCGTCCCGACGACGGACTTATCCTGCCCGCAACGGGTGTGTACGCATCGAGGGTATTGCTTGAGGGGCAGGCTTTTTATTCAATAACCAATATCGGTACACGCCCCACCTTCTCAAACGATGATATAGTGTCGGTGGAGAGTCATATTATGGACTTCTGCCGTGATATATACGGACAAGCCGCCGCGGTGGAGCTTGTTCAGCGCCTTCGTGACGAGCGCAGATTTGACAGCGAGACCGAACTTCTGCGGCAGATAGACAAAGACATGGCATATTCACGTGAGATACTCGACCGTGAATACGCAAAGTAAGTACAGGTGAAGATATGAGCGCAAAAAAGAGAAAAAAGAAAAACAGCAAAGCCCTGCCGCCGCTTGTCGCTTTGATACTTGCGGCAATTTTGCTGGTCTATTACTATTTCGGCGAAGACTTCCTGGACGGCTTTTTGGCAGACAAGACTGAGTGGAACACCGATGGAAGCTTCGTTATGCAGGCTATCGACGTGGGTCAGGGCGACAGCATACTGCTTGGCTGTGACGGTGAGTATATGCTCATTGACTGCGGCGAGGAGGAATACGCCGACACGGTCATCTCCGCTGTAGGGGATGCTCAGCTCAAATATATCCTGGCAAGCCACCCCCACACCGACCATATGGGCGGTATGGCGCAGGTCATCCGCAAGTGTACCCCCGAGACCTTTCTGATGCCCGAGCGGGAGCATACCACATCCGAGTTCAAGGCTATGCTCTCCGCCATAGAGGACACGGGTTGCGACGCACAGTACGTGTACGCAGGGGATAAGCTGACTTTGGGCAGTGCCGAGATAACCGTTATATGGCCCGAGGAGGGTTTTGAGAGCAGTAACCTCAACAACTGGTCGGCCGTACTGCTGGTCGAGTATCAGACAGTAAGGATACTGCTGACCGGCGACAGCGAAAAAGCCGTGGAAGCCAAGTATCTCGACTACATACCCGGCAGAGTGGACATTCTCAAGATGTCTCACCACGGCAGCAATACCAGCAGCAGTGAGGATCTGCTGTACTTTATCCGTCCCGAATACACCGTCATAAGCGTGGGCGCGGGCAACGACTACGGCCATCCGCACAAAGAACCTATGGAGCGCCTGCAGGAATACTGCCCCAACATCTACCGCACCGACGAGAGCGGAAACGTGACCTTTACCATCAAGGAAGGGGAGATATCGGTTGCAACCGAGCGATAAGCAGTATACGGTAGACCGCCGCGAGGGCGAAGTGTGGGTGCTGACCGACGGAAGCGGCAACCGCCACACCGAAAAAGATCTGCCCAAACACACCCGCGAGGGTGACCACGTGGTATACACGTGCACGGGCGCACAGCTTATCCCCGCCACCGAGGCGGAGCGTGAAGCTATCCGTGCCCGTATGAACAGCCTGTTCAAAAAACGGAGGTAAATTATGGCTATCAAAACACCCGAGACCAAACACTACGCATTTCACAGCCACCGTGACTGCGAGTTTTTCCCCTGCCACAAAACGTCCGACCCGGATAACTTCAACTGTCTGTTCTGCTACTGCCCTCTGTACGCATTGGGCAAAGAGTGCGGCGGCAACTTCAAGACAGTCAACGGGTACAAAGACTGCTCCGACTGCCTGGTGCCTCATAAGCGCGACAATTACGACTATATAAACCGCAAGCTGGGCGAGCTTATCGAGAGGGTAAGAGAAAAGGATGAATAATACAAACCTCACAAGGACGGCAAAACTGACCGTCCTTTTTACCGTTATGTATATGGTCAGCTACATCACCCGCATCAACTTCGGTGCGGTCATCTCCGAGATGGTACTGCAGACGGGACTGACCAAGGCACAGCTGGGTATGTCCCTGACGGGAAGCTTCATCTTTTACGGCGCGGGACAGATAGTCAGCGGCGCCTGCGGTGACCGCTGCTCACCAAAAAAGCTTGTATCCATAGGCTTTGCCGCCACCGTGCTGATGAACCTGCTGATCCCCCTCTGCCGAAGCCATTACGCTATGCTGGCAGTCTGGTGCGTAAACGGCTTCGCCCAGTCGTTTATGTGGCCGCCGCTTGTCAAGCTGATGACCGTCCTGCTGACCCGGGAAGAGTACAGCCGCTGTTCGGCAAAGGTCTCCTGGGGCAGTTCTCTGGGTACTATGGCGGTGTATCTCATTTCGCCCGCCGTTATTTCCCTGCTGAGCTGGAAGTGGGTGTTCGTATTCTCGGCACTGTGCGGTGCGGGTATGCTGGTGTTCTGGCACAGACTGTGCCCCGAAGCTCCCGTGCAGAGAATTTCTGCCGCAACCAGCCAAACCCGCGGCAAAAGCCCCCTTATGACCCCCGTGATGCTGGGAATTATGCTGGCCATCATCCTGATGGGTATGCTCAAAGACGGTGTCACCACCTGGATGCCGTCCTTTATCGCCGAGACTTACTCCCTCGGCTCCGAGGTGGCCATCCTTACGGGTGTGGCGCTGCCCGTGTTCAGCATAATCTGCGTGCAGAGCGCGTCAGCCTTTAACAGACGTGTGCTGCCCAACCCCGTAAGCTGTGCCGCGCTGGTGTTCGGCGCGGGTGCTGTTTCCTCAGCCCTGCTTATGCTGTCAAACGGCAGAAGCGCCGTGCTTTCGGTGCTGTTTTCGGCGGTGCTGACGGGATGTATGCACGGAGTCAACTTTATGCTCATACATCTCGTCCCCGCATATTTCAAAAGCAGAGGAAACGTCTCCTCTATAGCCGGCGTGCTCAACTGCTGTACCTATATAGGCAGTGCTCTGTCCACCTACGGCATCGCGCTTATAAGCGAAAAAAGCGGCTGGAACGCCACCGTGCTTGTGTGGACGGTAATTGCCGCCGCAGGCGGAGCGCTGTGTACTTTGTGCATCAAACGATGGAAGAATTTTGTCCAAGAATAAAACTTGATCTTTCAGCCTGCCGCGACAAAAGCGG
Source organism: Clostridia bacterium (assembly GCA_017408985.1). GTDB lineage: Bacteria > Bacillota > Clostridia > Oscillospirales > Butyricicoccaceae > RGIG3513. Next base: position 11,728 of record JAFQTO010000009.1, read on the forward strand.
CAGGCTGATCATGTTTTTACGGCGAATTTTCCAATATTTTTATAGAACATTTGTTCGAATTTTTCTTGCTATTTGACGCGGCAGGGGGTATAATGAAATAAGATTCAGGGAAGGAGCGGGGCAAAATGGAACACAATGCGTACATCTGTATAGACCTCAAGAGCTTTTTTGCCTCGGTGGAGTGCGTTGACAGAGGGCTTGACCCATTTGAGACCAATTTAGCGGTGGCGGATGCCTCCCGCGGCAGCGGTGCCATCACCCTTGCCATCACCCCCGCTATGAAGAAGCTGGGTGTCAAAAACCGCTGTCGTCTGTTTGAGATACCGCCGGGGATAGAGTATATGACCGTCAAGCCCCGTATGAAGCGGTATATGGAGATGTCGGCGCACATTTACGGCATCTATCTGCGGTATATAAGCGCGAGGGATATCCACGTTTATTCCATCGACGAGTGTTTTATCGACGTTGCCCCCTACCTGCACACCTACGGCAAAACGCCCAAAGAAATGGCGCAGATGCTTATGGACGCGGTGATGACCGAGACGGGTATCTGTGCCACGGCGGGGGTGGGAACCAATATGTTTCTTGCCAAGGTCGCCCTTGATATAACCGCCAAGAACGCGCCTGACAACATAGGCGTGCTGGATACAGAGTCGTTCAGAGAACAGCTGTGGCACCACCGCCCCATAACCGATATCTGGAACATCGGCAGAGGGACAGCCAAGCGCCTTGCCAAATACGGGGTGTACGATCTTTACGGTGTCACGCTGATGAGTGAAAAGCTGCTGCACCGCGAGTTCGGCAAAAACGCCCGTTACCTCATCGACCACGCACACGGAATAGAGCCCTGCACCATTGCTGATATCAAGGCTTATCAGAAAAAGAGCGCATCTCTGTCCCACGGGCAGATACTGTTCGAGGACTATAATTTTGAGGACGCTTTGCTGATAGTCAAGGAGATGGTGGACGTTTTGTGCCTCGAAATGGTGCAGAAAAAGCTTGTGGGCAGCAGTATAGCTCTGTCTGTCAATTACTCAAAGGAGATACGCCCCCCAACGGGCGGCTCGCGCAGGATAGGGGAGTACACCAATTCCTACAAGGCGCTGTCGGGGTATTTTGAAAAACTCTATCGCGAAACGACCCGCAAAGACACCCCCATCCGCAAAGTAAACGTCTGCGTAGGCGACGTGGTGGACGACAGCTATACCACCGTCAACCTGTTCATAAAGAGCGACGACATTATGCGTGAGCGCAGACTGCAGCAGACCGTGCTGGCCATCAAGGACAAATACGGCAAAAACTCCATACTCAAGGGTATGAATTATTTTGAGCGCTCCACCGCAAGAGAGCGCAACAAAACGGTAGGAGGTCATAACAGTGAATAACACGGACAGAGCGGTGCAGTTTGCACCATTTGCATCCCTGCGCGGTTTCTACGGTATGATCGACAGTGAGGAGGAGACTGTTCTGACAGCTGCAGAGCAGACGGACAACGAACCCGACGGGGAGGAGCTTCAGCGGCGTGAAGATAACCCTCAACAGACAAACAAAAAAGTCACCCAAAGTGTCGGGTGACTTTTGGCTTGTATACGGTTTGGTTACTGATTGTTTTCGTCGGCGACTTCGTTGAACTGCTGGCGGGCGGCACCGAGCTCCTTGCCTATGTGAGCCAGAGCCTGCTCGGCACGGCGCATAGTGTCGTCGCAGTATACGGCGGCGGCACGGCGGATCTCGCGGGCATTCTTCTCTGCTTTTTCCAGAGTTTCGGCGGCGCGGCGGCGTGCCTCTGCGGAGATCTCGTTCTCGTTGACCAGCTGGCGTGCGTATTCCTGAGCCAGATTGCGGGTCTTGTCTGCCTCCTTCTGTGCGGCGGCAAGAATAGCCTCGCGCTTGCTGACTATCTCTTTTGCCATCTGCAGCTCGCCGGGAATATCGCTCTTGATCTCGTCAAGCAGGTCAAGCACCTTGTCTCTGTAGCTGCCGCCGAATATGCGCGGTGCATCCTCTATCATTTCATACAGCTTTGCGATAAGCTCTTCTACACGGCTTTCTTTCATTGTTATATCCCCCGTTTTTTCTTCATTACTGCTTCATATACCTTCTGCGGCACAAGCTGACGGTAATCGGTGTCATCCTGCACACTGTTCCTGACAAGCGTGGACGATATTTGTGCCTTGTTTTCCTCAGCGGGAAGGAACACAGTCAGCGCCTGAGGATACTTCTGACTGTTAAAATACGCCTGGGGAAGCTCGTAGTCGGTGTCCTTACCGTTGCGCACGCCTTTGACTATGGCGCAGACCTCCTGCTTCTGAGCATACTCCCACAGCATTCCGTCCCAGGTGTCCACCTGCACGTTTTTAAGATGGGCCACGGCATCTTTGACAAGCTCGGCACGTTCGGAAAGCGAGAACATATACTGCTTGTGCTCGTTGAGCATAACGCAGACGATGACTTTGTCAAACAGCAGACTTGAGCGTTCGATAACGCTGACGTGCCCCAGAGTAATGGGGTCAAAGCTGCCGGGGACAAGGGCGGTTCTCATACTCACTCCTCCGCTGCTTCACGGGTCACGGTGACGACTGCGGTCTTGCCGTAGCGGTACTCTTTGAGGACTTTGTAGGGCGCGGGCAGCTGAGGCAGGCTCATACCGCGCTCGGTCTCACATATAATTATACCACCTTGTGCCAAAAGGTCAAGAGTGCATATCTTCAAAAGTGCCTGTTTGAGCAAATCCGTGTGATAGGGCGGGTCGAGGAATATCAGCCCGAAGCGGCCCTTTTTCATACGCGAAAGCAGAGAGATACCGTCCGAACAGAAAACCTCTGCCTGCTCACTGAAACGGCAGTTCTCCACGTTTTTGCGGGTTATCTCGGCGGCGCGTCGGTCCATATCGGAAAAAACGCAGGAATAAGCCCCTCTCGACAGCGCCTCGATGCCCAGCTGACCGCTGCCGCAGAACAGGTCAAGCACGTGCCTGCCCTCTATGTCAAACTGAATGATATTGAATATGGATTCCTTTACCTTGTCGGAGGTGGGACGGGTGTCATACCCCTCGGGGGCTGTGAGCCGTTTGCCTCGGGCACTTCCGGTTATAACTCTCATTTGTGCTCTCCTTCAAAATAATCTATGATATTCTGCGCCGTGTCACGGGGTACTACCCTGCACAGCCGGTCAAAGTCTGCTTGTGAAATGGCTTTTACGGTGCCGAAGTGCTTCAGCAGGTCTTTTTTGCGCTTTTCGCCCACGCCCGCTATTTTGTCCAGCACGGAGGCTTTGGTCTTGGCAGAGCGCACCGTCTGATGATACTCCACGGCAAACCGATGGGTCTCCTCCTGTATCCTGCCGATGAGCGCAAACAGCGCAGGAGTGGCCGACAGATGTATCTCCTGCCCATCGGGGGAAACGAGTCCCCGTGTGCGGTGCTTTGAGTCCTTGACCATACCGAATACCGGTATGCTGAGACTGCGCTTACTGAGCTGCTCTTTTGCCGCAAGGGTCTGGGTGATGCCGCCGTCCATCAGAAGCAGGTCGGGCAGGGGCAAAAATCCCTCATCGCCCGAAAGCGCTCTGTCCAGCCGCCTGCCCAGCACCTCCGCTATTGCGGCAGGGTCGTCGCCGGGGGGCGCGTCTTTTATCTTGAACTTCCTGTAACTGCCCTTCTGCGGCTTGCCCAGAACGTGTACTGTCATAGACGCCACCGCATCCGCACCTGCCGTATTGGAGATATCTATAGCCTCTATCCTGCGGGGCAGGGGGATATTCAGCATCTCGCCCAGAGCCTCAAGGGTCTTTTGCGAGTGCTGTTCTTTTTTCTCCAGCAGCTCCAACTCCTGCTGTGCGTTTTCGCGGGCGAGGGCGGTCATTTTTGCCTTACTGCCCTTTTGGGGCACGAGCAGGGTGCATTTTGATCCGCGCAGGGCGGTGAGCTGGGTTTGGGTAAGCTCCATATTTTCGATCTCGCAGGGCAGATATATCTCGCGCGGAGCGGTGTTGAGCAGGGGATAATACTGATTGATAAAACTCTCGATATCCTTTTTCTCATCCTCGCTGTCTGCCCCGTCAAAGAATATTATCCGCTTGCCTATCAGCGCACCGTCCGAATAGCTGAGGGAGGCGACACATCCTCTCGTGCCCTTGCAGGCGTAGCCGATGGCGTCTGCCGATGCAAGCATACTTGCCGATACTATGTTGTCCTGCCTGAGCTTGCTTATGGTGTGCAGTCGGTCGCGGATGGACGCCGCACGCTCAAACTCAAGAGCCTGCGCCGCCTGCTCCATCTCGGAGTGAAGCTGTTTCTCCAATGCGGCGCTTTTACCGCCGAAAAGCATACATACCTGCTCTACCCGCTTTCGGTAATCCTCAACCGATACCTCGCCCGTGCATACGCCGCAGCACTTGCCTATATGATAGCGCAGGCAGGGACGCTCTTTTCCTATATCGCGGGGAAATTTGCGTGAGCAGGTGGGCAGCGCGAACAGATCGTTTACCGCCTTGAGCGCGGCATTTGCGGTGCCTCTGCCGCCGTACGGGCCAAAATATCTGCCCGTCTTTTCCCGCCTGTTCTCTACCGAAAACCGCGGATAATCCCCGTTGTCCAGCCTGATAAACGGGTAGCCCTTGTCGTCTTTGAGCAGAATGTTGTATTTGGGCTTGTATTTTTTGATAAGAGTGTTTTCAAGCAGCAGGGCGTCAAGCTCGGTGGGGGCGTTTATGACCTCAAAATCAAAGACGTTCTGCACCATTCTGGAGGTCTTGAAGGTGTGGTTTGCACCGCGCATAAAATACTGGCTGACACGGTTTTTCAGCGCCTTTGCCTTGCCTACGTAGATAACGTCGCCCTGACGGCTGCGCATAATATATACGCCGGGAGTGAGGGGCAGGGTATTGGCTTTTTCTCTCAGTTTGTCAAGCAGCACGCGCTCCCCCTCCTTTGTGCTTATTATAAGTCAATGCGCCGCATTTAATCCTAAATGCGGCGCTCACAAGCATCATATATATGCAGAACGATTATTCGCCAAAGTTTCCGGCGATAAGGCTGCACAGAGCATTAACGGCATCTTCCTCATCGGGGCCTTCTGCCGAGATGGTGATGGTACTGCCCTTGATGATGCCAAGAGACAGAACGCCCAGCAGACTCTTGGCGTTGACCTTGCGGTCATCTCTCTCGACCATAACGGTGCTGCGATACTCATTTGCCTTCTGGATAAAGAAGGTTGCAGGTCTTGCGTAAAGTCCTACTTCGTTATTAACGGTTGCTTCTTTGGAAAACATATACATACCTCAATTCCGCTCGTCGCTCGTTATGAGCAAAGAGAATTTCTAATACACAATATAATATCATACTTATATGATATTTTCAACATATTTTTTGAAACAATATTCGTGTTTACCTATACCCGCGGTGCAAAAAACGGCCGATCTTGTGCTTTTTTGTGTGAAGGAGCCTCTCACACCTGCAAAAACCGAGGGATATCCCAAAAAATTTTTTATTTGAGGAATACCACGGTGACGCCCATCTCGCCCTCGCCGTACAGTCCGTTGCGGAAGCTTTTGACCTGCTTGCATAGTCTCAACCAGCTCTGGATCTTCTGCCTGAGTACGCCCGTGCCCTTGCCGTGGATAATGGTCACCGACTCAAGATGCAGACGGAAAGCGTTGTCTATATACCGCTCTATCTCCATTATGGCATCGTCAGCCGTCTGACCGCGCACGTCGATGGAGCTTGCCACCGACTGTGCCGCAGGGGTGCGGGCTACGTGCCTGAGCTCGGGCTTTTTCTTCTCGATGCGCGTGTCGATAAGCCTCAGATCGTCAAGCTTGACCGTCAGCTTCATAATACCTGCCTGCAGGCGCACCTCATTGCCCTTGGGTGCTTCAAGCACGGTGGCTTTTGTGCCCGTAGACACTATCTCCACCTCGTCGCCTGCAACAAGGGGACGGGGCAGGGGCTCGGCACGGCGCAGGGGCTGAGCGGCGTTCAGCTTGCTCTCGGCCTCGTTGAGCTGACCGCGCATGGCGGCGCGTGCCGCCGAAAGATTGGTATCCTCGCCCTTTTTCGCCTGCTCGCGGAGCTTGCGTGCATCGTTGAGTGTCATATCGGCGGCGGCGCGGGCATTGTGGATTATCTCCTTTGCCTCATTCCGTGCGCTTTGCAGCAGCTTTTCGCGTTCAAGCTCCACCGTTTTGAGCTTTTCTTCGGCATCGCGCAAAAGCTCCTCCGCGCGGCGCTTTTGCTTTTCTGCCGTTTCTATGCGGCTTTCAAGAGCCTGACGCTTTTCGTCCAGAGATGCGATGACCTCTTCAAACCTGCGGCTTGAGTTGTCTATACGGGAGTCGGCGGCGTTGATGATATTTTCGGGCAGGCCAAGCCTGCGTGATATGGCGAATGCGTTTGACTTGCCGGGCACGCCGAACACAAGCTTGTAGGTGGGCATCAGGGTGCTGACGTCAAACTCGCAGGAGGCGTTCTCAACCCCCTCGGTCTCAAGCGCGTAGACCTTGAGCTCGGCATAGTGGGTGGTAGCGGCGACCCGTGCGCCCTGCGCTCTCAGCTGTTCGATAACAGCCACGGCCAGCGCCGCACCCTCAACGGGGTCGGTGCCCGCGCCCAGCTCGTCAAGAAGCACCAGCACACCGCGTCGCGCGCTGCGGCATATCTCCACGATGGTTCGCATATGGGACGAAAAGGTACTCAGCGACTGTTCGATGCTCTGCTCGTCACCGATATCGGCATATATCTCCTCACAGATGCTGATGCGGCTCTCGTCAGATGCGGGAATGAACAGGCCGCACTGTGCCATAAGGGTCAAAAGCCCCAGAGTCTTGATGCTGACCGTCTTGCCGCCCGTATTGGGGCCGGTGATGACCACCGTGTCGGTCTTTCCGCCGATATAGAAACTGATGGGTACGGCTTTGTCCTTACTCAGCAGGGGATGGCGGGCGCGTTTTATTTCGGTCCTGCCCTGTTCGCACAGCTGAGGGCGGTTTGCCTCCATGGAGTAGGCAAGCTTTGCCCGCGCGAATATAAAGTCCAGTGCGCATAAAAGCTCGTAGTCGCGCATGATCTGATGGACAAACTGCCCTGCCTCAAGCGAAAGCTCGGAGAGTATGCGTTCCATCTCGGCCTCTTCTTTGGCACTCAGTACACGGATGTTGTTGTTGAGCTCGACGACGGCGGCAGGCTCAATGAACAGAGTGGCGCCGCTGGAGCTGATATCGTGAACAAGTCCGCCGAAAGAAGAGCGGTACTCGGCTTTGACGGGCACCACGAACCGTCCCGAGCGCTGTGTAACGATGTTGTCCTGAAGCATTTTGGAGTAGGTCACAGACCCGGTAATACCGGCAAGCACGTCGCGCACCTTGCTTGACGCCGTGCGTATCTGCCTGCGTATCTGATACAGCTCGCTTGATGCGCTGTCTGCCATCTCCTCGGGGGAGATGATGCAGGAGGTTATCCTGTCCTCCAGATACTTGTTGCCGGAGAGTGCGGCGAACCTCTCGTCCAGCGCCGTGCGCTGACCCTTGCGCTCGCTTGCGTAGTCACGGGTGACCCGTGCGCATCTTAAAAGGGCGGCAAGGTCCAGAAGCTCCGCCATATTCAGCACGCCGCCCTTGTCAAGTCTGTCCAGCGCCGAGGAAATATCCTTGAGCCCCGAAAAACCGGGTGAGCCGAACATTCCGGCAAGCAGTACCGCGTCGGCTGTCTCCTGAAGCAGCTTTTCGCACTCGTAGAGAGAGGGGAGAGGCCGCAGAGCCAGACACATCTGCTTTGCTCTGTCGCTGAAAGCGTGGCTCGAGAGCCGCTCAAGTACCTTGGGCAACTCAAGTACGTGTATGGATTTTTCAAAAAGCATATTCATATCTTTTCTCCGAGACTGTAGTAAAAATCGAGGGTTTTGAAACTGCGCTCAAGACAGCTTCTCAGATATCTGCCCGAAAACTCGGACAGAGCGCGGGCGTCGGCATCGGTAAGGGTGACCTGCAGCAGCTTTTTAAGTTCGCAGGACACAAAATGCCGTGCCGCCGTCAGTGAGCTTACGCTCAGGTCGATGCCGTATCGGGGCGCACACTCAAGACAGTATACCTCGCCCTTTTCCGCAACGGCCCTGCCGCCGTTTACGAGACAGCCGCAGAGAGCGCAGGAGTTGAGGTCGGGCTCGTAGCCGCTGAGGGCAACAAATCTCAGCTCAAACGCCGCCTTGACAAGCTCGCAGGGGTATCTGTTTGATGACAGCGCGTACAGACAGTTGAGTGCAAGCCGCAAAAGTTCACAGCTTCCCTCCGCCTGATCCTCCTCCTGATTCGCCAGCACGTCGGCAAAATATGACGCCAGCGCCATTGAGTGCAGGTCGGCGCGCAGTCCCTCAAACTGCTCTACGATGTGAGCCTCGTTGAGAGTGTATCTGCCGTCCTTTTCAAACAGCACCATATCCGAACAGCAGAACAGCTGACACGCCGAAGCGAGGGTGCTGTTTTTGCGTACAGCGCCCCGTGCCTTGACGGTTATTCTGCCCAGCTTGTCCGACAGCAGGGTAAGTATGCGGTCGGAATCACGGTATGGCACGCTTCGTATTACCAGCGCCCGTGTGGAAACGTACATCAAAAACTCCCTTTAGTCGTTGTAGTAGCCGAAATTGCGCACCTGTGCGGGGTTGTTGCGCCAGTCCTCCTTGACCTTGACCCACAGCTGCAAAAACACCTTCCTGCCCAGCTTCTTTTCCATATCCGAGCGGGCAAGCGCGCCGATGCGCTTGAGCATATCGCCCTTTTTGCCGATGATGATGCCCTTGTGGCTGGCTCTCTCACAGTAGATGACCGCAGATATCTCGGCAAGAGCTTCACCTATGTCGTACTGCTCTATCTCAACGGCAACACCGTGGGGTATCTCCTTGTCCAGACACATAAGCAGCTTTTCGCGCACCAATTCTGCGGCAAACGCGCGGGCAGGCTGATCGGACAGCATATCGTCGGGGTACAGCTGGGGCGACTCTATGCACATAGAGCAGAGTATTTTGGCAAGCTCCTCCACACCGTCGCGGTTGCGTGCCGACAGAGGAACTATATGGTCAAAACCGCACGCCTCGCTGTAGAGCCTGATGACTTCCAAAAGCTCGTCCTTTTCCTTGACGGTGTCTATCTTGTTGATGACCAGGACAGCGGGCATCTTCTCCGCCTTTATACGGTCTATAAGCATCTGCTCGGGGATACCGATACGCGCCACGGGCTCCACTATCAGTATAGCGGCGTCCACGTCGCTGACCGTGTCCTCAATGACTTTAGTCATAAAATCGCCCAGACGGTTGCGTGCTTTGTGCAGACCGGGTGTGTCCATAAACACCAGCTGACAGTCGTCTATATTGCGGATACCCGTGATGCGTGTACGGGTGGTCTGAGGCTTTTGGGAAACGATACTCACCTTGGTCTTGCACAGCGCGTTGAGCAGGGTGCTTTTGCCTGCGTTGGGTCTGCCCACGATGGAGAATATACCGGTTTTCGTTATCATATTTATTTCCTTTCAAGCCCAAGCTTTTTCAGTATTTTTTCTTCTTTTTCACGCATAGCGGCCTGCTCGGCACCCTCATCCACGTGGTCAAAGCCCAGCAGATGCAGAATGCTGTGTACGGTCAGATATGCGCACTCTCTGGCAAATCCGTGGCCGAACTCCCTTGCCTGCTCCCGTGCGCGGTCGGTACAGATGACCATATCGCCTATCTCAAGCTCGCCCCGCTCGGTCAGGCAGGGGATTTTTTCTCTGCACTCGCCTCTGTAATAGTCCATCATCGGAAAAGAAAGCACGTCGGTGACTCTGTCTATGCCTCGGTGGGTATTATTAAGCTCCCGTATCTCATCGCCCGACACCAGCTGAATATATACGAACCCGTCACGGGTGTAGTTAAACTCGCCGTAGGCGGCTTTGGCAGCCAGACGTATGAGAGTTTTGACTCCGTCCGTGCCCTCGCCGGAGATATTAACCTTTAGCTTTGCCATGTTCGCCCTTCTTTCCCGCGGCTTTCTTCTCATAAGCCAGAATTATCCTGCTGACCAGCTCGTGACGGACAACGTCACGGTGGTCAAGATTGCATATAGCGATATCGTCAATGCCCGCAAGCACGTTTATAGCCTCTTTGAGACCGCTCTTTTTGCCGTCGGGCAGGTCTATCTGTGTCACGTCGCCGGTGATGACCACCTTTGAGCCCATACCCATACGGGTGAGAAACATCTTCATCTGCTCGGAGGTGGTGTTCTGTGCCTCGTCAAGAATGATAAACGCATCGTCCAGCGTCCGTCCGCGCATATACGCCAGAGGCGCCACCTCGATATTGCCCCGCTCCATATATCTCTGAAAAGCCTCCGCACCCATCATATCGAACAGCGCGTCGTACAGCGGGCGCAGGTAGGGGTCTACCTTGTTGTGCAGGTCACCGGGCAAAAATCCCAGCTTCTCGCCTGCCTCAACGGCAGGACGGGTGAGGATGATTCGGTTGACCGTCTTCTGCCTGAATGCCGCAACCGCGCAGGCAACGGCAAGATAGGTCTTGCCCGTACCCGCAGGACCGACGCCCACGGTCATAATATTGGACTGCACCGCGTCCACGTACTTCTGCTGACCAACCGTCTTGGCTTTGACCGGCTTGCCGCGCATAGTCACGCAGATAACGTCCTTGCCCATCTGGCCTATCTGATCCTGCCTGCCGTCACGTACCATGGAGATAACGTAATTGACCCTCTGTGAGTCTATCTCCTCACCGCGGATGATAAGCTGCAAAAGCGCCTCCACAGCCTGCTTTGCCTGCATGGTATTCTCAGGTTCGCCCGAGATCTTGATCTGCTGGTCACGGTTGGTTATCACGACCCCGTACTCGTTGGACAGCACCCTGAGGTTTTCGTCCAGCAGACCGAACAGGCTGGCAATATGCTCTACTCTGTCAACGCTTATCATCTGATCCATTTGCTCTACCTCGCAATTTCTATTCCTGTAGTTTCACTGCACTCAAGCCTCAGTATCCCCTCAAAAGCGCCATCCGTATCCAACAGCGTAAACTGACTGTCCGTTACCGTGGCGTAGGGCTTCTGCATCATAAACGCCGCCGTCATCCGCTCACGCATAAGCTGCTCTATGCTCTCTCTGTCTGCCTGATACTCGGACCGTGTACACTCGGTATAGGTCTCTGTGATAAGGGTGACGGGGAGGGGAAAATCTTCTTTGAGTGACAGAGTTTTTCTCTCCGTACTCTTATAATACCACTTAAATCCGATACTTTCAATCAAATATAGCTTAACAGAGCGGTTTCCTACCACCAAATATCTCCGTTTTTTGACATTTTCGGTGGGCTTCAGCTCAAACAGCTCCTTTGCCACCGCGCATTTTCGGGTATACAGGGTACGCACGTCTATCTCGGCATCGGCGCGAACGTAGCGCACGTTGCCCTTTTGGTCCACCATCTCGCCGGTTGCTATCAGATCGCCCTCGTATATGCTCTGCCACTTGCGCAGGTTTGACGTGCCGTTTTTTATCCGTATATCGGTTATTATGCCCGTAAGCCCGCTGACGATATCGCTGGTTTGGGGCGCGGGCGTAATATCGGCGCTTTCCGACCGCGGGTATACGGTGATATACGCCGTAGTGCCCTTGACGTTCACCGTCAAAAACGCCACGTCCTCGCTCTTTGACATAACGGCGTTGCGTACAAGATGTGCCCGCACCTGCCTTATGGGCATACCGACATAAACCCCCGCCTCGGGCAGAAGCGCGCAGACTTCGGCGGTGTCAAAATCCCCCGCAGCCGTCACCTGAATGTTCCACACCCTGCTTCCCATCACCCACAAAAGCGCCGCGGTCAGCGCAAGTCCCCCAATAAGCACGGGACGCCTCAGCAGCCGCCGAAGCGCAAATGGCGCGCCCCGCTTTTTAAGCACGTGCAAGGAGCAGTTTGCCCTGCGGCAGACACAGCGCAGCCGATACAGATTTTCGGGTGCGCACCAAAACTTCATATCCAGCCCGTCGGTGCGCTCAAGCCCCCACAGCGGTATGCCCCCGTCGGCACACAGCCGCAAAAACCGCTCGCAGTCCCCGCGGCAGACAAGGAGCAAACTGCCTCTTATCCATCGGGTCAAGGCTCATACCTCCTCATATTGACGGCAGATATCACGCCCGTGATCTTCAGATGGGTTCGGTTGTATGCGGCGATGCACAGCTCCTGCCCAAGCACCTGCACGTCCATATTTTTGGCTCTGAAGGTCACTTCACCCTTGTCATAATGCAGTATCCCCCGATGCCCGTCCACGGTCAGTACCCTGCCTGCCGCCGTGTGCATACACACGAATCCGCGCATCTGCGCCGTGTCAAAATCGTCGGGGGTCATAAGAGCGTTTATCATATTTCTGTAGCGCGACATTATCATTACCGTCCTTTCTCCGGAATATATATTGTGCATACAATTATATTCACCCGTATGGAGGCAAAATGACAAGACCTGCTTTTCGCTCACGCATTATGCGGATATTATTCCTGCTGTCGCTGGCATTTTTTGCCTACGGACTGCTCAGATATACCAAAGATACCTCCTCAGCCGCCGTGGAGGGGCTGTCGCTGTGTGCAAGGGTGCTTATTCCGTCGCTGTTTCCCTTTATGGTGGTGTCGTCGCTGGCGCTGGGTAGCGGCATAGCCGAAAGCGCGGGCAGGCTGTTTGAGGTGCCTATGACCAAACTGTTCAGAGTTCCCGGTGTGTGCGCAACGGCGTTTATATTGGGCCTTATAGGCGGCTACCCCGTGGGCGCGTACAACGCGGTAATGCTCTACAACTCCGGCGCCTGCACCAAAACCCAGGCAGAGCGGCTTCTGGCATTCTGCAACAACTGCGGCCCTGCCTTTATTCTGGGCGTGGTGGGCGCATCCATGTTCGGGTGCACAGCGGCGGGGGTGCTGCTGTATTGCGCCCATATACTGTCCTCGGTTATGATCGGTCTGCTGTTTCGCTTCTACCGCGGCGGCAAGACCGCCGCCGCCTCAAGCCGCCCGGTGCAGACCAAAACCGAGGGCACACCCGTCCCGTCCTACCCGTCGCTTATAACCCGCTCGGTAAAAAGCTCTGCCCGGTCGGTGATAAACGTCTGCGCCTACGTGGTGTTCTTCTCGGTGGCGGTCAAACTGCTCCACCTGACGGGTGTGATACCCGCCCTTGCCCGCCTGCTTACGGCACTTCTGCGACCCTTTGACCTGCCTGCGGCTTTTATGGAAAAGCTGATAAGCGGTATATTTGAGCTTACGGGGGGCATCTACGGCATCACGGGCACGGGTCAGGGGCTCAAAAGCATCACCGCGGCGGCGTTTATGCTGGGCTGGGCGGGACTGTCGGTGCATTTTCAGGTGCTGGATTTTATGTGCGACAGCGGTCTCAGTCCCCGTCCCTATATCATCGGCAAAATGCTCCACGGCGGTCTGTCGGCAGTTTTGGCGTATATAGGCGCGCACTTGATACCCTTTGACATTGAGACCTCCAAAATGCTCAACGGGCAGATGAACGCCATCTACAACTGCTCGGGAGGCAGGCTGTTTGCAAACGCCCTTTTGTGCTGTCTGCTCCTTTGGGTATGCCTGCGGCTTTTGTCCAAGATATTTGCAAGAAAATGATTGAAAGACGGCAAAAAAAGTCGTATAATAAAGAAAATGAGGTGTCAAATATGATTTTTGGAAAAAATATTCAAAAAATATGCCTGTACTGCGTGCATGCCAGAGATTACAGCGGCACCAGTGTTCTTTGCGAGCATAAAGGCCCCGTGTCTGATACCCACAAGTGCCGCAGATTCTGCTATGACCCCCTGCGGCGCACCCCGCCCCCTCCCGTCAAACCCAAACTCAACGTCAAAGAAGAAGATTTTAAGCTGTAATAAGCAATATATAAAAACCTGCCGTCTCGACACCCGAAACGGCAGGTTATTTTTTGTAAATACGCTTGTTATTTGGCTTGTGTCAGCGGGTGCATTTGGGTCAGGTCGCAATAGACCAGCCCCGAGCAGTCAATGTTGATCTTGCCATTACTGTCGACGAATGGCGGCTCGTTTTCGTCATATTCGGCGTAGTGTGAATATATGACCGCATTCTCGCCGTCGCAGACATATATGTCGCCTCGGGAATAGACTATGACCGCTTTGGTAAAATCACTTTCACTCAGCGCGGCGGCAAGCTCGTCTCTTGCAAACTCGTATGAGGTCTTGGGGCCGGTGTATATTGAGGATATTACCTCTCCGTCGTAGAATACGGGAATATACATGTTCATATTTTTGACAAGATTGCCATTGCTTTGATGGTACGTGGGGATATGATTGCCCAGCGCAAGCTTGGATATATCAAAAACTCCGCCATCAAAAAGCTCGCCGATATTGGTCTCGCCCTTGACTATGGCATCGTATACACGCTGTGTCACACTTTCGGGCAGAGCCTCGGTGAACTGCGCAGGTGTATCGGTGGACGTATCACCGACTGTGTCGTCGGCTTTGTTGTCGGCACACGCCGCCAATACACCCAGCACCAAAATTGCGCACATAAGTAATGCAAACTTTTTCATAATATATCCTGTCCTTATTGTCGTGTGATGTTTATGTATTACCAATATCTGCAAAGAGCTCCGCAAAAAGTAAGTTCGTTACCTGTAGAATCACAGACATACATATACATATTCCCTTCTTTGTAAACATAGGTAGCCGCCTGTGCGAGTGGCATATCGGGGTCCATCACCTTGATATATTCATTGCTTAAATCAATGATGTATAATGGCATCATATGGTAGGATGATGGTGTGGTAGCGCCTATTCTTGTGACAGAAAATCTTGCTACAATCGGTTTGTCTTGTTCTAAGTTTGATGCAATAACAACATCGGAAGGCACAGCATCATGATAAGTGTAATACAAGTTGTATGTGTTTCGCATATGATCTTGCACTTCTATATTTGTAGCACCCTGATTGTAGTTATCGCCAAATTTTGCTCTTGCCACATCAACGGCTGTGTAGTTTGTTCCATCAATATAGTTTTTGATACATGCAATGGTTGCAGCCCAACATATTTTTGAGGTCTGTCCAGAAAGATGCTGCGTAACATAGGTAATCGGACATGAATAATATGAATTTATGCTGCGATTATTATTCTTAGCCTTTACGTCTGTTGTATAGCCAAGGCTATTAAATCTTTGCATGTTACATAATTGGATATTGGATGATTTAGCCGTGCTTACAGATTTTTCGGTTGAGAGATTGCCTCTCCACTCGACTACCTGAGAGCATTCTAGCATCTGAGTAAACTCAATTCCGTCATACAGCCAACAGGAGTTGGCATCATAAATTATAGCGGCATAAGGTGTATCTGTATTTTTTATCGCTTGTACCATACTTGTCGATATATTGAAGGAACCTGTAGACAATTGATTTGCTAAAGCTACTAATTCGCCATTATAAAACAGAGGATAAATATCTCTCAATTCTATAAAATGATCATCTGCATATTCATAAGCCTTTAAAACTTCACCGATTTCCAATTGCTCGAAGTTTAAATCGCCTAAGCCGATGTCGGACTTTATCGGTATTACTCTATGCAAGGCATCAATAATTTTGGCCTCATTTGAGGATATGGTTTGATTGAGTTTGGTTACTTCTAAAGCTGAAGCATTTACAATCAAGGACAAACATATTGTAAGGACTACTAATAAGAATGTGGTTCTTTTCATTGATTTTACCTCCTTAGTTTTGATGTTGGTTTTTATAGCCTGCATTTTGTTGTTATCCTATCACTCAGCCATATTACCACCCCCAAATCCTGATTGAAGGGAGTAAAAAAGCCAAATTATATTTACCCCTTCATATATATAAACGACGGAGAAGGCCAAAATTGGACACTTTTTTCAAAAGTTTATCATAAGAACAATATTTTTGACATAATTTGCCGAAAATATGGATAATATATCGGGAGGTTTTTCCGTTAAATCCTGTTCTGTTTTTTAGACTGGAAAAGCCTGCCAAAAGTTCCCGTAAAAATCGCAAATGACCGCGCTTTTTCAAGCTGCGGTCATTTTTGTCGGTTTTAACGGTCGTGGCATAACGCCGCAGGCCTTTTTCTTTTATATTAGTACGGTTCTGCGGTCTTGTCAATTGTGCGCGACAGCAGGGCAGGGTAGCGAAGCGGCGCGAGCGCAATGAATAACAGTCCGGTGGACTGTTAGAACGCGAGCGTGACCGAGCCGCAGCGAGAACTTGCTCCTGCCGCTTTTTACCTCACAAGCGACATAATTCCCGTCAGGATTATGAGAAAGCCGAAGTTGAACAGCGAGAACAGCATAATATATCTTACGCCGCCGCGGGGGTTGTGGGCGGTGTATTCGCGGAATGTTATCAGGCTTGCCAGCGATGCTATCAGCGTGCCTGCGCCGCCGATGTTGACACCCCACAGCAGTTCGCGGTAGTTGAGGGTGAACCGCGACAGCAGCACCGCAGAGGGCACGTTGCTTATGACCTGGCAGGACAGGGTGCTGAATACGAGGGTGTTTTTCTCAAGCAGCGAGGACAGAAGATCGCTGACCGCGGGAATGCGTGACATATTCCCTGCAAAAATAAAGAAGAACACGAACGTCATAAGCAGGCCGTAGTCCACGCCCCACACGGCTTTGCGGTCAAGCACAAGCAAAAATGCGAGGATAATAAGCAGACCCACAAGATAGGGCAGTACCCTGAACACTATAAGTATGGACAGGGCAAACAGCACGAGGTATACTGCCGTGCGTGCTTTGGGCAGTTTTTCCTCCACGCGGGACATATCTATCTCGATCTTGTCCCGTCTGACAAAGAAGCAGCAGCCGACTATAAGCACCATCGCGGCGGCAAAGGGCAGCGCCATAATGCTCATAAACTCGCCCGTGGGGATCTTGAAGAAGCTGTACAGATACAGATTCTGAGGATTGCCGAATGGTGTCAGCATACCGCCCAAATTGGCGGCGATATTCTGCATAATAAAGCAAAACGCCATATAATCCTGACGGTTTGTGACCGTCAGCGAGTAGTAACCGAGGGGCAAAAATGTGATAAGCGCCATATCGTTGGCTATCAGCATGGACCCGAAGTAGGTGATAAACACCAGCGCGGTTATCATACCCCTGACCGTGCCCGTGGTCTTGACTATCTTCTGCGCCATGACCGAGAAGAAGCGGATATTCTTCAGCGCGCCCACCACCGCAAGGGTGGCAAACAGGCAGGCAAGGGTCTTGAAGTCAAAATATCCCACATACTCACCGTCGGGCGGCACGATAATGGCGGTGACGCAGGCAAGGGTAAATGCTATCAGCACCACGGCGTTTTTTGAGACGAATTTGAGTATTCTTTTGATCAAACCGACCTGCGCACCCTTTGATGCGGGGCAGTTTTGTTCCATATCTATCATCCTCTGCACAAAATCGCTCACATTATACTCCAATTATACACCGATTGCAAGAAAAACCGCTTTGGATGTATGCGGAGTGTTCTTTAGGATAACAAAAAGAAGTGCAAAAAACAAATATCACTCGACGTAAGGCTGATAAAACTGCGGAGTGTTCCGAAGAACACTCCGCCTCAAAACGGTTTTTGATATTATTATTGCCCGACCTTTTCCAGCTTGAACTTTCGCCACAGCGTAACGCCTACGGCAAGCGCCAGCACAGCGCCAAGTGAGCCGAGGCACACAAGAATAACGTTGACCGTCGTCCAGCCCCAATGCTGTGCTATCACACCGAAGCTGCCGTTGGCGGCGAATATGCCGAAACTTGCCATACCGTTGAGTATTCCGCTGACCGTGGCGCTGCAGCGGTATTTCTCGAAATTGGCGGCGGTGCGCACGTTGAGATTGCCCACCGAGTAGGTAAAGGTAGTTGTCACCATTACCGCAGTCATCATACTCCACATAGGCCACTTGCCGATAAACAGCAGGATTATATAGAACGGTACGCACAAGAACAGATAGGTGCTTTCGCATACAAGCTCGTTTTTGATGTTGCGGAAGAGATATATAACGGCAAACGCGCCCGCGATATTGACGGCGTAGGTGACGGCGGTCTGCACGCTTGCCCAGGTAGCCGAGATATCGTAGCTTTCCATCATCATGGTGGGCACCCAGGACTTGATGCCGATGCTCAGCATATTGACTATCATATTGACCGCCATTATAACGGGCAGGCCGCTGCGCAGGAATATGGGGAAGAATGCAGGCTTGCATTCGGGTGCCGATGCGCGGATGTGCCTGACGGGCTCGGGCATCAAAGCGGGTGCGGTGAGCTTTTCGGTCAGTACCCACGAGATAAGCAGCAGCACAAGCACCAGCGAGTTCATACCGAACAGACCTGCCCAGCCCAGCCACTCAAGAACGGGTGTGGCAACGAGATAGCTGAGTATGCCGCCCGTGCCGATGCACATACCTACGAGCACGGAGGCTGTTTTGCGGTGCTTGGGGGATATGACGCTTGCCACTATCTTGACAAGTCCGGGCCATATACCGAACTGAATAATGCCGCACAGACTCCACAGCACCAGCACCGCCTCGAAACGGGTGGTAAAGCACAGAGCAAAATTAATGCCAAGCGAGCCAAGGATACCGATGCTGATGACCTTGTAGGGGGAGATGCGGTCGGTAATAACGCCGCCTACTATCTGTCCCACCGAGTATATGAGGTAGAAGCAGGCGGATATAAGTCCCGATTTGGCTTTGGTGAAGATGCCTTCCTTGACGATATATGCTATGGATGCGGTGTAGTTTGACTTGGTCATACATACCAGCACGTACATCGTCAGCGCGGATATAAGCAGAAACAGACTGAGTTTTTCTTCTTTGGTGCGGGTTTTCATATACAAGCGCCTCCGTTTTTGGGGGTGTGAAGAAATAACATAACTCCTGTAAGAATATATCATACGCCCGTGGAAAAAGCAATATGCCCTTGCGGCAGTGATTGACTTTTTTGTGTTGACTGGTATAATTAAACTGTATGGGTATGCCCGTTTCTTTTGCAAAGGAGAGTTGTGACAAATGCTTGATTTTGAATACATAAATTCCCTTATCGCATCCCCCTGCACCAAAGCCAAAGCCGCCGCTCAGGCACATTGGGACTCGATAGCCAAGCCTCTCAACGGTTTAGGCAGGCTGGAGACCGTTGTTACCAAGATAGCCGCCCTGACCGAAAACTCCTGCGTTGGGATCGGCAAGCGTGCCGTGGCGGTATTCTGCGCCGATAACGGCGTGGTTTGCGAGGGCGTCACTCAGACAGACGCATCGGTCACCGCCACAATGGCGGCGCAGATCAGGGATCACCGTTCCTCGGTCTGCCTTATGGCAGCTGCGGCGGGAGCCGACGTTTTTGCTCACGATATGGGTATGCTGAAGCCGGTTGAGGGTGTAGAGGGCTGTCATATAGCCGACGGCACGGGCAATATAGCTGTCGGCCCCGCTATGACCCGTGAGGTTGCGGAGATGGCTATCAAGTACGGAATGGATCTTGTGCTCAGGTACTCAAACGAGGGATACAAGATCCTCGTCACCGGCGAAATGGGAATAGGCAATACCACCACCTCCAGCGCTGTGGCATCACAGCTTCTCGATATGCCCGTGGAGCAGGTAACGGGCAGGGGTGCGGGTCTCTCCGACAGCGGTCTTGAGCGCAAACTCGCCGTTATCAAAAAGGCTGTCGAGGTCAACGCCCCCGACAAAAACGACCCACTTGACGTGTTATCCAAGCTGGGCGGCTTTGATATTGCGGGTATGGTGGGTATGTTCATAGGCGGTGCTGTTTACCGCGTGCCCATAGTTGTTGACGGACTTATCAGCTCGGTATCTGCGCTTATCGCCGCACGGCTGTGCCCCAACTGCCGCAGCGCCATGATAGCCAGCCACACCTCCAAAGAGCCTGCGGCAAAAGCTATACTTGACGAGCTTGAGCTTGAGCCTGTCATCTACGCCGATATGAAGCTTGGTGAGGGCACGGGCGGCGTGTGTATGCTGCCCCTGCTTGATATGGCGCTGAGCGTGTATCACGGCTCGGCGGAGTTTGAGGATACGGGCATAGAGAAGTATCGCAAGCTCGGAGGAGAGAGCAAATGATAATTATGCTGACCGGCGGCTCCGACTGCGGCAAGAGCCATTATGCCGAGGAGCTGTGTCTGCACTTTGACATCCCCAGATACTATATAGCGGCTATGATGCCTTTTGGTGACGGCAGTGAGCAGAAGATCGAGCGTCACCGCCAAATGCGTGCGGGCAAGGGGTTTGAGACTGTAGAGAGGTACACGGATTTGGCACATCTCAGCCTGCCCCGCCGCGGTACGGTGCTGCTTGAGTGCGTGTGCAACCTGACGGCAAACGAGATGTTTGACGGGCAGGGCAATATGCGCGACCCCTATGATGCCGTTATGGACGGGATAGATGCTCTTGCCCGTCAGAGCGACAACCTGATAATCGTCACCAACGACGTGGGCAGCGACAGCGGTGAATATACCTTTGAGACCCGAAAATATATCGAGGTGCTGGGCAGGATAAACGCCGCTCTTGCCCAAAAAGCCGACAGCGTGCTTGAGCTTGTCTGCGGCATACCCATAGTGATGAAAGGAGAACGGCTGATATGAAGGATGCGCTGAGATCGATCGCTATGGCGTTTTCCATGTTTTCGCGCGTTCCTATGCCCAGGGTCGAGTGGAAAAGCAGTAATATGAAATATATGCTCTGCGCCCTGCCCCTTGTGGGCGTTGCCGCGGGCGTCTGTATGATGCTCTGGGGATTTTTGTGCCGTGAGCTTTATCTGGGCGGCCTTGTCTGCGGCGCGGGGTCGGTGCTTTTGCCCCTTATCGTGTCGGGGGGCATACATATGGACGGCTTCTGCGATACCGCCGACGCGCTGTCCAGCCACGCAGGTTTTGAGAAAAAGCGCGAGATACTCAAAGACTCCCGCGCAGGCGCCTTTGCCGTGATATCTGCGGGGGGATTTTTCGTACTGCATTTCGCCCTTTGCGCCTATATGGGTGCAGACGGTACGGCAGTTTTTATGCTGGCCTTGCATCAGGTGTTTGCACGCAGTATCGGTGCTCTGGCAGGGGTCAGCCTGCCCACAAGCACACAGCAGGGTCTGCTCTCTGAGTTCAGAACGGCCGCTGACAGCAAAGCCGCGGTCATTCTCATCGCGTGGTGTGTGCTGTGTGCAGGCGGTATGATAGCATTAAGCCCCGCAGGCGGTATAGCAAGCACCATCTGCGGCGGTGCGGGATATCTGTACATCAAACGAATGAGCAAAAAACAGTTCGGCGGTATGTCGGGCGACCTTGCGGGATTCATCATCACCGCACTTCAGCCTGCGCTGGCACTGTGCTGCATATTGGCGGAAAGGATGGCATCGGTATGGTTCTGATAGTAGGCGGCGAGGGCTCGGGCAAGCGCACCTTTGCGCAAAGCCTCGGTTATACCCCCTCACAGATGGCTGACGGCGTGCTTGACGGCAGTCCCGTCATATTCCACGTAGAGCAGATGGTGTTCAAGTGCCCCGAAAGCGCCGACAGCCTGCTTGAGCCGCTGCTCAAAAAAGCCGTTGTCATCTGCAATGAAGTGGGTTCGGGCGTTATGCCCGTTGATTGGCAGGAGAGAGCGGGCAGAGAAGCCACCGGCAGACTGTGCGTACGCCTTGCCCAAAAAGCCGACTGCGTGGTGCGTATGGTCGCGGGCATCCCCACCGTCATCAAGGGACAGTTGTGATGAAGATCGTTCTTATCCGTCACGGAAGCACCGAGGGCAATACCCTCAAGCGCTATATAGGCGTCACCGACGAGCCTTTGTGTGAGTTGGGCATCCGTCAGGCGCAGGCGGCAGGCGAGGATGAAAGTGTCACGCAGGTGTGGGTGTCCTCCCTTGTGCGTACCGGGCAGACGGCGGCGCTGCTGTTTCCAAAAGCGCAGATAATAGAAGAAAAAGCTTTTGATGAGATGAACTTCGGCGCTTTTGAGGGCAAAAATTATAGTGAGCTCGAAAACGACCCACGATACAGACAGTGGGTGGAGGACGGCTGTACCTCTGCGCCTCCCGAGGGCGAAAGTCGGGCAGATTTTTCCGACAGGGTCTGCCGCGCTTTTGAAAAGATCGCCGCAGAGCAAATGGAAAAGGGCGCGTATCAGACGGTAATGGTGGTCCACGGCGGCACCGTAATGGCGGTGCTTGAGCGCTGCGCCGAACCCAAAAAAGACTACTTCACCTACGCACTGAAAAACTGCCGCGGATATATCTGCGACT
Organism: Clostridia bacterium; assembly: GCA_017408985.1. GTDB lineage: Bacteria > Bacillota > Clostridia > Oscillospirales > Butyricicoccaceae > RGIG3513. The sequence continues at coordinate 34,000 of JAFQTO010000009.1, forward strand.
GCCAAACTGACCCGAACGGCAAACCGAAACTGACCGTACTCTCCAAATGGAACTGAACAGACTAAACAAAAGGATGCCTCGCGGGCACCTACCGTAAAGCAGTTTTTTATCAATATCAAAAGGGACGAGGTTTTCTCGTCCCTTTTGCACACTTCCTTGCCTGCAAGGTATAGTGTGTTATACTGTGTTTTGTTTTTGGGTGGTAAAGGAGTGATGTTTTTG
>JAFQTO010000010.1 GCA_017408985.1 Clostridia bacterium
CCTTCGGCAGTGATGCTCACTGCGTGAATGATGTTGTGCCTTCGGCACAGTGGGCAAACATCACATCACTGCGAGCATTGCGAGCAACATCATTATGCACAGCATAACATCACTTTTGCGTTAGCAAAAACATCACTAACAAAAAAGAGAGAACTTTCGGCTATAAACCGTTGTTCTCTCTTTCTGCTTGTAATAAGGGTTTGGGCTTTGCCCATTTGCGTTTGACTAGTCAAATGCAATGCTCGCACTTTGCCCAAAGTGTAAAATTCTCCGCTAAGGAAATCACCCTATGAACAGAGGTGGTTTTTTTACTATAGGGTGAATGAGAGGATTTTTTTATCCGTCGCTTTGCGACGCCTTGATTTGCCTTCTCCTGTGCAGGAGAAGGTGTCAGCCAACGGCTGACGGATGAGGTGGTCTCACGCCGGGCAGCGCGAGGCTGTATCACGCGCCGCAGGCGTGCATCACGGCGCAGCTGCATCACTTGTGCGACAGCACAAACATCATTTTTTGCTCTTCTCCTCAATATGCCGCACTATCGCCTCAAAGGTCTCCGCGCTCAGATCGTGCTCTATCTTGCAGGCGTCCTCTCTCGCGACCTCCTCGCTGACCCCCAGCCTGACAAAAAACTCGCTCAGCACCTTATGCCGCACGTACATATCCTCGGCGATACGCAGTCCCGTCTCGGTCAGGGTGATCAGTCCGTCCTTTTCCATGGTGATATACCCGTTTTCACGCAGGCGCTTTGTGGCGTAGCTGACGCTTGGCTTGGTCACTCCCAGCTGCTCGGCAATATCCACCGACCGCACGAACCCGCGGCTTTTTTGCAGCATCAGCATGGTCTCCAGGTAATCCTCTGCGGATTTCTGTATCTTCATTGGCTCACCGCCTTCTTTTTCGTCCGTGTTTTTCATAATTTTATCATACAGCCGAAGATTTTTCAACCCGGGCAAAAAAACCGTTGACAAATATGCGGCGGTGTGTTATCATTTATGCAGTTAGATATGTCTAACTATATTTTTCGACAAGAAGTTAGACGCATCTAACGATCTTAATACAGACAAGTTAGATATCTCTAACTTAAACGGAGGAATTAATATGACAACACTCAGACAGGCAAAACCGGGGCAGACCGTCCGTGTCAAAAAGCTCCACGGCGAGGGCGCAGTCAAGAGGCGCATTATGGATATGGGCATTACCAAGGGCGTTGAGATCTACGTCCGCAAATTCGCACCTCTGGGCGATCCTATTGAGATCATGGTGCGCGGCTACGAGCTGTCTCTGCGCAAAGCCGATGCCGAAATGATCGAGACCGAGTAAGCTATACATAAGGAGCAATCAACAATGAACAAGACCTACACGATAGCCCTTGCGGGCAATCCCAACAGCGGCAAGACCACTCTGTTCAACGCCCTGACGGGGTCCAATCAGTACGTTGGCAACTGGCCCGGCGTTACCGTTGAGAAAAAAGAAGGCAAGCTCAAGAAACAGCCCGACGTCATAGTGACCGACCTTCCGGGCATCTATTCGCTGTCTCCCTACACCCTTGAGGAGGTTGTGGCGCGCAACTATCTGGTCACCGAGCGCCCCGACGCCATCCTCAACATCGTGGACGGCACCAACCTTGAGCGCAATCTGTACCTGACCACCCAGCTGCTTGAGCTGGGCATCCCCGTGGTCATTGCCATCAATATGATGGACGTAGTGCGCAAGAGGGGAGACTCTATAGACCTGCCCGTACTTTCCCGCGCGCTGGGCTGTCCCGTGATCGAGATCTCCGCCCTCAAAAACGACGGCATCGACGCCGCCGCCGACCTTGCCGTACAGACGGCAAAAGACGGTCTGCGCACCCACCGCCATATCTTTTCGGGTGACGTGGAGCACGCCATCGCCCATATCGAGGAAGCCACCGTCCACCACCTGCCCGAGACTCATCAGCGCTGGTACGCGGTCAAGATATTCGAGCGCGACAGGCAGGTCATAGAGCAGTTGGGCATCTCTGCCGAGACCCTTGAGCATATCGAGGCGGATATCCGCGACGTTGAGAAGCAGTTTGACGATGACAGCGAGAGCATCGTCATCAACGACCGCTACGAGTACATTACCCGTACCCTCAAGACCTGCTACGACAAAAAGAGCGCCAAGCGCCTTACCGTGTCCGACAAGATAGACCGCATCGTCACCAACCGCGTGCTTGCTCTGCCTATATTCGTGCTTGCAATGTTTCTGGTATACTACATATCCATCGGCTCTATCGGCGACTGGACTGTGGGATTTATGAACGACACCCTCTTCGGCGAGTGGATCATCCCCGGCGTGGCAGGCTTTCTCACCAATCTGGGCGTTGCCCCCTGGCTGGTGTCCCTTGTTGCCGACGGTATCGTAGGCGGCGTAGGCGCCGTTCTGGGCTTTGTGCCTCAGATGATGATACTGTTCCTGCTTCTGTCCCTGCTTGAAGACTGCGGCTATATGTCCCGCGTAGCCTTTATTATGGACAGAGTTTTCCGCAAATTCGGTCTGTCGGGCAAAAGCTTTATCCCCATGCTGGTAGCTACCGGCTGCGGCGTGCCCGGCATTATGGCATCCCGTACCATCGAGCAGGAACGTGACCGCCGAATGACCGTTATGACCACCGGATTTATTCCCTGCGGCGCCAAAATGCCCATCGTGGGTATGATCGCAGGTGCACTGTTCGGCGGTGCCGCATGGGTGGCAACGCTGGCATACTTCATAGGCATCGGTGCCGTGGTCGTCACCGGCCTTATGCTCAAAAAAACCAAACCCTTCCTCGGCGACTGCTCTCCCTTTGTTATGGAGCTGCCCCAGTACCACCTGCCCGTACCCAAAAATATCCTCCGCACCACATGGGACCGCGGTTGGGGCTTTATCAAGCGTGCGGGCAGCGTCATACTGCTGGCAAGCGTTATTATATGGGTGCTGAACAGTCTGTCCTTTGAGGGCGGATTCCACTACATCACAGAGACCCGCGGCGGCGCATCCCTGCTTGAGCTTATAGGCGGCGGTATCAGCTGGCTGTTTGCACCTCTGGGATTCGGCAACTGGCAGTCTGCCGTGGCAACCATCCTCGGTCTTGTTGCAAAAGAGCAGGTGGTGGGCACCTTCGGCACTCTGTCCTCCATGGCCAATGCCGATCTGGCCGCCGCAGGCGACGCAACCATGTACGCGACCATAGCCGAAGAATTCTTTGGCAACAGCGGCCTTGCGGGTATGTCTTTCCTGATATTCAACCTGCTGTGCGCACCCTGCTTTGCCGCAATGGGCGCCATCAGACGTGAGATGAACAGCTGGAAGTGGACCGCAGGTACCATAGCCTATATGTGCGTGTTTGCCTATGCAATATCCCTCATCGTCTATCAGCTGGGTATGCTCATCACTACCGGCAGCTTTACCTTCTGGACGGGAGCGGCTTTTGCGGTGCTGGCATTCATCGGTTATATGCTCATCCATAAACCCAAGGAGATGAAATAAATGAACCTCCCGACTATAATAACTCTGTTTGCCGTAGCGGCGGTGTTCATCGCCGCCATGGCAACCCGGATCATCAACAAAAAACGCGGCAAATCCTCCTGCTCCTGCGGCTGTGCAGGCTGCGCCCTGCGTGAAGCCTGCCACAAAGGCCGGCAAGCTTCGCAATGAATATTGAATAATGAATAATTGAGGTGTCACCTGCGGTGACCAATTAAACGGGCGGGAGTGGAGACCACTCCCGCCTAATCAACCCGTCGCCGCAGGCGACACCTTTACGTCACCGTAGGTGACATATCACGCGCCGCAGGCGCTATATCCCGTCGGATTGCCGACACCTTAACTTGCCGCAGGCAAACTCCACCTTACCCAATTCATCCGATATTTATGACAAAATGTTAATTCTTGATTAAAATTTCCTCGGTTTCGTCATATTATATGGTACAAACCCCGATTTTTACAAATCTTCTGTTGAGTTCAACAAAATTTGCGCATTAATTTTGTGGATTTTTGCCGAAAACCTGCCTTAATCTTGAATTTAGCTTGACAAACGACGTCAATGTGATTAGAATACAACTGTAAGGTCATATATATGACCAAAAATTTTATAGGAGGAAAAATCCATGAAAAAGTACTTGGCACTTATTCTTGCTGTACTGATGCTGGTCGCTGCTTTCGCAGGCTGCGGCAAAGACACAGACGGCAAGGCCAACGATCCCGACACCGGCAAGGAAGACACCGGTAACAAGGACGAAGGCAACAAGGACGAAGGCAACAAGGACGAAGGCAATAAGGGAGAGGAGAAGGATAACCGCTACGGCGGCACTTTCACTTCTTACTTCACCACCTGCCCCCCCACCGTTAACTGCCTGACCACCCAGGACACCAACCCCTGGACCATCATCAACCTGACCTCTGCTTGCCTCTACCGCGATCAAATTAAGGAAGGCGGCCAGGGCTGGGAGTACATCTGCGATCTGGCAGCTGAACTGCCCAAGCAGGTCGACGCTGACGGCTACGTTTGGGAGTACAAGATCGTTGAAGGCATGAAGTGGAGCAACGGCGATCCCATCACTGTTGACGACTTCGAGTACACCTTCAAGATGCACGCTGACCCCAAGATGCAGGTTCTGTCCGCTTCTTCCCAGACTCTGAATGCTTACGGTGTTTTTGTTAACATCTACGAGTATCAGATGGGCGAAGTCAAGGATTGGGCAGACGTCGGCTACAAGAAGATCGACGACTACACCTTCCAGGCAACCTACACCAAGCCCATTACCCAGTACGATGCTATCCTGGCTCCCAACCGCAGCATCATCAACAAGACCCTTGTTGAGGCTAACATGACCGAAGACAAGTCTGCTACCACCTACGGTACCTCTGTTGAGACTTACGCTTCCTGCGGCGCTTACGTCCTGGTTGAGTGGATCCCCGACGGCAAGATGAGAGTTGAGAAGAACCCCGACTACATCCACGCTGACGAGTACTTCCTCGACGAGATCGTTTGGAAGGTAGTTCCCGATACCGCAACTGCTGTTCAGCTGTTCGAGAACGGCGAGCTGGATTACACCGCTCTGTCCTACTCCATGTGGGAGACCTACGAGGATGACCCCCGTGTCGAAGAGTACTTCAACGACTCCCTGATGTATATGTTCGTCAACTGGGGCAACACCAACTACAACAACCTGCTGGGCAACCTGAACTTCCGTCAGGCTCTGTACTATGCAGCAGACCGTAACGAGATCGCTGAGACCCTGGGCGTTTATCCCGCATCCCGTCTTATGAGACGTGCTGTTCTGGGTGATCCCGAGAACGGTATCGCATTCGTTGATATGCCCGCTGACTACGTACCCGATCCCTACACCATCACCGATATCGACAAGGCTCTGCAGAAGATCGACAAGGCATATGAGCAGTGCGGCATCACTTCGTCCGTCCTGCGCATCTTGACCGGTGATACCTCTAATGCTGCTACTTCCCATATCCGCGCAGCTTGCGAGATGCTGATGAAGCAGTACAACACCACCTTTGCCGGCAAGATGACAGTTGAGTTCCAGGTCGTTCCCTCCAGCCAGACCACCCAGCTCCGCCGTTACAATCCCGATGATCCTACCGCTTTCGATACCGCTGTCGGCAGCCTGCTGCCCTCCGCAAAGGATCCTCGCGCAACCTTCAACTACTACCGCTCCGACTATTCTCCTCCCAGATTCTGCTATGCTGACCAGACTTACGACAACTGGTATGCCGAGGCTATGAGCCTTGACCTCAAGACCCAGAACGCCGAAGTTATCGAGCTGTGCCAGAAGATGGAAGAGAAGCTGCTTGACGAGCTGGCTGTTATCCCCTTCTATGAGACTCCCACTAAGGTTCTGTTTGCAGAAGGCTTCAACCTGCCCTACGACGGTTATGTAACCGGTATTGGCTTCGATCAGTACAACGGCTGGTGGGACGCTAAGTAAGTCATAACGACTAACGCGTCACAACTTAAAGCTTAATAGAAAAGCACTGCATCCGCAGTGCTTTTCTTTTTTTTTATTGGCTCCCCTTGTTGCAAGGGGAGCTGTCACCGCAGGTGACTGCGGGGATAAAACCTTGCGCCCTCGGCTCTC
>JAFQTO010000011.1 GCA_017408985.1 Clostridia bacterium
ATCTCAAGACCAAAGTCTTAAAACCTTCTTAAAGCTCGATTTGGCTTCTAAATTTCTGTGTTCGAAAAGTACTTTCAAACCTCAATAAAATCTCAGGGTTCCTATTTCTTTCTTGGTGCTGTTTAATTTACAAAGTGCTTTCTCGCTCTCGCTCACCGCCGCTTTCACGACCGCTTCTCTCGAGCGCTTGTTTATAATACCACGCCATTTTCCATTTGTCAACACCTTTTTTCAACTTTTTTTCAACTTTTTTCATTTTATTTTTTCGAGGCTCTTTTTCAGTTTTCCCCACAGTTCGGCAAGCTTAAAGCTCAGCACGCAGGTGTTGCCGTCTTTGGATATGAAGGATATCTCCTTTGCGCTCAGTCCTGCGGCTTTGGCGGTCTCGGCAAGTTCTTTTTCGCTGACAGCAGCACACAGCGGCGGGAATATGACGCACCACCAATTTTTGCCCTGTGCCTGACCTATCCGCACCTTGACGGCGTCGTAGTACCCCGCCGCAAGGGAGAAGCCGTCGTAGTCACGGGTATCAAACCACATCTCTCCCCTCTCCACGGTCACGGTATAGTCATATCCGTTATCGTATATACACTGCTGTGCCGCTTCCCGCATCTCAGTCAGCAGAGCATCGGACACGGTATCGTGACCCTCAGAGGCTTTAAGAACGGCATCGCGCACCTTGAGCTTGAGCTGCTGATCGCTTTCGCTGTCCGAATTTGCCACAACGTGAAGTCGGGTCATCTTGTCTGCCACCGACGCCTGCACGGAAAGAGGCTGTGCAAAAAACAGCGCGACCACAAATCCTATTATCAATGCCGTTTCCCATTTTTTGATTTTCATACAAAAACACCGCCCTGTTAAGAATAAGTATTACCATTCTCGACAGCGGGCGGCGTTTTTATTCAGTTATTCAAAAAAAATCATACCGGTTCGGCGGTATACACCAGGCGTCCGGGGCCTCTCAGCACGCCCGATGCGCGGGCGGCGCTCTCACGGTCTTTGAATATTCCGAACACGGCAGAGCCAGAACCGGTCATCATAGCGCCTATGGCGCCTGCGTCAAGCAGCTGCCGCTTGATCAGATCTATCTCGGGATATTTTAGGGCGATGCATTTTTCCAGATCGTTGCCCATAGCCTGACATACGGCGTGAAGGTCGCGGTTTTTGAGCGCAGACAGCATCCCGTCGATGGGCGGGCAGTCTCCGCCCAGCTCGTCAAACATAGCGTAGGCGGTCCTGGTGGACACCGAAAAGGCAGGCTTGACCACCACGATGCCGCAGCGGCGCAGTCGGGGCAGCGGGGTCAGTATCTCGCCCTTGCCCTCGCAGAGCATAGTGCCGCCTTCAAGACAGAAGGGCACGTCCGCGCCCACCGATGCGGCAACCTCGGCAAGCCGCTCCTGATTAAGGGGCAGACCGTATATAATATTGAGCAAATTGAGCACTGCGGCGGCGTCGGCACTGCCTCCTGCCATACCCGCACCTACGGGTATGCGTTTTTTGATCTTTATATCGGCACCGCCGTCTATGCCGGATGCGGCAAAAAAAGCTTTGGCGGCTTTGTACGCCGTGTTGCGTTCGTCGGTGGGGACATACGGCTTGTCTACGCTGAGAGTGATCACGTCGGCAGCCTCAACGTCCACCACGTCCCACAGAGTTATGCTCTGCATGACCGAGCGGAGCTGATGATAGCCGTCGGGCAGAGTGCCGGTTATATCAAGATAGAGATTGAGTTTTGCGCAGGCTCTGCATTCCATAAAGTCACCTCAGATCGATAGCCTCAATACGGCAGAGTTCGTGACAGCAATAGCATTTTATGCACAGCTTTTTGTTAAGCACGGCTTTTTTGTTTTTTATCTCAAGTGCTTTGCCCGGGCAGGATTGGGCGCATATTCCGCAGCCGACGCACCTGTCGCTGATAATGGGATAGGGTCTGAAACGGGCACCCACTATGCGGGACACGACTTTTGGGATGGCGGAAACGGCTTTCCACATCTTTTTGTCCATCATTGCGGGGACGAAGGGCACTTCCAGCGGCGTCGGGTCGTCACCGATGTACTCGATATCGGACACAAGACCCAGCTCCACTCCCCTGCGGTGTACGGGGGAATTATTCTCGCTCAGACCGCAATAACGCATAGCGGCAAGGTCGGCGGCAAAGGGATTGAGCGCACCGATAAGTACGCCTGCGTGTCTGGGGCTGCCGCCCGAAGGCCCGTCGCCCTCCATACCCACTATACCGTCTATAATAGAGAAGTCGGGTGCGACCGTGCGGCACAGATCGACCAGCATAGCGCAGAAGTCCTCGACTTTGGGCAGATTGGCGTGGTAGGCGGCTTTGTTGACGCCCGCTATAGTACCGAACAGATTTTTGACCGCGCCCGTGAAGTATGCCAGCGAGTGAGTCTTCATCTTGGCGACGTCAATGACCACGTCGGCGTCGCAGACGGGACTGATGATATCAAAGGCACGCACCCCGCCCTCGCACTCAAAGGTTTTGATGCGCGAACCCATATCCATATTGAGGGAAGCGCCGCTGAGGCGGGCAGCCTCACGCATACCGCAGGCGTCGTAGACCTTGTTGATGGTCAGGGTGTTATAAGGGCCGCCGGGGCTGTCGGCTATGGTGACGTCGGCGCCCGCGTCCACAAAATATTTTGCAACCGCTGCGGCAACGGCAGGATGGGTGGTAGCGGCGGAGTCGGGGGATTTGGGCAGAAGCAGGTTGACCTTGACGTTGACCTTTTTTCTGCCGCGGAGGATAGACTGCGCGCCGCCGAAAGCATCAAATATGCGTACAACATTCTGCTGCACAAGCGAAAAATCGTAATCAGGGCATTTTGCAAGGAAAACTTTGTCCATTTTATTACTCCTTGTCTATATATAAAATGTATAGATATCACGGGTATTATTCCTGCCGGCAGGCACATACTAACAGAGGTATTATATATCAGTATACCATAAATCTGCGAATTTTTCATCCTAAATGTATCTTTTGCATTTTTTGCGGAAAGATATTGAAAAAGGAGGTCAGAAAATGGACAAAACAGCATTGGCGCTGGTAATAGTCGGCGCTGTCAACTGGGGACTTATCAGTCTGTTCAAGTTCGATTTGGTTGCCTGGATATTCGGCGGTCAGACGGCTTTTCTCAGCAGACTCGTTTACGGTCTGGTGTTTATTGCGGGACTGTGGTGCATTTCCCTGCTTTTCCGCAACTGGCACGAACACTCGGAAGCCTGAGTCAATAAAATCGGTGTGAATTACAAAAAGTCACACCGATTTTACTTTTTGCAAAAAATGTGTTAGAATAGACGGGAGGTGATATTATGTCAAAGACAGTACTTATCACGGGCGCGTCCAGAGGCATCGGAAGAGCCTGCGCGCAGGTGTTTGCACAAAACGGCTACTCGGTAGCCATTGACTATAACAAAAGCGAAAGACAGGCGCTGGAGCTTGCTCAGCAGCTGCGTGAGGCGGGGTGCGATGCCGATTGCTTCAAAGCCGACGTATCAAAAAGCAGCGAGGTCAGAGCGCTGGTGGATTGGGCGATGGGTCGGTTCGGGCATATTGACGTGCTGATAAACAACGCAGGGGTATCGCTTGCAGGACTGCTGACCGATATGACCGACACGCAGTGGGCAGAAGTGCGCGGTGTATGTCTGGACGGCACGGTGTATTGCTGCCGCGAGGTACTTCCCCATATGGTGCGCAGACAGAGCGGGTGCATAATCAATATATCTTCGGTCTGGGGGGTCAGAGGCGGCTCCTATGAGTCGGGATATTCGGCTGTCAAGGCGGGTATCATCGGTCTGACTCTGGCGCTGAGCAAAGAGTACGCTCCCTCCTCTATACGTGTCAACTGTATCGCTCCCGGTGTGATAGACACCGATATGAGCAGGTGCTACGACTTAACCGCACTCGCTCAGGACACTCCGCTTGGCAGAGTCGGTCAGCCCGAGGAGATTGCCCGGGCGGCGCTGTTTATGGCGCAGTCGGGGTTCATCACGGGACAGGTGCTGGGCGTGGACGGCGGATTCGGTATGTAACGGGCATCGCGCAGACCTCATATACTGCACAAAGGAGGTTTGCTATGCTTCAAACTATCGAATACTACCGCGACAAAGCGGCCGAGTACGCATACAAATGGGCGTATTTCAGAAATCCGCAGTATTATGATTTTCAGAACCTCGGCGGCGACTGCACGAATTTTGCAAGTCAGGCGATTTTTGCGGGAGCGGGATATATGAACTATACCCCCACCTACGGCTGGTATTACATAAACGTCAACGACCGCTCACCCAGCTGGACGGGAGTGCAGTATCTGTATAACTTTCTCACCACCAACAAGGGTGTGGGACCCTACGGCAGAGAAGTGCCGCTGAGTGAGCTTGAGCCGGGAGATATCATACAGCTTGCCATAGACCGCAACGAATACCATCACACCCCCGTGGTAATCGGCATAGACGGCACGCCGTCACCCGATACAATATATCTTGCGGCTCACTCGGCAAACGCCAACTGCCGCCCGCTGAGCTCATACTATTACAGAAAGGTCCGTGCGGTGCATATTGAAGGTGTAAGACGCCAAGGTTAAAAAGAATACAAACAGCAAAAAACAGTCGGACATAACCCGACTGTTTTTTAATTGGTTTTGTATTGTTCCTTGAGATAGCCCGACAGGGTACACCGAAGCACTCTGAACACGTGAGGGCGGTTTTGGTCGTTGTCCTCAAGGTCGCCGTTATAGACCCGCACGGCAAAGTCCAACAGAGTGGTCAGTACGCTGTGCATAACAGAGCGTACGTCGGCATCGGCAACAAAGACGTGCGAAAAATCCCCTATAATATCATCAAACAGCCTCAGATGTTCCTGAAGCGACAGCTTGACAAAATATGCCGAGTAATAATACCTGATATAGTATCTGAATTTTGCTTCATTATTAATAACGTGATCCCATATCTCCAAAAACGCCGTATAAAACGCATCTTCGGTATCGTCAGCAACAAGGTCGGTATGTGCAAAGGCGCTGTGCAGTACGAACAAAAACTCTCTGTCAAGCCTATGAAAGGCGGCGGCGAACAGGTTTTCCTTGCTGCCGAAAAAACGATAGATATAAACCTCGTTCATTTTGACGTCGGTATCCCGGCTGATGTAGGTTATGGCTTTTGTTGTTGCTATCTCGAAACCGCCCTCGGCAACAAGACTGACAGCATTTGATATCAGGATATCCCTTATCCTTTGTTCCTTGTTCATCGTATACAGCACCTTGCAATATTTATGCATTTGGGTGATATTGCTTCTTATTCCCCATACAGCCATATTATACATACTGTAATTCCCTATGTCAATCAAAATACATCTTGTTATGCCATATAATCACCCGTTAGTGGAATTATACTATAGATGAAAGGGTGGTTTGATGAAGCATAGCGATTATATGAACGGGTTTGTTAAACGCCTATGTGAATTGCGTATGCAGAAGGGCGTTTCTGCCAGAGATATGAGTCTGTCGTTGGGTCAAAGCGAAAGCTATATCAACAAGATCGAAAACAGCCGCACTATGCCCTCTATGTCTGTATTCTTCTATATCTGCGAGTATCTCAAGATCACCCCGCAGGAGTTTTTTAATACCTCTGCCCCGTCACCCAAAAAGACCAACGAACTGCTGCGCGAGATAGAAAAGCTCAGTCCCGAGCAAAGTGAGCATATAATGCTGATAGTCAGGGATATATTAAACAAATAAAAATACAACATATAACAAAAAGGTCAGCTGCGGGCACCTACCGTAAAGCAGTTTTTTATCAATATCAAAAGGGACGAGGTTTTCTCGTCCCTTTTGCACACTTCCTTGCCTGCAAGGTATAGTGTGTTATACTATGTTTTGTTTTTGGGTGGTAAAGGAGTGATGTTTTTGCTTACGCAAAAGTGATGTTACTCACTTCGTTCGTAATGATGTTGCTCCAAAAAGTCGCAATGATGTGATGTTTGCCAACTGTGCCGAAGGCACAACATCACAGC
>JAFQTO010000012.1 GCA_017408985.1 Clostridia bacterium
ACCTTTTTCACATCTACAAAATCGCTTGTAAAAATTTCGACCGTAGAAACGGCGAAACCCCCGATAAAATCGGGGGTTTCTTGGGCAATATCTTTTTCATTGCCCTTTGATGGCGGAGAAGGAGGGATTTGAACCCTCGCGACGTGTTACCGCCCTACTCCCTTAGCAGGGGAGCCCCTTCACCACTTGGGTACTTCTCCAAACCTATTAATTTATATCAGCGTTAAATAGTCTACCATATTCTTTCGCAAAAAGCAAGGAAAATTATGAGTTTTTTCAAAAAATATCCGCAAAACGCCTATCCCACCCTTGCCGCCGTTAATTTTCTCTTGAAAACGACGTTTTTTTGTGCTATTATACGTAAGTACCCTATATTTTGCTGGTGTAGCACAGTCGGTAGTGCAGCTGATTCGTAATCAGCAGGTCGCGTGTTCAAGTCACGTCACCAGCTCCAAAAAGCACTTGCGTAGGCAAGTGCTTTTTTCACAAAATCCATCTTTCAAGGATGAGTCTATGTCCAATCACAAAAAAGTCTATCTGGAGATCACCAATCGCTGCAACCTCAGCTGTGCTTTCTGTCCGGGTACTTCCCGCGCACCGCGATCGCTCAGCGAGAGCGAGTTTGACCGGCTTGCGCTCAAGCTGCGCTCATGGGCGGAGTATCTGTATTTTCATCTTATGGGTGAGCCGCTGGCGCACCCTTTGCTGCCGCAGTTTGTCACCCGTGCCCGCGAGCTGGGATTTAAGCCGGTCATCACCACCAACGGCACTTTGCTTGACAGACGGGGAGAGGAGCTTATAAGCGCCATGCCCTACAAGGTCAGCATCTCCCTGCACTCCTTTGAGGCAAACGACACGGGCGTGCCGATGGACGGGTATATCCTTTCCTGCCTTGACTTTGCCCGAAAAGCCGCCGATGAGGGAGTGATAACCGTGCTTCGGCTGTGGAATCTTGAGGGCAGGGCAGAGGGGGCGCAAAACAGCCTCAACGACCCCATCCTGCGGCTTATCGGGCAGCGGTTCCCCTCTCCGTGGCAGCAGACCCGAAGCGGATTTAAGCTTGCTGAGCGGGTATTTTTGGAGTGGGGCGACAAGTTTGACTGGCCGTCGCTGAGCGCGCCCGTGCTGTCCGACAGCGGGTTTTGCTATGGCTTGCGGGATCAGATAGGGGTGCTGTGCGACGGCACGGTGGTGCCCTGCTGTCTTGACGGCGAGGGGATAATCGCTCTGGGCAATCTGTTTGAGCAGAGCCTTGAGGACATACTCCGCTCGCACCGTGCCAAAGCCCTCTACGACGGATTCTCCGCCCATCAATGCACGGAGGAGCTTTGCCGCCGCTGCATGCGGGCAGGCTACTACCGCAATAACGTCGAATAATCATACCGACAAACAAAAAACTGCCGCAGAGTGTAGTCTGCGGCAGTTTTTCGTATATAAGGAGTGTGTGGATTATGCAGGGTATTTGGGGTTGTATTCTTCTCTGTTGCGGTACTTGTGCAGAGGCTTGGGAGCGATGTCGCCTGCTTTGGTCAGGGCTATCTTGGTGAGCGAGGGGCCTACCAGCTCGTAGACAAGCACCGAGAACAGAGTGATGTTGCGTACCAGCTCGCCGCTTGCGCCCAGCTGCAGGGCGGTGAGAGACATTCCCAGCGCGACGCCTGCCTGAGGCAGCAGGGTGACACCCAGATATTTTACGATGCTCTCGTCACACTTGGTTATCTTTGCGCTGAAGAACGAACCTGCGTACTTGCCCAGTGAGCGTGCCGCGATATACACCACGCCTACGCCGATTATAGCCAGATCGGCAAATACGTTAAACTCCAGCTCCGAGCCGCTCATAACGAAGAACAGCACGAACAGAGGAACGGTCCATTTGTCGGTCTTTTCCATCAGGTCTTCCGACCAGTCGCACAGATTGCAGAACACGGTGCCCAGCATCATACAGACCAGCAGGGGAGAGAAGCCGCAGTGAACGGGGCCTACAGAGAAGCTCAGCTTGCTCAGCGCAACGGTCAGCATAACGAAGGTGACCGCCAGACACAGACGCTTACTGTTGGAATGGAAGTATTTTTCCACGTAGGTCAGCACGGCACCTGCCAGCGCGCCCAGCGCAAGGGAGAGTACGATCTCTACGAGAGGGGAGACTATGATGGACACCATATCCAGCGCGCCCAGCTCCAGAGATTTTGCGATACCGAAGGATACCGAGAATATCACCAGACCCACAGCGTCGTCCAGCGCAACAACGGGCAGCAGTATATCGGTGAGCTTGCCCTTTGCCTTGTACTGACGAACGACCATCAAAGTGGCGGCAGGCGCGGTAGCCGAAGCTATTGCGCCCAGAGTAATGGCGGCGCTGAGAGGCAGCTTGTCGGGACCGAGGACGAAGTGCAGACCGATAAGAGCGGCATCCACCAGCAGGGTCGCCAGCAGTGCCTGAAACACGGCGATGACAGCCGCCTGCTTGCCGATGGCTTTTATCTGGCTTACGCGGAACTCGTTGCCGATGGCGAATGCGATAAATCCAAGGGTCAGATCGGAAAACAGACTGAGCTCCTTGATCTGAGCCAGCGAATTGAAGCCTATGCCCGAGATACCCAGCGCGCCCAGACAGAAGGGGCCGATCAGTATACCTGCGATAAGATAACCGGTGACGTGGGGCAGCTTGAGCTTTTTGGTGAAACGGGATACGAAGAGTCCTGCCATAATGGCAAAGGACAGACTGAGAAGAAGAACCATATTCGTGCATCTCCTGTATGGTGGTATGTTTATGGGATCAAAGTTTTTGCAAACCTCAATCATTCTACTACATTAAAAGCAAAAGTCAAGAGGCCAAATATACGATTTGCACAAATGAGACGGAATAATTTTGTACAAAACGCACAAAAACGCCGCAGCGAAAACTGCGGCGTGGCGCGAGAATTCATTTTTTGAGCAGCTGATGCATATTATCGGAGCTGAGCAGGCGGCTTAAAGTGCACCGTGCCGAGGTGATGCCCTTGCCCTTTGGGACTATGGGCAGGGGCAGGGTCTGCCACTCGTCCAGCTCAAACCGCACGTAGGGCATATTGCTCTGCCGCGGTATCTCGGTTATCTTATATCGGGGCAGTACCGTTGATGTGCGTACACGGGCGTAATAGCGCACTCCCGCCGCCGCACCGAAAAATCTGCGGGACTGATAGATGGCCACGTACTCTATCCTGCGGTGATCCTCGCCCGCGATAACGGCGGGGATATGATAGAACCCGTCGCTGAGACACACGCTCAGCTGAGAAGCGCTTGACAGCGAGCCTATGAGCACGACGGGGTCTTGCGGCTGTGCCGGCCCGGAGGACTGTGCAGGCTCGGGCGCGGGGGCCGGCTCTTTTTGGAGCGTGGCTGCGGTCTTGCGGGAGGCTTTGGCGCGGTGTGCTGAAATGCGCTCGAGCAGGGGCAGCAGCAAAAACAAAACCGCAGGCAGGAACAGTATGATAACTATGCTATCCACGGCCCGCAGCCTCCTTTTTCGGCAGTTTTCGACATCCTGCGTTCATTATAACACGGATGGGTTTTATAATAAATAGGTATACGGCAACTTTTGCTTGTAATATCTCAGGTTTTTTGCTAAAATATTTAGAATAGGGATGTAATGTGCGGAGGTGCGTAATTTGTATCTTAAATCCATAGAAATCCAGGGCTTCAAGTCCTTTCCCGATAAGACTCTGCTTAATTTCGGCAGAGGTATAACCTCCATAGTGGGCCCCAACGGCTCGGGCAAGAGCAACATCGTTGACGCTATCCGCTGGGTGCTGGGCGAACAGTCGGTCAAGACCCTCCGAGGCGGCAAAATGGAGGACGTCATCTTCGGCGGTACCCTCAAGCGCTCGGCACAGGGCTTTTGTCAGGTATCGCTTATCGTGGACAACTCGGACAGAGGTCTTAACATAGAATACGACGAGATAGAGGTCACCCGCCGCTATTACCGCAGCGGTGAGAGCGAGTTTTACATAAACCGCAAGCAGGTCAGGCTCAAGGATATCCACGAGCTGTTTATGGACACCGGTCTGGGACGCGACGGATACTCGGTCATCGGTCAGGGCAGAATAGACGAGATACTGTCGGTCAAGAGCGTGGACAGACGTGAGATATTCGAGGAAGCCTCGGGCATATCCAAATTCCGCTACCGCAAGGAGGAGAGCGAACGCAAGCTCAATGCCTGCGAGGAGAACTTAAACCGCGTCCGCGACATCATAACCGAGCTGGAGGGTCAGGTGGAGCCTCTGCGCGTTCAGAGCGAAAAGGCCGGTGCCTTCCTCATCTACCGTGACGAGCTCCGCGTGCTGGAGGTCAGCGTGTGGCTGGACAGCCTGGATAAGCTTCGCGACAGCCTGCAAAAGGCGAGGACAGATTTTGACAACGCAGAGCGTATGCTCTCCGCCAAACAGCAGGAGGTGGACGCGCTCTACCGGAAGAGCGACGCACTCAGCGCGGAGATAGGCACAAAACAGCGCAGTGAGGACGAACTTCGTCTGTCACTCAGCGAGGTGGACTCTCAGAAAGCCGTCCTCGACACCGCTATGGCAAGCTCCAAAATGGCGCTTGAGGGCAACCTCAAAAACGTTGCCGACCGCACAAGCGAGCTGTATAACCACGAAGGCAGGGTCAAAGAGATAGAAAAAAGCCGTACCGATGCCCTTGACGGCATCGAAGCCGTCGACAGGGCGGTGGATAAGCTTCTTCGGGAGCTTGAAAATATCCACAGACAGACGGAGGAGATAAAAAAGCAGGGAGAGACGGTCAGCGCACGGGTTGACGCACTTCAGGCACAGCTGACCCTGCAGCAGGGCAGAGTGCAGGATATTGAGCGCGAAAAGGGCGCTCTTGAGACTCTGCGCAGCGAGATAATCAGCGGCAAGGATAATTCGGACAGCGAGCTTGAGGCAATAAACGGCCGACTTGCCGCCGAGGGTGAAAAAGCCGAGGCACTCGAGCGCGAGATAGAAGAAAACGAGGAAAAAAAGACGGGTGCGCTGAATATGCTCCGCGGCTTTGAACTGCGCCTTGCCGCCCGTGAGAAAAAGGTTCAGGAAACAGCCGACACCCTTTCCGATATGCAGCGCAAACTGCACGCGGATACCGACCGTCTGCGTATGCTCAAGGCTCTTGAGCGTGAGTACGAGGGTATGAGCGGCGCGGTCAAACGGGTCATGCAGGCAAGTGAGCGAGGCGAGCTGAGGGGCATCCACGGCCCCGTGTCCTCTCTTATCGAGACCGAGGACAAGTACGCCGTGGCTATCGAAACGGCTATGGGTCAGGGCCTGCAGAACATCGTGGTGGACACCGAGGACGTGGGCAAGAGGTGCATAGAGTTCCTCAAGCGGCAAAACGCGGGCAGAGCCACCTTCCGTCCCCTTACCGCCGTGCAGGACAACAGCCGAAGCAAGCGTGATCTGTCGCGTGAGCAGGGATTTTTGGGCTACGGCGACGAGCTGGTGAGTACCGAGACACAGTACAAGGGTCTTGTTGCGGCTATGCTGGGCAGCACCGCAGTCTGCCGTGATCTTGACTGTGCGGTGACCCTTGCCAAAAAATACCGTTACGCCTTCCGTATAGTCACCCTTGACGGCCAGCTGATAAACGCGGGCGGCAGTATGACCGGCGGCAGCGTGGCAAAAAACGTGGGTATACTTTCCCGCGCCAACGAGATAGCCAGACTCGGTACGGATACCGAGCAGGCACAGAAGGATATAGACGAGCTTTCGGCCAAATATCAGGAGCAGAAGCGCGAGCTTGAGGCAGGCAGGTATCAGTCCGGGGTGGCGCAGGACGAGCTGGAAAGCGCCGAGAAGGAGCTTATACGCCTCAACGCCGAGCGCACCGGTATGGAAGATCTGCTGGACACCCTGCGTACCCGTCGTGACGAGATCGAGCGCTCGCGCAGCAGCGTCAGTCAGCGCGTGGCGCAGATAGACAAACAGCTGCTTGAGCTCAGGGAGCGGCTGAGTGATGCAGCCAAAGCCGTTACGGACACCGAAAGCGCCCGTGATGCATTGCTTTCTCAGCTTCAGGACAGCACCGCCGAGGGCGGTACGCTTGCCGCAAAAGCCGCCGAGCTTCGTGAGGAGATCGCCGCAAAAGCCGCCGAAAAGGAGGCCACCGCCGCCGCTCTGGCAAGCTATGACGCCCTGCTTGAGCAGCTCAAGGGCGACAAGCGCTCTCAGGAGCAGAAGATAGAGGATATCAGGCGCGAGAACAGCGAGCTTGAGCGCGAGATAGCCCGACTCAGCGGCGCTGTAGATCAGCTCAAAGCCGCTGCAGACGAGAAGAACGCCGCCATCCGCAGGTGCATCGACGAGCGTCTGCGGCTGGAAGCCGCCAGAGAAAAGTGCAACCGCGAGGCACGTGACGGTGAGGAGACTTTGCGCAATCTCAGCTCGGAGCGCGACCGTCTGGAGAACAAAAAGACCCAGTCCGAAAAGGAAGAGGACGCCATCCTCGACAGGATGTGGGAGAGCTACGAGCTTACCCGTGTCACCGCACTTGACGTGCGTGTTGAGCTGGAGAGCCTTGCTTCTGCCAACCGCCGCATAGGTGAGCTGAGAGCAAGCATCAAAAAGCTGGGCAGCATCAATCTTGACTCTATCGAGGAGTACAAAAAGGTCAGCGAGAGGTATAATTTCCTCTCCGAACAGCGGGACGACCTGGAAAAAGCCAAGGTCGATCTGCTCAAGATAATCGACGATCTGACACGGAGCATGAAGACCATCTTCGCCGAGCAGTTCAAGCTTATCAACGAGGCGTTCGGCAGGACTTTTGTCGAGATATTCGGCGGCGGCAGTGCGCATCTGATACTTGAGGACGAGAGCGATATCCTCAACTGCGGTATCGAGATCAGAGTGGAGATGCCCGGCAAGTCCATGCGCGCCATATCCCTGCTTTCGGGCGGCGAAAAGGCGTTCGTGGCTATCGCTCTCTACTTTGCCGTTATCAAGGTGCGCCCCACCCCCTTCTGCGTGCTGGACGAGATCGAGGCGGCGCTGGACGACGTCAACGTGGTCAGATACGCCGACTATATGCGTACCCTCTGCGACCGTACCCAGTTTATCGTCATTACCCACCGACGCGGTACCATGGAGGGCTCCGACGTGCTCTACGGCGTGACAATGCCCGAGCAGGGCGTCACCAAGCTGTTGGCGATAAATATCAACGATGTCGAAGAAAAGATCAACGTCAAGCTGAATTGAGGTAATTTATGGGATTTTATGACAAAATAAAAGCAGGACTTAAAAAGACCAAAGAAAACGCAAACAGTATGCTCAACTCGGTGTTTGCCGCCTTCCGTCAGGTGGACGAGGACACTTTAGAGGAGCTTGAAGAGGCCCTTATCGCCGCAGATTTAGGCGCCGCTTTGGCTTGCGAAACGGTGGAAGAGGTCAGGCGCGAGGCCAAACTCAACAAGATATCCACCCGTGAGGAACTCAGCGAGGTAATGAGCCGCGTGCTGGCTGACAAAATGACGGAAAACTGCGGGCTTAAGCTTAACACCAAGCCCTCGGTGATACTGGTGCTGGGCGTCAACGGCGTGGGCAAGACCACCTCTATAGGCAAGATAGGCACACGTCTTGTGCGGGAGGGCAAAAAGGTGCTGTTCGCCGCAGGCGACACCTTCCGCGCCGCCGCCGCCGACCAGCTGTCCATATGGGCACAGCGCAGCGGCTCGGACATCGTCCGTCACGCAGAGGGCGCCGACCCCTCGGCAGTCATTTTTGACGCCGTTTCGGCGGCAAAAGCCAGAGGGGTGGACGTGGTCATCTGCGACACCGCGGGCAGACTGCACAACAAAGCCAACCTGATGAACGAGCTGAGCAAGATGGCACGTGTCATCCGCCGCGAACTGCCCGACGCCGATATAGAGACTTTGCTGGTGCTTGACGCCACCACGGGTCAGAACGCGCTGATCCAGGCCGAGGCCTTCAACGAGGCCGCCGAGCTGACCGGACTTGTTATCACCAAGCTGGACGGCACGGCCAAGGGCGGTATCGCTATAAATATCTCGGCAAAACTCAACGTTCCCGTCAAGCTCATCGGCGTGGGCGAGGGTCAGGACGATCTGATAGATTTTGACCCCCGTGACTTCACAAAAGCGTTTTTTGAATAAAGGAGGGGCAGACTATGAGACCCGACGGAAGAAAACCCAACGAACTCAGACCGGTTAAGATCACCACAGGCTTTATCACCCATCCCGAAGGCTCGGTGCTTATCGAGTGCGGCAACACCAAGGTCATCTGCAACGCCACAGTAGAGGAGAGCGTACCGCCCTTCCTCAAAGGCAGCGGCAAGGGCTGGGTAACAGCCGAGTACAGTATGCTGCCCCGCGCCACCGCACAGCGCACCAACCGCGATATATCCAAGCTCAAGCTGTCGCCCCGCTCGGCAGAGATACAGAGACTGATAGGCAGAGCCCTGCGCTCGGTCACCGATCTGGAAAAGCTGGGCGAGAGAAGCATCACCATCGACTGCGACGTTATCCAGGCAGACGGCGGCACGAGATGCGCATCCATCACGGGCGCCTTCTGCGCGCTGGTGCTGGCACTTGACAAGCTGCGTCAGCAGGGTGTATTCACCGCTCTGCCTCTGTATTCCTATGTGGCCGCGGTCAGCGTGGGCATTCTGGACTCACAGCCCATCTGCGACCTCAATTATATCGAGGACAGCTCGGGCGAGGTGGACTTCAACTTCATTATGGATGACGAGGACAATATCATAGAGCTTCAGGGTACGGGCGAGGAGCGCCCCTTCTCCAAAAAAGAGCTGGACGATATGTATGTGCTGGCATCGGGTGCCATCAAGCAGCTGACTCGCGCCCAGAAAGAAGCAGTGGGGCATCTGTTCAAATGAGTGAAGTATTCGTGATCGCCACCAACAACCCCAAAAAGCTCCGCGAGATAGACGCCATACTCAGACAGATAGGCGCAAGTGCCGTAACCATGCGGGAGGCGGGCATCAGCACCGACCCCGAGGAAACGGGTTTGAGCTTTGAGGAGAATGCTTTTATCAAAGCCCAAGCCGCCTGCGCGGCATCAAACAAGCCCGCCATAGCCGATGACAGCGGTCTTGAGGTGGACGCACTTAACAAAGCCCCGGGCATCTACTCGGCACGCTACTGCGAGGGCAGTGACAGCGACCGGGTGGATTTTCTGCTCAAGAATATGCAGGATAAAAAAGACCGCACCGCCCGGTTCGTGTCGGCGGTGTGCTGCACCTTCCCCTCGGGCGAGACTATTACCGTGAGAGGTGAGTGCGAGGGCGAGATAACCTATGCCCCGGAGGGCGAAAACGGCTTCGGCTACGACCCCGTGTTCTTCGTGCGGGAGCACAACTGCACCTTTGCACAGCTGAGCCCCGAGATCAAAAATCAAATATCCCACAGAGCAAGAGCCCTTGACAAGCTTGCCTGTGAGCTTAAGAAAAGAGAGATGCAAAATGCTGACAAGTAAACAGAGAGCCTATCTGCGCTCACTTGCCAATCCTCTGCCCACTATTGGACAGATAGGCAAAGAAGGTGTCACCGACACCGTCATACAGTCTGCCGCCGACGCCCTCAAAGCCCGTGAGATCATCAAACTGCGGGTGCTTGAGACCTCGCTGATGACCGCGAGAGAGGCCTGTGCAGAGCTGTGCGAGGTACTTGATGCCGAGCCCGTTCAGTGCATCGGCACCAGATTCGTTATCTATAAGCGCAACGCCGAAAAACCCACCATCGTATTGCCCAAATGAGCAGGATAGCTATGTTCGGCGGCACCTTCAATCCGCCGCACAGCGGGCATATCGCCGCCGCCTGTGCCTGCGTTGAACAGCTTAAGCTTGACAAGCTGCTGCTTGTGCCTACCGCGGTGCCGCCCCACAAGCAGCTGCCCGCGCTGACCGCCACAAGTGAGCAGCGGCTGGAGATGACCGGGCTTGCGGCGCGGCTGATACCCAATGCTGAGGCGTGCGATATTGAACTCAGACGCGGCGGCGCAAGCTACACCAAGGTCACCCTTGAGTCTCTGCGTGAGCGCTATCCCGACGACGAGCTGTGGCTCATCATGGGTACCGATATGCTGGAGAGCTTTCATCTGTGGCGTGAGCCCGAGGGGATATGCAAGCTTGCACGTCTTGCCGTCTGCGCCCGTGACGAGGGTGACAGACAGCGCATTGAGCAGGGGGCTGACCGTCTGCGTGAGCAATTCGGCGCAAGGGTGGATATAATAGACAATGTGCCCCTGCCTATGTCCTCCACCGAGGCACGCGGGGGTGAGAGCCTTAAGTTGCCCGACTGCATCCGCGAGTATATCCGCGAGCATTGTCTCTATATGGATATGGATGCTTTGCGTGAGCGGGTGAGGGAAATGCTGGGCGAAAGACGGTTTGCCCACACCCTCGGCTGCGAGAAGCTTGCCGTACTGCTTGCACAAAAATACGGTGCCGATGAGCGTGTAGTCCGCGCAAGTGCCCTGCTGCACGATATAACCAAAGAACTTTCTCTCACTCAGCAGTTGCGTTTGTGTGAAAAATGGAGTATAATACACGATTATGACGGAGATAATCTCGAGGCGGTCATCCACGCCGACACGGGAGCGGCGGCTGCGGCCTTTGAGTACGGGATGGGCAGCACGGTCTGCTCGGCGATCAGAAAGCACACCGTAGGCGATGAGAGCATGTCCCTCACGGACAGGATAATCTATATTGCCGATGCCTGCGAGGAGACGAGAAGCTATCCGAGTGCCCGTGAAATGCGGGAGCTTGCTCTGCGGGATCTGAACGCGGCCGTCATATCCAATATGGAACAAACGATAAAAAGACTTGAAAACCTCGGCAAAAAGCCCTATTATAAAACCGAACGGGCTCTTGCCGCGTTAATAAAAGAAAAGGAAGGGAAGAAGATCAATGAGTGAAATGTCTGCAAAAGAACTGATGGAGCAGATCGTCAAGCTTGCCGACAGCAAAAAAGCCGGAGACATTACCGTTTTGCACGTAGGCGAGCAGACCACCCTGACCGACTACTTCGTTATTATGACCGGTATGTCGGGCCCCCATCTTCGTGCCCTGTCGGAAGAGATCGAAGTCAAGCTGAAGGAAAAGGGCATAATGCCCCACCACGTAGAGGGTGTCACCTCCAGCTGGGTGCTGATGGATTACACCAGCGTTGTAGTCAATATCTTCCTTGAGGATGCACGAGAGATGTACGCTCTCGAGCGCCTATGGGGCGATGCCGAGAACGTCAATATTGACGGGCTGATCGTCAAAGAGTAATATACCTATTAAATAATAAATAATAACAAAATAGAGGAAGTAGCAAAAATGTTTTACGATTTCAAAAACATCGAAAAAAAGTGGCAGAAGCGCTGGTTGGAGTCCAAGGTATTCTGCGCAGAGCAGAAGAGCGACAAGGAAAAGTTCTTTGCGCTGATCGAGTTCCCCTACCCCTCCGGTGCAGGTCTGCACATCGGCCATCCCCGTCCCTACACCGCGCTGGACATCGTCTCTCGCAAAAAGCGCATGGAGGGCAAGAACGTCCTGTTCCCTATCGGCTGGGACGCATTCGGTCTGCCCACCGAGAACTACGCAATCAAGAACCACATCCATCCCCGCGAGGTCACCGAGAAGAACGTTCAGCGCTTCAAGGAGCAGCTGCAGTCCATCGGTCTGTCCTTTGACTGGGACCGTGAGATAAACACCACCGACCCCAACTATTACAAGTGGACCCAGTGGATATTCCTCAAGCTGTTTGAGAAGGGCCTGGCATACAAGACCACCATGCCCGTTAACTGGTGTACCTCCTGCAAGTGCGTGCTTGCCAACGAAGAGGTAGTCAACGGCGTCTGCGAGCGCTGCGGCAGCGAGGTTGTCCGCCGCGAGAAGAGCCAGTGGATGCTGAGAATCACCGCATACGCACAGCGTCTTATCGACGATCTGGATACCGTCGACTTTTTGCCCAGAGTCAAGACCCAGCAGATCAACTGGATCGGCCGCTCCACCGGCGCAGAGGTAGACTTCGGTACCACCGAGGGCGAGACTCTCACCGTCTACACCACCCGTCCCGACACTCTGTTCGGCGTTACATACATGGTTATGTCCCCCGAGCATCCCTATATCGAGAAGTGGGCTGACAAGATCGCCAACATCGAGCAGGTGCGCGCATACCGTCAGGAAGCAGCAAGAAAGTCCGACTTTGAGCGTACCGAGCTGCAGAAGGACAAGACCGGCGTCAAGCTGGAAGGCGTATTCGCCGTCAACCCCGTCAACGATACTCAGATCCCCATATTTGTATCCGACTACGTTCTCATGAGCTACGGCACCGGTGCTATCATGGCTGTTCCCGGCCACGATACCCGTGACTGGGAGTTCGCCAAGAAGTTCGACCTGCCCATCATCGAGGTCGTTGCAGGCGGCGACGTTGCCAAGGAAGCTTTCACCGACTGTGAGACCGGCGTTATGGTCAACTCCGGCTTCCTCACCGGCCTCAGCGTTGAGGATGCCAAGGAAGCTATCAAGAAGTGGCTTGAGGAGCAGGGCAAGGGCCACCAGAAGGTCAACTACAAGCTCCGTGACTGGGTCTTCTCCCGTCAGCGTTACTGGGGCGAGCCCATTCCTCTGGTATACTGCGAAAAGTGCGGCTGGGTACCCGTTCCCGAGAGCGAGCTGCCCCTGCGCCTGCCCGAGATCGACAGCTACGAGCCCACCGACAACGGTGAGTCCCCTCTGAGCAAGTGCACCGACTGGATCAACACCACCTGTCCTCATTGCGGCGCTCCCGCAAAGCGTGAGACCGACACCATGCCCCAGTGGGCAGGCTCCAGCTGGTACTTCCTGCGCTATATCGATCCCTTCAACAACGACGCTCTGGCTTCCAAGGAAGCTATCGACTACTGGATGCCCGTCGACTGGTACAACGGCGGTATGGAGCACACCACTCTGCACCTGCTGTACAGCCGCTTCTGGCACAAGTTCCTCTATGACATCGGCGTAGTTCCCATGCCCGAGCCCTATGCAAAGCGTACCAGCCACGGTATGATCCTGGGCGAGAACGGCGAGAAGATGTCCAAGTCCCGCGGCAACGTCATCAACCCCGACGACATCATCAACGAGTACGGCGCAGATACACTCCGTCTGTACGAGATGTTCATCGGTGACTTTGAGAAGGCCGCTCCCTGGAGCGTATCGGCTATCAAGGGCTGCAAGCGCTTCCTCGACCGTATCGCAGGCCTCATTGACAACGTCAAGCCCGGCAAGGAGTACTCGGATGCCAACGAGACCGCTATGCACAAGACCATCAAGAAGGTCTCCCAGGATATCGAGAACATGAAGTTCAACACCGCTATCGCAGCTATGATGAGCCTCATCAATCAGTTTGACAAGAACGGTGTCAACGAGGCTGAGTTCAAGACCCTGCTGACCCTGCTCAATCCCTTTGCTCCCCACCTGACCGAAGAGCTCAACGAGAAGCTGGGCAGCAAGGTCATGCTGGCTCAGACCGAGTGGCCCAAGTATGACGAGGCAAAGACCGTTGAGAGCACCGTTGAGATCGCAGTTCAGGTCAACGGCAAGCTCAAGGGCGTAGTAGCCGTTGCCGCAGACGCCGACGAGGATGCCATCAAGGCAGCTGCCGCAGCCGACGAGACCGTTGCAGCCGCCCTCAAGGGTATGAATATCGTAAAAGTTATCGTTATCAAGGGCAAAATCGTCAACTTTGTTGTCAAACCCCAGTAAAAGTTCTTGACAAGCGATTTTTACAGCGGTATAATAGTTTTCGTGTTGGAATATCTCCAATTACTGTAAATCAGGTGTCCACATACGGAGGGAGGGAAAATCAAATGGCAGAAATCCGCGTTAAGCAGGATGAATCTCTGGACAGCGCTCTCAGAAGATTTAAGCGTTCCTGCGCAAAGTCCGGTGTACTTTCTGATCTCCGTAAGCACGAGCACTACGAGAGCCCCAGCGTAAGACGTCGCAAGAAGAGCGAGGCCGCACGCGCAAAGAAGAAAATGTACAGATAAGACTGTTATAAAATAAGTATTGGCGGTTTGCATTGGCAAACCGCCATACTTATTTTATGATGAATTGCAGATTCAATCTGCATGAATTGACAATAAATTGGCATGAATTGGCTGCGCTGTGAATTGAGCCTTACGGCTCATGAAGGTGTCGGACTTGCCTGATTATCCAATAAATCCGCGAAGCGGATACCGACATGCGGTGGCAACCGCAATTCATGCCCGCAGGGCAATTCATGAAAGTGTTACTTTCAATTTACGCAATCGAAGATTGCAATTCATAATTTTCAAAAAATCTTCAAAAAGTTCTTGACTTTATTGGATTTTGATGATATTATCTAATAGCGCCTGCAAAGGGCGTAGTATGTTTGCGCGCAAAAACGCCAGACAAAATTGCGATGAAGCTTGAGATTGCCGCACAAGAACTGCGGGTAACTCAAGTGGAGTATGTCCGACAATCGGGCGGCAGAAAGAATAGCGCTTGAGTACCCCTTTTAAGCTGAGGAACTGTCTGTGCGTGCGCAGATAAGCCTGAGTGGGAGACCAACTTGCGCCATTATGCCGGACTGATGTGTGTATCGCCGGTTATATTTATGCCCAAAACGTGATACACACGGCTCAGTGGCTTCTTTCGACCGTGCAATGTCGGTGTTAGTGATACCTAATAAAACATTGTAAAATACAGGAGGAAAATCCCATGGCAGACATGAAGAAAATCCGCATCAGACTCAAGGCTTACGACCACCAGGTCATCGACCAGGCAGCACAGAAGATCGTTGAGACCGTAAAGCGCACCGGCGTTGAGGTTTCCGGCCCCATCCCCCTGCCCACCGAGAAGAAGGTCGTAACCATTCTCCGCGCTGTACACAAGTACAAAGATTCCCGCGAGCAGTTCGAGCGCCGCACCCACAAGCGTGTTATCGACATTCTCCAGCCCACACAGAAGACCGTTGAGGCTCTCACCAACCTCGACCTTCCCGCAGGCGTGGAGATCGAGATAAAGCTCTGAGCAAACCCCAAGCAAACCCTACGCAAATCCCCGCGCGCGACTTTATTACTAAAGTCAAAACCCTGGTCCGCAAATAATTTTGAGGCGGACAGGTCATGTTGGAAAGTGAAGGCGAGGCTCCGTTACAGCCCGTACTGCCTTTCAACCAATGCCTGAAGGAGGAAATAAAAGTGCAAAAGGCAATCATCGGCAAGAAGATCGGTATGACCCAGATCTTCGATGAAACAGGAAAGGTCATCCCTGTTACCGTTATCGAAGCAGGCCCCTGCACCGTTGTCCAGAAGAAGACAGCGGACAAGGACGGATACGATTCCGTACAGCTGGGCTTCTGCGATGCTAACGAGAAGAAGCTGACCAAGCCCGCAAAGGGCCATTTCGAAAAAGCAGGCGTCGCTCCCAAGAAGTACCTCAAGGAGTTCAGACTTGACGACTGCAGCGCTCACAACGTAGGCGACACCATCCTGGCAGACGTTTTCGTCGCAGGCGAGAAGATCGACGTTGTCGGCATCAGCAAAGGTAAGGGCTACGCCGGCGTCGTAAAGCGCTGGAACTGCCATTCCCAGGAGCACACCCACGGTGTCGGCCCCGTTCACCGCTCCATCGGTTCTATGGGCGCTAACACTGACCCCTCTCGCGTAATGCCCGGCAAGAAGATGGCCGGTCACCTCGGCGTAGAGCAGGTCACCATCCAGAACCTTGAAGTTGTCAAGGTCGACGCAGAAAGCAATATGATCGCTGTCCGCGGCGCGATCCCCGGCCCCAAGGGCGGAATCGTGTTCCTCAAGGACGCTGTCAAGAAGGCTTAAGCGGGGGGAGGAAATACAATGGCTAACATTAAAGTATTTGACATGACCGGTAAAGAGACCGGCACTCTCGAGCTGCTCGACAGTGTTTACGGCATCGAGCCCAACACCGTTGTAATGCACGAAGCTGTTAAGGCTTATCTGGCTAACAGAAGACAGGGTACCCAGAGCACCCTCACCCGCGCCGAGGTTTCCGGCGGCGGCAAGAAGCCCTGGAGACAGAAGGGCACCGGCCGCGCCCGTCAGGGCAGCACCCGCGCTCCCCATTGGACCCACGGCGGTATCGCTCTCGGCCCCAAGCCCCGCAGCTACGCCGTATCCATGAACAAGAAGGCTCGCAGGCTGGCTATCTGCTCTGCTCTGTCCGCCAAGGTCGCTGCCGGTCAGCTGATCCTCATCGACGGTCTGAACATGGCTGAAGTCAAGACCAAGGCTTTCAAGGCTTTCGTCGACACATTCGAGGCCGGCAAGGCTCTGATCATCACTCCCGAAGTGAACAAGAACGTCGTTCTTTCCGCACGCAACATCCCCGGCGTAAAGACCACTTTCTCCGGTGTCATTTCCGTGTATGACATCCTCAAGGCTGACAAGCTTCTGGTTGACAAGGAAGCCGCTCTCAAGATCCAGGAGGTGTACGCTAAATGAAAACTGCATACGATATAATCGTCAAGCCCATCATCACCGAGAAGAGCATGTCCGCTGTCGCTGACAAGAAGTACGTCTTCAAGGTAGCACGCGATGCAGGCAAGATCGAGATCAAGAAGGCTGTCGAAGAGATCTTCAAGGTAAAGGTCAAGAGCGTCAACACCATCAACGTTAAGGGCAAGGAAAAGCGCATGGGCGTCCACGTCGGTAAGACTGCCGCTTACAAGAAGGCAATCGTTACCCTGACTGCCGAGAGCAAGCCCATCGAGATCTTCGAGGGTATGGTATAAACCATAACCCGAGTAAGCCCTCGTAAGTATGCCGCAAGACAGGCGGCGCAAAACGAAAACTAACAGGAGAGTGAAATAAGAAATGGCTATAAAGAGCTACAAGCCTACTACAGCCTCCCGTCGTCACATGACCGTGACCGACTATTCGGAGCTGAGCAAGGTCAAGCCTGAAAAGAGCCTGCTGGAAACGCTGAAAAAGAATGCGGGCCGCAACAGCTACGGCAGGATCACCGTCCGTCATCAGGGCGGCGGCAACAAGAAAAAGTATCGTGTTATCGACTTCAAGAGAGATAAGATCGATATGCCCGCAACCGTTCTGACTCTGGAGTACGACCCCAACCGTACCGCTCACATCGCTCTGGTACAGTATGAGGACGGCGAAAAGAGATACATCCTGGCACCCCACGGCCTCAAGGTCGGTGACGTTATCGTTTCCGGCGAGACCGCTGACATCAAGACAGGCAACTGCCTGCCCATCGCAAACATTCCTCTGGGTACCATCATCCACAACATCGAGCTGTACCCCGGCAGAGGCGGCCAGCTGGTTCGCTCCGCAGGCGGCTTCGCTCAGCTGATGGCAAAGGAAGGCGCTTCCGCACAGGTTCGTCTGCCCTCCGGTGAAGTTCACCTCATCAAGATGGGCTGCCGTGCCACCATCGGCCAGGTCAGCAACATCGACAGCGAGAACGTCAACCGCGGTAAGGCCGGTAAGACTCGCCACCTGGGCATCCGTCCCACAGTTCGCGGTTCTGTTATGAACCCCTGTGACCACCCCCACGGCGGTGGTGAGGGCAAGTCCCCCATCGGTCGTCCCGGTCCTGTTACCCCCTGGGGCAAGCCCACTCTGGGTTATAAGACTCGTAAAAAGAATCACCGCACCGACAGCCAGATCGTCAAGCGTGCGGGCAGTAAGTAAGAGAGGAGACAATAAATGGGCAGAAGCATTAAGAAGGGCCCCTTTGTGGCTCCCGAACTGCTTAAGAGAGTTATCGCTCTTAACGAAGCAGGCGACAAGAAAGTTCTTAAAACATGGTCCAGAGCATCCACCATTTTCCCTGAGTTCGTCGGTCACACCATCGCTGTTCACGACGGCAAGAAGCACGTACCCGTGTACGTAACCGAGGATATGGTCGGCCACAAGCTCGGCGAGTTCGCTCCTACACGTACCTTCAAGGGTCATGCAGGCAGCAAGACTAAGTAAGGGGAGGACGACAGATAATGGAAGCAAAAGCAAGTGCTAAGTATATCCGCATCGCTCCCCGCAAGGTCCAGATAGTCTGCGACCTTATCCGCGGCAAGAGCGTTGCTCAGGCCAGCGCAATTCTCCTGAACACCCCCAAGGCAGCAAGCGAGCCTCTTCTGAAGCTGCTCCGCAGCTGTGCCGCCAACGCAGAGAACAACTTCGAGATGAATCCCGAAAAGCTCTACGTTGCAAAGGTGTTCGTAGGCCCCGGCCCCATTCTCAAGAGAATTATGCCCCGTGCAAGAGGCAGCGCTGCCCGCATCAACAAGAGAACCAGCCACATCACCATGGTTCTCGCCGAGAAAGAATAAGGCAGGAGGTAAGTTATGGGCCAGAAAATTAATCCCCACGGTCTTCGCGTGGGCGTTATCAAAGGTTGGGATTCCCGCTGGTTCGCCAAAGACGGTCTCGTCGGCGACCTCCTGGTAGAAGACTACAAGATTCGTGAGTTCCTCAAGAAGAAGCTCTATCAGGCCGGTGTTCCCACCATCGAGATAGAGAGAAAAGGTGACAAGGTTCACATCTTCATCCACTGCGCACGCCCCGGCATGATCGTCGGCAAGGCAGGCGCTGACATCGAGAAGCTGCAGGCTGAGACCTCTGCTTTCGTCGGCAAGAGTGTCAACATCAGCATCGTAGAAGTCAGAAATCCTGACCTCAACGCTCAGCTTATCGCTGAAAACATCGCAGCTCAGCTGGAGAAGCGTATCTCCTACCGCCGTGCTATGAAGCAGGTCATGGGCCGCGCTATGAAGCTGGGTGCAAAGGGTATCAAGACTTGCGTTTCCGGTCGTCTGGGCGGCGCCGAGATCGCACGTACCGAGCATTATCACGAGGGTACCATTCCTCTGCAGACTCTCCGCGCAGACATCGACTACGGCTTTGCTGAGGCACACACCACCTACGGCCGCATCGGCGTAAAGGTATGGCTGTACAACGGCGAAGTTCTCACCTCCGGTCCCCGTACCGGCAGCGTAGAGATGCCCAAGAGAGATCAGAGAGAGCGCCGTCGCCGTGACGACCGTCGTGGCGGTGAGCGTCAGGGCAGACCCCAGGGTGACCGCGGCGGCCGTTTCGGCGATCGCAAGCAGTTCTCCGCAGGCCCCAGAGGTCCTCAGGGCCGTCCCTATCAGCGCCCTGCAGCTCCTGCAGCCGCTGAGGCTCCCAAAAAGGAAGGAGAGGCAGAATAATGTTATTACCTAAAAGAGTTAAATACCGCCGTCAGCATCGCGGCCGTCTGACCGGTAAGGCAATGCGCGGCAACAAGGTCACCGACGGACAGTACGGTCTCGTGGCTACCGAGCCCGCATGGATCACTTCCAATCAGATCGAAGCAGCCCGTATCGCTATGACCCGTTACACCAAGCGCGGCGGTCAGGTATGGATCAAGATTTTCCCCCACAAGCCGGTTACTGAAAAGCCCGCTGAGACCCGAATGGGTTCCGGTAAAGGCTCTCCC
>JAFQTO010000013.1 GCA_017408985.1 Clostridia bacterium
AAACTCTATCCGAAGCAACACCGACTCGAGGGATACGGCTTGCTCGGCCAATCTTCGGACAGGTGGCTTGAGGCGTGGGGTGACCCATTGCCCAGATAGATGGTCGTTTAAGACAGAACCCGGCTTACAGACCGACCGACACCCTCGCATTTTCAAGCGCCGCAGAAGTCTCTGCGGCGCTTTTGTCTGCTGTAAAATATTTTCCCATACCCCTTGATTTTGCCGTAGGTTGTGGTAATATCAAGCTGGACTCTATCGTATGGGATAAGGGGGCGTACACCTATGCCGTTTTTGCTGTTTTCGGCACTCTTTGTGCTGACCTGCACAGAAAAACTGTCCAGCAAAAAACTGCAGACATCGGCGGCTTTTGACCTGCCGCAGATTCTGACTGCCAATGTAATAAACGCCTTTGTGGGAGTGGTCTACTATCTGGCAATAGGCGTACCCCTCCGCTTTGAGCCAAAAATGGAGCTGTTTGGCGGCATCTACGGCGTGGTCGGTTTTGCGGGACTGATACTTGCTATCATCCAGTACAGATACGTCAGCATACCTCTTGCGGCAATAATTTCCACCTCGGCATCAATAGCGGGTTCAAGTCTGTTCGGCTACGTCATACTCAGCGAGCAGGTGACCGTATACCGCCTGATAGCTGCCGCTGCGGTAATTCTTGCTGTCGCACTGCCTGCCATTGAGGGTATGCGCGGCAAAAACAGGATGAAAAAGTCCGAGCTGCTGTTTTGCGCATTTTATTTTGTGTTCTTGGCGGGGGTGAATATCCTCTGCTCGGTATTTGCCGCCTTCCCCGATATGGACGGCAGAGAGTATTATCTGCACGTCAATATCTATCTGCTGGTCGTGTCTGCCTTTTTTGGGGCATACCTGCTTTTGAGCAAAAAAAGCACCCTCAAGGGTATTGCCGAAAGCCTCAGTTTTGCACAGTCGGGGCTTTTGGCTGTGCGCAGCGGAATCAATCAGACTATGAATCTGTGCGTTATCGCCCTGCTGGCAATAGTGCCCGTCACCACATATAATATCGTCAACTGCGCTCTCGCCATGCTGGCATCGGTGGCGGCAGCGGTGATATTCTACCGCGAAAAGCTTACCCTCAGCCAGGGAATATCTATCCTGCTGCTTATTGCTGCCACGGGATTGAGCACGATGTAAGGGCCCAAAAAGTTTTTGCAAAAATCTCAAAAATAGTACTTGCAAAATTCAAATATATGTTGTATAATAATCTTCGCTGTTAAATGTTCGGCGCTTTTGGGCCTCTAGCTCAGTTGGTTAGAGCATCCGGCTCATAACCGGACGGTCCCGGGTTCGAGTCCCTGGAGGCCCACCATTTGATATCAGTAACAATTTGATATATACATTAACTTGATCATGGAGAAGTCGCGTAGTTGGTCGAGCGCGCACGATTGGAAATCGTGTAGGCGTCAAAAGCGTCTCGAGGGTTCGAATCCCTCCTTCTCCGCCAAAAATCGACAAGTTTCGACAGAAGCTTGTCGATTTTACTTTTTCACTATTAACTCTTCACTTTTCACTCTTCTCTCGAAACTTGTCGATTAGGTAATAAGTAATAGTGAATAGTGAAGAAGTGAAGGTATCCGCTTCGCGGATGACTATAACATATATGTGAGAGTTCGAATTCATACGAAAAACTGCCGAAAATGTGTTTTTTGTTTTTGGCGAAAAGAGAAGGAGGGATTCGAAAGGCGGCTCTTGGCAACAGTCCGGTGGACTGTTGCAACCGCCGTGGCTTTTCCGCAGAAAAGCGTATCCCGACGCCTCCGACAAAAGGAGATAATAGCGCAACAGGGACTTTTTGCAGAAAAGCGAATCCAGACTTTACTGATAAAAAAGCACACCTTGCGGTGTGCTTTCCGATTCTATCCCCCTTACTTTCTCCAGAACAGGTAAAACGGAAGTTTTCTCGTGTGAGTCTCCTCCAGTATGACCTGCAGGGAGGTGCGGCAGAATCCGCGGTCAAGCACTTCTACCTTGCCCTTTCTGTCGCCTATCTCGTAGTTGCCCTCCTCATACGCTGCGTCAAGTATGGCTATCCTGCCGTCCCGTTCTTCGGATATAGCCACGATATAGTGTCCCCAGCGGTCGCTGAACACACCGTGATAGCCCTCTCTGTTGCCCGTGCAGGCCACGATAGCCGCGCCGCCCGTGCGCAGGCACCTGAGCAGCTCGTCTGCGCTGTCGGTATTGACAAAGTCCAAGTTAAACTTTTCGGCAAAAGCAGGGTAATACAGACGTCCGTCTGTGCCGGAGGAGTGATTTGCGCCTGAATCGTAGGACAGCTGACGGGCATCCTCAACCTCAAAGCTGCCGTCAACACGCAGACGGGACGCCACCATAACGGCGGAACACAGACCGCAGCCTGATTTTGCCACCGTGTTGGCAAGTCCTATTTTGATCTTTTCGGGATCGGTGCTTTTCACCTGAGTGATATAGGGCATATCGGGGTAATCCAACTGATTGACGTACTTCATAACATACCTCCGTATATAGTCGCCGAAGCTTCCTTTATGCTTACATTTAACGGCATAGTCAGGCTTTTGTCAAGCTTTTTTGCGACCTTGCTCTTTTTTTGCTTTTGTGTTAAACTGTTTTCAAAGGGAGCTGAAAATATGACCGACTACGCCAAAATGTACGCAAAGATCGGGCGCATAATGGGCACACTTACACCTCTGCGCGCCGACTGCGGCAGACTTTGCGACCACAGCTGCTGCAAGGGCGACGAGAACACCGGTATGCGGCTGTTCCCCGGTGAAGAAAGCACCCTTCCCGTCCGTGAGCTTGACAACGGAGTCCGTCTTGTTGTCTGCGGCGGCAGCTGCAATAGGGAGGATAGGCCGCTGGCGTGCAGGATATTCCCGTTTTTTCCCACCGTGGACTCACGGGGCAGAGTGTATATCGAGGAGGACGCACGAGGCAAGCGCGTCTGCCCTATGATAGGCAACTCGGACAAAATAATCTATGATAAGCGGTTTTTCAGAGCCCTCAGACGTGTGGGCAAGATCCTTGCAAAAGACCCTGCCTGCCTTGAGTTTATGACAGAGGCGACACAGGAGATAGACACTTACCGCGCCCTGCTGGGCGAGTGATAATAGGGAGGAATAATTATGTTTGACAGCACAGTATTGAGCCAAAAGCTTGCACAAATTCAAAAAGACCGCAAAATAGCGGGCATGACCGTTGCCGTCACCGACAAAGAGCGTGTTATTTATCTTGAGGCATTCGGCGTGGACAGTATGGACAGACCCAACGTGCCCGCAGGGGTTGACTCGGTATTCCGCATAGCATCGGTGACCAAGATGTTCACGGGTACGCTGATAATGAAGCTCAGGGAGCTTGGCAAGCTGGACATCAACGCTCCCGTCAAGACATACCTGCCCTGGCTGAGACTGTCCAAGTCTGCGGCAACGGCACAGCTGACCACCCGACACCTGCTGACCCATACGGGCGGCTTCTGGGGCGACGGTGCGCTGGGCAGCAAAGAAGGCACCCGTGACGAGAGCGGCATCGAGCAGACCCTGAGGACTCTTTTGCCCTGGTGCAGACTGGATAATCTGCCCGAGGATAACGTGCATACCTACTCCAATATCGGGTTTGCGCTGTTAGGTCAGATAGCCGCCGCGGTCAGCGGTATGAGCTACTCTCAGGCGGTTGAGACTTATCTCCTCAAGCCCCTCGGTATGGACTGCTCCACCTACGATTACTATATCGCATCCACCTACCCCTACAGCCGGCCCCACCTGAGGGGCGAGGACGGCACCCTCAGGGTGCTTCACGACCTGCGCCGCGGTTCGCTGTATACGGCGTCGGGCGGGCTTTATTCCAACGCTGAGGATCTGTGCAAAATGGCAAGAATGTTCCTGCGTGACGGTTTGTCCGATAAGGGTGAACAGATAATCACAAAAGAGTCGCTGGAAGAAATGCAGGGCAAGCACGCACCCAGAACCAACGGCGACTACTACGGCTATGCAAAAGTCATTCATCCGCTGGGTGACAGATACATATACGGACATGGCGGCAGTAATCTGCCCTATAATACGGGCGTGTACTACGATTACAAGACCGGGCTGGGTGTTGTGGTGCTGATGAACACCGAGGCGGCAGACCTGCGCGTGGGCATCCCCAAAATGATATTCGAGATGTAAACATTATGCAAACCAATATTGTACACCGCACATCAATTGTGGTATAATTAAGGCATAAACCAACCGGGGAGGTACGTTATGTTTTGCAGAAACTGCGGAGAAGAAGTAGGCTTTGAGCGGGAATGTCCCAAATGCGGCAGCTTTGACGGCGAGGGCAGGCGGTTTTGCCCTAACTGCGGCAAAAAAGTCAGCCGCATAGCCGGCAAATGCAAGCATTGCGGCACGCTTCTCTGTGAGATAAACGAGGACCTTGAGTCGCCGGGCGAGTACCTCAACGGTTATAACAAGTATCTGATAGCGCTTACAGCATTATTCTTTGGCGGGATAGGGTTGCATTGCTTTATAATCGGTGATCACAAAAGGGCGTGGTTCAGAATACTCTATACGCTTTTGTTTGGAGCGGGGATAGTGATAGCCGTTATAGATGCCGTACTGATACTGTGCGGCAGGTACAGAACCGACCCCGAAGGCTTTTTAGAGATGGCTCTCTGGTAACAACCTTACACATAAAAAACCACGGTGCAGATCACTCTGCACCGTGGTTTTTATATGTATTGGATCATTATTCAACTTCGCCTGCGGCGACCTTGTCGAATATCTCGGTGACTTCCTTGGAGGGAGCTTTGGTCAGCAGGGTAGTGACGACGGCGGCAGCAGCACCCAGAATGCATCCGGGGATGATCTCGTACAGACCGAAGCTGCCCAAAAATGCCAGCCACAGAATATCGACTGCTGCACCGGTGATGATACCTGCAACAGCGCCTGCAAAGTTAAATCTGCGCCAGAACAGGGACAGCATAATGGTGGGGCCGAATGCGGCGCCGAACACGCCCCACGCGTTCTCCACCAGACCCATAATAGTACCGGAGTTGGGGTTTGCGGCGATAAGCACGGCGATGACGGCAATAGCCAGAACGACGAATCTGCCTGCCCAGAGCATTTCTTTTTCGCCTGCTTTGTTCTTGCGGATAACGGGCTTGTATACGTCACTTGCAAAAGCCGATGCGGAAGCCAGCAGCTGGGAGTCGGCGGTGCTCATTGCGGCGGCAAGTATAGCCGACAGAAGCAGACCGCTGATGATGGCGGGGAATATCTTGCGTACCATTGTGATGAATACCACCGAGCTGTCGGCGATCTCACCCAGGAACAGATGACCGATAACGCCTGCGGCAACCGAGAAGATGAGGATAAGCACGGTCCAGGTGACACCGATCTTGGCGCTCTTTTTCAGATCCTTGTCAGAGCGCAGAGACATAAATCTGATGATGATATGGGGCATACCGAAGTAGCCGAGACCCCAGCCCAGACCGGAGAGGATATCCTTCCAGTTGGAAAACAGATTCCAGTAGCCTTCGGGCAGGGCGGCAAGAGAGCCTGCGCCTTCGCCGCCGCTGATAAGAGCAAGTGCAAAGATAGGAGCTATAAGCAGCGCGCCCAGCATCAAGAGACCCTGGAAGAAGTCTGTCCAGCAAACGGCAGAGAAGCCGCCCAGGAAGGTGTAGCTGATGATGATGGCTGCGGCGATGTACATACAAACGGTGGCGTCAAGACCGATAACGGTATTGAACAGAGTACCGCAGGCCTTGATGCTGGATGCGGCGTAGATGGTATAAGCTACCAGGAATATGACCGCGCTGATTATCTGCAGAGCGCGGTTGGAGGTCATAAAACGGTTGGTCAGATACTGGGGGATGGTGATGGAATCGTTTGCGGCGATGGAATAGCGGCGCAGACGGGGTGCTTCGATAAGCCAGCTGAGAGCGTAGCCGATGCCCAGACCGATGGCTATCCACGCCTGACCCAGACCGAGGGCGTAGATGGATGCGGGCAGACCCATAAGCACCCATGCGCTCATATCGGAGGCGCCTGCGGAAAGAGCCGATACCCAGGGGCCCATGTTTCTGCCGCCGAGGAAGTATTCCTTTTCGCCGCCGCTCTTGCTGCGGACGAAGAAGTAAATGCCGACACCCAGCATAAAGCAGAGGTACAGCACAAAGATGATAAGTTCGGCATTAAAAGTCATACCAAAACACTCCAATCCTCCGACTTTTTGTCGGAATTTATGTATAATATATGAATTATAGCATTTTTGTGCATTATTGTAAAGCTTTTTATTATTATATGGTGTTATTACAGTTAAACGCCCCTTCGCGCTTGAAGGGGCGTTTGTGTATGACGGGCATATTATTCGACGGTGACCGATTTTGCAAGATTGCGGGGCTTGTCGATGTCACAGCCTCTTGCGGCACCTACGTAGTAGGAGAACAGCTGCATAGGCACGATGCTCAGCGATGCCGAGATCTCGGCAGGGCAGGCGGGGATCTTTATGACGTGGTCGCAGACCTCGCCGTCGGGCTCAAAGTCGCTGTTCGTGACCAGAATGACGTCAGCGCCGCGGGCTTTGACCGACTTGACGTTGGATACGGTCTTTTCCAGCAGGTCGGGGTCGCAGGCAAGTGCGATGACCACCGTACCCTCCTCGATAAGCGAGATAGTACCGTGCTTCAGCTCGCCGCCCGCGTATGCCTCGCTGTGTATGTAGGATATCTCCTTGAGCTTGAGGGATGCTTCCTGGGCTGCGGCACAGTCGATGCCTCTGCCGATGAAGAACATATTGTTTCGGTTGTGATATGCCGAAGCCAGATACTGTATCTGCTCGCGCAATTTGAGTATCTCCTCGATCTGCTCGGGCAGATGTGCGATGGCGGCGCAGTAGTCCTTTGCCTTTTCGGTAGTGATCTTACCGTTGGCAAGAGCCGCTTTGATGGCTATCAGATAGAGTGCGCTCAGCTGCGCCGAATAGGCTTTGGTGGTGGCAACGGCTATCTCGGGACCTGCCCAGGTATACAGTACGCCGTCTGCTTCTCTGGCGGCGTTGGAGGCAACTACGTTGACTACCGCGACAGCCTTTGCGCCCTTGCGCTTTGCCTCACGCATAGCGGCAAGTGTGTCGGCAGTCTCGCCCGACTGGGTGACCACGATGCACAGATCTCTGGGGCTGACTATGGGATCACTATAGCGGAACTCACTGGCAATGGTGGCGATAACGGGGATGCGTGCCAGCTTCTCTATCAGCACCTTGCCCACCAGACCTGCGTGCAGGGCGCTGCCGCAGGCAACGATATGTATGCGGTCGATATCCTTGAACAGCTCGTCGGTCAGACCGCACTCCTCAAGAGCGGGCAGACCGTTTTTGATACGGGGGATGACCGTGTCGCGTACGGCTTTGGGCTGCTCGAATATCTCCTTGATCATAAAATGCTCGTATCCGCCCTTTTCAGCAGAGGAGGTATCCCAGGTGACCGTGTTTACTTCCTTTTCGATCTCCTCACCAAGGGCGTTGTATACGGTAACCCCCTCTGCGGTAACACGTGCGGCCTCACCGTCGCTGAGCACGATGAAACGGCGTGTCATCTGCAGGATCGCGGGGATGTCCGAGGCGATCATATTCTCGCCCTCGCCCAGACCGATTATCAGGGGATTATCGCGTCGGGTACAGAAGATCTCGTCGGGACGGTCGGCAGAAACGACCGCAAAAGCATAAGCACCGCGCAGGCGTCTGCCCAGCTCAAGTATGGTGGCGATGGGGTCGCCGTTATAGTACATCTGGAACAGATGGGCGGCTACCTCGCTGTCGGTCTGAGACTTGATGGTGTAGCCTTCCTGCCTGAGCATCTCTCTTATTTCCAGATAATTCTCAAGTATTCCGTTGTGTACAAGTGCTATCCTGCCGTTGTCGCTGACGTGGGGGTGTGCGTTGACGTCCGAGGGCTCACCGTGGGTAGCCCAGCGTGTATGACCTATGCCGCAGCGGGAAGAGGAAGGCTCATCCTGCAGCTTCTGATCCAGCGTATTAATTCTGCCCTTGGTCTTGATGACCTTGAGCCCGTCGTCCTCTATAAGCGCAACGCCTGCCGAGTCGTAGCCGCGGTATTCCAGCTTATACAGTCCGTTGAGAAGAACAGGTACAGCACTCTTGATGCCTGCATAACCAACAATTCCACACATATATATGCACTCTCCGTTATGTTCAGTATATCGTATCCTGACCTGAGCCTTTGTTGCACGGTTGCCCGTGTTTTTTGCTCTCAGGCTTGTGCCGCGGATACAAAGCGGCAGGAGGCATCCGCCGAATATTTCGATTTTCGAAAGCTAAACTTTCAACCTCCGCCTCGTCGACCTGCAGGCAGAAATGCAGGTTCGGGCGCTGTAACTGTTACGCTTTTTGCGCAAGGCTGCGTATAACGTCTGCCGCCTTGTGAGCCATGGCGTTGACAATTTCCGGATCTTTGCCCTCTACCATAACTCTGACCTTGGCTTCTGTGCCCGAGGGACGGATAAGTATCCTGCCGCTGTCACCGAAAAGCCGGCGGATCTCATCTTCGATAGCCTTTACCTCGTCACTTGCGCCAATGGTTTTCTTCAGTTCGTTTCTCACCTCCACGTTTATCATCACCTGTGGGAAGGAAGATATGATGCGGCTGAGATCGGATGCCTTCATTCCCGTTGCTTTTATCATAGAGAGGATCTGTACCGCAGTCATCTCGCCGTCACCGGTGGTGCAGTAATCGGTCATAATAACGTGACCCGACTGCTCACCGCCTATGTTGCAGCCCGATGCCAGCATCTCCTCAAGTACGTATCTGTCGCCTACGGCGGTA
Organism: Clostridia bacterium; assembly: GCA_017408985.1. Lineage (GTDB taxonomy): Bacteria > Bacillota > Clostridia > Oscillospirales > Butyricicoccaceae > RGIG3513. The sequence continues at coordinate 8,831 of JAFQTO010000013.1, forward strand.
ACACGGCCGCTTATGCCGCGGCTTTTGAGAAATTCGTGCAGTCCCAGATTGGACATAACTGTCACCACAACGCCGCCTGCAAGTCTGCCCTCATCCTGCATATATGCAGCCAGCGCGCCTATTATGCGGTCGCCGTCTATCTCGTCGCCGTTCTCGTCCACCATCAGACAGCGGTCGGCATCACCGTCAAAAGCTATGCCTATATCGTAGTTTCCGTTTTTGACACCCTCTTTGAGCGCGCCCAGATGGGTACTGCCGCAGCGGTCATTGATGTTGACACCGTCGGGAGTGCAGGCAATAAAATCTGCCTGACAGCCCAGAAGCGGGAATATGACGGGCGCGGTCTTGGATGCCGCACCGTTTGCACAGTCTATCAGCACACGCATCCCGTCCAGCTGCCTGCCGCAGCCTGCCAGATGTCGCGCATACTCCTCTGCGGCATCGCCCTGCCACAGCTTCTTGACGCCGACCTCCGCACCCGTTTTGAGCTTGAGGGAGTCAAAGGCGTCTATGTACTCTTCGATCTCGGCTTCCTGCTCGTCCCGCAGCTTGTATCCGCTTGCGCCGAACAGCTTGATGCCGTTGTGCTCAAAGGGATTGTGGGATGCCGATATGACCACGCCCGAATCCACAAAATCGTAGTTTGCGGTAAAATATGCTACGGCAGGGGTGGGCAGTACGCCCAGATCGATAACGTCGGCGCCGCCCGCGCACAGACCCGCGCACAGAGAAGCGGTTATCATATCACCCGAGATACGGGTGTCTCTGCCTATAATGAACAGAGGCTTGCGATTAAGCGCCTTGCCCAGCACCAAAGCCGATGCGGCACCTGCCTTGAACGACAGATCACAGCTCAGCTCGCTGCCCGCAATACCTCTGATGCCGTCAGTTCCGAAATACTTGCCCATATTTATGTAAACTCCTTATTTCAGCTCCATTTGTCCCATAAAGGGTATGCCCAGATGCTCGTATGCCCGCTGTGTCACGCATCTGCCGCGGGGTGTGCGGCTGAGAAAACCTATCTGCATCAGATAGGGCTCGTATACGTCCTCGAGGGTGATGCTCTCCTCACCGATGGTGGCGGCAAGGGTGTCAAGCCCCACGGGGCCGCCGCCGAAGTTGCGGATGATGCTCTCCATCATCCTGCGGTCGGTGTGATCCAGACCAAGATCGTCGATATCCAGCGCCGACAGCGCCATATCGGCTATTCCTTTTGTGATAACGCCCTGACCTCTTACCTGGGCGTAGTCGCGCACCCGCTTTAATAGACGGTTGGCGATACGGGGCGTGCCCCGTGAGCGTGAAGCTATCTCAACGGCACCTGCCTGCTCTGCCTCGATGCCAAGAAGGGAAGCCGAGCGCATAACGATCCGCGTCAGCTCGTCAATAGTATACATATCCAGCTTGAGTTGAACGCCGAAACGGTCGCGCAGGGGAGAGGACAGCTGACCGGAACGGGTGGTAGCGCCTATGAGCGTGAACCTGCGCAGGTCAAGCCGCACGGAACGGGCGGAGGGACCCTTGCCTATCATGATATCCAGCGCAAAATCCTCCATAGCGGGGTAGAGTATCTCTTCCACCGCGCGGGACAGTCTGTGTATCTCGTCTATAAACAGTACGTCGTTGTCGTTGAGGGTGGTCAGAAGTGCGGCAAGATCGCCGGTCTTTTCGATAGCGGGGCCCGAGGTCACGCGGATGTTGACCCCCATCTCGTTGGCGATGACTCCCGCAAGGGTGGTCTTGCCCAATCCCGGAGGGCCGTAGAGCAGCACGTGATCCAGCGGCTCGTGACGCAGACGTGCCGCCTCGATGAATATTTTGAGATTGTCCTTACTGCGCTCCTGACCCACGTACTCACTGAGAAAGGACGGGCGGAGGGATACCTCGCCGCTGTCGTTCTCGGTGAGAGTGCTGGCAACGATGCGCTCTTCCATTTCCTGACCGAACTCTATAGCCATGTCTTAACCTCTGCTCAAAACAGTTTTTTCAGGGCTGCGCGGATAAGCTCCTCGGTCTGCAGACCCTTGTTTTCCTCGCCCTTGAGGGCGTTTACCGCCGCCGCTCTGGGATATCCGAGCGCGATAAGAGCGGCAATGGCGTCCTCCATAGCGCTGCTCTGCGTAGGCTGTGCGGCGGCAGGGAGGCCGACCTCGTCTGCGGATATCTGGGATGCGTTTATCTTGTCCTTCAGCTCAAGTATGACCCTCTGCGCCAGCTTCTTGCCTACGCCGGGTGCGGCGCACAGCGCCTTTTCGTCCCCCGTGACGATGCACAGACTGAGCTTTTCGGGGGTGACGGTGCCGAGTATTGCAAGAGCGGCTTTGGGCCCCACGCCCGACACGCCGATAAGTTGCTTGAAACAGCTCAGCTCGCTCTGGGTGGCAAATCCGTACAGCTCAAATATATCCTCTCTGACGTGCAGGTATGTATAAAAAGTGACCTCCTCGCCGCGCTTGAGAGGCGACGAAGAATTGAAGGAGGTGTTAATGGAATAACCCACACCGCCTGCGTCGATGACCACCAGCGACGGCTCGATAACGGCAGCCTTACCTCTGATAAAATAGAACAAAATCAAACACCCCGCATCAATATGTTTGGGTATATCCGACAGCAATACCCCTGAACGACCTATATATAGTCTATTATATTATATAGTACCGTATCTGATTTTGCAATAGACATAACGGTTTTTCTTGGATAATACCCACAATCTCTCCGTAAAGATATATTGACTAAACCTCTCCTTGATGTTAAAATAATATTACAACAATACTTTTTGTTCTTCCGGAGAGAATATAGATGAAAGGGGAGGTACGGCGGTGAAGAGATTTTTGGGTATTGCGGCATCGGTATGTATTCTGACGGCACTTTTGACGGTAGGTGCAAGTGCGGCAGAGAACGACGCTCTTCTTATAGCCCCCGCCCCCGCAGAGGACGACGGTGTCCTTGATATTGCTCCCGCCCCCGCAGAGGACGGTGCTTTGGATATCGCTCCCGCCCCCGCACAGCCCGACGGATATACCGACGTGTCCGAGGATCATTGGGCGATAGATGCTATCAGGCGTTACACCAAGCTGGGTGCGCTGCAGGGCAATCCCGACGGCAGCTTTGAGCCCGACTCATATATGACCTGCGCACAGTTTGCCAGCTTTGTCAGCAGAGCCTTCAAGCTTGCCGATGCCGATCTTTCGGTGCTGGACGGCTTTGAGGGTGCGGACACGGGCGCGTGGTATGCTCAGGCGCTTGCCAACTGCGTGGCAGCGGGCGTCATAGGCGGCAGTGACGGAACCTCTCTGTCCCCCGACAGCTTCGTTACCCGTGAGCAGGCGGTGGTAATGCTGTGCGGTTTATACGAAATAGAGGGATTGCAGAACGTCATCCCCAACTTTATCGACGGAGGAGAGATATCTCTGTGGGCAAGACCCTTTGTCGCCGCTCTCAGCAGATCGGGAGTAGTCAGAGGCTATCCCGACAAGACCTTCCGACCTGACGGCTGTCTGACCCGTGCCGAGGCGGTGCATCTTGCCGCCAAAATGGCTGACAGTATGGTAGGCTCGGGCACCTACGAGCTGGCGGTAAAGCTCAGTAACGACCGCAACGGCAGCAGGGTCATAGGCAAGAGTGCACGTGATCTTACCGACGTCAGCGGAGTTGCCGCAGAGCTTTGCTATATGGTGGACAGCGAAGTCGATCTTATCGGTCTGTTTTTTGACTCCGAACTTGTTGACGACCTCAACGCAGCCGCAGAGGCTTTCTATGCAGGCGGTGAGGTATGGCGTGAGTATGGAAAGAAGATATCCGCATCCCTTTCGGGCAGTCGCGAATTTATCGACGCTTTCGTATCCAACGCCGGTGTTTCGACCCTGCAGATAGGCAAGGAATACAATGTTGAAATAACCACCGGGCTGTCCAAGTATTATATGTCGGTGACCGTTAACGCCAACTGAATAATTCTGCAGACATACCTGCCCCCGAAAGCTTCGGGGGCTTTTTTGTGCCTTGCATACGGCATAAAAAAGTGATATACTGAAAAATACCCGATTTTTAAGGAGAGAAAATATGTCATACGCCGCAGCCATAGCAAAAGAGTTCAGCGTCAAAGAAGAATACGTTGCCAATATCATAGCCCTGCTTGATGAGGGCAATACCATACCCTTTATCGCCCGTTACCGTAAAGAAATGCACGGCACTATGGACGATCAGACCATACGTCAGATATCCGATAAGCTGGAATATCTGCGTAACCTTGATGCCCGCCGTACAGAGGTGCGCGAGCTTATCGACGGTCAGGGCAATCTGACACCGGAGATAGCCGACGCTCTGCAAAAAGCCGTCACCCTCTCGGAGATAGACGATATCTACCGCCCCTTCCGACCCAAGCGCAAGACCCGTGCATCCATAGCCAAGGACAAGGGGCTTGAGCCGCTGGCGCAGTCTATATTGGACAGTCAGCAGACAAGCACCGACCCCCGCGCTCTCGCAGAGCCCTTCGTGGATGCCGAAAAAGGCGTAAACGATATAGATGAAGCCCTGCAGGGTGCCTGCGATATTATTGCCGAGCAGGTGAGCGACAATGCCGAGGTGCGCAAGCGTGTGCGTAATCTGGTGCGTATCTACGGCGTGGTCACCTCCGAAAGCGCCAAAGAGGACACCGACAGCGTGTACGCCACCTACTATGATTTCAGTCAGGGGGTCAGCAAGCTTGCCCATCACCGCGTGCTTGCCCTCAACCGCGGTGAAAAAGAAGAATTCCTGCGTGTCAATATCCGCACCGACGATACCCGTCCCCTAAACGCCATCCGCAGTCTGTTTGTGCAGGGCGCCTCGGCTTGCGCACAGCTTGTACAGCAGGCCTGCGAGGATGCCTACAGCCGTCTTATCTATCCTTCCATAGAGCGTGAGGTCCGTGCCGAACTTACCGAAAACGCATCCGAGGAGGCCATCAAGCTCTTCGGTGTCAACCTCCGTCAGCTGCTTATGGCACCGCCCGTCAAGGGCAAGACGGCAATAGGCCTTGACCCGGGCTACCGCACGGGCTGTAAGCTTGCGGTGGTCGACCCCACGGGCAAGGTGCTTGACACCGCCGTTATCTATCCCACCCACGGCGAGGGGCAGGAGGCCAGAAGCGCGCAGATCCTCCGCGACAAGATAGCCGGATGGGGAGTGGAGATAATCGCCATCGGCAACGGCACCGCCTCCAAAGAGACCGAGATGTTCTGCGCCAAAACCCTCAGGACCGTACCCCAAAAGGTCTCCTATATGGTGGTCTCCGAGGCGGGCGCGTCTGTATACTCGGCGTCCAAGCTGGCGGCTCAGGAGATGCCCGATTTTGACCTGACCCTCCGTTCGGCGGTGTCCATCGCGCGCAGACTGCAGGATCCCCTTGCCGAGCTCGTAAAGATAGAACCCAAAGCCATCGGCGTTGGTCAGTATCAGCACGATATGCCCCAGAAGCGGCTTGAAGCCGCCCTCGACGGCGTGGTGGAGGACTGCGTCAACCTTGTGGGCGCCGACCTCAATACCGCATCCCCCGCTCTGCTTGAGCATATTTCCGGTCTGTCTGCCGCCGTGTGCAAGAATATCGTTGCCTACCGTGAAGAAAACGGCAGTTTTATATCCCGTGCCGAGCTCAAAAAAGTCCCCAAGCTTGGCCCCAAAGCTTTTGAACAGTGCGCAGGCTTTCTGCGTGTGCCGGGCGGCAAAAACCCCCTTGACAACACCGGTGTCCACCCCGAGAGCTACAAAGCCGCACAGCAGCTTTTGGAGCATTTCGGTATGACCGTCAAAGATCTGTCCAAAAACGGTGCGGCACTCAGCGAGAGAGCCAACGCAGAGGGGCTGAGCAGTCTTGCCGATATCCTGGGCGTAGGCGTGCCCACCCTGCAGGATATACTCCGTGAGCTGAGCAAGCCGGGCAGAGACCCCAGAGACGAGCTTCCCCCTCCCATGCTCCGCGAGGACGTGCTGGATATGAAGGATCTCAAAGAGGGTATGACCCTTCAGGGCACGGTGCGCAACGTTATCGACTTCGGCGCGTTCGTGGACATCGGCGTCCATCAGGACGGACTCGTTCACGTATCCCAGATAAGCGACAAATTTATCCGACACCCCTCCGAGGCACTCAAGGTCGGTGACGTGGTCACAGTTAAGGTGCTGGGTGTGGATCTTAATAAAAAACGTATCAGCCTGACTATGAAAGGGCTGTAATTCAGGGGAGGAAAAAGTATGACCAAAATAGCTTTTACGGGAGATTTCGCCTTTACCAAGTATTTTGCCGAGCATTGCTATAAGGATGACGTTATCTCGCAGGAGATCAGAGACTATCTGTGCGACAGTAAGCACACGGTAGTCAACGTGGAGGGCGCTGTCAGAACGGCAGAGTCGGACAATCTGGGCACCTTTGTTCACGTCAACCCCAAGGACATCGTCTATCAGCTCGGTAAGATCAACGGCAGCATATGGTCGCTTGCCAACAACCATATCGAGGACTGCGGCGAGGCGGGCATCGGCGGCACAGCCCGCTACGCCCGTGAAAACGGCGCGACCCCCATAGGCGCAGGCGAGAACAAAGCCGAAGCCGCCACCCCCGTTATCATCGACGGCGACGGGGGAGTGGGTATATTCTCGGTTACCTACGGCGAAAATCGCGCCGCAGGCGAGAACAAAGCCGGATGTATTCTGTGGAACGATAACGAGACCATACAGAAGACCATAAGCGAGATCAAGTCCAAATGCCGCTGGTGCGTTGTAGTGCCCCACGCAGGCGTGGAGTTTGCACAGATGCCCATGCCTCACGTGAGAGAGCAGTATATCAGATATCTGGAGATGGGCGCCGACGCAGTGGTCGGTCACCACTCCCACGTGGTACAGAACTACGAGCGTGTGGGCAGCAAGGTCATTTTCTACTCGCTGGGCAACTTCGTGTTCGATACCGACTATCAGCGTGCGCAGAAGTATACCGAAAACGGTATGCTGGTCAAGCTGAACTTCACCCCCGACTCCTTTACCTGGGACTATATGCCCGTTTACATCGACAGAGAGAAGCATCAGGTGGTCAAGGGCGACTGCCCCGCAATTTTCAGGCATTTTTCACCCTTTGAGTACAAGCTTATGTGGCCCAGAGCTGCACAGAATTACACCATCAACAACCGCCGTATTGCCCTGCATCTCTACCCCGAAACACGCAGTTACAGCCTGATCGATTGGGCGCTGAAGCGCGAGAAGAAGAATTACAAGACCAAAAACGGCAAGCAGGCAACCCACGGCAGAATACTCAGTCTGCTTCAGCTGTGGCGCTTGGGCGACAGAGAGATCATAGAATACCTCAATAACGACGGCTGGAAGGAAACCCCTCCCAAGCCCGGAACCTAAAGAAGAAAGCGTGATCGATATGATAAAGGTTCTCAGTATAGGCAACAGCTTTTCTCAGGATGCCCACAAGTGGCTCAATCCCATTTCCCAAAACGGCGGCGAGGAGATCTACTGTGTCAATCTGTACATAGGCGGATGCTCGCTGAAGACCCATTGGGAAAATTTCCTTTCCGACGAGCCTTTGTACGACCTTGAGATAAACGGCGAGAAAAAGGGCAATATCAACATCAGCGACGCTCTCAAAATGGACAGATGGGATGTAATAACCCTGCAGCAGGCAAGCCCCGTGTCGGGCAGACCCCAGAGCTATCTGCCCTACCTGCCCAAGCTTGCCGAAAACGTCAGACGTATATGCCCTGGTGCCAAGCTGTACATCCAGCAGACCTGGGCGTACGAGCAGGTACAGATAAAAGAGCCCCAGATAAGTCGGTTCGAGAGCATCTACGCCTCTGATCAGCGGGAGATGTACCGCCGTATCGTCGATGCTTACGAGATGGCAAGCAAGCTGATAGACGCACCCCTCATCCCCGTGGGCAAGGTCATTCAGCGCCTGCGCGAGACCGTGCCGGAGTTTGACTTCGAAGCCTGCGGCAGAAGCCTCAACCGCGACGGCTATCATCTTGATCTGATCTACGGCAGATACGCCGCCGCTCTGACCTGGTACGGCGTGCTGACGGGCAGGGACGTGAGGGAAGTTTCTTTCGTTCCCTTCGTCGACGAGCGCGAGGGCGACCGCGACTTGCTAAAAAAGATCAATACCGTGGTTTTTGACCTGCTCGAGGAGGAAAAACTTGTTGTTTCCGTGCAATAAATGCAAAATAAATATTGCTTTTCTGCGCCAAACTATGGTATATTGGAAAACATAAGAAAAATCGTATAAATACAAAAGGATGTAAGCAATGGGCAGCAATTTTACCCGCAAGGATCTTATATACACAGTCTATCAGGAACAGAGTTTTTCAAAAGCCGCGCAGAAGCTGTTTATTTCCCAGCCCTCACTCAGCGTTATGATACGCAAGATAGAAGAGGACGTGGGATTCCCTCTCTTTGACCGTACCAGCAAGCCTATCCGTATGACCGAGGCGGGAATGGAGTATATCCGCGCCACGGAAGAAATGATGCACATTGAAAAAGCATTTGAGAACTATGCAAACGCGTATATGGATCTCAAGACCGGATCTTTGGCGCTGGGCAGCAATCAGCTGATATCTTTTTTGGTCCTGCCCAAGTACGTGGCGGCTTTTGTGGAAAAATATCCCAAGATAGAGCTGAGACTGTTTGATGACAACTCCACCGTGCTGGAGAATATGATCTCCTCAGGTCAGCTTGATCTGGTCATCGACACACAGAAGCTTGACAGCGAGGTGTTCGAGCAGAGAGTGCTGTTGCCCGAGGAATTGCTTCTGGCGGTGCCCGCAAGCTTCTCCTGCAACCGCGGTCTTGAGGAGTACCAGCTTACCTCCGACGATATCGTCAGGGGCGCGCACCACGATCCCGATACCAAGACCATATCCATGCAGCAGTTTGCGCAGATGCCTATGGTGTCAATGACCAAGCACAACGATATGCGCAGGCGTACCGAGGATATCCTCAAGGAAGCGGGCATCAAGCCCAAATCTGTGTTGGAGATAGACCGACTGGTCACCCTGTACGCATACATTGAGATGGGTACGGCGGCATCGCTGGTCAGCGACACTCTGGTCAGAAATCTGTCCCACCACAAGGGCAACGTGGTCTACTACAAGCTCAATTCCAAGTACGCCAAGAGGAATATCTACGTGTCTTACAAGAAGAACAAGTATTACTCCAAGGCTATGGAAGCCTTCGTATCCCTTATCTTCGAAATGACCCGGGAAGAAAGAATCTGAATATCGAAAACAAGACGGACGGTTATGTAAACAAGCCACACAGCAGGCTTGCATAACTGTCCGTTTTATTGTACAGCATGGATGTTAGACTATAGCCATAAAAAACAGAAAAGGAGCTTTGATATGGTTTACGCATTTATCGCTGTCGGAGTTTTTGAGTGTCTGTCGCTGATTTATTCGGTCGCAAAGGGCGACTGAGGGAGTTGCCGCCCAAAACTGTGTTTATGCACAAAAATCACAGTTGATTTTTGTTGAAAATGACGGTCAAAATAAGTGGATTTATTTTGCTTGATGTGTTATTATGTATAAACAAGGTAAAGATGTTTTCATCACAAAGGAGCGAGCAGCTATGGCACAGAATCCTATCGTTACCATCGAGATGGAAAACGGCGGCAAGATCGTCGCAGAGCTCTATCCCGAGGTAGCCCCCAATACAGTCAATAACTTTGTTTCACTGGTAAGCAAGGGTTTTTATGACGGGCTTATTTTTCACCGCGTTATACCCGGATTTATGATCCAGGGCGGCTGTCCTATGGGACTGGGAATGGGCGGTCCCGATTACAGCATCCCCGGTGAATTCAGAAGAAACGGCTTTGACAATCCTCTGGAACACGACAGAGGAGTACTTTCAATGGCGCGTTCGATGCATCCCGATTCAGCGGGCAGCCAGTTCTTCATTATGGTGGAAAAAGCACCCCACCTTGACGGCCAGTACGCTGCATTCGGCAAGGTGCTGGAGGGTATGGAAACCGCAGACGAGATAGTCTCTGCCGACCGTGATGGCAGAGATAAACCTTTCAGTCCTCAACGTATGAAGAAAGTCACCGTCGAAACATTCGGCGTTGCTTATCCCGAGCCTGAAAAGTCCTGACAATATCCCCTGAGTTTGCCGCCTGTTTACGGCGGCAGACTCAGGGTTTTTTGCGGTATTTACGGTGACTTGAGCCTTGAAACTGTGGTACAATTAAAAGATCGGCATTTTGGGGCTTGACAGGCAAGAGTGGAGAGAGGGAAAAGTTTTGAGCAGAGCAAATATCACTATGACAGAGGGACCGCTGTTTTCCAATATAATGCGGTTTACCGTTCCCATAATCCTCACCAACATCCTGCAGCTGATGTTCAACGCTACGGACATCGTTATGGTGGGCAGACTGTGCGGCAGCACCTCGGTAGCCGCCGTAGGCGCAACGGGCGCGGTCACCAATCTGCTGGTCAATCTGTTTTTCGGTATAGCGATGGGTGCAGGCGTCACCGTGGCGCAGGGAATAGGCGCCCGTGACGCAGATGAAGTACACAAAGCCGTACATACGGCAATGACCGCATCGGTCATCTGCGGACTGCTGATGTCGGTTATCGGCGTTTTGTTCTCCGGGAGCATCCTCGTCCTTATGGACACCCCCTCAGAGGTACTTGACCTTGCCGCCAAGTACGTGCGCATATACTTTGCGGGTTCGCTGTTCAATATGGTGTTCAATTTCGGCGCCGCAATTATCAGAGCGGTAGGCGAGAGCAAAAAGCCGCTGTACTATCTCACCGTATCCGGTGTACTCAACGTCTGCCTCAATTTCGTGCTTATCAGATTTGCGGGGATGGACGTTGAGGGCGTTGCCATAGCCACCATTACCGCCCAGGCGCTCAGCGCGTTTTTGGTAGTACGTGACCTGCTGGTCAGACACGACCTTTGCAGACTTGAGATAAAGAGTATGCGCATCCACGCCCCTCAGCTTAAAAAGATCGTCCGTATCGGCCTGCCCTCGGGCGCGCAGGCATCGCTGTTTTCTCTGTCAAATATGCTTATCCAGTCCTCTGTCAACTCCTTCGGCAAGACCGTGCTGTCAGCCAACTCTGCGGCGGGTAATATAGAAGGCTTCCTCTACGCCGTGGTGGGCGCTTTTCAGGTCACCACCATCAATTTCTCGGGGCAGAACCTGGGCGCGCGCAAGTATAAGCGCCTGCGCAAACTGACCTATATCAGCATCGCTTCGGGCGCTGCCATCGCAGGCACGCTGGGTATATTGGCACTTGTTTTCGGCAGACAGCTGCTGGGCATATACATCACCGACGACCCTGCCGCAATAGAGTTCGGGCTTATACGTTTCCGGTGCGTGGCGGCCTTCTACTTCGTCTGCGCATTTATGGATATCGTAATAGGCTCGGTCAAGGGCATCGGCAAGACCACCCAGGGTATGCTCATATCCCTTATCGGCACCTGCGGCTTCCGTGTTATCTGGATATACACGGTGTTCGCCAGATACCGCACTCTGGAGTGTCTGTATATCTGCTACCCCATCACCTACGCACTCGTATTCATCGTGCAGATGGCGTACTTCTTGCACGTTACCAAAAAACTTATGCAAAACGACCCTACACCCCAAACCGCATAAAAAGGAGGAAAAACGATGGCAAAGCTCAGTATCCTGAAACGGCCGCAGGTCGATATGATAAACGGCCCGCTGCTCAAAAATATGATAAAGTTTGCCATACCGTTTTTTATCTCCAACGTTCTGCAGTCATTCTTTAACGCCGCCGACCTTGCGGTGGTAGGCTCTTTCTGCGGCAGTGACAAGGTGGCTGCCGTAGGCGCAACGGGTACGCTGGCACGGCTTATCGTGTGCCTGTTCGTCGGCCTCGGTTCGGGTGCGGGCGTTGTGGTCGCCCACGCCATAGGAGCGCAGAACCGCTCGAGTATCGGCAAGACGGTGCATACCTCCATATTCTTCGCCTTTGCGGGCGGCGCCTTTTTGTCCGTGTTCGGATACTTCACCTGCGGATATTTCCTCAGGCTGATGAACACCCCCACCGAGATAGTCGAGCTGAGCACACTGTACCTCAAGATATACTTCCTCGGCACTATCCCCATGCTTCTGTATAACTTCGGCGCGGCTATCATCCGTGCCACCGGTGACAGTCGGACACCCCTCAAGTACCTGCTTGTGGCAGGCATAATTAACGTGGTGCTGAATATAATCTTCGTCACCGTGTTTGATATGAGCGTTGACGGTGTAGCACTTGCCACCGCGCTGTCTCAGGTCTATTCGGCAGTTATGGTCACACGTGCGCTGATGCGCAGGGAAGACGACTGCAAGCTGGACCTTCGCAAACTCCGTATCTACAAAAAAGAATTTATCGACATCCTGCGTATCGGCATCCCCTCGGGTATCCAGTCGGCGATGTTCTCTATAGCCAATCTGTCTGTGCAGACGTCGGTCAACTCATTTAACTCCACCGCCATTTCCTCGGGACACGCCACCTCCAACAGCATTGAGAGCTTCGTGTTTATGGGCGGAATGGCTCTGCAGCAGACGGCGGTCAACTTTATGGGACAGAACGTAGGAGCCAAAAACCGCCACCGTGTCCACAAGATCACCGCAACGGGCATAGTCTGCGTCACCATTCTGTATCTTATCGCGGCAGTTATATTCCTGCTGTGGGGCGAACAGCTGCTGGGCATCTATATCAAAGACTCGCCGGAGGCTATCAGGTGGGGTATGCTCAAGCTGACTATGATAGGCACGACCTCCTTTATCTACGGTATAACCGACGTTTACTCGGGCGTACTGAGAGGTATGGGCAAAGCCGCTACAAGTATGACTATATCGGTCATCGGCATCTGCGGTGTCCGCGTGCTGTGGCTCAATACCGTTTTCAAGATCCCCAAGTATCACGTTATGGAATCGGTGTATATGGTGTTTATAATCTCGTGGATAGTCACCCTGCTGATGCAGCTTGTAGTCTACAGGGTCGTTACACGCAAAATGTTCAAAAAATGGCAGGATGAGCAAAAAACCGTTCCCACTCCCGCCTGAGAGAAAGAGAGGTAGTGTATGGCAAAACTTAATCTGTTCAAACGCGCACAGGTCGATATGGTGAACGGCCCGCTTCTCAAGAATATAATCAAGTTTGCCATTCCGTTTGTTCTGTCCAATCTGTTCCAGACCTTTTTCAATGCCGCCGACCTCGCAATAGTCGGCTCATTCTGCGGCAGCGCAAACGTTGCCGCCGTGGGTGCCACGGGCGTGCTCTCCAGACTCATCGTTGGTATGTTCGTCGGTCTCGGTACGGGTGCGGGCGTTGTTGTTGCTCACGCCATCGGCGCCCGTGACAACGACGCTGTCAGCAAGACTGTCCACTCTGCCATCACCACCGCCCTGATCGGCGGCGTGTTTCTGACCTTCTTCGGATTTTTTACCTGCGAGTACTTCCTCGGCCTGATGAAGACACCCCCCGACATCATCGCGCTGAGCACCCTGTATATGAAGATCTACTTCGTAGGCATCATCCCCATGCTTCTGTACAACTTCGGCGCGGCTATCCTCCGTGCCTCCGGCGACAGTCAGAGCCCGCTTATATATCTGACCTTGGCAGGTTTCATAAACGTCGGTCTCAACATAGTATTCGTTACAGTCTTTGATATGACAGTTGACGGTGTTGCGTGGGCGACCACTATATCCCAGACCTTCTCTGCGGTTATGGTCATCCGTGCTCTTATGAAACGCAGTGATGCCTGCCGTCTTGTGCTTGATAAGCTGCGCATATACAAAAAACAGTTTTTCAAAATCCTTGCCATCGGTATCCCCTCGGGTATTCAGGGCGCAATGTTCTCCATCTCCAATCTGACCATCCAGACCGCCGTCAACTCCTTTGCCTCCACCGCTATCAACTCGGGTCACGCAACGGGCGCAAGCATCGAGAGCTTCATCTATATGGTGGGTATGGCAATGCAGCAGACCTCGGCAAACTTCATCGGTCAGAACGTCGGTGCCCGCAATTACAAGCGTCTGCGCAAGATAGCCTTTGTCTGCCTTGCCTGCGTTCTTGTCTTCTACGCCGCTGCGGGAACCTTTGTGTATATCTTCGGCGAACAGCTGCTTGGTCTGTACATCAAAGACTCGGCAGAGGCTATAGAGTGGGGCATGCTGAGATTCGGCATACTCTGTCCCAGTATGATCCTGTGCGCCGTTATGGACGTTATGGGCGGCTCACTTCGCGGATTGGGCAAAGCTACCACAAGTATGCTTATGTCGGTGCTTGGTGTGTGCGGGATCCGCCTGCTGTGGGTCAACACGGTGTTCAGAATGCCTCAGTATCACACCATGCAGGTGCTGTATTACTCGTTCCCGATCTCATGGGGGATCACGATGGTACTGCAGTTTACCGCTTTTATGATAGTAACTGCAAAAATGATCAAGCGATGGAAAAATGAAGAACAAGCCGCCCTGATTAAGAATGCATAAGCATTCGGGAGGAACAAAATGAGAAGATCGCAGATAGATATGCTCCACGGCCCTCTGCTCAAAAACGTGATAGCGTTTACGGTGCCTATAATACTGACCAGCCTGCTCCAGCTGTTCTTTAACGCAGCCGACCTTATCGTGGTGGGCAGATTCTGCGGCAGTGTTTCGGTGGGTGCAGTAGGTGCTACGGGCGCGATCACCAATCTGATAGTCAACGTGTTCATAGGTCTCAGCGTAGGCGCGGGCGTGACCGTCGCCCAATGCACGGGTGCACAGGATCACGACGGCGTACACAAGACCGTGCATACGGCTATCCTTACCGCTTTGATCGGCGGCCTGATACTTACCGTAATAGGAGTGCTGTTCTCGGGAACCTTCCTCCGTCTGATGGATACCCCCGAAAACGTCCTGCCTCTGTCCACCACCTATATGCAGATATACTTTGCGGGTGCGGTGGTTATGATGGTCTACAACTTCGGTGCGTCTATCCTCCGCGCCGTGGGCGATACCAAGCGCCCCTTGTATTTTCTCAGCATTGCAGGCGTAGTCAACGTAGTGCTCAACGTGATATTCGTCACCGTATTTCATATGAACGTTGCGGGCGTTGCTCTGGCGACCACCGCATCTCAGACTATTTCGGCAGCTTTGGTAGTGATGACTTTGATGCGCAGACAGGACGCCTGCCGTCTGATACTCAAAGAACTGAAGATCCACACCGCGCAGTTCAGACGCATAGTCAGAATAGGTCTGCCCGCAGGCGTTCAGGGCAGTCTGTTTGCCATATCAAACGTCATCATCCAGTCGTCCATAAACTCCTTCGGTGACATAGTCGTGTCGGGCAACGCCGCCGCAGGCAATATCGAAGGCTTCGTATGGGTCATGATGAACGGCTTTATGCAGGCGGCACTCAATTTCATCGGTCAGAATATGGGTGCCGGGCAGTACGACCGAATCAAAAAGATCGCCAAGACCTGCCTTGTTTGCGTGGCGGTAGTGGGACTTGTATTCGGCAACCTTGCCTTTTTGCTGAGCAGACCCCTGCTGGGCATCTACATAACCGACTCTCCCGAGGCTATAGACTACGGACGTATCAGAATGATGTTCGTTGCCGTGCCCTACCTGCTGTGCGGTGTGATGGACGTTGCCACCGGCTGTCTGCGCGGTATCGGCAAGTCTATGACCGCTATGATAGTCAGTATCGCAGGTGTCTGCGGCATCAGACTTATGTGGATATATACCATCTTCCGTATCCCTTCCTTCCATACACTGCAAAGTCTGTACGCATCCTATCCCATCACGTGGGGAATAACCTTCGTAATAGAATTTGCGTGCTTTATTGCGGCAGTCAAAAAACTCAACGCAAAGGCAAAGACCGAACCGGCATAACAAGGCGCACGGGAGGATTTGTGCTATGAAACGGTCTCAGATAGATATGATAAACGGGCGGCTTCTGCCCGACATAATACGGTTTGCCATCCCGGTAATGCTGACGGGATTTATACAGATGTGCTTCAATGCCGCCGATATGGCGGTGGTGGGAAGATTCTGCGGCAGTATCGCCGTTGCCGCCGTAGGCTCCACAAGCTCGCTGAGTCATCTTATAATCAACCTGTTTTTAGGTCTGAGTATGGGCAGCGGCGTTACCGTTGCCCGTGCTACGGGTGCAGGTGATGAGCAGGAGGTAAGTGACACGGTCCACACGGCCGTTTTGCTCTCTGTTATCTTCGGCGCATTTCTGACCGTGGTGGGTATCGTGGTCTCGCCCACGATGCTTGCCTGGATGGACACCCCGGGCAAAGCTCTTGAGCTGGCATCGGTGTACCTGCGAGTATATTTTGCAGGCGCGATACCTATGCTTGTGTACAACTTCGGTGCGGCTATCCTGCGCGCCGTAGGCGACAGCAAGCGCCCGATGATATACGGTATACTGGGCGGCGGGGTCAACGTGGTGCTGAACCTGCTGTTTGTGGTGGTCTTTAATTGGGGCGTGGCAGGCGTTGCCATAGCAACAAGCCTGTCCAATCTTATGATAGCCGTGCTCGTTATCAGGGAACTGATGCACAGGACGGATGCCTGCTGCCTTATTCCCTCAAAACTCAAAATACACAAGACCCCGCTTAAAAGTATCATTCGCATCGGCCTGCCTTCGGGTCTGCAGAACGCTCTGTTTGCCATCTCCAACGTTACCATACAGTCCTCCATAAACTCTTTCGGCGAAGAGGTGCTGGCAGGCAGCTCGGCAGCCGCCAATCTGGAGGCTGTTATATGGTTTGCGCAAAACGGCTTCCATCAGGCAACGGTCAACTTCTGCGGTCAGAATATGGGTGCGCGCAACTACAGGCGCCTGCGCAAGGTCGCCCACGTATCTCTTGCCTGCAATACCGTGGCAAGTGCTGTTCTGGCCGTTTTGTTCAACCTGTTCGGCAGACAGCTGCTTGGTATCTATATCCCCGACTCTCCGGCGGCAATTGAGTACGGTATGGTGCGTGTTGCGCTTTTGTGCAGTACCTACGTGCTTGACGGATATATGGCGATCATGAGCAACGGACTGAGAGGCATCGGCAAATCCACCTCTGCGATGTTCGTCACTTTGGGCGGCGTGTGCGGATTCAGGCTTATATGGATATTTACGGTATTCAAACTGCCTCAGTATCATACTCTGACGGGTCTGTTTATAGCATATCCCATATCCTGGATACTTACCTTTGTTGTAGGCTACGTGTGGTTTATGATAGCCACGGGCAAGCTCATAAAGCAAAACAGCTTGGAGGTGCAGAAAGCTTAAACAGCTTGACGGTATTATGAAACGATCCAATGTAGATATGACTCAGGGTCCCATCCTGAGCAGTATGATAAAATTTGCCGTTCCCATTATGCTGGGCTCGCTTCTGCAGATGTGCTTCAACGCTGCCGACCTTATCGTGGTGGGCAGATACTGCGGAAGCGACTCGGTTGCCGCCGTGGGCGCAACGGGCGCTATCTCCAACCTGATGGTCAATTTGTTCGTCGGTCTCAGTCTGGGCGGCGGCGTCGCCGTTGCCAACGCCGTGGGTGCAAAAGATCACGACACGGTGCACAAGACCGTCCATACCGCTATGCTCACTGCTGTGCTGAGCGGCATTATCCTTACCGTGCTGGGCGTGCCGCTGGCAGAGGTCTTTTTGAAGCTGATGGACACGCCGGAGGATATACTTCCTCTGTCCACCGTGTATATGCAGATACATTTTGCGGGCTCTGTCCCCATGCTGGTCTACAACTACGGTGCGTCCATACTCCGCGCCGCGGGCGAGAGCAAGAAGCCGCTGTACTTTCTGACCGTAGCGGGCGTGCTCAACGTACTGCTCAATCTGTTCTTCGTGCTGGTGCTTGATATGAACGTTGCGGGCGTGTCGCTGGCGACTGCTATATCCCAGACCCTGTCTGCTTTTATGGTGGTCAGATGTATGCTCAAACGTGAGGACAGCTGCCGACTGTATATCAGACAGTTACGTATCCACAAAGCCCCCTTCCTCAAGATCCTGCGCATCGGCATTCCCTCGGGAGTGCAGGGAAGTCTGTTCTCTATCTCCAACGTGCTTATACAGTCCTCCTTCAACTCGCTGGGTACGGTTGTTATGAAAGCGCAGGCGGCAGGTCAGAACATCAACAGCTTTATGGGTGTTATCATCAACGGTATCTCCTCGGCTGTGGTCAATTTCTGCGGTCAGAATATGGGCGCAAGAAACTACACCCGTGTCAAAAAGATCATCTATATCGGCATCGCCGCAGGTTTTGTACTGGGTAACGTGCTGGGTGTCGCAACCTTCTTCTTAGGCAGACCTCTGCTGAGCATCTACATAACCGACTCGCCCGAGGCTATCGCTATCGGTATGCGCCGTCTGGCTTTGATGAGCCTGCCGTATTTTACCTACGGACTGAACGACGCCATGTCGGGTGCGCTCCGCGGCATCGGAAAGTCCTCAGCCGCTATGCTGACCAACATCTTCGGTATATGCATCTACCGAATAGGCTGGGTCTATACGGTGTTCCGCATCCCCCGATTCCATACTGCCGACACTCTGTTCATATCATATCCTATCTCGTGGATACTGACCTTCTTTATTATGTTCGTATGGTTCAAACTTAATTGGGAAAAGGTCGTCCAAAAAGAAGAACAGCGGTACATAACACCCTGAAACCGACCGAGGAGGTGCGACCGAATGAAAAACTCAAAGGTAGATATGCTGTCCGGCCCTCTGCTTAAGAATATCATTATCTTTGCCATCCCCGTAATGCTGGGCGGCTGGCTGCAGATGATGTTTAATGCGGCTGACGTTATCGTAATAGGTCAGTTCTGCGGCAGTACCTCGGTTGGCGCAATGGGTGCCACCGCCGCCATTTCGGCGCTTATAATCAATCTGTTTATGGGCCTCAGCGTGGGCGCAAGCGTATCGGTCGCCCACGCAGTTGGCAGCGGCGATAACGAAAAGGTATACAAAACCGTCCATACAGCCATACTCACCGCCGTGCTGGGCGGTCTGTGTATAGCCGCTATAGGCGTACCTCTGGCAAAACCTATGCTGCGGCTGATGGACACCCCCGAGAGCGTTATCGACCTGTCGGCAAGCTATATGCGTATTATTCTGGGCGGCTCTGTGTTCAGTATGGTGTATAACTTCGGCGCGGCTATCCTCCGCGCCGTAGGTGACAGCAAACGCCCTTTGTATTTTATCGCTATCGGCGGTGCCGCCAACGTGGTGCTTAACCTGTTCTTCGTGCTTGTGCTCAAGCTTGACGTTCTGGGCGTGGCACTCGCCACCGTAATATCTAATGCGCTGTCGGCATTTTTGGTCATCTACGTGCTGATACACAGAACAGACGTATGCAGATTGGTGTTCAAAGAACTGCGCATCTATAAGGACGCATTTTTAAGCATAGTAAGGATAGGCTTCCCCTCGGGCGTGCAGGCAAGTCTGTTCTCCATAGCCAACGTGATTATCCAGTCCTCGGTCAACTCCTTTGGCGAGGCGCTGATGTCGGCACACACCGCAGGCTCCAATATCAACAGCCTGACCAACGTGGCAGTCGCGGGATTCAGCACCGCCACCATCAATTTTGTGGGGCAGAATATTGGCGCCAAACAGTATAAGCGTGTGCGCAAGGTCATATTCACCTGCCTGCGCCTTACCTGTGTGGTGGGAACTTTGCTGGGCGTCACCGTGTTCATATTCGGCAGACCGCTGCTTGGTCTGTATATCACCGACTCGGAGGAGGCTATCGCCTGGGGTCTTATCCGAATGAAATGCGTGGGCCTGCCCTATGTGCTGTTCGCCGCATACGACGTCTTCTCCTCGGCGTTAAGAGGTATGGGCAAATCTACCCTTGGTATGATCATCTCTCTCTGCGGTACCTGCGCCGTGCGTATTCTGTGGATATTGACCGTGTTTTCAATTCCGCGATTCCACACCCCCGTGGTGCTGTTTTTATCTTACCCGCTGTCCTGGTCGCTTAGTTTTATAGCAATGATGACGGCGACTTTGCTGTGTCTGCGCAAATACCCCAATACCGACGGTGGGGAAGAGGCTTCTGCATAAGAGGCGGTACATCAAAAAATATAAGCTCTGACACAGAGCTGTGTGACCAACAGGCGTATTGCCGGGAGGTATGCTATGCACAATTCCAAAGTAGATATGCTGCACGGCCCGCTGTTTAAGAACATCGTGGCCTTTGCCATCCCCGTCATTCTCGGTGGCTGGATGCAGCTGTTTTTCCACGCGGCCGACGTTGTGGTCATAGGCCAGTTCTGCGGCAGTGCATCGGTGGGCGCAATGGGCGCCACGGGCGCGATCTCCAATTTGATCATCAATATGTTCATGGGCCTCAGCGCGGGCGTAACCGTTACGGTTGCCAACGCCGCGGGCAGCGGGGACAACAATATGCTCCGGAAAGCTGTCCACACTGCCGTCCTCACCGCCATTATCGGCGGTCTGTGCGTGGCCGCCATAGGTGTGCCGCTTGCACCCACTCTGCTCAGATGGATGGACACCCCCGCATCCGTCATCGGCAAATCCACCCTCTATATGCATATTATTCTGGGCGGCAACGTGTGCAGTCTGCTGTACAACTTCGGCGCCGCCGTAATGCGCGCCACCGGCGACAGCCGCCGTCCTCTGTTTTTTGTCACTATGAGCGGTCTGCTCAACGTTCTGCTTAATCTGTTTTTTGTGCTTGTGCTCAAGCTCGACGTTGCGGGTGTTGCGCTGGCCACCGTTATTGCCAACGGTACCTCGGCATTTTTGGTGCTCAGGAGCCTTTCGAAGCGCACCGATGCCAGCCGACTGTTTCTGTCCAAGCTGGCCATCCATAAGGAGTCATTCAAAAAGATCCTGCGTATCGGCATCCCCTCGGGCATTCAGGCCAGTATGTTTGCCATCTCCAACGTAATTATCCAGTCCTCCATCAACTCCTTCGGTGAGGCTATGATGTCGGCAAACACCGCAGGCGGCAACATCAACGGCTTTATGGCCAACGCCGTCACCGGCTTCGGTACTGCGGCCATCAACTTTGTCGGACAGAATATGGGCGCCAAAAAATACCGCCGTGTCCGCCGCGTTATTTGGACCTGCTTCAGAATATCCGCCGTGCTGGGTCTGGTGCTGGGTACGGTCACCTATATCTTCGGCAGACCTCTGCTGAGCATCTACATCACCGACTCGCCCGAAGCCATAGCCTACGGCTTCATCCGTATGAAGTATATGAGCATACCCTATGCCTTCTACGCCATCTACGATGCATTCTCCGCATCACTGCGCGGTCTGGGCAAATCGGGATTGGCTATGACCATGAGCCTTTGCGGAACCTGCGTCGTCCGTGTGCTGTGGATATACACCGTCTTTGCCGCCTGGCGTACCCCGGATGCCATCTATCTGTCCTATCCCATATCCTGGTGCCTCACCGCTACGGGAATGTGTATCAGCGTACTGCTTACCCTGCGTAAACTGCCCCCGGAGGATATGGACACCCAAACCCTTTAGGCGCAGAATGCCTGAAAGGGAGCATATGAGCGGAGACGAGTTATGAGAAAAAACAACGTAAATATGATAAGCGGCCCTCTGGCCAAAAATATCATAGCCTTTGCAATCCCCGTCATACTGGGCGGATGGATGCAGCTGTTTTTCAACGCGGCAGACACCATAGTCATAGGTCAGTTCTGCGGCAGTGCATCGGTGGGCGCAATGGGAGCCACGGGCTCAATATCCGCGCTGATAGTCAACCTGTTTATGGGGCTCAGCTCGGGTGTCAGCGTTGCCGTAGCCAACGCCGCAGGCAGCCGTGATCATGACTCGATACAAAAAGCCGTACATACCGCCGTGCTCACGGCTATGATCGGCGGAGTTGTGGTTGCCGCGCTGGGCGTCCCTCTGGCAAAAGACCTGCTCAGGCTCATGGATACCCCCGAGAGTGTTATAGACAAGTCGGCTTTGTATATGCGTATCATACTGGCAGGCAATATTTTCAGTATGATGTACAACTTCGGTGCGGCCATAATGCGTGCATCGGGTGACAGCCGACGCCCTCTGTATTTTATCAGTTTCAGCGGTATGATAAACGTGCTGCTCAATCTGTTCTTTGTGATTGTGCTTCATCTTGACGTTGCGGGTGTTGCGCTTGCCACCGTCATTGCCAACGCCATCTCGGCATTTCTGGTGCTCAGGAGTCTGTCTCATCGCACCGATGCATTCAGATTCAGCATTGCAAACCTCAAGATCCACAAAGAAGTCTTCCTCAAGATCCTGCGCATCGGCGTCCCCTCGGGTATTCAGGGAAGTATGTTCGCCATCTCCAACGTCATCATACAGTCCTCGGTCAACTCCTTCGGTGAGGCGCTGGTTGCGGGCAATACCGCCAACGCAAACATCAACGGCTTTATGGCCAACGCCACCGCAGGCTTTGCTGTGGCATCCCTCAACTTTACCGGGCAGAACGTCGGCGCACGCCAGTACAAGCGTATCCGCAAGGTCATAATCAACTGTATGTGCATAGCCGCAGGTCTGGGCTTGGTGCTTGGCGCGGCCACCCAGCTGCTTGCCAGACCTCTGCTCGGTCTGTACATCACCGACTCGCCTCAGGCGCTGGAATACGGTGTCCTGCGCTCATGGTACACCGGCGCCCCGTATGTATTCTACGCCGTGTACGAGGTTTTCTCGGCATCCATCCGCGGACTTGGCAAATCTACCACATCTATGATAGTCAGTCTGGGCGGTATCGGTGTGACGAGAGTCATATGGATCTACACTGTTTTTGCCCGCTGGCGCACCCCGGGCGTGCTCTATCTGTCATTCCCCGTGTCGTGGCTGCTGACTGCACTTCTGATGGGTATGTTCCTGCTTCTTGCATTGCGCAAAGTCCCCAATGTCGACGAGCCCCTGCCCGAGCATAATATGTGAGATATATCGCTTGTACATTTTTGCACAAACGATAACAAAATAAAAGAAAAGAGGAAAAACCAATGAGCAAGAACCGTGACGGTATCATAAAACGCATTCTCAAACGCTATTTCATCGATGCTATGGGCTCTATGGCGTACGGTCTGTTTGCATCACTCATCATCGGTACCATCATCGGGCAGATAGGCACGCTGTCGGGCATTCAGATGCTCTCCGATATCGCCGCCACCCTCAAAAGCAATCAGGTCTACGGCGCAGCCATCGGCGTAGCCATCGCATGGGGTCTCAAGTGCGACGGTCTGGTCATTTTTGCCGCCGCAGGCTCTGCGGCAATAGGCTGTGTCGCAGGCGGCCCCGTGGGCGCGTATATCGGCGGTATAATCGGTGCCGAGTTCGGTCAGCTGGTGTCCAAAAAGACCCCCGTGGATATCATCGTCACACCCTTCGTGTCGGTGGTGGCAGGCGGCGCGGCAGGTCTGTTCGTCGGCCCGTATATCAATAAGTTTATGCTCTGGCTGGGCGATATCATTAACGCCGCCGTTGAGCTGATGCCCCTGCCTATGGGCACGCTTGTAGGCGTCATCGTGGGTATGATTCTGACTTTGCCCATATCCTCTGCTGCCCTCTGCGTTATGCTGGGTCTTGACGGTCTCGCCGCAGGCGCCGCCGCAGCAGGCTGTGCCGCACAGATGGTAGGCTTTGCGGTTACAAGCTTCAAGGAAAACCGCGTTTCCGGTCTTATTTCTCAGGGTATCGGCACATCTATGCTGCAGGTGCCCAATATCTTCCGCCGTCCTCAGATCTGGATAGCACCCACCGTTGCGTCTGCCGTCTGCGGCGCCGTTTCGGCGGCTGTGCTCAAGATGGAATGTACCAAGCTTGGCGCAGGTATGGGTACAAGCGGTCTGGTCGGACCTATCGATACCTACAGCGTTATGGCACCCAGGTGGGGCGCGGTAAAGACCCTTATCTGCATCGCGCTGGTACACTTTATCCTGCCTGCCGCAGTAGCCCTGCTTGTCCATCTTGCTCTGGTCAGGACAAATATCGTCAAGGACGAATACTTAAAGCTCACCAATATCTGATTTGTCATAAAACGCAAAAAAGCACCGACACAGTCGGTGCTTTTTGTATTCGTACAGCTGTCCTAAATAACGGACACCAAGTTCTGTATAATGAAGCCAACATACAAAGGGGAGGCAATATATATGCAGGATACAGCAGTAAAAAACGGAGAAAAAATGAGACTGTTCGTCAGGCTTCTGTGCGCTATGGGCGTGTCGCAGGATGCCGTGATCAGGATATGCGCATTGGTGCTGGGAGATCAGGAGTCAATGGACGCCGTTGTGGATTATATTGACGAAAACCCTTTCAGATCGGAGTCCGAGATCATCAAAAAAGCCGTGGAGATCATAGGTTGACCGCTGTTTGCAATTTTTTTATCTGCCGCAGATATATCACAAGGTGGGTTATCGTACACAAAAACCAGCCTATAGGCCACACCAGATACAAAAATCCCAGATCGGGGTACAGAGGGAACACGGCATAGACCCACGCAAACCTGAGCAGACATATGAACAGCAGGGAGGTCACCGTGGGCACTATGGGCTTGCCGATGCTCCTGAGAACGCCGCCCAAAAGCTCGTTGATTCCCGCGATAAAATAGGGGATGGATGTGATTATCATTTTTTGCTTTGCGTAGGCGATTATGGCAGGAGATGAGGACATTATGCCCGCCAGCTGCCCCGAGAATATCGCAGACAGCGCGCCCAGAGTTGCGGTGGAGATCGTGGTTATAAGCACGCCGCACAGAATGGTCTTTTTGACTCGGGGGAGGTTGCCCGCACCGATATTCTGGGACACGTAGGGGGCTACGGCTACTGCAGGGGCGGCGGTTATATGATACAGTATGTTCTCAAACTGGTTTGCGATAGACACGCCCGTGGTGGCATCGGCGCCAAAACTGTTGGCGGTGGCGGTTATGGCGACGTTGGCAAATGCAAGCATGCCGGCCTGCACTCCGGCAGGAATACCTATGCGGATTATCTCCCTGAACTCTCTTGTGTCAAACCGGGTACGGAAAAAGTGCATGGGCATTACGTTCTGCAGCTTGAACAGCGTGATGCAGCTGAGGGAGCAGGATACCAGGCTCGCGATTATGGTGGCAACCGCCACCGAGGCAACGTCCATATCCAGACGGGCAACGAACAGGAAGTTGAGTATAACCTTGATGACACCGTTGAGCAGCAAAAAATACATCGGCCTTTTTGTGTCTCCGGTGGCACGCAGAACAGATGCACAGAAGTTGTACACCATCAGCATGGGCACAGCGCAAAAATACAGCCTGAGATAGGTGACGGCCTGAGGCAGCAGACTTTCGTGGCAGTTTGTCCACCTGAGAAAGGTCTCCGCAAGCAAAACACCGATACCCATCAGGATAAGTCCGCCTATGAGGGCAGTCTTGATGGCGGTGACGGCGGCTTTTTCTGCTCTGGCTTTGTCGCCGGCACCCAGCCTGCGTGCAACGATCATGTTCGCGCCCAGAGATATGCCGATGAGCAATGCCGTGGACAGTGAAATCAGATTAGAACACGCTCCAACGGCACCCACCGCCAGATCGCTGGAATATATTTTCAGAACAGTCATGTCGATGGCGCTGAAAATGCTCTGCATGACGTT
This sequence comes from Clostridia bacterium, assembly GCA_017408985.1. Taxonomy (GTDB): domain Bacteria; phylum Bacillota; class Clostridia; order Oscillospirales; family Butyricicoccaceae; genus RGIG3513. The sequence continues at coordinate 34,409 of JAFQTO010000013.1, forward strand.
TGAAATCATAATTGGCAAAATCATAGAAATCAGACCCTTTGTAACCGAGCCCGAAAGCATATCAACGTTGTTTCTGCGCATAGGATCATCTCCGATATTGCTTGTTATTGTTGGGTTTCTTATGCGATTGTAGCAGTTTTTGCAAAAAACAGATAGAATAATTCATAAAATAACTTGCACAAAAGATAGATTTTGGTATAATAGTCGCGGGTGATGATATGAAGTTTTTGATAGAATGGATCAGCTCGGATTATCCGCTGTTTCACACGCATGCAAATTATGAACTGTACGTGGTAGTTTCCGGCTCGGGCGTGATCAAGACCCGCTCGTCAGACGTGGCGGCATCGCAGGGCAGCGTCATCATAATCCCCTCCGACGTTGAGCACCGCTCTGTTTCGGACGAGGGCGGATTTGAGCGGATACGCATAATCGGGGATATAAATCACTTTTTCTCCCTCGGTGAGGTCACGGTCATTCCTGCCGACAGTGCCGATGATGCCGTCGCCATCGGCAGGGTAATATATAACAACCGTTACGGAGAGAGCGAATACACGTCCGTACTTATCAGCGCTTTGTGCCACTATGTAACCAAGAAGATCAAAATGGGCAACGAACTGTTTGCCGCAACCACCCATATTATCGAGCAGCTCAGCGACAGTTTTCACAACAGCAGTCTGGATGTGAGATGCCTGCTCAGAAACAGCGGGTATGCCGAGGATTATATACGGGCGTATTTCAAGAAGATCACGGGCAAAACCCCCAACCGTTTTTTGCGTGAAACCCGTATCGAGCACGCTTGTTTTATGATCGATCTTTACGGCAGCGTGCTGCCCCTGTCAGAAATAGCCGAAAAATGCGGCTACACCGATTACGTGTATTTCTCACGCAGCTTCAAGGAGATAAAAGGTATGTCGCCCCGTGAGTACAGCAGCGCTGCCTGCCGTCAGGGCAAAAAATAAAACTCAGCTGCGCATCGCTCTCGTCATTGGTGCATATCATAGCAGGGAAGAGGGATTTGTGTTGACTTTTGAGCGGTTTTTGTGTTAATATTAATAGGCTACGGAGAGATACCCAAGTGGTTGAAGGGTCCGGTCTTGAAAACCGGTAGCAGGTTTGTCCCTGGCGTGGGTTCGAATCCCACTCTCTCCGCCAAAAATCGACAAGTTTCGACAGAAGCTTGTCGATTTTTACTTTTTCACTATTAACTCTTCACTTTTCACTCTTCTCTCTCGAAACTTGACGATTAGGTAATAGGTAAAAGTGAATAGTGAATAGGTGCTGAAGGTATCCGCTTCGCGGATGATTTTTATATGCGAGTGTTCGAATTCATACGCAAAACTGCCGAAAATATCTTTTTTATAGTCCTTACATAAAACAAAAAGAACACACCGCAGGGGTGTTCTTTTTGCATTTAGGTATGGAGTTTAGCTTTGATTTAACTTATTGCAAACGTGTGCAAAATAGTATAGAATTATCTCATAAGCTTTACGAGAGAGGTGAGAGGGTGTCCGACACAAGCCTGCAGACAAGAA
>JAFQTO010000014.1 GCA_017408985.1 Clostridia bacterium
CAAGTACAGGGGGAACGGGGACAGAAGTGATAAGTGATGCAGCTGCGCCGTGATAAGTGATGTACGCCTGCGGCGCGTTGGGTTTCTTATTCACCCTATGCATAAACGGGCGGGGAACGGCTGATTTTGACCGCGTATTCGGTCGGTTCGGGGTGTTTTCGGACCGTTTCACGGGCGTTTTTGCATACACTATGCACGCCTATTCACTGCCCCATTCCCCGCAACAAAGTATCGCACTTTGTTGCAAAAATCCCAAACCCCTTGTCGCTCAAGGGGTTTGGGAACGGCTGACCAGAATTTTGACGGCGTACAGTGACGGCGAACAACCTTTGTTGCGCTGATTTTTGCTTGTTGCGCGGGGTGCTGTTTCACCGTGTTTTTACACGGCAGACAGCCGCCCGAGGTGTTGAGGGCGGCTGTATATCTATTCAATTTTACGCATAATATACATCCACGGACAACAAAAAACACGCTGTTTTCACAGCGTGTTTCGGGGATTTTATGGGGTTTTTGCTATTATCTTATGCTTTCCACAGGCCGTGGAGGTTGCAGTATTCGTACACTGCCTCGACCTCGTCGCCCTCGCACAGAGCGAAGCAGGCTTCGGGTGCATCACCGGGATTCAGGACCTTGCGCTGATTGCCCTGCTTGGTCTGCAGGGAGATCCACTGGATATAGTGCTCTTCCTGCATGGGATGGGTGACCGAGCCGACCTTGACGTGGACCTTGTTGCCCTCTACGGTGTATACGGGCACGTGCTTCTCCAGGCTTGCGTCAACGGTGCCGGGGACAAGCTCCTGCATCTTCTGACCGCAGCACATTACGGGCACGCCGCTGTTGTTGACATAGGCGATGATGTTGCCGCAATGGGCGCAAACGTAAAACTTCTGTTCCATAGTAAAATCCTCCTTATTTTAAGCGTCGTCTTCGACAAACTCGTCTTTTCCTGCTGCGCAGAGGGGACATACAAAATCATCGGGCAGGTCTGCAAATGCGACACCGGGCTCAAGATCAAACTCGATGTCGCCCTTTTTCTCGTCGTAGACCCAACCGCAGAGATCACAGATATACTTCATATTTAGCTTTCCTCCTTTAATTTTGATTGTATACAAAGATATATCGTGGCAGTTTACAGAGCGCTCAGCTCCTGTGCCAGAGCGGCCAGGGCGGCGCTGCTGTCATCGTTGAGAGCAGACTTGATGGTGACGTTGTTGTTTGCGTAGCTGAGGTTCTTGCAGTTTTCCAGCATAGCTCTCATGACCTTCTGTGCGGCGGGTGCCCAGCTGCCGTTTTCGATAAAAGCAACGGTGCGGCTCTGGAAATTGCGTGCGGTCAGATGGTCGATAAAGGTGCGCATAAAGGGGAACACGTCGTTGTTGTAGGTGGACGCAGCCAGCACCAGACGGTCGTAGCGGAAGGCGCATTCAACGGCTTCAGCCATATCGTCGCGGGCAAGGTCGAACTTCTCAACGGTGACGCCGGCATCCTCAAGCATATCGGCAAGCTCAAGCGCGGCGGCGGCGGTGTGGCCGTAGATGGATGCGTATGCGATGGTCACGCCCTTGTCCTCGACGGCGTAGGTGGACCAGATGTTGTACTTCTCCAGCGCATTTTTGATGCCGTCTCCGGTCAGCACGGGGCCGTGGAGGGGGCAGATGCACTCGATAGAGAGAGCGGCGGCTTTTTTGAGCACGGCCTGAACCTGTGCGCCGTACTTGCCCACGATGCCGATGTAGTAGCGGCGTGCCTCGCAATCCCATTCTTCCTCAACGTCCAGCGCACCGAATTTGCCGAATGCGTCAGCCGAGAAGAGAACCTTCTCCTCGGGGATGTAGGTGAGGATGACTTCGGGCCAGTGTACCATAGGTGCGGTGACGAAAGCCAGTGTGCGCTCGCCCAGGCTGAGGGTGACCCCGTCGCCTGCCACCACACGGCGGTCGGCAAAATCCTCACCGAAGAAAGCCTGCATCATGGGGAACGCCTTGGCGCTTGCCACGATCTGAGCGGCGGGATAACGGTCGGCAAAAGCCTGAATACCCGAAGAATGGTCGGGTTCCATATGCTGAACTATCAGATAGTCGGGCTGTCTGCCGTCCAGCGATTTATCGATATTTTCCAGCCATTTGTCTACGAAATCAGCGTCGACGGTGTCCATAACGGCGACTTTTTGGTCAAGAATAACATAGGAGTTGTACGCCATACCGTTGGGCACGATGTACTGACCCTCGAACAGGTCGACCTTGTGATCGTTGACGCCCACGTACTTGATAAAAGGCTTGATATCCATAGTAACCTCCGAAACATTGTTATTATTCATAAGCCTATTATAACAGTTGCATTATTGACGCGCAAGAGGGAAACGAGCGCATATCCCACGGTTTTTCACGGATTTTATTATACCGAAAAGAAGGTATATAAATACTGCCCGATTGGGTTTACTTTGTATATGATATTTGTTATAATTAAAGAAACTGCTTGAATAATGTGAATGGATCAGAAAAAGGCCGGAGATTGCCCATCAAGGGGAAGGCTTCTACAATCCGTCGCTTGCGACACCCCCACAAAGCCTTCGCTTTGCGGGGACCCCTATCAATTTGTGTTCACGGTCGGGCACAGCCCTCCCTTCACCTTGCGCGGTACTCACCGCGCCTCGCTTACGCTCGGTCAGCCCTTGGCTGCCCCTAACCAATCCGTCCGCAGGACACCTTCTCGTCCTGCAAGGGACATATCGAGTTGCCGCGGCAACATATCGAATTTTGCGACAGCAAAATATATCGAGTTTGAGCGCAAGCTCAAACATATCGACTCCTAACCAATCCGTCGCGCAGCGACACTTCTATTAAGGCTTCCCATAGATATGGGGAAGCTGTCGAGCGAAGCGAGACTGATGAGGTGGAGTTAATAAATAAGTTTTCACCTCATCCACCGCAAGCGGTCCCCCTTCCCCATCAAGG
>JAFQTO010000015.1 GCA_017408985.1 Clostridia bacterium
CAAGGGTACCTGCCATAGAGCAGGTACCCATCGATATAAATCCGCAAATGCGGATTTTCGATATACGCTGACGCGTTCGATATATTGCTGATGGCAACTATGTACCATCAGCAACTCGATATGCTCACTGCGTGAGCGCGGATTTATGTCATATCGAGTTTGAGCGTAGCGAAAACATATCGAATTTGTTGTTTTGCGAATGTATTTCGCAAAACAGCGAATATATTTCGCAAAACAGCGAATATATCGAGCCGAGCGAAGCGACGGCATATCGACAAAAATCAAAATAGCTTTTGTGCCCGCAAAAGCAGTTCTTGTAAAGAAAAAAGGACGAAGAATCTTAACAATTCTTCGTCCTTTTCCTGTCGGTAGGTATTGTTCCGTTGGATACTACTCTGTCGCATGCTCCCTCAAGGGGAGGCTTTTTCGGTTCAGATCATTTCTCCACATTCCGGGCACAGCCGTTCCATCTGACTGCGTTTCTGTTCCAGCGTGGGATGCACGTACACCCCCAGAGTGGTGGACACGTTGGCGTGACCCAATATCTCGGACAGCGACTTTACGTCAAACCCCATCTCCACACACCGCGTAGCAAAAGTATGCCGCAGGGCGTGGAAGCTGTACCCCTCCAGCCCGTGTTTTTTCAGCAGGGATTTGTAGCGCATATACATTCGGTTGGGCTCAAGCGGCTCGGGTGTGCCCGTCATCAGATAGCACCCGTCTTTGCGCTCAAACCCCTCGATCCGCCGCCCCAAAAACCCCGGCAGCGGTATCTCCCGCACCGAGCTCCGGGTTTTTGGCTTGTCCACGATCAGCTTGGTTCGGGCCTTCGCGCGCGGGTCGGTCTCGGCGATCCGCTCCACCGTGCGTTCCACCCGCACCGTCGCCGCCGTCGTGTCCACGTCCTCCCACCGCAGGCCGCACAGCTCACCGATCCGCAAACCGGTAAACAAACACAAAAGGACCCCAAGAGAGGTCAGGTCTCCGGAATCCATCAAAATCCGCTCCAGCGTTGTTCGGTTGTCGGCGCTCAGCACGCTTGCGGGCTTGGCATTGCGGGGCGGGAGTCGGATATTATCGGTGAACCCGAACACGTATCCGCACCCCCGCCCGTACCCGATCACCGATTTGAGCACGCACAGCACGTCGGTGACCGTTTTCGGTGACAGTCCCACTCCGTCTCTGCCTCCCGCCTCAAGCAGGTCGCGTGCAAACCCGTTGACCGCCGTCCCGTCGCATCTGTGACACAGCAGTTTGCCCAGCCTCGGCAGAATATGCCCCTCCACGATACCGCGGTACCGTGCGTAGGTGGACGCTTTCACCGAAAACCGCATCTCGTCCAGCCACAGCCCGCACACCTCCCCCACCGTACCAAGACACTTTTCCCCGGACGGTTTGGGCTGATGCAGCCGCCGCAGCGCCTCGTCGCGCAGGGCTTTTGCCTCGCCGTAGGTATGCCCGTATAAATATCCGTATTTCGCCTTGCCGTCCTCGTAGCGGCTGATGTATCGCGCCTCCCAGCGCCCGTCCTTTCGCTTATAAATATTGGGTCCTCTTCGCGGCATTGTTTTTGTACCTCCTTTTGACTGCGAATAAAGCCATTATAGACCCCAAAAACAACATAAAATCAATGTTAGCGCCTCCAACGCCGCCCAAAAATACAAAAAATGCCAAAAAACGCAAAAATCTCACCCCCCTCCCCCTGCAAATTTGCTCAAAACCCTTGACAACAAAGCAAAAATGAGGTATAACACATTTGTAAGTGTAAACTACATTGGGGATTTGTCCCCAACAAAGTGCGATACTTTGTTGCGGGGAATGGGGCAGTGAATAGGCGTGCATAGTGTATGCAAAAACGCCCGTGAAACGGTCCGAAAACGCCCCGAACCGACCGAATACGCGGTCAAAATCAACCTCTCCCCGCCCGTTTATGCATAGGTTGAATAAGAAACCCAACGCGCCGACACCTTCTCGTCCCGCAAGGGACATATCGACTACTAATCAATCCGTCGCGCAGCGACACTTCTATTAAGGCTTCCCATAGATATGGGGAAGCTGTCGAGCGAAGCGAGACTGATGAGGTGGAGTTAATAAATAAGTTTTCACCTCATCCACCGCAAGCGGTCCCCCTTCCCCATCAAGG
>JAFQTO010000016.1 GCA_017408985.1 Clostridia bacterium
GTAATTTGCTGCGGTATTCTCAGGCTTGGTATACCAACCCTGACTGGGCTTTTGGAAAGAAATGCTAAACGATGTTTCAGTCCCGTCGCTCAAAGTGATGTTCAGTGTACCTGTGCAGGTCTCATCACCCATATACTGAGCTGCTATCTCATAGAAAACAACGCCGTTTTTGTCGGTCTTTTCGGTCAATGTCACACTGCTGCCGGTAATACCTTCAGGTGCTGTATAGCTCCAATTTTTAACCGTAACAGGATCACCGTAGTTGTTCTGTATACCGTAATAAAGCTGGTAATATCCCGTGCCGGTATAGTTCACCCACATACCGTCGGTATAATGTCCCCATGACGAAAAAGTATTACTATTGGAATTATAGCTACCCGAGCTTAAATATAGTACTCGCTGGTCATCTCCAACATTTTGAATACTTGTTCCGTTCTCATCGTTGCTATTGCCTTCTGCCATAATATTACCGGGAAACATCGATAATATAATGCACCCACACAACAGCATTGCAAGAATACGATTTTTCATTTTGTTGATGCCTCACTTTTCTTTCGGTTTCAAAAAATGCTATTTTTTTACATTGTATCACACCGTATCCTGCAATCACTAACATCGGTTTTACCGTGGAGAGGCGTGCAAAAAAGCGTTGTGCCGAGGGCTCGGGGCCTTGTGGCACAACGCTTTATTCAGGTATCGGGTTTACTCTTCTATCGGGTTTATTCTTCGCGGTAGGACATTTCCCACACGCTTTCGAAGGTGTCCAGCGGGTCCTCACTGAGCATACAGCTGAGGACAAAGTTTTCAAAAGGGTTCTGGATTATCAGCTCATACATAAAGCACTCCCGCAATATGCGGTTGGTCTCCTCATAGAAGTGGTTGAACCTTGCCTGCACCGACGGGTGGGCATCGAGCTTCTGGGCGCAGATAAAGAAGTTGAGGGTTATCAGATCAAATCTGTTTACCTCGGTCTCCTGAATCCCCTGCTCGTTTCTGCCGAGGATCCTGCCTATTCTCATGCGGCTGAGACGTTTGCCGCACAGGACGTCCAGATCGCATTCCGCCTCTTTGAGCAGGTTGCGGTTCTTTTCGTTTATCGGCACTCCCGCATAGATGGTTCGCTCAATATCCGTAGGCGTGATGCCGGTATAATCCGAGTGACCCTGCTCACCTGCGATCAGCAGACGTACCTCATCGTAGAGCTCGGTAAACTTCCGTTTAAGGGTTCGGCTGTATTTTGACACGCCGCCTGCATCCTTGATATGGGAAAGATACTTCATCAGGTCTTTTTCGGTTTCGAGCTCCTGCACGGAAAGGCAGAGCTCACCCGTGGCGCTGTCCTCAAAGCCGCTGCAGCTGTGTACGGCGGGCTCCAGCTCGGCATATTCCGCCATAAGCTGACAGAAATCATAGTATCCCAGACGGTTTGTATAGCAATATCTGCACACGACCTCCATGGGGTCTTTGGGGTTGAGCTTATGCTCGCAGATACCCTTGGTCAGAAAATCGTTGACCTCCGCGGTGGTCATAGCCAATCCGAAGCCTAACAGCAGAACGGTCTTGCGGCTGACCAGCGTCTGACTCAGCCAGTTTTTTGCCGCCGCAGACAGCTTTGTGGTTCCCTCCTCAAACCCCGGGGGAGTCTGATTATCCTTGAACAGCGCCACCAGCGTACTGCGGTACTCTTCCAACGGGATCTCCTCGTAGTTTTTGCCCGGGAAGCTTTTTTGGTAGATATAGCGCTTGAGATAATCGGAGAAATTCACCTTGCCTGCGTTGTTTTTAAGCACGTCGTAGATCGCCTGCTCTTCTTTGCCGCTGAAATCCACCGAGCCTATAACGTTGTAAAAATCGTCCCAGGCTTTCCCCGTAAAATCAAAACCCTCGCGCAGATAAGTGTCCATATATATCCCTCCGGTTATTTTTATTCTATCTCCTTACCGTATCCCCAGACTACTGGACAATCGGAGTAATTCCAGCCTTTTTCCCAAAGCTGAGGCTGAGACTCCGCCTCCGAATATATCGTGAGATTGTCGCACCTAGTAAAGGCATCACTGCCTATGTGGCTTACGTTACTATGAATAAATATGGATCTGAGATTTTCACAGTCATAGAATGCACTCCGATAAATTCTCGTTACGCCCGGAAGGATCTCAAAAGATCTGTTCACGTTGCCGCAGGGGTATTGGATCAAAACCCCTCCGTCCTTGCTATAAAGCACTCCGTCTGCCGAGCTGTATACCCCATTGCCCTCATCAACATTGATCTCCGAAAGAAAACGGCAGCCACCGAATGCAATGTCGCCTATTACCTCTACGCTTGCAGGCACGGTGACAATGGTAAGATCATGGCAAAAATAAAAGGCACGATTTTTGATCTCGGTAACGTCGGTCGGGATAATATAGATTTCTCCCGATTTGTTTCTGGGGTACTGGATCAGTGTTTTGCCGTCTCCGGTGTACAGCACTCCGTCAACCGATTTGTAGGATGTATTGCCCTCGTCGACATTGATCGAACTCAGGCTGTTGCACGCTGAAAATGCCATATCCCCTATCGAAGTCACGTTTGCGGACAGTTCGACAGTCTCAAGCTTATTGCAATCCCAGAACACTCCGCTGCCTATGGCGGTGACCGATCGGGGGATCGAAATGCTCTTCAGACCGTAGCAATAGCAGAATGCATCATCACCTATGTATACAACGCCCTCCGGAATGACTACGCTTGTGACGTTGCGGCAATTGTAAAATGCCGAATCGCCTATTTCCACAACGGGATAGCCGCCGAGGGTTGAGGGAATAATGACCTCTCCGGATATGGCTTTGTCAATTGCGACTACAGATGCTTTGCCGTTTGTAACGATATATGCGTAATCTTTTGATTCCAGCCTATCGGGTGACTGCACCGTTATGGCACATCCGGCCGAAAAACTGCCGTCGCGGGTTTTGGCTGTAATTATGGCTGTACCGCCCGATACCGCGGTAACAAGGCCTCTTCGGTCAACAGCAGCTATCCTGCAGTCACTTGATTCCCAATCCAACATCTTATCAGCACCCGACGGTACAGATGCCGTGAGTTGGAGGGTTTCGCCTATGGATGCGAGGGTTGCCGAAGTCATGTTCAAAATAATGCCATCAGCCGGATCGGGTTCTACCGGCTCGGGTATCACGGGTTCGGGCTCCACAGGCTCGGGTTCGGTGGCTTCAGGCTCCACGGGCTCGGGTTCAACGGGCTCGGGTTCGGTGGGTTCGGGCTCGATAGGCTCGGGTTCGGTGGGTTCAGGCTCCACAGGCTCGGGTTCGGTGGGTTCAGGCTCCACGGGATCGGGCTCGACGGGTTCGGGCTCGACGGGTTCGGGCTCAACGGGCTCGGGTTCAACGGGCTCGGGTTCAACGGGCTCGGGTTCAACGGGATCAGGCTCCACGGGCTCGGTACGATCAAAATCGGCAGGGTCGGCGAGCTCGTCCATAACGGAAGCGGTCTTCCCGTCTTTTTGCGTATCGGCTGCACGGGGCAGCTTTGATATCCCGAAGGACACACCTGCGGTCAGCACAAGCGCAACAAGCGCCGCAGTCACGAATCTGACCGATCTTTTGGCAGGCTTTGCTTTTGGAACGGGCTTGAGAAAAGCTTCAAGCTCTTTTTTCATCTCTTTTGCAGATGAATAACGGTCGTCGGGATCAAACGCGCAGGCTTTGAGTATGATTTTTGCCAGTTTGGCACAACAGTTTTTGGGAGGGGGGATTTTTTCTCCCTTGATCCTCCGCGAAAAAGCGGCGTGCCGTTCACCGGCTGTTATTATTTCTTTACCGTCGGGCCAAAAGGGCAGTCTGCGTCCGTTGAGAAGCGAATAAAGCACAAGTCCCAGAGAATATATATCCACCCGTCCGTTATACTTTTTGCTGTATACGATCTCCGGAGCGATATAGTTTTCGCTGCCTATGCGGGTAAGGCTTCCGCTCAGGCACTCAAGATTGCGCGCTATGCCAAAGTCACCAAGCTTGAAAACACCCTCGCTGTTGCACAGTATGTTCTCAGGCTTGATGTCACGGTGAATGATATTGTGCTTTTCGCACGCCTCAAGGGCAGTACATATATCAATGCCGATCTTTGCCGCAGATTCTTCGCTGATGCTGTTGTCTCTCAGCCAGTGCGACAGCGGAGTGAGCAATTCCATTCTGATAAAAATGTCATATCCCGCTCCGCTTTTGCGTTCCTCTATATAGTAATCGTCGATGGAAACCACGTTGGGCTCACCGCGCAGCTCCTTTAAGACCTCACTCTCACGGACGTAGGTCATTGCCACTTTTTTGAAGTATTCACGGGCCTGACCGGCGTTGTAGCCTTCGGCTTCTATAGAATAGAGCTCCGCCTCGTTTGAGGGGACCGAAATAACCTTTATCGCCGAGAAGGTGTCCATATTTTGATCCGTTCGTCCGGCCTTGTATACGCTGCCGTAAGAACCGTGTCCTATTTTGGACACAGCCTTCCATTGCGGCCACTTTTGCCACAAGATCTCCATATGCACACCTCCTTTGACTTCCGTTTATCTTTTTATAATACACTAAAAAGGCTCATAAAGTCAACAATCGGCAAAATTCGAACTTTATAACGGGTTTCTGCACAGTTGGGCAAGCTCAGCAAAGAGGGTGCGGCGGGCTGATGCGCCCTGCTGTCTGAGGGTATCAACTTCGGTGATTGTGTCTATGAGGTTTTTGTTTACCTCCTGCAGCGCCGATATATCCACGCCCGGGCTGTCGGAGCGCTGTTGGGCGGTGAGGACTGTCTGTTTGAGCCGCAGGCTGTTTTGCACAAGCAGTCTGCCCGTCAGACAGCTGAGGTCCTGTGCCATATTCTCCGCCTGCAGGGTATGCGCGGTGCTGAGGGCTATGACCATCTGGCTTTTCCACAGAGGGATGGTATTGGTCAGCGCAGACTGGAGCTTTTGCGCCATAAGCGTGTCGCTGCTCTGTACCAGCCTCAGTTGGGGTACCGACTGCATACACACGGTATAGGTGAGATGCAGGTCAAGCAGGCGCTTTTCGAATCGGTCGCAATAGCCTGCCCATTCCTGCACGCCGCCCGTATGCACGGTGCCGTGCTCTGTCGGTGTCAGGTGGTTTTTCTGCTCCTTTTGCAGCTTGCTCATACCTGCCGTGATATACAGCGCCAGCTCCTGCAGGGTATGGCGGGTCTGCTCTATCATCAGCTCCATCAGCTCGATGTCACAAAGCAGACCGTGCAGGGTGTTCTGCAGTTTGAGCGCCGTCTTATCCACCGTTTTTTCGGCCTTTTCACAGCGGGCTTTAAGCAACGCGACCGTTTTGCGCGGATTCTTGCGCTCACGTCTGTCACCGCCGTCAATACTGCCGAGGCCCGCATTCAGTCGGCTCAGCCATTCGCCTATCTCGCCAAGCTCCTTGTTTTTGACCTTGGACAGCACCTGCTCGGACAGCTGAACAAGCTGTTTCTGCGCGTCTGCGCCGTAGCTTAAAGCGCAGTCGGCAGAGCTTATGTCTATGCTGTCCTCGATCTTTTGCAAACGGTCACGGCACTGCGGCGGCAGACTGTCAGACAGCGGCAGGTCGCAAAGCTTTACGGGTAAATCTTGCATCTGTTATCCTCCTCCTGTAATTCTGCGGGCAAAACGGCGCAGACTCTCAGCATCCGCTCAAGCGCTCTTGCCTCGGCGGTGATATCCAGCGCGCCTGCGCTCTCGGCATCCAGTACGGCTTGGCTCAGCCCTCTGTGCAGGCGGGAAAACGCCCCGTCTATTGCGTCAACAGCGGCTTTGGCGTGGGCGTTTGGGGATCTTTCCAGCCGCGCATACCCCTCGGCAAGTCTCAGCGCCGAAGGCAGACAGCTGTTTGCCAATATCTCAAGTCCCTGCCCCGTAGCAAGTCCTTCTCCGTGCAGGCGCTGCAGTTTGCGGCAGAGGTTTTCGCACTCCTGCAGTTTTGCACGCACCTTTGCGTCCGACACGCGGTTTGAGGCTATATACAGCTGTACCAGCGCAGTCTCCCACCCCTCGGGCACTTCAGGGGAGAGGTCTTTGGTGCTGCCGTAAACTATCTGCCTCGGCAGCATATAGTCAAGCAGCAGATACACCCCTGCCGCTGCCGCAGCGGCTGTCAGATGCTGACCGACGCTCCGCACGGGATAGCTGAGCGCGTAGCTCAACACCGTTATGGGCAATGAACAGAGGGGCAGAGGGCTTTTGCCCCTTTTTTTGATATATCGCTCAAACAGTTGTGACAAAATACCACCTTCACGCAGGTCGACTTTTTCTATATTTATTCAAAAAACTGTCAATTAATTATAAAGTGTGATATAATATATCCGTTATCCTCCAAAAAAGAAAGGAAAACAGCTATGAGATACAAATTGGGAACCATCGGTTTCGGTAATATGGGCAGTGCCATCGTTGCGGGCGCTGTCAAAAACGGCATCTGCCGGGCAAGCGAGATAGCCGTGTTCGATCTGTCAACGGACAAGATGCAGGAGTGCAAAGACGCAGGCTACGCTCTGCTCGAGAGTGCAAAGCAGGTGTTTGAGAGCTGTGATACCGTGCTGTTTGCCGTCAAGCCTCAGGGTATGGAGGGTCTGCTGGGTCAGCTTAAGGACGCCGCTGCGCCCTATCCCACCGTTATCAGCATCGTGGCAGGCTACCCCTCAAGTAAGATCCGCTCCGTGCTTGAGGGAGTACATATAGTCAGGGTCATGCCCAACACTCCCCTGCTTCTCGGCTGCGGTGCCACCGCTCTGTGCGCCTGCGAGGGTACGGCTCAAACCGAGCTTGACGGGGTCGTGGAGATATTCGCCGCTCTGGGTGAGACCTACGTTATCGATGAGGAAAAGATGAACGAGATCATCGCCGTCAACGGCTCCTCCCCTGCGTTCGTGTACTATTTTATCGAGGCTATTGCTCGATGGGGCGAGAGCGTGGGACTGAGCTATGATGACTGTCTGCGTCTGTGTGCAAAGACCTTTGAGGGCAGTGCAAAAATGATCCTCAAGGGCGACGTGCCCCCCGCCGAGCTGATACGCCGTGTATGCTCCCCCGGCGGCACTACCATTGCCGCTATGAACGTGTTGGAGAGTGAGCAGGTGGCGCAGTCCATCGCAAAAGCCGCCGACGCCTGCACCAAACGCGCCGTTGAGCTGGGCAAGATGTAAAATTTCGGATATACAGACAAAAAACACCCCTGCGGCAGGTATGAACTGCCGCAGGGGTGTTTTTATTATGTCTGTTATGCGTTTTCCTGTGCGATGATATTCTCAAGACCGCGCTTATAATGCTCCAAAAAGCCCAGCCAGACGTCGTTGGTGTTGACGAAGGTGTTTTCGCCCGTTTCAAGGAGCTTTTTGCCCTTGAGGTAGGTATCGTTATTCCAGCAATGGTTGGCGATAAACACGTCGATATGCTCTTTTTTGAGCCGCTCGATGGATTCAAAATACGCCTCTCTCGCGCCCTCAAAATCGTATTTGCCCGGCACCAGCGTGTTGTGTCCCGCACCGCCGAAGGTGCCGACACGGTAGGTATTCACGCCGTCGGTGTCCTCGTAGAACATCGAAATGGTACCCTTGGTATGACCGGGGGTGTGCATAAAATTGACGGTGATATTGCCCAGAGTCAGGGTGTCGCCGTCGTCAACGAGGATATCGTGGGTCAGGTATTTTTTGGCTTTTTCGAAATCGTCTCTGCCGATGACCGTTTTTGCCCCCGACAGACCTGCCAAGGCGGCTGTTGCGGCAGTATGGTCTCCGTGCCAATGGGTACTGATGATATATTTGATATCGTAGGGACTGAAGCCCAGCTGATAAATGGAATCGACTATCAGATATGCGGTCTCGGCGTATCCCGTGTCGATAAGGATAAGTCCGTTGCCAGTGTCGATCATATGACAGCAGGACTGATAGGTGCCTACGTAATAGGTGTTGCCGAATATTCTGAACGGGGTCATCTTGCCAAGCCAATGGGCGGCTTTGATCTCTTTGAGCATCTTGTGCAGAGGCGCTTGCGTAAACATACCGAACTCCTTTTGCGCAGTAATGCGCGGTTATTTGTTGAGAAGAATATAGCATATTTTCGGCACCCGTGTCAATAAGACGAAGCAAGACGGATGATGTGGTGCTTGCGCAAAGTAATAGATAAGGAGTAAGAGGTAATAAGTAAGGTGGAGCTTGCGCAAAGTAATAGGTAAGGAGTAAGAGGTAATAAGTAAGATGTCGCGTGCGCGACAAATTAAAAAGGCGGTCGGGCACAGAGACCCGACCCTACAAATAAGCCGCGGGATACACCCATGCTGTAGGGACAGGCGTCCTCGACTGTCCAAGTTATTCAACCCGTCCGTAGGACACCTTAATTTGTCCAACGGACAACATCGTTTTTCGCAGAGCGAAAACACTGTTGCGCGCAGTGCACATCATTTGCCGTCAGGCAACATCGTTTGACTCTCGCGCCGCAGGCGTTATTAATTCCGTTGGCTTGCCGACACCTTCATTCTGCGTTGTGCATTTTGCATTGTGCATTGAAGTGTTCCTTCACCACATCACACAAACTGTCAAAACCTCCCTCGGTTTTGGCAGTTACGGCTTTATATGCGGCATCAAGCAGGGTCGTAAGTATCATTTCCGTAACGGACTTTTTGACAGTAA
>JAFQTO010000017.1 GCA_017408985.1 Clostridia bacterium
CAAGGGTTAGTTTTATAACATTACGAATGTCCTGAGATGGCATAGTATCATCGGTCGGGCTGCTGTATGCACCGCCGCCGTGTTGATTGATACAAGCGCCATCACGTGCAGTATGTAATATTCCATAGCTTCTCAAAGTTTGCCCATCGTCCTCGTTGATGAATGTTTCGGTTTCCGTTTGGGTACATCCGCACGGTCTTTTTCGTTGAATTGCACTTACATAATCAATAACGTAGTGATACGTTGCATCCAGAACAGCGGTATCCAAAGGCAACTCAAAAATAGTGCGGTTTACTCCTTCCGGAAGTGCTAAATTTACAGAGGTCTGTGTTGACTGTAAAGAGAACTTCATTTCCGACGGCTGATTTACCGTTGTGGAAACACCGGAATATTTTGTGCCTCCACCAACAGTCAGCATATTTCCGGTATCTGCTGAGTTCACCTGTTCTGCCCACATATTATGATAGTTCTTTTCAATCTCAGAAAAATCCGCATCGGCATCGACCTTAAATCTGCCGATATAGGTGCCGCCAATGTTACCGTAACTGCCATCGTCTTTTACAAGTTCAATATCTGCGCTTACGATCATAGGAGCTTGATAATCTATAACGCCTACATATACTCCATAATTGATAACCTGCTGGTCGCTTATACTGATCGTCCACACGCCCTTTTCGCTCATAGCATCCCGCACCAATTCATCGACGCGTCCGTAATAGGCGCGCAGACGGGCGTTTGCCTGTGACATATTTACGATATCCTTGTACTTGTCCTTATCCCTCTGGAATTCCTCCCAGGAAACGAATATGCCGTTGATAATAAGCCCCTGTGCGAAGCCGCCGATACTATCGGGGATGGGGTTAAGGAAGCCGAGACCGGGCTTTCCGTTCTGAACGATATCCGCCGCAATACTTGCCATATCGCTGCCGCCCACACCGGGCATTGTGAAGTTCAGCAGATCTGCCACCTTGTCAAAGCCGGAAAGAGCGAGGAAGTTATCCTTTAACTGCTGCATATCCTCTTCGGTAAATTTCAGCTTTTCTTTAACTGCGGCGACCAGCACCACGTCGTTTACCGCATCCTGCGGATCTTTGTAGCTGTCCACGGCAGAACAGGCACGACGCAGTATGTCAACGAGTTCCTCGTCGGTCAGTTTGCCGCCCACGCCGCAAGTGCCGTTCAGCTTCACGGAAGTGCCGTTTGGCATCGAGACCGTGAGATAGGCGGGATAGCTGCCCTCCAATTTCGGCACGTTGGGACGAAGATATTCAAGCCACGATTGCTCCTGCAAGGTGAGAGCCTGCGCGGGAACAGCAGGGACCACAGCCAACGTCAGGCAAAAAACAAGGCAGAGTGTCAATATTCTTTTCATACGCTTCATTTCTTACCCTCCGATCTTATCCGCAAGAGCGTTGATCTGTGTCAGCAGATCGCCCTCGGCATTTGCCTTTGCGGTTGTTATATAGGTCTTGGCGGCTTCATTGTCGCCCATCGAGGCGCTGAGTAACGCCGCCATATAGTTGATAGAGCCGTCGCTTGGGAACACGTAC
>JAFQTO010000018.1 GCA_017408985.1 Clostridia bacterium
GGAGAATAGGAGGTAACGTATGGAATATCTAAACCTTACAACCCCCTATGGGCAGACCTACGAGGTGTGCTTTGAAGCGGAACGCTATGCCAACAATCACAACCTCGCCTTGCAGATGTATTTCAAGGACGAGAACGGTATGCTGATGCCTTTTTCAACGCTCACCATCAATCTCAGAGAGCCGCACGAGCCGAACTGCTCCTTCGTTGACACCAACGATAACCCTTGGGCAGAAAAGTTTATTACCGACAATAAGCTCGGCAAGCCTACGGGAAGAAAAATGCGGTCGGGATATTGCGAATATCCGCAGTATCAGTTTGATTTGAAGGAGATCGAAAAATATCAGCTCAACGCGCCCAAGACTAAGACAAAGGACAAATCACGAAAACGTGATGAAGCTCGGTAGGTGATGCTATGAGAACTGCGAAAACGAGAGAGTCGCTACGCAGTATCAAGGTGGTAGATAAAACCGAAGGACTTGCCAAGAAAAGCAAGAACGGAGCTTCCTCCCTTGCCAACTCAGCCGAGGAAACACAAAACCCTCGGCACGAAACCGAGGTCGAGTATGCGGGCAACGAGGTACAAGACAAGGAGGAACGCTCCGGCAGAGCGCTTGTCAGAGGTGCGGCGCGTGTAGGTCAATGGGGTTATCGGACTACGGTGCGAAATATCCAAAGATGGAGAAACCGCCCGCGAAAAATAAAGCTGAAGGTGGATGCCCCAAAGGAGCTACCTCCACCCCAACGACCGCTACTGACCGAAGGTGCTAAAGGTGGCGCGAAAACCGCCTCCAAGGGCATAAAAAACGGCTCTAAAGCGGCAAAAAGCGCAAGCAAGGCTTCGGCTAAGGCGGCAAAGAAAACGGCAAAAACAAGCGCAAAAGCAGCAAAGAAAGCCGCTAAAGCAAGTGCAAAGGCGGCACGTGCAGGTATGAAAGCATCTGTCCGTGCGGCACAAGCCATCAAGCGAGCTGCCATTGCCACGGTGAAGTTTATCAAGGTGGCGGTCAAGGCAATTATCGCAACGGCAAAAGCCGTTATCGCAGGTGTTAAGGCACTTGTAGCAGCCATTGCCGCAGGCGGTTGGGTTGCGGTGCTCATCATCGTAATCATCGTGCTTGTGGCTCTTGTGGCAGGCTCTATCTTTGCCATTTTCATACCCGCCGAGCAAAACGGCATCACGGTGTATGACGTTATGGGAGAGCTTGACCGAGAGTTCCACGATAAGGAACAAGAGCTGCTTGCCAACTGCCAATACGACGTGCTGACCTACGAGGGTGAGATGGCGGATTGGAACGAGATAGTTGCCATATACGCCGTCAAGCTCAATCTTGACACCGAGAACCCGCAGGAGATAGCAACCTTTGACGAAGCCAAAGCCGACGAGCTGAGGAATATCTACCGCACGATGAATAACGTGCGACTTGAAACAAGAACCGAAACGAAAGAGGTCAAGAAGCAGGTGCGTGACGAGAACGGCAATCTCAAGGAGGTAACGGAAACCGTCACAACGACCTATGTAACGGTGAAGCGAACAGGACTTACGGCTCTGCAAGCC
>JAFQTO010000019.1 GCA_017408985.1 Clostridia bacterium
AGGTTTCGTTTTACAATAGCCAGTTTTTCTTCTTTACTTCTTATGGTGTACTTTCTTGGCATATTACCACCTCCAATTCTAATAATAGCATAAAAATAATGGTAGGCACTTTCGTGTCTACCATTATTTTATCACTTCAGCATTGACACTCGTTTTCATTTGTCTGCTTTCGCTGTGCGCCTGCGGAGTAAAGCAGGAGGACTATGACGCATTGCAGGCCGATATGGGACAGGTGATGGCAGAGCTTGAGGCAACAGCCGCACAGCTCAAAACCGCCAAGCAGGATATTGACAAGCTCAATTCCCGTCTCGACGACGCCAAGACCGAGCTGGAAAACACCAAAACTCAGCTCGAGAGCACCAAGACCGAGCTTGAAAGCACCAAGACTCAGCTGGAGGACGTTCAGGGCAAATACGACGAGCTGAAAAACGGCCCCGAGGCACAGCTGGCGGCCATCCGCACCGCCTATGACAAGCAGGACTGGAATGAGGTCATAAAGCTTGCAAATACTCTGCACAGCAAGTACGCGGGCTACGATGAGGACGTGGAGGCTCAGCAGCTGGCCGCCAATGCACAAAAGACCATCGACGACGAAAAAGCCAAAGCCGAGGCGGAAGCCAAAAAGACCAAAGAAGAAAAAGTCCACAACATCATCCGTATCACACGCCTCGAATGCTCCAGACCCAACAGCGCGGGCGGCGTTGGAATATATCTTGAGTTTATCAATATGCACCCCGAAAAGACCATCAAGTATCTGGAGGTAACAGTTGTTCCCAAGAACGCTGTGGGCGACACCCAGTACTGCGACATCCGTGATTATGCCCGCTACACCTGCGAGGCAACCGGCCCGTATGCCCCCGGCGACGGACTGCGTCCCGATGACAACTGGTGGTGGGGCAACGCATGGTACAACTCCACCATCAAATATATCGAGCTGACAGGCGTGTGGGTAGAGTATATGGACGGAACCTACACCAGCCTCAAATCCGACGAGCTTGAGTTTGCAATCTGGTAAAAATCCGATACATAATACATAATACAGATCTGCCGCGCAGAGCGATTCTGTGCGGCAGATCTGTATTCGTTATTCAGTTCCAGTAAGCGTATTCGTCAAGGGACTTGAAAACGTACCCCTCGGCGCGTGCGTAGTCGATAAAATCACTGAGGATAGCCAGATTGTCGGGGGAGGTTGTATGCAGCAGTATGACCGCGCCGCTGTGCAGACGGGAGGTAACGGTGGCAAAGCTCTTGTCCACACCCGGCTGGTTTTCGGGGTCCCAGTCGGCGTGAGCTATCGACCAGAACACGCTGCGGTAGCCGACGTCGTCCACAAGATCAAGTGCGTTTTCGGAAAAAGCTCCGGTAGGGAAGCGGAAATATCGGCTCTCATACCCAAAGTTCACCCGCAGATAGTTGTGTACGCCCAGAAGCTCGCTGGCAAGCTTCTCGCGGGAGAGTGATGCGCTGTTGGATGGATGATGTACCGAGTGATTGCCCACGATATGCCCCTCTTCGATCATCCGCACCACGACCTCGGGAGCGTCCTTGATATAATCGAGGGTACAGAAGAATGCCGCCGTAACGCCCTTTTCATTGAGGATATCCAGCATCTGCGGGGTAATGTTTTTGTACTCGTAGCCGCAGTCAAAGGTGAGGTAGAGCACTTTCTCACCTTCGGTCTTGTTGTCCCACGCCAGAGCGTTGGTGCCGTAGGAGTCAAAGATCTGCTGATTGTTCACCGTAATGCTGTGGGGCTGACCGTTCTTTGCCGCACCGTAAGAAAAATCGGTCTTCTCTGCGTCCAGCCCGCGGGTGTTCTGGGGGTCGGATACCGTGAACTCAATATTGTCAAGAGAGGGCAGTGAGGTCAGACTGCTGCCGCCGAATTCGTTTTCGGCAGGATAGCTGACCGTTGCCGTGCCGCCGGGTATCTCGGGCTCGGGCTCAACCGGCGTCACGGGGTCGGGCTCGACGGGTGTCACGGGGTCGGGTTCGACGGGTGTCACGGGGTCGGGTTCAACTGGCGTCACGGGGTCGGGCTCAACCGGTGTCACGGGGTCGGGCTCGACGGGTGTTACCGGATCGGGCTCGACCGGGGTTTGGTTATTTACGGCGGTATCACCGTTGATGGCAGAATTGTCGGGGGGAGTCTGCACCGCGATGTCGATCGTGTCTTTCTTACAGCCGATAACGGACAGCATCATCAATATACACAGCATAAGAGCGGTCAGTTTTTTCATATTTTGCCTCCGATGATAAGATTAGAGATATTATACACTAATCCTTTTGCAATAGCAATTACAAAACGGTTACAAAACCGTTTGTCAATAGGCATCTTCGGCTCTTTTGCCCTTGACAAAAAGTAATCGGAGAGATATAATATACCAAAAGTTGTGTTATAAAATATCACACAAAAATATAACATTTTCCATATACGGAGGTTACAGTATGGCGACAGCGGTAATTATGCCCCGTCAGGGACAATCGGTAGAAAGCTGCATCATCGGTGAATGGTGCAAAAAGGTCGGTGACGAGATAAAAGTCGGTGACGTTCTGTTTAGCTACGAGACCGACAAGGCAGCCTTTGAGGAAGAGGCAAAAACCGAAGGCATCCTGCTTGCCGTGTTCTGCGAAGCGGGCGACGACGTGCCCTGCCTTGATACCGTAGCCGTTATCGGCCAAAAGGGCGAGGATTTTTCATCGCTCGTTCCCTCATCGGCCGCCAAACCTGCCGCCCCTGCGGCAGAAGCCGCTCCCGCACAGTCCGGGACGGATGCCCCCGTTTTCCCCGCGCCCGAGGCACCTGCAGCAGCCGCACCTGCCACCGCAGACAGAGTAACGGGCATATCTCCCAGAGCGCTGGCAACCGCAGCCCGTCTGGGCACCGATGCAAGCCTTGCCACCCCCACGGGCCCCAACGGCAGAGTTATCGAGCGTGACGTTATCGCTCTCGCTCAGTCGGGTGTGCGTGCCACCCCCGCCGCACTCAAGGCTATGGCAACCGGACTGGGCGGCAAGCTTCGCGCAGTCGATCTTGACGCTCTTGCCGCCGCACCTGCGGCACCTGCCGCAGCGGCCGACGCACCATATACCGATACCAAGCTGTCCAACGTGCGCAAAGTCATTGCCAGGAGTATGCACCAGAGCCTTTCCGATATGGCACAGCTGACCCATAACTCGTCCTTTGACGCCACCGCTTTGCAGAGTATCCGCAAACAGCTCAAGAAAGCCGCCGAGACTGACCCCTCGACCCCCAATATCACCATCAATGATATGATTATGTTTGCCGTAGCCAAAGTGCTGAAAAAACACCCCGACCTCAACGCGCACTTCCTCGGTGACAGCATCCGTCATTTTTCGGGAGTGCATCTGGGTATGGCGGTTGATACCCCCCGCGGCCTGCTGGTGCCCACCGTCTTTGACGCCGACAAGCTGACCCTTACCGAGCTGTCAGGCGCCTGCAAGCAGATAGCTCGCGAGGCGCAGTCGGGAGCCATCAGCCCCGACAAGCTGACGGGAGCAAGCTTCACGGTCAGCAATCTGGGTATGTTCGGTATCGAGAGCTTTACCCCCGTTATAAATCCACCCCAGACGGGTATTCTGGGTGTAGACTGCATCACAGAGCGTGTCAGAACGGTAAACGGCGCGCTGCAGACCTATCCAGCAATGGGACTTAGCCTTACCTACGATCACCGTGCACTTGACGGCGCTCCCGCATCCAGATTTTTGCAGGAGCTTTGCTCTACCCTTGAGAATTTTACAGCTCTGCTGATTTGAGGAGGATATAATTATGATCTATGATCTTATCGTGCTGGGCGGCGGCCCTGCAGGTTATCTGGCATCCGAGCGTGCGGGCCACGCAGGAATGAAGGTAGTCTGTATCGAAAAAAACAGTCTGGGCGGCGTCTGCCTCAACGAAGGCTGTATCCCCACCAAGACTTTGCTTTACAGCGCCAAGACTTACGAAAACGCCCTTCACGGTGACAAGTACGGCGTGTTCGTCGAGGGCGCGAAATTAGACCACAACAAGGTCATCGACCGCAAACAGAAGGTCATCAGGACCCTCGTGGCAGGCGTAAAGTCTGCGCTCAAAACTAACGGCGCAGAGGTCATTACGGGCGAGGGCGTCATCCGCGGCCGCACGGCCGAGGGCTTCGAGGTCGAGGTCAACGGTGAGACGGTAGTGGGCAAGCGTCTGCTGCTGGCAACAGGCTCTTCTCCCGCAGTACCTCCTATCGAGGGTCTGCGCGACGGGCTGGACAGCGGCTTCGTTATGACCTCCCGCGAGGCGCTGTCCCTGCGCGAGATACCTGAGAAGCTCACCGTTATCGGCGGCGGCGTTATCGGTCTTGAGATGGCGTCCTACTACGCCACCGCAGGCAGTCAGGTCACTATTATCGAGATGCTTGACCATATCGCAGGTCAGAACGACGCTGAGATGGTAAAGCTGCTGCAAAAGAGCTTTGAAAAGCGCGGAATGAAGTTTATGCTCTCCACCCGTGTTACCAAAGTAACCGCCGACTCCGTTCTGTGCGAAAAGGACGGTGAGCAGGTAGAGGTCAAAGCAGACAAGGTGCTTTTGTCCATCGGCAGACGTGCCAACACCGCAGGAATAGGTCTTGAGAACATCGGCGTGCTGCTTGAGCGCGGTGCAGTTGTTACAGACGAGTATATGCGCACCAATATTGCCGAGGTCTACGCCGCAGGCGATATAAACGGCAAGTCCATGCTGGCTCACACCGCATACCGCGAGGCGGAGGTCGCCGTCAACAATATGCTGGGCAAAAAAGACGTTATGCGCTACAACGCCATCCCATCGGTGCTGTATACCGCACCCGAACTCAGCTCGGTAGGCGAGACCGAGGCAACGGCAGCCGCCAAAGGTATGGACGTTCGGGTCATCAAGCTGCCTATGCGTTTTTCGGGCAGATATTTAGCTGAGAACGAAGGCGGCGACGGCATCTTCAAGCTGCTGGTCAACAACAAGACCAAGACCATCGCAGGCGCGCAGGCGCTGACCAACTATTCCTCCGAGTTTATCGTGACGGTGGGCACATTTATCGAGAGTGAGCTGACGATAGATGAACTCAAAGAGATCGTATTCCCCCATCCCACCGTCTGCGAGATAATCCGCGAAGCAATATTCCAGTATTAAGAGGTGACGCAATATGTCCAAACAGCTTTATATATCCCCCGACGAGATGCGTGCCGAGGGCAGGATAACATTCAAGGATATTCCCGTCAACACTTTCCGCAAAAAAGCCTGTGACGTCAAGGATAAGTATTCCAAACAAGACCTGCTGAACGTCTACCGCGATATGTGCTATATCCGTGAGTTTGAGACTATGCTCAACCTCATCAAGACCACGGGCGAGTATCACGGCATCCCTTACAGCCATCCCGGCCCCGCCCATCTGGGCATCGGTCAGGAGGCGGCGTACGTCGGTGCGGCGTATCATCTGACCGTTGACGATTTTACCTTCGGCAGTCACCGCAGTCACGGTGAGATTTTGGCAAAGTGCCTGCGTACCGTTGAGATCCTGCCCGAGGATAAGCTCCTTGAGATAATGCGCTCCTTCTGGGGCGGCGAGACCCTCAAGGTGGTGGACACGGGCGATAAGAGCGTAAGACAGCTGGGTATAGATTTTCTGCTCTACGGTATGATGTGCGAGACCTTCGCCCGCAAAAACGGCTTCAACAGAGGTCTGGGTGGCTCGATGCACGCATTCTTCACACCTTTCGGCGTTATGCCCAACAACGCCATCGTGGGCGGCAGCGGCAGCGTTGCCGTGGGCAGTGCGCTGTATAAGCTGGTCAACAAAAAGCCCGGTGTGGTCGTCTGCAATATCGGTGACGGCTCCCTTGCCTGCGGCCCCGTATGGGAGGGTATGACCCTTGCCGCTATGGATCAGGTGCGTACCCTCTGGGGCGAATACGGCGGCGGTATGCCCATAATCTTCAATATCAACGATAACTTCTACGGTATGGGCGGTCAGACCCGAGGCGAGACTATGGGCTACGGCAGCCCCGCCCGTATGGCGGCAGGTCTGTCTCCCACACAGTTCCACGCCGAGCGCATCGACGGCTATAATCCCCTTGCGGTAATGGATGCCTACGAGCGCCTTATCCCCGTCGCCAAAAAAGACGGACCCGTCCTCCTTGACGTGGTCACCTACCGCATCAGCGGCCATTCGCCCTCCGACTCAAGCAGCTACCGCACCAAAGAAGAGATCGCCGAGTGGGAAAGAAACGACTCCATTACGGCATTCGGCAAAGAGCTCTTGGAGGCAGGTATCTGCACAGAAGCTGAGCTTGAGACCATCAGAGCCAAGGTCACGGCCGATACCGAGCGCAATATGAAGCTGTCCATTGATGACAGTATCTCTCCCCGTATAGATATCTGCGGCGCAGAGCAGAGCGCTATTGCCGACCTGATGTTCTCCAATAAGACACAGCGGACTATGGAAGAGGGCAGAACTCCCAACACCCTTCTTCCCAAGAGCGAATGTCCCCGTATGGTGGCTATCGCCAAAAAAGAGCGTCGCGGCATTGACGAAAACGGCAGCGTGGTAGGCAAAAACAAGGTCTACCAGTACCGTGACGCCCTTGCCGAGCCTATCATCAACAAGTTTTACGAAGACCCCACCCTCATCACCTTCGGTGAGGACGTCCGCGACTGGGGCGGCGCGTTTGCCGTCTACCGCGGTATGACCGAGGCGCTGCCCTATCACAGACTGTTCAATACTCCCATAGCCGAGGCGGCTATCGTGGGTGCGGCGGTAGGCTACGCTATGAGCGGCGGCAGAGCTATAGCCGAACTGATGTACTGCGACTTTTTGGGCAGGGCAGGGGACGAGATATTCAATCAGCTGAGTAAGTGGCAGGCTATGAGCGGCGGAATGCTCAAAATGCCCGTCATCCTCCGTATGAGCGTGGGCAGCAAGTACGGCGCACAGCACAGTCAGGACTGGAGCGCTCTCTGCGCACATATCCCCGGCCTCAAAGTCGTGTTCCCCGCCACACCCTACGATGCCAAGGGCCTTATGCAGGCATCCCTCAACGGCACCGACCCCGTAGTGTTCCTTGAGAGTCAGCGCACCTACGATTACGGTGAGCTGTTCAACGAAGGCGGCGTACCCGAAGAGGAGTACGAAATACCCATCGGTGAGCCCGATATCAAGCGCAAGGGCGACGACCTCACCATCCTGTCCATCGGCGCAACTTTGTACCGTGTCACCAAAGCCGCCGATATCCTGAAGGATAAGTACGGTATCTCCGCCGAAATAATCGATGCCCGATCCCTCGTGCCCTTTAACTACGAAAAGGTCATAGAAAGTGTCAAGAAAACAGGCAGAATAGTCATAACGGGCGATGCCTGCGAGCGCAACTCCTTTATGCGCAATCTGGCATCAAATATCACCGAGCTGTGCTTCGATTATCTCGACGCACCCCCCGTTGTCGTGGGTGCAAAGAACTGGATAACCCCCGCCCACGAGCTTGAAACGGCATTCTTCCCCCAGCCCGAATGGATAATCGACGCCATCCATCAGCGCATTTTGCCCCTCGATGGCCATATCTGCCGCAACAGCTTCAGCGAACTCAATCAAATCAGGGATAATAAATTAGGTGTATAATAAAAAACGCAAGGTTCGACAAAGAACCTTGCGTTTTTTCTCGCGCCTACGGCGCATATCGAACCGCGCAGCGGTATATCGATTTTGCCGTCAGGCAAAAATATCGAGTTTGAGCCCCGCTCAAACATATCGACTCTTATCCAATCCGTCACCGCAGGTGACACCTCTATTAAGCCTTCTCCTATGCAGGAGAAGGGGGACCGCTTTAGCGGTGGATGAGGTGGACTTATCACGGTTGCGAAGCAAGCATATCACGCCGAGCAACGCGAGGCTATATCACGAACGCGAAGCGTTCTATATCACGACACCGAAGGTGTCTATATCACGCGCCGCAGGCGTTATATCTCGTCACCGCAGGTGACCCGCGGTGTATTCCGTCACCACATCCCACAAACTGTCAAAACCTCGGGTTTTGACTGAGGGGATATACACCGGATTAAATA
>JAFQTO010000020.1 GCA_017408985.1 Clostridia bacterium
ATATGCTTCTTCAATGCTTTGCAGTTCGTGGGAATCAATACTGCCTATATCACGAAATATGTGAAAAGATTTTCTTTTGAATATCATTGGGTAAAGTCTGCTGTCCATATAGTCCACTCCTTCGTGTTTCTGTAAGTGAATCATAGCACAAAGGATTAAAAATATCAAGGTGGATTTAATAAGAAACGAATTGTTTTTAACGAGAAACATTAAAAAACCATTGACATACATTAAAAGTTGTGCTATACTTTCATCATCAAAAAACTTTGGAGGTATGTGAAATGAAAAACTTCAGCAAATTTATCGGCAATATGGCAAAAATAGTTACGAAAGTCGTAGAGGTGTTTCAGTGGGTTGGAGCAGGCTTGATGCTGGCCGCAACTGTCTGTGCACTCATAAATCCCGATTGGGTTAGTTATTTCATCGGTTATGATGCGTGTGAGAAATGTGGCGCAAAACTGTCCGTTTACGGCTTTGAAATTCAGGCGGCTGTTACAAACGGTCAGGTTGATATGATGGCGCTTTTCCTGTTTGGCATCGGTGCAACTCTTATCCTTGCGCTTATGGCTATGATTTTCAGAAACCTGCATTTGATTATTAAAAAATCTGAGGGAACCACACCGTTCCAGCCGGATAATGTGCGTATGTTCCGTGAAATTGGAATCTTTTCCATCGCTGTTCCCGTTGTTGGCTTTGTTATGAGCATTATTTCAAGAATTGCGATTGGTGTCGAAGTGGCTGAAATATACAATAGCTTTGAGGGCTTTGTCATTGGTATCGTTGTGCTCTGCATTACACAGTTCTTTGCTCACGGCATTGATCTTGAAAAAGACGTTGATGGTTTGTTATAAGGAGGCGGCTATGGGTAAAGGTAAAATTGTTCTCCGTTTAGACAGAATGATGGTAGAGAGAAAAATGTCCTTAAACGAGCTTGCAGAGCGTGTGGGCATATCCAACGTCAACCTTTCCAAAATCAAAAACAACAAAGTAACGGCAATTCGCTTTTCCACACTTGCCGCGATCTGCGAGGTGCTCGATTGCGAAGCCGGAGATATTCTGGAATTTCAAAAAGAAAAATAAAAACATACAAGCCCTCGTGCCTCATATGGAGCGAGGGCTGTTTTGTTAAAAATGCTTCAATTTCCCCAATGTTAGTATACCTTTTGCGACTGCTAACGCTGGAAAGGGGCTGTCCCACGCCGGACAGACACTTTTCGGCGGGGGCGCAAGAGGTATATATAACCCGCCGCAGCGATCAGCTACCGTACCGTATTTTTTCATGCTCCTACTCAAAGGGAATCGTCAATTTCTTCGGAAGCTCGCTCATGGAGAGTTCCAGAATTTTGCGGATTGCGATTTTTGCAAATACGTTTGTTTTGCTCATATCGCCGTCTGACAGTTTTACGATCTGCGCTATTCCGGCAGAAAAGTCAAAACAGATTTCTCCCCATTCATCGTCGTCGTTTGCATACCGATGTACTGCTTTGTACTCGTATGCAGCGGCGGCAATCTGCTGCATGGTACGAAGAATAACATTACAAATAACCATATCAACTTGGAAATGGATCGCAAGCTGGCACATCTTGTGGTGACTCCCACCATCAGCGGCGAGCTTGGCGATATCGAAGCCATCGAGGTCAAGGACATCTATACTGCCGCGACCTTCGACGGCAAAACCGGCACTGTGACAACTACCGGCAATCCCGACAGCGAAATTCTCTTGAAGAAAAACGGTGACGGCACTTGGGAAACGCTGCTGATCCCCATAGATGCAACCGCCGTGACTCTGACCATTCATATGGCAAACGGCAAGTACTACACCATCACCGTGACCCTTGAAGGCGGCGTGGTAGAAGGAAAGCAGTATAATGTGGCGGTGAATGTGGGCGGTCACACCGGCGGCACTGCGACCTGCAAGGAACAGGCAAAGTGTGAATACTGCGGCGAGGGCTACGGTGAAAAGCTTGATCATACGTTTGAAGATTTGAAATGCACCGTATGCGGTAAAGCTCAGATCGAAATCATCGGTCAGCAACTGAATATCGGCGGCGACCTTGCGATGAAATACTACGTTGAGGTTCTTGACCGGGATAGCATCAGGTTCGACGATGCCCAGTTGACGGCATCGCACCCACCAATTTTGATAAGAAGTTTACCTTTGAGATCAAAGAAGGCGACAACGTGGTGCAGACCTTCTCCATCAGCGTGAACGACTATATCTCCGCAAAGCAGGATGACACAACAATGGGCAGCCTCGTCAAGGCACTCTATAACTACGGCGTGAGCGCGGAGGTTTATTATCATAAAAATCAGGCTTGATCAAGATTTCTGTGGATTTGACGCGGAGGGTGTGGTATACTCTAAGCAGCTACAAGTTTATACGGAGGGTATTCAGTATGAAAGAGATCAGAAATATCGCCATTGCAGGCGCAGGTACGATGGGCTCGTCTATGGCGCAGGCTTTTGCAAAATGCGGTTATCCCGTCAAGGTATACGACGCTTTTCCCGCCGCTTTGGAAAAAGCAAAACACCTGCTCAAGCTTAATCAGGAAAGCGAAGTAAAGGCTGGTAACCTTACAGAGGAAGAGTCTTTGAAACTCCAAAGCCTTATCACCTTTGAAGAGGATATAAACTCACTTGCCGATACAGATTTCCTCGTTGAGGCTATCGTTGAGCGTCTTGAGATCAAGCACAGCTTCTACAGCAGTCTGTGCAAGGTCGTCAGAGAGGATGCTATCTTATGCTCCAATACTTCGGGTCTCAGCATTACCAAAATTGCCGAGGCTGTGTCTGCGCCTCAGCGCTTTGCAGGTATGCACTGGATGAATCCGCCCCATATCATTCCTCTTATTGAGATAATCCGCGGTGAACAGACTGCCGAGGAGACCGCAGAGCAGGTCAAAGATATCGCCCTCAAGCTGG
This sequence comes from Clostridia bacterium, assembly GCA_017408985.1. Classification (GTDB taxonomy): domain Bacteria; phylum Bacillota; class Clostridia; order Oscillospirales; family Butyricicoccaceae; genus RGIG3513. The sequence continues at coordinate 2,923 of JAFQTO010000020.1, forward strand.
GCAAGAAGCCGGTTATCGTCAAGGATGCACCCAGCTTCGTGCTTAACCGTCTGCAGCAGGCTATTCTGCGCGAGAGCCTGCATATTGTAAACGAGGGTATCGCATCTCCCGAAGCTGTGGATGACGTTATGAAATACGCCCTCGGCTTCCGTTATGCCTGCTTCGGCCCATTTGAGACCTGCGATCTGGGCGGTCTGGATATCCACTATAATATCTCCAAATATACTTTCCCTGATCTGTGCGATGCAAAAGAGCCCTTCGGTCTGCTGCAGGAGTGCATCGACAATAACAGACTGGGCGTCAAAAACGGTGCAGGCTTCTACGATTACTCTAACGGCAAGGATGACGAGGTCATCCGCCGCCGTGACGAGATGTTCCTCAAGCTGTCCAAGTGCCTTTTCGGTGAATAAAAAACTGTAATGTAAAAAGCATCGGCAAAATAGCCGATGCTTTTTCAGTCTTTGCGGAGTTTTTTCCGAAAGGTTAGTGACAGAAGCATAATAAAGGGTATGCCGATAAGTGTAAACGATATTGCGGCGCGCAGATAGGAGTTTGATATTATCAGGTCGTAGGCGTCGCCGTAGTTCAGCAGGGTAAGACCGCCTGCCAGCAGGGGCAGGGCAATTGGCCAGACCATACATGTTTTCGGAAAATACTCGGTAAGCATACGTGATACAAATCTCAGGCACATAGCCGATTTGATAGGTTGACAGAGCAAAAACGCCTGGGTCATAACTATCTCCATACCCTGAAACAGATCGCCCATATTTATCTGGGTCAGAGCAACGTAGTTGGGGAAGCGGAACAGACTGACAGAGGGGTATCCGAGTATAAGCACGTTGCGCAGATGTGCAAGGGTCAGCAGGGCGCAGGCGCACAGCAGACCGATGCTGACGGCGCGGCTGACCTTTTTGGAGCTGCTGCACCTCGCCGTGGAGAAAATAAGAAACACCAGCGGCGCTACTTGAAAACCGATTGAGGTGAACACGCCTTTGGCTACCTCTCTGTATCCAAACTCGGCAACGGGAAGTACAGCACCAAGATCCATATGGGGGATAGAGGCGATAAAGGATATAATAAGCAGCAGGGCAATAAGGGGAAAGGTTATGGTGGAGCTTCTGCCCAGCGTGCCCTCAGACACTATCATCAGCAGAGATATGGTTATACACATCACGATTATGCTGGGCACAAGCAGATTGTTCTCGACCGGCGTAGATGATATGAATATGGTGAACAACGTTACTCCGCTTGATGCAATGATAACAGCCGCCAATATGAGCATAACAGCCGCGACCGTGCCGATTACTTTGCCCAGTGACAGACGGAATACCTCACGCATACTGTGGTGTGACTCGATGCGTATCATAGAATACATACGCACAAGTGGCAAACCGAGCAGGGGAACTATCAAAAACACCATCCATATATCCCTGCCTACTGCGCTCTCGCCGATAAGCGACAGTCTGCCGAACAGGATTATTGCCGCAAGAAAAGCAAGCTGACGTGAAGAGAGTTCTTTTTTCATCAATTCTCCTTTTCCGCAAGCTTGGGAGAGGGGACGATAGATACCTTGATATCGGTCCTGATCTCAAGCTGCGAGTATACCTGACTCCATTGATAGGGGTATACCTCCGCCCAGTATTTGGGGGATTGGCGCTTGATACACCTGCCGATGCCTATTGGGTCACAATCAAGAGCTTTCAGCTTGTCAATAAGGGTCATTATACCCGTTTCGATATCGTCGCTGACCATTTGCTCAAGAGTTTTATCGTCTGATTTTTCACCCTCGATCAGCGACAGCTCAAGCTTTATCTCAAAGGTCATAACTCCGTTTTTGTACTTCTTATTCGACTTGCCGGTATTTATCAGAAACGAATGTGTGTCGGTGGTGAATATGGCGTTGCTGACCTTTTCTTTTGCCAGCAGCAGGTATTTTGTTTCTTCTGTTGTAATGGTATTGACCATTACAGCATCTTTGAACAAAGCCGTTCCGCACACGTATGGCAGAGCGGTATCACCGCTGTCATCGACCGTTATCAGCGGCAGTACTCCGTCTATCCCGCTCTCTAAAGTATCGTTGAGAAAGACGTAAAACGGCACGTCGGGGGCTTTGAGCATACGGTAACATTCGACAAGAGAGTCGCGGATGGAGAAGGACGATATGGGATCGGTGTGCGGTTCGGTCTGCAATATCTCCTTTGCGCTGTCTACCGTTGCCGCAAGACGTATTGACGAGCGGAATCGGGGTGCCATATTCAGCAGGTCTATCAGGTGCGACGCCTCACCGTTTTTGAGCCGTTCGGAGCTTATGAGTATTGTCTGCGCGTGGGTGAAATACAGTTTTTGCCCCTCAAGCTGTGCCAGCGCCGACATTGCATCGGCTATGGTAGTCCCTTCGGTCTCCAGCAGGATTGGCGACAGCTTGTTCTGATTTGCGTCCTGCAGGTTGACTATCTGGCTCGTTATCTGATAGGTGTCCGTTCCGTCTATGGACAGACCCGATACTATCATCAGCTTGTCTATCTCGGTGGAGGCGGAACAGCCGCACAAAAGCGGCACGGACAGAGACATTATTATTATCAGCCGTTTGATAGGGTATCGCTCCTTCCTGCAATAAATCTGTCCCGTTTTCGCATCAGGTGGAATGGGAATCGGATTATGCTGTCCTCAGCATTTCCCAGACGCACCACGGGCATATTGGACAGAGTAGGGATGCCGAATGATGACTGCTCGCTTAAAAGAAGCAGCAGCCACAGCATACCCAGGATATATCCGTACAGACCCAGTACCATACTGAGTATCATAAGGGTAAGCCGTATCCAGATGATAGCCGATTTGAGTTTGGGCGCGATAAGCCCCGTTATGCCCGAAAAAGCTATTACTATCAGCATTGCTGGCGATACGATATGTGCGTCAACCGCCGCCTGACCGACAACAAGACCGCCTACCACCGACAGAGTCTGCCCGAAAGATGCAGGGGTGCGCGAGCCTGCCTCGCGCAGTATCTCAAATGCCAGAAGCAGCATAATAGCTTCGGCTGTAATGCTGAACGGCACTCCCTGACGCGAAGCCGCCATAGACAACAGCAGCTGAGAGGGTATAAGCTCACGGTGAAACCGCATCAGCGCTATGAATATGGGCAGTATTGATATGGACAGACAGAATCCCATTATCCTCAGCGTGCGGTTTATCGCGGCAAAGAAAAAATTGACGTAATAATCCTCGGGCGACTGAAACGCCTCCAGAAAAATATACGGTACGGTCAGCGCAACGGGTGATCCGTCAACGAATATGGCTATCCGCCCCTCAAGCAGCTTTGCCGCCGCCACGTCGGGGCGCTCGGTCGAGCCGGTGTTTCGGATAGGCGACCATTTGGTCTCCCTGATCTGCTCGGCGATATAGTTGGTGTCAAGTATCCCGTCACGCCTGACGGCGTTGAGCCGCCGTTTCAGCTCATCTACGATATCCTGTCTGGCGCACCCCTCGATATAGCAGATACAGCAGGTGGTCTGGGTTATCTCACCAAGCTGAAAATACTCTACCTTAAGCTTGCGGTTGCGTATCTTGCGGCGCAGCAGGGATATATTCATCAGTATAGGCTCGGTGAACCCTTCTCGCGGGCCTTTGAGCAGAGGCTCGTTGGGCGGCTCCTCCGTGCCGCGCCGCAAAAAGTTCTTGCTGCCCACGATAAGCGCCTTGTCACATCCGTCGCAGAACACTATGGTGTCTCCGTACAGCAGGGAATAGATGATCTGCTCGGGGTCAGATGACTGGGACGTTTCGTTGGTCTGCAGCACCCTCTGCTCAATATATGTCAGTTTGTCCCTGCCTATGGCCACGGTAGGGCGGTGGGTGACCACCGCGCGGATGATGTTGTCGTTTACCAGTGGAGAGTTGACCATTCCGTCGACAAAGAACAGACAGCATTCCAGGTTTGTGCAGGTCTTGTCGGCAGGGCGGAATCTATGCAGCTTGACCGTTTTGTCATCGCCCAGCATTTGCTGCATAAGCTTTATGTTTTCTTCTATATTTGAAGTGATTTTTTGTGTTTTCATCCTGAAGCCTCCCGTGATAGTATTGCCTGATAGCCCTGCGCTGATACAAAAATCTGCCAATAATTAAAAACTGCCTTTTTGACCGGGCGCCAAAGGGCTTTTGCGGATAAAAACAGTTGACAATTTTGGGACTTGTGTACTATACTAATATGAGTAAAAGCGATGATAAGCAGGAGTACTGTTACGTGAATGCCCAGAGAGGATGCGGCTGGTGTGAGCATCCGTGAAGCGTGGTGGGAAGGTCGGCTTGGAGCTGCACGGCTGAACTGGCAGTAAGCTGTGCCGTTTTCCGCGTCAAGGAGCAAAAGTGCGCCCGTGTTCTCGGGCGAATATGGGTGGTACCGCGAGAGTTATTCTCGTCCCGTAGCCTTGTTGGCTGCGGTTTTTTTATTTTGTAAAATAAGAGAGGAGATATATACCAATGATCAAAGAACTCCCCAAGGTCTATGAACCCAAAGATACAGAGGACAAGCTGTATCAATTTTGGATGGATAACGGACTTTTTAATGCCGAAGTCGACAAGAACAAAAAGCCCTTTTCCATCGTTATTCCCCCTCCCAATGTTACAGGCCAGCTGCATATGGGACACGCGCTGGACAATACTCTGCAGGATATTCTTATCCGTACCAAGCGTATGCAGGGCTACAGCACTCTGTGGATGCCCGGTACCGACCACGCAGGTATTGCCACACAGATCAAGGTCGAAGCCGAACTGCGCAAGGACGGTCTGACCCGTTACGATCTGGGCAGAGAGAAGTTTTTGGAAAAGGTATGGGAGTGGAAGGAGACTTACGGCTCCCGTATCATCAACCAGCTGCACAAGCTGGGTGCATCCTGCGACTGGCGCAGGACACGTTTTACTATGGACGAGGGTCTGAGCAAGGCTGTCCGTGAGGTATTCGTTACTCTGTACGAAAAGGGTCTTATCTACAAGGGCAACCGTATAATCAACTGGTGCCCCGAATGTACCACCGCACTGAGCGATGCCGAGGTCGAATACAGCGAGCAGGCAGGACATCTGTGGTATATCAAGTATCAGATCGAAAACAGCGACGAGTATCTGGAGATCGCTACCACCCGTCCCGAGACCATGATGGGCGACACCGGTATTGCCGTTAACCCCAAGGACGAGAGATATAAGCACCTTATCGGCAAGAATGCTATCCTGCCCCTGATGAACAGACCTATTCCCATCTTTGCTGACGATTACGTTGAGATGGACTTTGGTACCGGCTGCGTAAAGGTAACTCCCTGCCACGACCCCAACGACTTTGACATGGGCAAGCGTCACGATCTGGAGTTTATCCTGGTTATGGACGGCGACGGCAAGATCAACAAAAACGGCGGCAAATACTGCGGTATGGACCGTATGGAAGCCAGAAAGGCTGTTGTCAAAGATCTGGAGGAGCTTGGACTGCTGACCCGCACCGAAGATTACAAGCACAATGTCGGCGCCTGCTACCGCTGCGGTACCAACGTTGAGCCTATGACCTCTGCACAGTGGTTCGTCAAGATGGCTCCTTTTGCAGAGCACGATATGGAAGCGGTCAAGAGAGGCGACATTCGTTTCGTTCCCGAGAGATTCACCAAGACCTATATGAACTGGATGGAGAACGTCCACGACTGGTGCATCTCCCGTCAGCTGTGGTGGGGTCACCGCATCCCTGCCTGGTACTGCGCAGACTGCGGTCATATCACCGTAAGCCGTACCGATCCCGACAAGTGCGAAAAGTGCGGCAGCACACATATCAAGCAGGACGAGGACGTTCTGGATACCTGGTTCAGCTCGGGTATGTGGCCCTTCAGCACAATGGGCTGGCCCGAAAAGACCGAGGAGCTTGCCTACTACTATCCTACCAACGTTTTGGTTACAGGCTACGATATCATATTCTTCTGGGTCGCACGTATGATTGCATTCGGCCTTGAGGTCATGGACGAAAAGCCCTTCAACGACGTATTCCTCCACGGCATCGTCAGAGACAGCCAGGGCAGAAAGATGAGCAAGTCTCTGGGCAACGGTATCGATCCTCTGGAGGTCATCGAAAAGTACGGCGCAGACGCTCTGAGATTTACTCTGGTAACGGGCAACAGCCCCGGAAACGACACCCGTTTCTATTACGAGCGTGTTGAGGCAAACCGCAACTTCTGCAACAAGATATGGAATGCATCCAGATTTGTTATGATGAACCTGACCGTTGATGATTTCACCCTGTCCGAAAATCTGTCTATTGAGGACAAGTGGATCCTGACTCTGTACAACCAGCTGGTCAAGGAAGTCACCGAGAATATAGAGAAGTACGAACTGGGCGTTGCAGCCGATAAGCTGTACTCCTTCATCTGGGACAAATACTGCGACTGGTATATCGAGCTCTGCAAGACCCGTCTCTCCGCCGATGCCGACAAGCAGGCAAACGAGTGTGCGCAGAAGGTGCTGGGCTACGTACTGGTAGGCACTCTCAAGCTGCTGCATCCCTTTATGCCCTTTATCACCGAGACTATCTGGCAGGCACTTCCTCACGAAGGCGTGTCCATTATGGTCTCTCAGTGGGAAAAGTTCGACGACAAGCTGGTATTCCCGGAGGCCGTTGCTCAGATGGAGCAGATTATGGACGTTGTCAAGGTCGTGCGCAACCGCCGCAGCGAGATTAACGTTCCTCCCTCCAAGAGAGCATCGCTGACAATCGTCACCGAGTCTCCCGAGCTGTTTGCTCAGGCAGAACCCTTCCTCAAGAAACTTGCATGGGCAAGCGAGGTCACTGTCTGCGCCGAAGTCCCCGCAAACGCCGAGAGCATGGTATCCTGCGCCACCAACGTAGCACAGGTGTTTATGCCCCTCAGCGAGCTTGTTGACACCGAAAAGGAAAAGGCAAGAATAAACGGCGAGATCGAAAAGGCAAAGAAGTTCGTTGCATCGCTTGAAGCCAAGCTGTCCAACGAGAACTTTGTTGCAAAAGCTCCTGCAGCAGTCGTTAATGCCGAAAGGGAAAAGCTTGAAAAGAACAAGGCTCTCATAGCCAAGCTGGAGGACAGCCTCCGCCTGCTCTAAGAAAGGATCTGTGATTATGGATTATCGTCAGGCAGTAGATTATATTCACAACTGTTCACACACCGGTGGCAGAGCGGGAAGAAAACGTATTGAGCCTCTGCTGGAAAAACTTGGTAATCCTCAAAAAAAGATGAAGATCGTCCATATCGCGGGCTCCAGCGGCAAGGGAAGCACCGCCGCAATGACTGATGCGGTGCTTCGCAAGGCAGGGTACAAGACCGGTCTGTATATGTCGCCCTACGTCTACGATTTCCGTGAGCGGGTTCAGCTCAACGGTCAGCTTCCCGACGGTCAGCTCCTTGCCGATGCGCTGGAGAGTATGATCCCCGCCCTCGATGAGATGAAAGCCGAGGGCAGGGAGTGTACCGAGTTTGAGACTCTGACCGCGCTGGCATTCCATCTCTACGCAAAAGAGGGATGCGACTTTATGGTACTTGAGGTGGGCATCGGCGGCAGAGGTGACGTCACCAACGTTATCGATCCTCCCGTTGTTGCCTGTGTGAATAACATCGGTCTTGACCATACCAATCTTATCGGCAATACCATTTCGGAGATAGCCTATGAGAAGTGCGGCATTATCAAGCCGGGCTGTCGGGTAGCCGCCTACTGTGATCTCCACGAGGACGCATACCGCGTGCTTATGGATACCACGAGTGAGTTCGGCATCACCCCGCGTATTGAGAACTTTGATGACGTAAAGAATCTGAACTGCACAGGCACAGGCTCCGAATTCGATTATCTCGGTCAGCATTATACGCTGTCTATGGTTGGCGTGCATCAGGTCAAAAACGCTCTGAGTGTTATTGCTATCTGTAATCAGCTGAACGAAGCGGGATATAATATCACCACACAGACCATAGCTGACGCTATCAAAGACGTATCGCTGGCAGGCAGATTTGAGATAGTGCGCAGAGAACCTCTGTGCATCGTGGACGGCGCACACAACCCTGACAAGATAGGCAGCGTCTGCGACGCCATAGACAAGTTCTATTCCGACAAGCGCATTATCTCGGTTTTCGGTATGCAGCGCAAAAAGGACTTTATGTCCTCTATCCCCAAGGTAGCAAAGCGCAGCAGCGTGCTTATATCCACAGAACCCCGAGATGTCAAAGATGCACTCAAGGCCGAGGAGATTGCAGAGATAGCGTCCCAGTACTGTGACAAAGTTATCGCCTGCAAAAATCCCGTTGAGGCAGGAAGACTTGCAGTCGGTCTTGCGGGCAAAGACGACGTTGTCATCTCCTGCGGCTCGCTGTATCTTGTCGCCGACGTGGAAAAGGGAATTAACAACCGCTAATCGACAGACTTTTACAACAATCGCATAAACGTTGATATAAAATAACTATGGGCTTGTCCCGTAGTTATTTTTTGTGCGGAGGGATAGAATGACTGTTTCTTATAACGAAGACAGAGGAAAGCTGCTGATCGAGCTTTTCGGAGAGTTGGGGCATCACGAAGCCATAGATGCAATGGACAATATAGCTGCGCTGTATGAGTGTATAAGCCCCATAGAGCTTATATTGGATATGAGCGGCATTACTTTTATGGACAGCTCCGGTATTGCCGTAGTTATGCGCACCAAACGTCTGTGCGACAATGACGGAATTGCCATGGCGGTCAGAAACGCACCTAAACAAGCGCTCAAAGTGCTGTCTGCGGCAGGCATAACACGGCTCGTAAGCTTTATATAACGGAGGCGACAGATATGAAAAACACTATAAACAAGATGAGTATGACCTTTCCCAGCCGAAGCTCCAACGAGGGGTTTGCAAGATCGGCGGCGGCAGCATTTATTGCACAGCTGGATCCCACGGTAGACGAGCTTAGCGATATCAAAACGGCGGTCTCCGAGGCGGTCACAAACTGTATCGTCCACGCCTATAAGGAGCGGGTTGGTGACATAACACTGACGGTAGAAATAGGCGAGGATAATATGGTTGAGATATCGGTCAGGGACAAAGGCTGCGGTATCGAGGACATTAAAAAAGCCTGCGAGCCTATGTTTACCACAGGCGGGCAGGAGAGAAGCGGAATGGGCTTTACCATTATGGAGTCTTTTATGGACAGTATGAAAGTTCGCTCAGCACCCGGCAAAGGCACTACCGTAAAAATGAGAAAACGTATCAGCGTCAGAGGGATGTTCAGATGACACAGTCGCTTATAGCGGCACAGAGGGGAGACAAAGACGCCCTTGACGAGTTGACACGCCAAAACTCTGCGCTTATCTACAGCGTTGCACGCAGGTTTTTGGGCAGAGGTGTTGAGCTGGATGATTTGTTTCAGATCGGGAGCATTGGATTTATCAAGGCTGTAAAGGGATTTGACGTTACATACGGGACCCGGTTTTCAACATACGCAGTACCCAAGATAGCCGGCGAGATCAAGCGGTTTTTACGGGATGACGGTATGATAAAGGTCAGCCGAAGCATAAAAGAGAATGCCTCTTGCGTCAGCAACGCCATATCAAGCTACGAGAGTGCTTACGGGACACAGCCGAGGGTCAGCGATATATGCGCCGTGACCGGACTGGATGCAGAGGATGTTGCCTTGTGTATGGAAGCGCCATATATTACCCAGTCACTTGATGCTGAGGTGACCGAGGGGCTCAGACTTATGGATACTATTGACAGCGGATATGAGGAACAAAAACTCGTCGAGCATATTGCCCTCAGACAGGCAATGGATGAACTCGACGAGTTATGGCGTGTTATTGTAAGACTAAGGTTTTTCGGAGGGCTGACACAGCAGGAAACGGCAAAAATGTTGGGCATCAATCAGGTGCAGGTCTCCCGTATTGAGCGAAAAGCCTTTGAAAAACTCAGAAAAAGGCTGGTTACTATATAATGCCTAACGAACTGTAGAGGAATATCCATACGAATATTGTGAAGCAGGACAGCGCCGATGCCACAATGACCGTTTCTCCCGCTATAGTGTAGTCGCTGTCCATCTGCTGTGCCATAGTGAAGGACGATATTGCGGGTGGCGCGGAAAAAGCGATGAGCAGGGAGGCAAACTCCACGCCGCGGAAGCCCAGTGCCACGGCAAGCACCGAGCCTATCAGCGGAAACGCAACCAGCCTGCCGAAGGTGCATATCAGCACGTCTTTCATGTCGTGTTTGATGTTGTCAAATTTGAAAAATGCGCCCAACAGAACGATGGACAGAGGAGACGCCACAGCGGCAACGGACGAAACGGTGGAGCATATTACCTCGGGCAGTCTGAGTCCCGAGAAATTGACCGCAAAACCCAGCAAAGTCGCAAGAATAAGCGGATTTGTGATTATGGATCGGAGTATCTTGGATATACGGGGCTTTTCACCGCGGAATACTTCAAGGGTGATGACTGCAAGGAAGTTGAACAGAGGCACCACGATAGCGGTCAGCAGAGCCGGCACGGCAGAGGGCTCATTGTTGTAGATGGTAGATATTATGGGTATACCGAGTATAACGAAGTTACTGCGGAATATAGCCTGGATCATGGCACCGCGCCGGCGGTTATCCTTGCGCAGCTTGCAGATAATGGGGATAGACAGCAGGTAGAGCAGGATAACGACAATAGGCGCAAACAGTATAAGCTTCAGATTGAATACGCTTTTAAGCTGTGAAGTGTATACGTTTTTGAACAGCAGGATGGGCAAAAATACCTTAAATACCAGCTTATTGACTTTGGTTATCATAGTCTCGTCAATGAGCTTGATTTGTTTGAGAAAATAGCCCAGAGCGAGCATCAGAAATATCGGCAGGACTGAGTTGAGAGCGATAATAAAGCTTTCCATATTTTGCACATCCTTACAATAGTTGAGAGGGTACGGCGTGTACCCTCTCATAACGGCAGATAGATTAAGATTTGAGGTCTGTCCAGAGTTTTGCGTAATAATCGTTGATCTCTGTGGGCAGATTTATGTATATCTGACACTTGTCCAGAACTTCGTCGGAGGGGAACATAATGGGGTTATTCTTGACATCGTCGGGGAGTGCCTCATAAGCAAGCTTGGAGGGAGTTGCATAGCAGGTTACATCCATATTTGCAAGACATACTTCGGTCTCGCACATATAGTTGATAAATGCTTCTGCGTTATCCTTGTTCTTTGCACCTTTGGGGATGCACATTGCGTCAATAAACATATTGCTGCCTGATTCGGGGATAACAAACCTGAGATCGGGATTGTTCTCCATCATAAGCAGAGCGTCGCCTGCGTAATAAGCGCCTATAGCGGCCTCGCCGCCTTCAAGCTTGTCGTACATCTCGTCCATATAATAACCCTGCAGAATACCCTTCTGCTGCTTGAGAAGCTGATATGCTTCATCGATCTGGGACTTGTCGGTGGTGTTCACGTCGTAGCCGAGGATGAACAGCGCGCTTGCAAAGGCATCGCGGGAGTTGTCAAACTGAAGGATCTGTCCGGAGTAAGAAGGATCGTACATAGCAGTCCAGTCGGTTATCTCGTCCGTGATGGTCTTGCTGTTGTAGATGATACCGGTAACTCCCCAGGTGTAGGGTACCGAATACTCGTTCTGCGGATCAAATGCCTGATTGAGATAGCGCGAGTCAATATTGGCGATATTGGGAACATTGTCAAAATTGATCTTCTCCAGCATACCCTCGTCTATCAGTCGGGAGATCATATAGTCGGAGGGGATAATAACGTCGTAGCTGGAACCGCCCTGCTTGAGTACCGAGTAGAGCTGCTCATTGGACTGGTAGGTTTTGTAGTTGACCTTTATGCCGGTTTTCTTTTCAAAATCGTCAAATATACCGGTGTCTATATTTTCACCCCAGTTATACACGTTGACTTCACCGTTGGGGTAGCTCTTACCGCAGGCGGGGAGCAGGGAAAACAGCATAACAGCTACAACAAGAAGGGCAATTTTTTTCAATTTTTTATCTCCTTTCAATTTGCGGATCCCGAATCGGAAGAGAGTGCACGCATTTTCTTTTCTGCGGCTTTTTCCTGACGGGCTTGTCTGACGTTGATGATGATAAGCAATACAAGAACGGTAATAAACAAAAGGGTGGACAGTGCGTTGATCTCGGGGCTGATACGCTTCTTGGTCATTGCGTATATTTCCATACTCAGAGTCTGTACTCTTGAGCCTGCGGTAAAATAGCTGATAACAAAATCGTCGATAGACAGAGTAAATGCCATTATAAGACCGCTGACGATACCGGGACGGATCTCGGGGAGAATGACCTTGAAGAAAGACTGTATCCACGTCGCACCCAGATCCTGCGCCGCTTCAAACAGATTCTTGTCAAGCTGCCTGAGTTTGGGCAGTACCGACAGGATGACATAGGGGATATTGAATGTGATATGGGCAATGAGAAGAGTGCCGAAGCCAAGCTCGATCTCAAGACCCAATATGCGGTTGAGGATAGCAAAAAACGATACAAAAAGCAGACTCATCGAAACACCGGTAATAATATCAGCGTTTATGACGGGGATATTGTTGACGGCGAGGATAGCGTCCCTCGTGCGGCGGCGCATACTGTAGAGACCGACGGCGGTAAAGGTACCGGCAACGGTAGCCACGACGGCTGCGATGGCAGACACCAGCAGGGTCACCCACAGAGCGTTGAGGATACTTTCGTTCTGAAACAGTTTGATATACCAGTCAAAGGTAAAACCCTCGTACACGGTACGGCTGCGGTTCTCGTTGAATGAGAATATAATAAGTATGAATATAGGTGCGTAGAGGAATAGAAATATAAGTGCTTCGAATATTCTGGTAAATACGCGGTTTTGCTTTTTCATAACAGCACCGCCTGTTCTTCACCCTCACCGAAGCGGTTCATCAGGTACATACATATCATAACGATGACCATCATAACCAGCGACAGAGCACTGCCCAGATGGGGGTTGTACGCACCGCCGAGGAACTGCATCTCGATAAGGTCGCCCAGCAGCAGATCCTTGCCGCCGCCCAACAGCTTGGAGATAGCAAAGGTGCTGATGGAGGGAACGAATACCATAGTGATGCCCGAAAGCACACCGGGGAGACTGAGGGGGAATATAACGCGGAAGAATACGTTAAAAGAATTTGCGCCCAGATCCTGCGCCGCTTCGATAACCGAGCGGTCAAGCTTGATAATGACCGAGTATATAGGCATTATCATAAAGGGGAGGTAGTTGTAGACCATACCAAGCACCACGGCACCGTCGGTGTTGATAAGCGGTATATAGTCAACACCTAATGCTGCCAGAATACCGAGCTTGCCGAGAAGCTGATTGATCAGTCCGGTGTTCTCCAGAATACTCATCCACGAATAGGTACGGAGGATGAAGTTGATCCACATGGGCAGCATAATGAGCATCATAGTTATGCGCTGCATAGCCGCACTCTCTTTGGAGAGGATGTAAGCAAACGGATATCCGATAATAAGAGATATCACGGTAGCGATAAATGCCAGCCAAAGGCTTCTGCCGAAAACGTTGGCATAAGTACCCAGTCCGGAAATGTTATCTACGGTAAAACTTCCGTCCGAGGCGGTAAAAGCGTAGATAACGATGAGCACAAGAGGAGTGACTACAAAAAGCGCCATCCAGACCACGTAGGGGATGGACAAAAACTTCTTACGCATTTTTATCCTCCTCCTTGGGAGTCTTGTGCATTATGTGGATATCGTCGGGGTGCAGATAGATGCCCACGTTTTCGCCGACGGAGGCGTTACGTATAGAATGTACGGTCCAGGTAAAATGCTCGCTCTCAACGAGTATCTCGTAATGCACACCCATAAAAGTAACCGAGGTGACCTTGCCGGTTACCTGACCCTTGTCGTAGGGAGTTAATGTGATATCCTCGGGCCTGACTACGATATCGACAGGCTCGTTTATGCCGAAGCCCGTGTCGAGGCAGGGAAAGTCGGTACCGCAGAAGTTGACCAGCAGGTCTTTTTTCATAGTGCCGTCTATAATGTTGCTCTCTCCGATGAAGTCGGCGACAAAAGCGTTTTTAGGCTCGTTGTATATGTCCACGGGAGTGCCGATCTGCTGGATGATACCTTTCTTCATAATAACAATGGTATCACTCATTGTGAGAGCTTCTTCCTGATCGTGGGTAACGTACACAAAAGTGATGCCTACCTGCTGTTGGATGGCCTTGAGCTCACGCTGCATTTCTTTGCGGAGCTTGAGGTCGAGGGCGCCCAGAGGCTCGTCCAGCAAAAGGACCTTGGGATGATTGACCAGCGCGCGCGCAATGGCGATACGCTGCTGCTCACCGCCCGACAAATTGGAGACATGTCTCTGCTCATATCCGGACAGATTGACCAGACGGAGCATTTCCTTGACCTTTTCGCGTATCTCAGATTCGGGTCGTTTGGCTATGCGTAGACCGAAAGCGATATTGTCGTATACGTTCAGGTGTGTAAACAGCGCATAACGCTGAAAAACTGTATTGACGTGACGCTTGTGAGGGGGGACGTTGTTGATGATCTTTCCGTTAAAATATATATTACCGGAATCGGGCGTCTCAAAACCACCGATAAGACGCAAGGTGGTAGTCTTTCCGCAGCCGGAAGGACCAAGCAAAGTGACGAACTCCTTGTCCCTGACGTACAGGTTCAGATTGTTCAGAATTACCTTTTCGCCGTATGATTTATTGATATTTTCCAAGAGAATAAGACGTTCAGACATGATACCCTCCCATAATATACTTCATCAGGTTGAGTATAGCACTTTTTCAGCATATGTCAATGATTTTTTAAGGAAAAATCCAATAAAACAAGAGAAAAACGAACGCTGATTTGTGAAAGCTTTGAAAAGCTCAAAAATGCTCCGTTTTTCTCTTGAAATCTTATGTATTGATATTTCAAAAATTTTTGTAGAACCAGTCCTTGAAATCGATGTTTTCCACTTCAAAACTCCTGCCGTTCAGATAATTCAGCGCACCTGCATCGGTTTTGAATGCAAAAATCAGCTTATACGAGCACAACGCCTGGTGCTTGAAGGGCAGACCGCGGTTCATCGCGGCCGTTCCGTACTTGGTATCGCCGGCCAGCGGATGGCCGGCTTCGGCAAGCTGCGCACGTATCTGATGGGTGCGTCCGGTAAGCAGACGGCACCTTAGCAGAGACAATCCGCCCTTGGATGCGATGACGTTGTACTGGGTCTCGGCTGTCAATGCACCGCGGCTGCGGTCTTTGTCTATATAGACGCGTTTTTCGGCTGTATCACGGCGCAGATAGTTTTTAAGTACGCCTTTCTGTGCTTTGGGCGTGCCGTGGACAAGACAGAGATAATATTTGTCTATCTCGCGCGCCTTGATCTTCTCGTTGAGTATACGAAGCGCCTCGGCGGTTTTTGCGGCTATGACGATGCCCTGGGTATTGCGGTCGATGCGATTACACAGAGAGGGGGCAAAGGGTGAATCCTCGGGATCCCACTGACCGTTGCGGAACAGATGGGCCTTGATGCGGTTGATCAGAGTGTCATCCTTTCCGCTTTCGTCCTCGTGCACCACCATACCTGCGGGCTTGTTGACCAGCAGGATATTATCGTCCTCGTACACTATATCGATAACGTCGCTGACCCGTGTGTACGCGCTCTCGGTGTCGGGCGCGTCAAAAAACTCGTCGTTGATATAAAGCTGAAGCAGATCATTTTCACACAGCTTGGCAGAAGGCTCACACCGCTTGCCGTTGAGTTTTATACGCTTGAGACGGAAATATTTGTGCATAAGAGAAGGGGGCAGAGAGGGCAAAGCCTTGGAAAGATACTTGTCAACACGCTGTCCCGCTGAATTTTTAGTAATTTTATGTTCTTTCATAACAAAATAATCCTTGACTTTTGGTGTAGATATCAATATAATATAAGTTGCGTATTTGTGAAAGGACGAACTATGAAGGTAAGCTTAAAAGAGCTTCGGTCAGGAGTTTGCTCTCACATCGACTTTGATTATACCATAGATTTGTCAAAAGAGGAAGTAAACTTTGAGTTTCCTTTTGAAAAACCTGTAAGATTTTCGGGAAGTATCTCGGATATGGCAGGCGTTCTCAATCTCTCCGCTGACATTGAGGCTGAGGTACACAGCCGCTGTGCCCGCTGCGGCAAAGCCGTTGAGTATCTTAAGCAGGTACCCGTTGATTTCGTTCTCGTTTCGGAAAATGACGGAACGGCTGACGAGGGAGACGGAGTCTTCACCGTGGGTGACGAAGTTGATCTGGATGAGATTCTTGTATCTGAGCTGATAATCAATATGGATATGATTACGTTGTGCAGCGAGGATTGCAAGGGACTGTGCTACAAGTGCGGTCATGATCTTAATCTGGGCGAATGCGGCTGTGACAGATCGGGTAAGATCAGCCCCTTTGCTGACTTAGCCAAACTTTTTGAAAATGACAATAATTAAAATGTTTAGATACTTAGGAGGTGTACCCCATGGCAGTACCAAGAGCGAGAATATCCAAGCAGAGAAGAGACAAGAGACGCAGCGCTAACTGGAAGCTTGCGTTACCCGGCGTTTCCAAGTGCCCCAAATGCGGAGAACCCGTACTCTCTCACAGAGCCTGCAAGGCTTGCGGCACTTATAACGGTCGTGAAGTTATAAAAGTGAACGAAGAGAAATAAGCAGATGGAAACGGAGAGGGTTATTGTGCCCTCTCCGTTTTTTTGGAGAAAAAATATGAGTGCATTGATAAAAGCTGTTGAAAAACGCAGCCCCGCCGACAAAGCGGGAATAAAAGCCGGAGAAAAGCTTATATCTATAAACGGCAGTCCTATCCGTGACGTGCTTGATTATGATTTTTATTCTTATGACAGCAGACTTACGGTAGAGATTCAAAGCAGCGCAGGCGTGCGTAAGGTAAAGGTATCCAAACCCGAGGGAAGCGATCTGGGTATGGAATTTGAGACCTACCTTATGGACGCGCAGAAGGGCTGCTCCAATAAATGCGTTTTCTGCTTTATCGATCAGCTGCCCCGCGGAATGCGCAAGACCCTTTATTTCAAGGATGACGATGCCCGTCTGTCATTTTTGCTGGGCAATTATATCACCCTCACCAACCTCAGCGACGAGGATGCACAGCGTATTATAAAGATGCGCATTTCGCCTCTCAATGTTTCCGTGCATACCACCGACCCCGAATTGCGTACGCTTATGCTGGGCAACAAAAAAGGCGGTGAATCCCTCAAGCACCTGTACGCATTCTGCAAAGCAGGGCTCAAAGTCAAAGCACAGATAGTTGTATGTCCCGGACTCAATGACGGCGAGCAGCTTCATAAGACTCTTACAGACCTGTCTGCGCTCTATCCGTCCATTGAGAGCATCGCGGTGGTCCCCGTGGGACTTACCAGATACAGGGAGGGGCTTTATCCCATTGAGCCGGTAGATAAGACTGCGGCAAACGGTATTATAGATATCGTTGACCGTGCAAGAGCGTCTAATATGAAAGCCGGACGTCCCGCTATGTGCTGCGCTGCCGATGAACTGTATCTCAAGGCAGAGAGAGAGCTGCCCGGTGTCGATTATTACGAGGGTTTCTCACAGCTGGAAAACGGCGTCGGACTTATGACTTCTTTTGCCGATGAGCTTGATCTTTGTCTCAAAATGGAGGACGAATTTGCTCCTCCCGAGCCCTGGTATATCTGCTGCGGATTATCTGCAGATAGTTTTATGAACAAAATGGTGGAAAAACTCAGAACCAAGTGCCCCAAGCTGGATTGCAAAGTTGTGGGTATACCCAACGAATTCTTTGGCGGTATGGTGGACGTCAGCGGTCTGGTAACGGGCGGTGACCTTATCAAACGGATGCAGTCGGAAGAAAAACGCGAAAGAATACTGATACCCGACGTTATGCTCAGACACGGCGAGACGGTATTTCTGGATGATGTAAGTATACAGGATGCCGAAGAAAAACTCGGTATGAAAATAGAAGTTCTCAAAGTTGACGGCGGAGAATTTATTGACGCTTTTATAGCAGGAGGTCAGAATGGATAAGCCGGTAGTTGCCATAGTCGGCAGACCCAACGTGGGCAAGTCCCTTTTATTTAACAGAATAACCGAAAAACGCCATTCCATAGTCGAGGATACTCCGGGTGTTACCCGTGACCGTATCTACGGCGATGCCGAGTGGCGCGGCCGTGCTTTTACCGTCATTGACACCGGCGGTATCGAGCCCCATACCGAAAACGAAATACTCAAGTTTATGCGTGAGCAGGCTCTTATCGCCATAGACCACGCAGACGTTGTCGTGCTTGTTACCGATATCCGTGTCGGACTTACCGCCGCAGATGAAGAGGTAGGCACGATGCTCAAAAAAGCCAAAAAGCCCGTCGTCGTAGCGGTCAACAAGATGGATTCTCCCGGTGAGCCCCCTGCGGAGTTCTATGAATTCTACAACCTTGGTCTGGGCACTCCCGTGGGTGTATCAGCAATGCACGGAAGCGGCACGGGCGATCTGCTTGACGAGTGTTTTGCGTATTTCCCCGAGGAGAGTGTGTATGATTCCGATGAGCAGCAGCCCATCAAGGTTGCCGTTATAGGCAAGCCCAACGCAGGCAAGAGTTCTCTCATCAATTTTGTTACGGGTGAGCAGCGGGTCATCGTCAGCCCCGTTGCGGGTACTACCCGTGATGCCATAGACTCTGTCGTTGAGAGGGACGGGGATAAATTTCTGTTCATTGACACGGCAGGTATCCGCAGACAGTCCAAGGTTGACAAGCCTATCGAGAAGTTTTCGGTCATGCGTGCACAGATGTCTATAGAGCGCAGTGACGTATGTATCATTATGATAGATGCTGTGGACGGCGTTACCGAGCAGGATACCAAAATAGCAGGCTATGCACACGATAACGGCAAAGCCGCCATTATCGCTATCAACAAATGGGACCTTATCGAAAAAGAAACGGGCACCCAGGCAGAATACGAAAAGCGTGTCCGTCAGCAGCTGGCATATATGCCATATGCTCCGGTCGTGTTCATATCCGCAAAGACCGGTCTGAGAGTCAATGACTTGTACGGACTCATCAAGACGGTATACGCAAACAGCTGTATGAGGATCACTACGGGTAACCTCAACTCAATTCTTGCAGATGCAACTGCGCGCGTTCAGCCTCCTACGGACAAGGGCAAGCGTCTCAAAGTATTCTATATCACTCAGGCATCGGTGCAGCCGCCTACGTTTGTATGCTTCTGCAATGACGCATCGCTGTTCCATTTCTCCTATCAGAGATATCTGGAGAACAAGATACGTGAGACATACGTCCTCAGCGGTACGCCCATAAGGATGGTCATCCGTCAGCGCGGAGAGGATATATAAGAGATGGTTATCAGACTGATTATTTGTTTGGTGATCGGATATCTGCTGGGTTCGCTCAGCGGTTCCATAATCACGTCCAAAGTATTTTTCAAGTCGGATGTCAGACAGCACGGAAGCGGAAACGCGGGTATGACCAATTCGCTGAGAGTGTACGGTGTCGGCGCCGCAGTATCCACTACTCTGGTGGATGCCCTCAAATCTGTGGCGGCAATGCTGATCGCCTGTTATATCGGCGGGACGAACGCTATGATAGCAGCGGGCGCAGGCGTTATGCTTGGTCACGCATATCCTCTGTATTTTGGTTTCAGAGGCGGTAAATGCGTTATTTGCATAGCCGTCGTAGGCTCGTTTATCAGCTGGCAGACCGTTTTGATAGCGGTTGCCATGTTTGCCGTTATCGTGCTTCTGACCGGAATAGTCTCGGCATCCTCCTGCGGAGCTATGCTCACGGCTATGCTGGCGGCGGTTCTTTTGGACGTTGAGCCCGGGAGGCTTGTATTCATAATCGCCGCATGTTCCTTTGTCATATTCTTACATCGCAGCAATATCAAACGCATACTTAACGGTACCGAGAAAAAGATCAAGCCCAAAGGAGGTGCCGCAAAATGAAAATAGCCGTTATAGGCAGCGGAGGATGGGGAATAGCCGCCGCCAAGCTGCTTTGTGAAAACGGTAACGAGGTCGTTCTGTGGAGCTTCCTTGAGGATGAAGCCGATATGCTCAGAAAAGAGCGCGCAAACGAAAAGCTTCTTCGCGGTGTAAAACTGCCGGAAAGTATTGAGATAACCACCGACCTCGGCTGTGCTCAGGACAAGGATATCATAGTAATGGTCACACCTTCTTTCGGAGTTAGGAACACGGCACGAAAGATCAAAAACTACGTAAACTCTGCAAAAGCCATCGTACTGCTTACAAAAGGATTTGATGCCGAGGCAGACTATTGCCTGCTCAGTGACACTATAGAATCCGAGATAAGCAACGTGCCCGTTGTAGCTCTTACCGGCCCGTCTCACGCGGAGGAGGTCGCAAGGCGCATCCCCACGGCCGTTCTTGCAGCCTCCAGAGACAAGTCGGCTGCCGAGATAGTGCAGAACGTTTTTATGAACGACTATTTCAGAGTGTACACCTCACCTGACATAGTAAGCGCCGAGCTGGGCGGAGCTATGAAGAATATTATGGCTCTTGCCGTTGGTATCAGCGACGGAGCAGGCTTCGGTGACAATACAAAAGCGATGATAATGACCCGCGGTATATCCGAAATGTCACGCCTCGGCGTGGCTTTGGGTGGAAAGTCTCACACCTTTGCAGGCCTTTCGGGAGTAGGCGATCTGATCGTTACATGTGTGTCGGATCACTCAAGAAACCGCAGAGCGGGATTACTTATAGGCAAGGGTACTCAGCCTCAGCAGGCACTTAAAGAAGTTGGTGCCGTTGTCGAGGGATATTACGCCACAAAGGCTGTTCACGAGCTTGTAAAAAATATGGATATCGAGCTGCCCATATGCAACGGTATGTACAGTCTGCTGTTTGAGGGAGAGCCGCTTCAGGACGTTTTCAAAGCGCTAATCGGCAGAAACAAGCGCTCGGAAAGTGATAAGGATATTTGGTAAATCGGTTTGATACTTAAAAAGGGACCGCATCTGCGGTTCCTTTTTTGCTGCATAAAAATACCTTGAATATATTTTCTTCGTAATACGAAAATATGTGTATAAGCAATAAGCGGGAGGAATCAAATTGAAAAAAATAATTGTTTTTATTATGGCGGCAGCTCTTGTTACGGCATCCTTCAGCGTGTTTGGTGTCAGGGAAGAGGCGGCTGTTGCGGCTTTTGCAAAAAGTGAGGCAAAAGGCGGGGTCATCCGCTTTGAAAAGGACGACTTTGCAGTTGACAGCCAGAAGGGTAATACTCTCGATGCCATCCTGATAACAGAATTGCCTTCGGAGGGCAGGCTGTATATGGGTGGGGAAGCCGTTGAAGCAGGCGATATCGTTGATATGGATGATCTTGCAATGATGACCTTTTTGGCGTCGGAGGGGCAGGATGACGTATGCGCCCAAATGTATTTCAAGCCTGTGTTTTCACGAAGCGGAACGGCATCGGAGGCTGTAAGGGTCACGCTTTCTATCAGCGACAAGCCCAATAATACGCCCGTTGCTGTCAATGCCGAATACAAGACCTACGTCAACGTCAAGCTCTGCGGCACCCTTAAGGCTGTGGACACGGACAATGATGAGTGTACCTTTGAGATAACTACCAACCCCAAAAAGGGTACCCTCACCCTTGACGGTGCGGATTTCACCTATGTTCCCAAGCAGGGTAAAACCGGCAAGGACACATTTGAGTTCAGAGCGACCGATACGCGCGGAAATGTCTCTGCATCGGCGCGTGTGACAATCGAGATATGCAAGAGTGCATCCAAAGAGACCTTCACCTACAGCGATATGGAGCAGAGCAGTGCTCATTATGCCGCCCTGTATCTGCGTCAGGAAGGGATAATGTCGGGTGAGACTTTTGGAAGCGAGAGCTTTTTCTATCCCGATGAAACGGTCAGCCGTGCGCAGTTTGTTGCGCTGATATCCACGGTCACCGAGATGGCAGTGCCCACCGTATCTGTCGGTACCGGTCTGTCAGACAACGAAGCCATACCCGTGTGGGCACGTCCTTATATAGCGGCGGCAATAAACTGCGGTGTTGTCAGCGGCGAAAGCGGTGAGGACGGCAATAAAGTTTTCAGGGCAAACGACCCCATAACCCGCGCGGAGGCAGCGGCTATAATCGACAGGGCAGTGGGCCTCGCTGCAGACGGCAGGGAACTTAGTTTTGACGATACCGATGAAGTACCTGCGTGGGCACAGCAGTCCATCGTCAACACCACTTCTGTGGGTATAGTGTCGGTCTTCAGCGATAATACCGTACGCCCGTCGAAGTATGTTACGCGAGAGGATGCAGCGGTCATGCTGTATAATGCGGTGTGTTATGTTCAGGAAAAGACGAAAGAGACCGGCTTTTTAGCAGGATTATTTGACTGACAAAAAAGCGTGCAAAATGCACGCTTTTTTGTATATTATAAAAATATTTACAGTATTCGTTTGACTTTATGCATATTTTGATATACAATAACAGAGGTTTGGGAGGCGATGCCGATGAATCAGATTAATTTGTATAAAAAAATTATAGATAATTGTGACGAAGCACTGAGGGAAGCGTTTATTCACAGAATGAATATTGCCGAGAACATTGCAAGCACAAAGATCAAAAACGGTATGAAGATATCCGACGTGGCTATGGATGAGGAGAACGTGCAGCGCGTTACCTTTGGCGTACCCAGAGATATCAAGCCTATGGCTGTTTCGCTTTGGAGATCGCTTTCCCGAATGAACCGCGGCAGGCAGTATTCATATTGTATGCGCAATACCGAATGTGTTCTCAGCTATGATGAATTTTTGACCGGCGAACTGCCCGAAGGCACTGTTATCTGCCCTTCTGATATCGCACCCGAGGTCTCCTCCAAACTTGGCATTGTTGCCGAGGGATGTACGTCGACCAGAGAAGCCATTACGAGACTTGCCGAAGGCAAATGCTCTCTGGCCGCGGTAAAAACCGGCAGTTTTTATGATACGGCATGGCTGTACAGTATGATCCTCGACAAGAATATATTTGTCAGCAGATTTGAGCTTATG
Organism: Clostridia bacterium; assembly: GCA_017408985.1. Classification (GTDB taxonomy): domain Bacteria; phylum Bacillota; class Clostridia; order Oscillospirales; family Butyricicoccaceae; genus RGIG3513. The sequence goes on from JAFQTO010000020.1 coordinate 25,960, forward strand.
GAAGACGGCAGTATGATCGCATTGCTGTCCGACAGACTTGTGGCATCGGCAGAGAACACGATTATTACGGTTGCATTTTCTATAGTAATGGATCAGCCGGGCGATATTGCGCAAAAGGTCTCTATATTTGCCGAAGCGGGTATGAACATAGAGTATCTTGCCGTCAAGACCCAGGGCATCGATGACGATGACCGCAGAAACATCAACATCGTTTTCTGTGAGCTGTCGGGCGGCGGACTTTCGTCGGTCAACTCCAGATCGGCGTTTATGCAGCTCGAAAACGAGTGTGAGATCTTCCGTATCCTGGGGAGCCGTAAGAGCGTTTAACGTAAAACAGCATAATAAAACTGCGCAGACAGCGGTCTGCGCAGTTTTTGTATATTCGTCATACTCCGAGGATCTTTTCTACAGCTGCCAGCTTGGCACAGATGCAGAATACTTCCATAGCAGCCGTCAGTTCGGACACGGGAGGAAGGGAAGGTGCGATACGGATGTTTCTGTCTTCGGGGTCGATGCCGTAAGGATAGGTAGCGCCCGCATTGGTCAGGATAACGCCCGCATCGGCGCACAGTTTGTGAATGCGCTTTGCACAGCCGGGATATGAATCAAAGCTGATGAAATATCCGCCCTTGGGAGCCAGCCAGCTGCCTGCACCCGTTCCCCCAAGCTCGCGCTCAAGAATATCGGCAACAGCATCAAACTTGGGCTTAAGCAGAATAGCGTGCTTCTTCATATGCTCCTCGATGGCGTTGATATCGGGGAAGAACATACAGTGACGGAGCTGGTTGACCTTGTCGGGACCGATACCCTGCACGGTCATAATCTTCTTGCTCCACTCAACGTTTTCGTCCGAGGCTGCCATTGCGGCAACGCCTGCACCCGGATAGGTGACTTTTGAGGTGGAGGTGAACATTATTACTCTGTTAAGTGTGCCGGCAGCAGCGCACTCATCGTAGATATTGAGCAGTACGGGGCGCTCCTCGGTCAGATGATGCACAACGTATGCATTGTCCCAGAATATACGGAAATCCGCAGCGCCGGTGTTCATATGAGCCAGTCTTCGGACACATTCATCGGAGTATACGTAACCCTGAGGATTTGAGTATTTGGGTACACACCATATACCCTTGACACTCTCATCAGCGGCAAGAGCTTCAACGATATCCATATCCGGACCGTTTTCGGTCATAGGTACGGGGATCATCTCCATTCCAAGCTGCTGACAAATGGAAAAGTGGCGGTCATAACCGGGAACGGGGCAGAGCCACTTGACTTTCTTTTCGGCACACCAGGGGCGCTTACCGTCGGGAGCACCGAATACCCAGAGACGCATCATCGTATCGTACATCATGGTCAGGCTGGAGTTTCCGCCTGCGATGACGTTTTTGACAGGTACTTCAAATATCTCGCTGAAAAGCTCGCGGCACTCGACTATGCCGGTCAGCAGACCGTAATTGCGTGTGTCGATCTCGCGGGAGAGCATCTGCTCATTTTTGGAGAGGACGGTGAGCATTTCTTCGGCAAGATCCAGCTGATCGGCACCGGGTTTGCCTCTTGACATATCAAGCTTGAGACCTTTACAGCAGTAGTCCTCATATTGCTTTTTGAGTGTAAGATAGAGCTCGTTCAGCTCTGAATTTGATGCTTGAGTAAGGTTCATTTTTTTCCTCCGTTGTTCTGACCGTAAATTGCCGCGCCTATGGCTGTTGCAAAATCCGAATTCTCGGGAATAATAAATCTGCATCCGTACAATTCCTCAAGTTTGCGGTAGGTAGGCAGGGTAATGTCTATTACAGACAGCCTGCCTGTGAGGATTATATCGGTTGCGCCTTGGTTTTTGGCGGCAAACGCCGCAAGAATACCTATGTTCTGTATTATGAGATTAAGAACACCTGCGGCAATATCTTCGTTGGATGCTACCTCGCTGGATTTGCCGAAGTTGGATGCGGTTATCTCATCGTTCATATTTGACAGCTTGGTTTGTGTAATGTCACCGATGGTGAGGTCGACGTTGGATGTTACACCGTTTGACGCCATTTTGATGATATGATCGAAGTCACGCACGCCGAACAGCTTGTCGCACAAACCGATAAGGGTACCGCCTCCGATACCCGAGCCGCCGATGTGCCATATTCTGTCATCGCTGACACCGACGTATGCCGTACCCGTGCCCATACTTACCACCACCGCGTTGGTGCAGGAGGAGATAAATTTGCCGCCCAGACCTACGCACATAAACTCATCCGCCATATAGGTGGGGATGCCGAACATAGGTTCTTTGATAAGCGATGCGCCGACGCCCGTACATATAATGGCATCTATCTGCGAAAGAGACAGGGAGTTGCCTGCAATATATTTGCCAAATGCGCCATAGGCAGAGGTGAACGGATCGCCTGCGCGAACGATATCGTGAGATACGAGTTTTCCGTCTTTGAGACCGACTATTTTAGTAGTGCTGCCGCCTATATCGATTCCGATAATATATCCCATTATTACACCTTCTTGTCTGATTGTTGTTGCCTTGGAAAAATGTAAACATCGTCTGTCAGATAAGGGTCTTGAGAGCCTGAGAGATCTGGTCGGGGCAGGACGTGGGCTTGAGACCGCAGGTAGTGCCCTCCATACGGCTGATGGCATCGCTGATCTCCATACCTACAAGCAGTTTGGAGATACCTGCAAGATTGCCGCTGCAGCCGCCCTCGATGTTTATGGACTTTATTACGCCGTCTTCGGTGGTTATCTCATATTTTCTGGAGCATACGCCCTTGGGGTAATAAACAGTACTCTTGGTCATTGTAAACCTCCATATATTATTGCCATTAGTAATCTATCACAAAAATCAATACTTGTCTATATTCAAAATACCTATACTGTGAATAATGACTGCATTATGCAAAGACTGCGTATCAGATGCCTTTGAGCTTATCCCAGTAATCCTTTGCCTGGGTCTCTGATTTGTTTTTGCCCGGTTCGTAGTATACCGTGTCTTTCAGCAGGTCGGGAAGATATTGCTGGGACACGTAATTTCCGGGGAAATTATGGGGGTATTTATATGTGAGTCCGTGTCCGAGCTTTTGTGCGCCGCCGTAATGAGCATCTTTGAGATGGGCGGGGATGTCACCGTAGTTGCCGCTTGTGATATCCGACATAGCCGCATCTATGGCGGTGACCACCGAATTGGACTTGGGTGCTGTAGCTATCAGCAGAGCCGCCTGGGTGAGGGGAAGCCTTGCTTCGGGCAGACCCAGCTGTAAAGCGCTGTCGCAGCAGGCTTTTACTATAAAAGCTGCCTGAGGATAGGCAAGACCTACGTCCTCGCTGACGGCGCACAGCATACGTCTGCAAGCGGATGCTATGTCTCCGCCCGCAAGCAGACGTGCAAGATAATGGACGGCGGCATCGGGGTCTGAGCCTCTCAGCGACTTGTGAAAGGCCGACAGTATATCGTAGTGGCTGTCACCGTCACGGTCATATTTTGCCGAGGATTTCTGAGTGATGAGCTTTGCATCCTCAAGAGTGACGAATACTGAGCCGTCCTCGTTTATGGATGCGGCACAAAGCAGCTCAACGGCGTTGATGGATTTGCGCACGTCGCCGCCGCATGCCTGGGCAATATGGGCGCACACGCCGTCTTCTATAGATATCCGCTTCTTCATGGTGCGTGCGCAGATGGAAAAAGCTCTGCGCACAGCCTTCTGCACGTCTTCCTGAGTGACCGGCTTGAATTCGAATACGGTGGATCGGCTGAGTATGGCGTTGTATACGTAAAAATACGGGTTCTCGGTAGTGGAGGCGATAAGGGTTATCTTGCCGCTCTCGATAAACTCAAGCAGCGATTGCTGCTGTTTTTTGTTGAAGTACTGTATCTCGTCCAGATATAACAGCACGCCCTCGGGGGCAAGAAGGGTATCAAGCTCACCGATGATGGATTTTATGTCCGAGGTTGAGGCGGTGGTGGCGTTGAGCTTGTACAGCTTTCGGTTTGTCTGGGACGCAATTATCTGTGCCAGAGTGGTCTTGCCGACACCGGAAGGCCCGTAAAAGATCATATTGGGTATCTTTCCGCTCTGCACTACCCGCCTGAGTATGCCGTTTTGGCCGATAAGATGCTCCTGACCGACTACGTCGTCAAAAGTCAAAGGCCGTATAGAGTCTGCAAGTGGCTGGTACAAAGAAACACCTCCCATATATCACAATAATATAATACATAATAATACATTTGGCTGATTTATTCAACAAAAGATTGCATCTTTTCTCAAAATATGGTATTGTATATATCAAACAGTCAAATATGTAGGATTTTTAGGGGGAAAAGATTATGAGATGTCCGTTCTGTGGCTATCCCGAGAGCAAGGTTGTGGATTCCAGACCCACAGATGAGTCCAGCAGCATTCGCAGAAGAAGAGAGTGCCTTTCCTGCGGCAAGAGATTTACCACTTACGAGACCGTCGAGAGCCTGCCTCTTGTCGTTGTCAAAAAGGACGGCGGAAGAGAGACCTTCGACCGCAACAAGATCCTCAACGGACTTGTCAAGGCTTGCGAAAAGCGCCCTGTACCTATTGCCGTACTTGAAAAAGCCGCATCCGATATCGAGCAGCAGCTGCTCAACTCGCTGAACAGAGAGGTCAAGACCGATTACATCGGTGAGCTGGTAATGGACAAGCTCAAGGATATCGATGAGGTCGCCTACGTCAGGTTTGCATCGGTATACAGACAGTTCAAGGATATCAACACCTTTATGAGTGAGCTTTCCAAGCTCCTCGGCAATCATATCAAATAAAATCAGACGCTTCGGTAACACTGACCGAAGCGTCGTTTTTGTGTTCAGAATAATGCGCGGACGGAGAGGCAGTCGTATTTGCCTATGACCCCGAATTGATGAATGGCACAGCCTATCTCGGCATCAAACTCGCTGAGCTCGTCGTTTTTCAAAAACTCCGAAGCTCTTACAAGTGTCTCGGTAAGCCGGTCTATATGCCCGTGGGGTATAAAGGTGGACAGCAGGGGAACGCGCTTTTGCCATTGCTCCTGTGCCTGCTGCAGCATAACTGCATCACGTTTGTCTGCCGCAGCCCGGACCTGCCGTGACAGCCCGGAGCACAGGTTATCGGTATATTCGGCTGACAATATACCCAAAGATACAGCCAATATAAGTGAGAGAACGGATATTACGAGCCGTATTTTCATATTATCCGTTCTCCTTTTTTGCGAATATCACGCTGCTTTGCTCATCGTACGCAAGCAGGAATACTTCGTTTACGGTTTTTGCACCCTTTGCGTTTATGGTCTTTTGCAGCCATTTATGTTTGTTTGGCTTGTCGGCGTAGCTTTTGTCCACAAGCTTTCCGTCAGATATAATTACGCGGAAGGGGCTTGAATCAGCTGCGGATATACCCATATCCGCGGCTGTGGGCGGCAGATGCTTACTGTCTACAAGCACGCTGAGCCTGCCGTTTGTCTCCATCTGTGCAAGTTTGACCGTACGCAGATCATAAACGTCCTTGAGCCTGAGATCCTCCATAAGATCGTCTATGGTTATCCGAAGCGACTGCATGGCCTTTTGGTCTATATTTCCGTTGCGGATTATCGTAATGGGTCTGCCGCTTATCATTGTGCGCAGCCTGGGATATTTCAGAGACAGGGAGGACATTATGACCTCCGCGGAAACAAGCGTGATGATGGGTATTATACCGTGTACCAGAGGAAGCTCGATATCCTGCATAGGCACCGAAGCCACAGCAGAAATAAGTATGGTTATGACCAACTCGGCCGGCTGCATTTCTCCGACCTGCCGTTTGCCCATAAAGCGCATTGAGAAAACTATAAAAAAGTACAGTATAAGAGTGCGTATAAGCGGTATAAGCATAGCACACCTCCGTGGTCTTAGTAGTATAACCCAAAGGGAGGGTGAAAATACCGCTTGCATAAAGTTTTATACTGCGTGATACAGCACGGACAGAAACACGTCCACTATCGAGCTGACCGCACGTTTGGCGCGTGGCTTGCACAGCGAGGTATCGGGGATATCCGAGCATACCATATGCAAAAAATCGGGGAGGTCGTATATCTTGTATCTGTCTATCCCCAGCCTGATGGCGCGGTTCTCCAATGCCGTCAGAAGAATATCGTTGTAACTGCAGCATTCGGGAAGCTTGAGCAAAGAGCAAAGCGAAGGGACGATCTCCTCAAGAAGCAGGCGTTTGCAGGTCTTTTCCGAGCTGATGCGCAGGGTGCAGGCAAGTCTGTCTATGCCGCTTTTGCTTATCTGGGAGATACAACTGTAGCCGATCTCGCTGTCGAATCCCGCGATGCAGTATTTGATGCCTGCAAGCTTTTTGAAATAGCGCATGGCATCAAAATAGCCCATATTTATATTGTTTTCTGCCTGTTTTTTAGAAAAGCCGAGTATCGCCCCGAGATGATCGCTGGGTTCAATATAGTGTACTTTACGTTCCTTTTCTGCGGGAGCGCGGAATATGCCGCCGCCGAATACTCTGACCGCTATGACCTCATCACAGCCGAGGTCGAACAGCATATTGATAGGGCAGGAGTCGTAAGCGCCGCCGTCAATGTATTTTTTTGTGCCTATCTCGGTAAGCTTGAATCCGGGGAAGGTAGCGCTTGCCAATATATATCGGCAAACCTCTTCGGTGGGCATCCGTGACTTGAATATGTGCAGCGGCTTCATATCCGGGAATGATACGGTAACAAGTCCAAAATCTATGGGACTGCTTTTCAGCTTTACGGGGTCTATCATACTGCACAGCTTTTCGTACATTCGCGCTGTGGATATGCCCTTGCTTTTCAATGTGGAGTAGAGGGTGTTCTTGAGTTTTTTGATGAGGGCGGAGTTTATCTCGCCGTTTATAAGTTCGACTATAGGTTTGTCTGAAGGTTCGAACAGATCGTCAAAGCTGATGTTGAGCCAAAAATCACACAGCTTATCGATATCACCCTGCGCCACCAAAGCTCCGTTGACAGCGCCTATTGACGTGCCGGATACGGCCGAATACCCGATACCGAGCTCATTTATGGCTTTGAGCACGCCTGCGTGATATGAACCTTTTGCGCCGCCGCTTTCCAGAGCGATTCCAAGCATATTATCACCTCGGTTTTATTTTATACAGGATATGCAAAATAATCAAGCGCCGTAATATGCTTACGGCGCCTGATGATTATTTTTTACAGCTGGATTCGCTTCTGAGAGCCGATATTGCCCTGATGATCGTTTTTCATATCAGGGGTGCTTTTGCTCTTCTGATTTTCGTTTTTGCTCTTCTGCTGGTTGTTTTGCTGGTTTGTCTGCTGCTTGTTCTTTTCCATTGTTTCCATTATTATCACCTCGCTCGATCTTACATGTATAGTTTGAGCAGAAGCAGCGGGAATATACCGAGGCGGATGTTTTTGTTATTTTTGCAAATAAGACAACAATTTTTTTATTATTTATATTGTCTACGGTCGGATAATGTGGTAGAATAACGAAGAATGAAAACAAATTAACGGAGGTCATATATTATGTCCGGACATTCCAAGTGGCACAATATTCAGAAAACCAAGGGCGCAGCCGACGCCAAAAAGGCCAAGATATTTACCAAGTACGCCCGTGAAATGGCTATCGCCATCAAAGACGGCGGCGGTGCAGACCCTGCAAGCAACTCCAAACTGTCTGCTGTTATCAGCCGTGCAAAGAGCGAAAACGTCCCCAATGACAATATCAACCGTATCCTGCAGAAGTACCAGAGCGGTGCCGCTGCCGAGTCTTACGAGCACGTTACATACGAGGGCTACGGCCCCTGTGGTATAGCGGTTATTGTTGAGACCCTGACAGACAACCGCAACCGTACCGTTGCCGATGTCCGTCACTATTTTGACAAATACGGTGGGAATATGGGCACTTCCGGCTGTGTGTCCTGGCAGTTCAATCAGAAGGGCGTTATCGTTATCGACGGTGAGGACCTTGACGAGGATACCGTTATGATGGAGGCTCTGGATGCGGGCGCAGAGGATTTCTCTGCCGAAGAGGGCATTTTTGAGGTCTACACCGATCCCGACAGCTTTGACGAAGTCCGTGAAAAGCTCAAGGAAATGGGATATGAGTTTATGGAAGCTCAGGTACAGATGGTTCCTCAGAACTATATTACAATAAGCGGTGAGGATAACATCAAGAATATGCAGAAGATGCTGGAAGTTATGGAGGCCAACGACGACATCCAGAATGTCTGGCACAACTGGGAAGAGACAGAGAACTGAAACATAAAGCAGCGGCCGCAAGGCCGCTCTTGCTTTTGTTGATGTTATTGTGTATAATAGTATAGTTACAAGTTACAGACAAAGGAGTAGATCCTCTATATGATGGACCAGAGCAAGATCCGTAATTTTTCGATCATTGCCCACATAGATCACGGCAAATCCACTTTGGCTGACCGTCTGCTGGAAAAGTGCGAGGCGGTATCCCAGCGTGAAATGACCTCCCAGCTGCTGGATAATATGGACCTGGAAAAGGAGCGTGGCATAACTATCAAAGCCCGCGCCGTTCGTCTTGACTACAAAGCTCAGGACGGTGAGACCTATGAGCTTAATCTTATCGATACCCCGGGTCACGTGGACTTTAACTATGAGGTTTCCCGCTCTCTTGCCGCCTGCGAGGGTGCTGTTCTGGTAGTTGATGCGGCGCAGGGCGTGGAGGCACAGACCCTGGCCAATACATATCTTGCCCTTGATAACAATCTGGAGATACTGCCCGTTTTCAATAAGATCGACCTGCCTGCCGCCGACCCGCAGAAGGCCAAGCAGGAGGTGGAGGATATTATCGGTCTGCCCGCTATGGATGCTCCCGAGATATCCGCCAAGCAGGGCATCAACATTGAGGCTGTGCTTGAGGATGTTGTTGCAAACGTACCCGCACCGGACGGCGACCCCAACGCACCTCTCAAGGCTCTTATTTTTGACAGCCAGTACGATCCGTACGTTGGTGTTATCGTATATTTCCGTGTTATGGACGGCACAATACGTCCCGGAATGAAGGTCAAGATGATGGCATCCGGCGCCTGCTACGACGTGCTTGAGTGCGGCTATCTTCGTCCTCTGGGCATAGAACCCTGTGAGGAACTGAGCGCAGGTGAGGTCGGTTATTTTACAGCCTCCATCAAGACCGTCAAGGACACCTCTGTAGGCGATACCATCACAGAGGCTGCCCGTCCCGCCGCTGAGGCGCTGCCCGGTTACCGTCCATCTCAGTCTATGGTCTACTGCGGTGTTTATACCGAGGACGGCTCCAAATACCCCGATCTGCGTGACGCGCTTGAAAAACTCCAGCTGAACGATGCATCTCTGGTCTTTGAGCCCGAATCTTCGGCTGCGCTGGGCTTCGGCTTCCGCTGCGGCTTTTTGGGTATGCTGCATATGGAGGTCATTCAGGAGAGGCTTGAGCGCGAGTTCAATCTTGATCTGATAACCACTCTGCCTTCGGTCATCTATGAGGTGGACAAGACAGACGGTACTCTGGTGCTGGTGGACAACCCCCATAATTATCCCGACCCCGCGCATATCGCTGAGGCAAGAGAGCCTTATGCCAAGGTCTCCATCATTTCGCCTCCGGACTACGTCGGCAATATTATGCCTATGTGTCAGGAACGAAGAGGCGAGTTCAAGGATATGCAGTATCTTGATACCCATCTTGTTGAACTGCACTACCGTATGCCCCTCAACGAGATCATATACGACTTTTTTGATGCACTCAAGGCGCGTACCAAGGGATACGCTTCTCTTGACTACTCTATGGATGAGTACCGTGCTTCCGATCTTGTCAAGGTCGACCTGCTGCTCAACGGCGAGCAGGTGGACGCACTGAGCTTTATTGCTCATCGGGAAAAGGCATACGGAAGAGCACGCCGCATCTGCGAAAAACTCAAAGAAAATATACCCCGCCAGATGTTTGAAGTGCCTGTCCAGGCGGCAATAGGCGGAAAGGTCATTGCCCGTGAGACGGTAAAGGCGATGCGCAAGGACGTTCTTGCAAAGTGCTACGGCGGTGATATAACCCGTAAGAAAAAGCTGCTGGAAAAGCAGAAAGAAGGAAAGAAGAAGATGCGCTCTCTGGGCACCGTTCAGATGCCCACGGAGGCGTTTATGGCGGTACTGCGTCTTGATGAGGAATAATATTGACAGGTATCTGGGCATTTACGTCCATATACCGTTCTGCAAAAGAAAATGCGACTACTGCGACTTCTATTCAGTATGCGGGTTTGATGACAGCCTTCTTGACAGATATCTCAAGGCGCTGATCAAGCAGCTTGACGATTACGTGGTGGGGAACAGCCGATATACCGTTGATACCCTGTATATAGGCGGAGGTACGCCTTCGGTGTTCGGCGGCAAGCGGCTTGCACAGCTCATAAAAGAGATCGGCAAACGGTTTGATTTTACCCCCGATATTGAGATAACCGTGGAGGTCAACCCGGAAAGCGCCGACAAAAAGCTGTTTCGGCAGCTCAAGAGGGCAGGGGTCAACCGTATCTCTATGGGTGTTCAGTCATCCTCGGACGAGCAGCTTTTGTCTCTTGGAAGATTGCACGATTTCAAAACGGCAGAAAGTGCCGTTTTGTTATGCCGAGAATATTGTACCGATAATATATCGCTTGACCTGATGTACGGGCTTGAGGGTCAGACTATGGACGGATGGATTAGGTCGGTTGAAGATATAGTGTCCTTGGAGCCTGCCCATATTTCCTGTTATGCGCTGACCCTTGAGGAGTCGACGCCCATGGCCCAAAGACGGCCCGTACTGCCCGATGACGATACGGTTGCGGATATGTATCTTGCCGCGGTGGACAGGCTCGGAGAGCTTGGTTTTGAGCAGTATGAGATATCCAATTTTTGCCGCAGAGGCTATCGCTCCGCACATAACAGCAGGTATTGGGACCTGCGTCCCTATATCGGCATAGGTGCGGCGGCTCACAGCTTTTTCGGCGACAAGCGATACAGCACAATAAGGGACGTGGACGGCTATATTTCGGGTATACTGTCCGGTGAGTCGGTCATTGATGAGGCTGACGAGATCGCCGTCAAAAACCGCATCGGAGAATATATTATGCTCAGACTGCGCACAATTGACGGTATAGATGAAAGTGACTTTGAAAGACGGTTCAGGACACCCTTTGACAGCTATGCCGAAAAACTCAAAAAATACGTTCCCACCGCTCACGCGGAATGCGGCGGCGGGATATACAGACTTACGCCAAAAGGTTTTTTTATATCCAATACGATCATCTGTGACGTTCTGGATATCTGACCAACTAACGAACAGGGGGTACGAATATGAAACTTCTTGACCTTATGCGCCAATATTATTCGGTATCCATTATAGGTATGTGCAAAAACGCAGGCAAGACCACCGTCCTCAACCGTATCATTACTGAGATGGCTGAGGAGGGTATTTGCTTTGCAATAACCTCTATCGGCCGTGACGGAGAGGGAAGTGACGTGGTGACGGGCACGCACAAGCCGGGGATATACGTCCCTGCGGGCACTCTTGTTGCTACGGCGTTCGATATGCTCAAATACTGTGACGTCACCAAGGAGATACTTGATGCGACCGGTATATCAACACCCGTGGGGGAGGTCATAATCTTCAGAGCACTCAGCGACGGCAGCGTGCAGATAGCAGGTCCGTCTCTGGTTGCTCAGCTTGAAGTAGTGAGAGAGAGGTTCCGTGAGTTCGGCGCTGAGAAGGTCATGATAGACGGTGCGCTGAGCCGCAAGAGTCTGTGTACCGTCAATCTGTCCGATGCCACAGTACTGTGCAGCGGCGCGTCCTACAACAAGGATATGGATATAGTAGCCGAGGATACGGGGTATATATCCGTGCTTTTGACCCTGCCTGTTATAGGCGGAGGTGGATTGGATGAGATCATCAGCCAATACGATGCAAGAGCATGTATTGCCGTGTATGATGATATGTCACATAAGCAATGTGAGCCCAAAAAGCTTGATGTGGTCATCAAGAACGCAGGCGGGAAGATCAGGTATATCTACTTCGGCGGAGCGGTGTCCGACGTTATAATCAAGCCTCTTGTAATGTCGGGTGCCTCATTTGACGGTATAACATTTTTGGCGTCTGACAGCAGCAAGTATCTGCTCAGCCGTCATTTGTTTGACAAGATCAGGGCAAAGGGCGGCAGGTTTGCCGTAATGAGCGGTGTAAACCCCGTTGCGGTCACTATCAATCCCTTCTCTGCCTATGGATTCCATTTTGACAAAGACGCATTTCTGGAAAAAGTCAGAAAAGAAGTAACGGTGCTGCCTGTATTTAATGCGGAGGATATGAAATGAAACTGAGTTTTGAAAAAAAGTGTGAAATAGGCTTCCAGTATGTTCTCGACCTGCTGGAGCCCTGTTCCTGCTACGGCGCGGAGTATATAAGGACCCTTGTTCCGTACACCTCGGCACAGCGCAGTGAGCTTATGTGCGAGCTTGACAATATTCAGAAGATCATATCCGTATACGAAGCCGAAAAGGCGGTTTTTACCAAGCTTGAATACGCGCTTATGCATCTCAAGGATATCAGACCCATGCTGAACAAGTGCAGATCCACGTCACTCAACGAGGTGGAGCTGTTTGAGATCAAACGCTTTTTGCTTACATTCAAGGATATTTATCCTGCTTTTTGTCATATCAGTGAGGCGGCAAGCACGGTGGGCCTTGAGCTTGTGGAGCTTTATGCGGCGCTGGATATCGTCGATCCTGACAAAACGGGTGTACCCAGTTTTTATATCAGCGAGACCTGCTCTCTCCGACTGCGCGAGATCCGCAAAGAGAAAAAGAACGTGGAGTTGCTTATACGCTCCAAGAGCGGTAATATGGACGATCTTATGATCGAGCGTACAAAGATCGCCGCAAGGGAAGAGGAAGAGGAACTGGCGGTCAAAGCCCGTATGTCCGAGGGACTGAGAACCTATCTTGACGATATGCTGGCTGATGTGGCGACCATACGCCGCATTGACGTTATCATCGCAAAAGCCAAGCTTGCCATGGACAGAAACTGCTGCTGCCCTGTTATAGTGACCGACAGTTTTGTGCTTGAGGATATGGTCAATCCCAAGATCGGAGACGGTCTTGCTGAAAAGGGTAAGAGCTTTACACCGGTGTCCATATCCGTTCAGCGCGGAGCGACCGTCATAACCGGTGCAAATATGGGCGGCAAGAGCGTCGCGCTCAAGACCACCGCGCTGAATATACTGCTGGCTCTTTGCGGTATTTTCCCGTTTGCAAAGAAGGCCGAGATAGTGATGCTTGACGATATTTACATAATATCCGAGGATCTTGAATCCATCGACAGGGGACTGTCCAGCTTCGGCGGAGAGATACTGGAGTTCAATACCGTTGTCAAAAAGCTCGATTCCTGCTCTATGGTCGTCCTTGACGAGTTTGCCCGCGGCACCAACCCCGACGAAGGCGCTGCAATAGTCAAGGCTGCTACCAAATGGCTGCAGGGAAGAGAGTCCTACACCATTCTGTCCACCCATTATGACGGTGTTGCCGAGCACGCAGGTGCACATTATCAGGTCATCGGACTCAAGAATATCGATTTTGCTTCCCTCAAGTCCGAGCTTGCCTGCGTTGAGGCGGAAAAAAGCGCTGACAGGATAGCCGAACATATGGATTACGGCCTCTATAAAGTCCTTGAAAAGCAGGATTGCCCCAGAGACGCGCTGAATATTTGCAGATTGCTTGATTTGGAGCCGGAAATCGTTGAATTGGCAGAAAAAAATATTGACAATTTGATTTGAATAGTATATCATTATAGCAGGTAAGTAGATTTACAATTTTATACTTGTTAAAAGGATAGAGGCGCGAGATACAAGGTAACTGCTGAATGTTAAGGATGGCACGTTCAATGACAGCAGTGAATGTGTATATCGCCGAAAGTTCGGGTGTTGTTTCCGCAGCCGCGCTTGGGAGCGAGGTTCAGTACTTCGGTCTTGTCATGTGTTACGTGAAGAGCTATCAACAACTTATTTGTGTTGTTGATAGCTTTTTTTCAAAACATGGAGCGCTATTGGGACAACGTACTCAATTGCGCTTTTTTATTTTGTCGTTTTTTATAATTAAAAATATTTTATGGAGGGATTTACCATGGAAATGAAATCTATGATCAGACTTCGTATGAGTGCTAAGGATGCTCATTACGGCGGAAACCTTGTTGACGGTGCACATATGGTTCACCTTTTCGGTGACGTTGCAACCGAGCTGCTCATTCTGCAGGATGGCGATGAGGGCCTCTTCTGCGCATACGACAACATCGAGTTCCTGGCTCCTGTTTATGCAGGCGACTATATCGAGGCTGTCGGTGAGATCACCAAGGTTGGCAACACTTCCCGCAAGATGAAGTTCGAGGCTCGCAAGGTCATCGTATCTCGCCCCGACATCAACGACTCCGCTGCTGACGTTCTCGAGGAGCCCATCGTTGTCTGCCGCGCAACCGGCACCTGCGTTACTCCCAAGGATAAGCAGAACGTACCCCGCAAATAATCTGCAGGCACGTACAGAAAGGAATTGTTAATAATGGAAAAGCTTATTATTACCGCTGCCATTTGCGGCGCTGAGGTTACCAAGGAGCATAATCCTGCTGTACCTTACACCAAGGAAGAGATGGTTCGTGAGGCAAAGGCTGCATATGATGCAGGCGCAGCTGTTATCCACGTTCACGTCCGTACCGATGACGGCAAGCCCACTCAGGACAAGGCTCGTTTTGCTGAGATCCTGCCCGCTATTCAGGAAGCTTGCCCCGATGCTATCCTTATTCCTTCCACCGGCGGCGCAACCGGCATGACTCCCGAAGAGAGACTCCAGCCCACCGAGCTTATGCCCGAAATGGCAACTCTGGACTGCGGTACCTGCAACTTCGGTGATGACATCTTTGTCAACGATATGCCCACAATGCGCGCTTTCGGTAAGCGTATGATCGAGAACAACATCAAGCCCGAGTATGAGTGCTTCGAGATCGGTCACCTTGACACCGTTCTGGCTATGGCCAACAAGGGTCAGGTTCCCGGCGCTCCCATGCAGTTCAACTTCGTTCTGGGCGTTCAGGGCTGCACCCCCGCAACTCCCGAGAATCTGGCATTTTTGGTCAACAAGATCCCCGCAGGTTCCACCTGGACCGTTACCGGTGTCGGCAGAGGCGCATGGCCCATGGCAGCAACCGGCATCATCATGGGCGGTCACGTCCGTGTAGGCTTCGAGGATAACATCTACCTCGAGCGCGGCAAGAAGGCAAAGTCCAACGGCGAACTGGTCGAGAAGGTCGTTGCTCTTGCCAAGCTTCTCGGCAGAGAGATCGCAACCCCCGCTGAGGCACGTCAGATCCTCGGCCTGACCAAGTAAGCAAAAATTATTTTATAAAAAATAAACAAAAATCAGGAGGAAATTTATTATGGCAGAGCTCAAAGGCAATAAGTACGGTATTCACCGCGTAATCGAACCCCAGGGTGTTCTTACCCAGGCAGCTTGGAAGATCGACAACGATATGACCAAGGTTTACTCCAACGAGATCGTTTGTGACGTTACATCTCTGAACATCGACTCCGCTTCTTTCACTCAGATCGAGGAAGCTTGCGGCGGCGATGAGAAGAAGATCGGCGAAATGATCATGGGTATCGTCGCTGAGCGCGGCAAGCAGCAGAACCCTGTTACCGGTTCCGGCGGTATGTTCAAGGGTGTTGTTGCTCACATCGGTGAGGACCTGCTCAAGAAGCCCGGCTTTGACCTCAAGGTCGGCGACAAGATCGTTTCTCTGGTATCCCTCTCCATGACTCCCCTCAAGATCGAAAAGATCCTGGCTATCCACAAGGATATTGACCGTGTTGATATCGTAGGTAAGGCTATCCTGTTCGAGTCCGCTCTGTACGCAAAGATGCCCGAAGATATGTCCGAGCCTCTTGCTCTGGCAGCTCTGGACGTTGCAGGCGCTCCTGCACAGGCTCGTAAGCTGCCCAAGGAAGGCGACAACGTTCTGATCCTCGGCGCAAACGGCAAGTCCGGCGTTCTCTGCGGTTGGGAAGCTATGAAGAAGGTCGGCCCCAACGGCAAGGTTGTCGGTGTTGTCCGTAACCCCAAGCAGGTTCCCGATCTGATGGAGCTGGGCGTATACACTGATGTTATCGTTGCTGACTGCACCAAGCCCGTTGAGGTTATGGAAGCTGCTCTGGCTGTCACCGGCGGCAAGGAGTACGATCTGTCTATCTGCTGCGTAAACATCGAGTCCTGCGAAATGTCCGCAATCCTGCCCGTACGTGACGACGGTAAGGTTTACTTCTTCTCCATGGCAACCTCCTTCACCAAGGCTGCTCTGGGCGCAGAAGGCATCGGTAAGGACGTTGAGATGATCGTTGGTAACGGCTACACCAAGAACCACGCTAACATCACTCTGGACGTTCTCCGTGAGAACGCAAAGCTGCGTAAGCTCTTCGACGAGAAGTATTGCTAATTTCAACATTAACCGAAAACCTGCCTATACAGCAGGTTTTCGGTTGTCTAAAAATATAAACAAAGGAGATAATTATTATGCTTAAGAGCAGAATGAACGGCCTGTTTGCTAACGTTCCCGATTCCGATTGGAATGACTGGAAATGGCAGGTCAGAAACCGTATAGAGACCCTTGAAGACCTGAAGAAGTATGTTACCCTGACCCCCGAAGAGGAAGACGGCGTTTCCAAGTGCCTGGGCACTCTGAGAATGGCTATCACCCCTTACTATCTCTCCCTGATCAACCTGAACGATCCCAACGATCCCGTCAGAAAGCAGGCTGTTCCTACCGCTGCTGAACTGCATCAGGCTGAAGCTGATCTGCTGGATCCCCTCCACGAGGATACCGACTCTCCCGTACCCGGCCTGACCCACCGTTATCCCGACCGCGTTCTGCTGCTCGTTACCGACCAGTGCTCCATGTACTGCCGTCATTGCACACGCCGTCGTTTCGCCGGTCAGCACGACGCTGCAGTTGATATGTCCCAGATCGATAAGTGCATCGATTACGTCAGAGAGCATCCCGAAGTACGTGACGTCCTGCTGTCCGGCGGCGACGCTCTGCTGATCTCTGATGAGAAGCTCGAGTACATCATCAGCAAGCTGCGTGCAATTCCTCACGTTGAGATCGTACGTATGGGCTCCAGAACTCCTGTTGTTATGCCCCAGCGTATCACCCCCGAGCTGTGCAACATGCTCAAGAAGTATCATCCCATTTGGCTCAACACCCACTTCAACCATCCCAACGAGGTTACCGAAGAAGCTGCACGCGCTTGCGCTTTGCTGGCTGATGCAGGTATCCCCCTCGGCAACCAGACCGTTCTGCTCGCAGGCGTCAACGATTGCGTACACGTAATGAAGAAGCTGGTACACAAGCTGGTAAGCATGCGCGTACGTCCTTACTACATCTATCAGTGCGACCTGTCCATGGGTCTTGAGCACTTCCGTACCCCTGTTTCCAAGGGCATCGAGATCATCGAAGGTCTCCGCGGCCATACCTCCGGCTACTGCGTACCTACCTTCGTTGTTGACGCTCCCGGCGGCGGCGGTAAGACCCCCGTTATGCCCAACTACGTCATCTCCCAGACCCCCAATAAGGTCATCCTCCGTAACTTCGAGGGTGTTATCACCACTTACACCGAGCCCACCAACTACAAAGAGACCTGCCAGTGCGAAGTCTGCAGAGGCGAGAAGAAGGTCGAGCTGGTCGGTGTTGCCGGTCTTGAGCAGGGCCAGGCTCTCTCCATGGAGCCCGCTGACCTCGCAAGAGCAAAGCGCGGCCGTCATTAATCGGTAGGTGCAAACATGGCTAACAAACTTAATCTTGATCTGTCCCTCGTCGAGCAGGCAAGAAAGAGTGCTGCCAAGGTTGCTGATGATGTGCAGGGCTTTATTGACCTGCACACCACAGTCACCGTTGAGCGTGCTGTCTGCCGTCTGCTCGGCATCGACAACGTCAACGACGTTGACGTTCCTCTGCCCAACGTTGTAGTTGATCATCTGGTCGAGAAGGGTATCCTCGGCGGCGGCGTTTCCTTCTATGTTGGTAATGCTATGGTCGAGACCGGCCTTACTCCTCAGGAGATAGCTGAGAAGGTAAGCACCGGCGAGCTGGATCTGTCCAAGCTCCCCGTACACAATGCAGAAGAGATCCGTGATGCTGTTATGGCTGTTGCTGTTGCTACAACCGAGCGCATCAAGGGCAACGTTGCAAAGCGTAACGAGTACCTTGCTCAGTACGGCGATAAGGAAGGTCCCTACCTTTACGTTATCGTTGCTACCGGTAACATCTACGAAGACGTTACCCAGGCTGTCGCTGCTGCAAAGCAGGGCGCTGATATAATCGCTGTTATCCGTACCACCGGTCAGAGCCTGCTGGACTACGTTCCTTACGGCGCTACCACCGAGGGCTTCGGCGGCACATACGCAACTCAGGAGAACTTCCGCATCATGCGTGCAGCTCTTGACGAAGTATGCGAAGAAGAAAAGAGATACATCCGTCTGTGCAACTACTGCTCCGGTCTCTGCATGCCTGAGATTGCTGCAATGGGCGCACTCGAGAGACTGGACGTTATGCTCAACGACGCTCTGTACGGTATCCTCTTCCGCGATATCAATATGCAGCGCACCATTGTTGACCAGTATTTCTCCCGTGTTATCAACTCCTATGCCGGCGTTATCATCAACACCGGTGAGGACAACTACCTCACAACCGCTGACGCTGTTGAAGAGGCTCATACCGTTCTGGCTTCCCAGTTCCTCAACGAGGCATTCGCTCTCAAGGCAGGCCTCCGCGAAGAGCAGCAGGGTCTGGGTCATGCTTTTGAAATCTCTCCCGACGTTGAGAACGGCTTCCTGATGGAGCTGGCTCAGGCAGAGATGGCAAGAGAGATATTCCCCAAGGCTCCTCTGAAGTACATGCCTCCCACGAAGTTTATGACCGGTAACGTATTCCGCGGCCATGTTCAGGATGCTCTGTTCAATATGGTCACCATCACCACCGGCCAGAAGCTCCACCTGCTGGGTATGCTGACCGAAGCTATCCACACTCCCTTTATGTCTGACCGTGCTCTCGCTATCGAGAACGCTCAGTACATCTTCAGAACCATGAAGGATTTCGGCTCTGAGATCGAGTTCAAGCAGGGCGGCTTCATTCAGACCCGTGCACAGACTGTTCTTGCCAAGGCTGCTGATCTGCTCAAGCAGATCGAGAAGCTCGGCCTGTTCGGCACTCTTGAGAAGGGTATCTTCGCTGACATCAAGAGAGGTAAGGATGCAGGTAAGGGTCTCTCCGGCGTTGTTACCAAGAATGACGTTTACTTCAATCCCTTTGTTGACCTTATGAAAGGAGGCGTTTGCCTGTGAGTTCCGGACTGTATAATCTTCATAAGGCTGACTTTGACAAGACTCTTGATCTTAAGAAGCTGAAGCCCTACGGCGATACAATGAACGACGGTAAGGTTCAGATGAGCTTTACTCTTCCTGTAAAGGATGACGAAAAGGGCATCGAAGCTGCTCGTCAGTACGCCAGAAAAATGGGCATCGATGAGCCCAACGTTGCTCATCATATGCCTCTTGACAAGGAGTTCACTTTCTACGTTGTTTACGGCTCCTGCGTACATACCATTGACTACGATGATATCCACGTTCTCACCGTTGAGTCCGATGTTATGAGCATGGAAGAAGTAAACGAGTACATCAAGGAGCATTTCGGCAGAAAGCTGACCTTCATCGGCGCTTCCACCGGTACAGACGCACATACCGTCGGTATTGATGCTATCATGAACCGCAAGGGCTTTGCAGGTCACTACGGCCTCGAGCGCTTTGAGATGATCGAAGCTATCAATATGGGTAGCCAGGTCCTTAACGAAGAGTTCATCGCCAAGGCTGTTGAAGTTAATGCTGATGTTCTGCTGGTCTCCCAGACCGTTACCCAGAAGGACGTTCACATCCAGAACCTTACTGAGATGATCGAGCTTCTGGAGGCAGAAGGTCTCCGTGATCGCTTCATCGTTATCTGCGGCGGTCCTCGTATTACTCACGAGCTGGCTAAGGAGCTGGGCTATGACGCCGGCTTCGGCCCCGGCAAGTTTGCTGAAGACTGCGCATCTTTTGCCATCACCGAGATGGTAAAGCGCGGTATGGGCAAATAAGCCTCAGACAACTTAATAGTTCTTCGGGGCAGGGTGAAATTCCCGATCGGCGGTACAGTCCGCGAGCGCAAGCATGAACCGGTGTGATTCCGGTACCGACAGTATAGTCTGGATGATAGAAGATTATTGGTGCACACAATTATTGTGCAGCTGATGAATTAAGCGCCCGAATATATTTCGGGCGCTTTTTTATCAGGGGAGGTTATTATGAAGAAAAAAATTGACGTTAAGAAGCTCGTTACATTAGGTATGTTTTGTGCGATAGCATATGCGCTTATGTTTTTAAGCCGATTCACACCTGCTATTGCAGCCGGATTTTTGAAGTACGACCCCAAGGATATCATTATTGTTATCAGTGGCTTTATCTACGGTCCTGCCGCTGCCTTGGCAGTATCTGTTGTAGTTGCTTTTATTGAACTTGTTACTGTAAGTACAACGGGATGGATCGGTCTTATAATGAATATTCTTGCATCCGGTGCTTTTGCATGTACTGCTTCTCTGATATATAAGAAAAAGCACACACTCAAAGGAGCGGTGCTTGGTCTTGTTGTTGCCTGCTTACTTACAACGGGCATAATGGTACTGTGGAATTACCTTATCACACCCATTTATATGGGTTATCCCAGAGAGGCAATAGCCAAGATGCTTGTGCCGGTTTTCCTGCCTTTTAACTTTGTCAAGACAGTTGCCAACGCATCCTTCACTATTATGCTTTACAAGCCGTTGGTCAATGCTCTGCGTAAGGCTCATCTGATCGATTTGTCCGGCTCTTCGCAACAGTCGAAGAAGAACAACAAGTTCCTTGTCTATGCTTTGGCAATTCTGGCGATATTGAGCTGCGTGCTTATAGTTCTTGTTATTAACGATATCATTTGAATTCGTACATTACCCAACCTGCATCACGGCGGGTGGCGCAAAGCGTCATTCCGCCGTTTTTGTATGCCTCAAGAACTTCGTCTGCACGGGAGTCAATAATACCGGATATAATTATTCTGCCGTCAGGCTTGAGCCAGTTTTTGAGGTAGGGGAGCATTGGCATCAGTACGTCAGCTACTATGTTGGCAACGATGAGATCAAAAGGTGCTTTAGTGCCAATGGAGCTGCGTACATTTTCATCGGACAAAAGGTCGCCTAACACGGTTGTCCATTTGGTGTCAGGGATATTATTGAGTGCCATATTTTCGCTCGTTGCGTTCATAGCGTTTTCTTCTATATCGCAGGCAATGACGTGGTCAGCGCCAAACAGCAGGGTGCAGCAGGCAAGAATGCCGCTGCCGCAGCCTGCGTCAAATATGTTTTTGCCCTCAAGATCAAGGGTCTGGAAATGCTCAAGGCACATCTTTGTGGTTGCGTGAGAGCCGGTACCGAAGCTTGAAGCAGGATCGATTACAAGCTCGATTTTATCGTGGTCTTCGGTCTCTTCCCACGAGGGACGGATAACAAGCTTTTCACCAACGGGGAAGGGCTTGAAATACTGTTTCCAGTTGTTTGCCCAGTTTTCATCTTCAACTATCTCACGTTTCTGCTCAAGTGTGCCGTAGAATCCGGTTGCGTTTTCCTGTCGGAGGTCATCAAGAACATCATCTACCTGTGCAAGGATCTGCTTACCTTCATCGCTGTTTTCGCACCAGAAACATACGGTAACGGGACGGTCGGCATTCTCGAATACCTCTTCGCCGATATAATCCCAACGGGGAGAGGGAGCGGCAATAAGTTCGTCTACAGTTCTTGGATCGTCAATAACACAAGCACCTGTAATGGGGGAAAGGCTGTCAGCAACAACATCGGCAGCATCGTGAGTAGTCGTTATGGTAACCTTGAAATAATTCATTTTTTTACCTCGCATTTGTTTTATAATCAGATTATAGCAGAAAATATAGGATTGTAAAATAGAATAATTGGGTTTATAATGATTTTGAGGATATTTTGTTATATAAAACAGCAAAAGCGATGGGTACATTTGGGTATAAGCAGGCGCTTTTGTTTTATTTTTGGCATGGAGGGTATAATGAATCTTTGTGATATCAATACACTTAAACCTCTACTCAAGCGTCACGGCTTCACTTTTTCCAAAGGACTGGGACAGAACTTTTTGTGTGATGAGAGTGTACCGGTTGCCATAGCCGAAGGTGCAGGTGTTGACGAGGATACGTGTGTTATCGAGGTCGGTCCGGGTGTGGGTGCGCTGACTCAGGAATTGCTCAAGCGTGCAGACAGAGTGACCGCCGTTGAGTTGGACAAGCGGCTTCCTGCGCTGCTTTCGGAGACTGTGGGCGGGTATAATAATTTTTCGCTTGTTGAGGGTGATATTCTCAAAGTCAACCTCCCCGAGATATGCGCAGCTTTTGACGGCAGAAAAACCGTAGCCTGCGCAAATCTGCCGTACTACATAACTACCCCAGCCATAACCGCGCTTATCGAAAGCCGATGTTTTGAGAGCATAACCGTAATGGTGCAGAGAGAGGTGGCCCGCAGGATATGCGCCAAGCCGGGCACGTCCGATTACGGTGCATTCACGGTGTACATTAACTATCACGCCGAGGCAAGCGTTGTATGTGAGGTTGACAGAGGGTGCTTTATCCCTGCGCCAAACGTTGACTCCACCGTTGTCAGGCTTGACGTCAGAAAAACTCCGCCCGTTGACTGTGACAAAAAGGCGCTTTTCAAGCTTGTAAAAGCTGCTTTTGCGCAGCGCAGAAAGACTCTTGTCAATTGTCTGAGTTTTGCATACAAAGACAAAATCTCAAAATCTGAGCTCGAAGATATACTTTTGTCTTTGGATTTGTCAAAAAACGTCCGAGGGGAAGAGCTTTCATTGGTCAAATATGCAGAATTATTAACAAAATTACCTTAAATTGTTGAATAATAGAGAACAGTGTGATATTATTAGTATAAATCCATATAATGATTTTTCGTTGAAAGGAAGAATAAAAATGGCATTAACTACAAACAAAGCGGTCCTTGAGTTCGTTGACAAAGCTGTGAAAATCGCATGTCCCGATAAGGTGCTTTGGATTGACGGCAGTCAGGAGCAGTTGGATGCTCTTTACGCCGAAGCTTGCACCACGGGCGAAATGATCAAGCTCAACGAGGAAAAGCTTCCCGGATGTTACTATCATCGTTCTGCGCTCAATGACGTTGCACGTGTTGAAGGCAGAACTTTCATTTGCACAAGAGAAGAGAAGGATTGCGGCCCCACCAACAACTGGATGGAACCTCAGAAGGCATACAAGATGGCAGAGGACATCCTCGCCGGCTCTATGAAGGGCAGAACTATGTATGTCATTCCTTTCTCTATGGGCCCCGTTGCTTCTAACTTTGCAAAGGCCGGTATTGAGATCACCGACTCCATCTACGTTGTCGTAAGTATGGCTATTATGACCCGTGTAGGTCAGGCTGTTCTGGACAAGCTGGGCGACGGCACCGACTTCGTTCGCGGTTTCCACGGCAAGTGTGAGCTGGACGACGAGAAGAGATACATTCTGCAGTTCCCCGAAGACAATGCAATCTGGTCTGTCAACTCCGGTTACGGCGGCAACGTTCTGCTGGGCAAGAAGTGCTTCGCTCTGCGTATCGCTTCCTTCCAGGGCAAGAACGAAGGCTGGATGGCTGAGCATATGCTCATTCTGGGTATTGAATATCCTGACGGAAGCATCAAGTACGTTACCGGTGCATTCCCCTCCGCCTGCGGCAAGACCAACCTGGCTATGCTCATTCCTCCCAAGTCCTATCTGGAAAAGGGCTACAAGGTCTGGACAGTCGGCGACGATATCGCATGGATCAGAATTGGTGCAGACGGCAGACTCTATGCCGTTAACCCCGAAAAGGGCTTCTTCGGTGTCGCTCCCGGTACCAGCGTAAAGTCCAACAAGAACGCTCTGGAGTCCACCAGAAAGAACTCTATCTTCACCAACGTTGTTTACAATCCCAACGACGGTACAGTGTGGTGGGAAGGTATGGACAAGAATCCTCCCACAAATGCTCTCAACTGGAAGGGCGAGCCCTGGGATCCCTCCAAGGGCGAGAAGGGTGCACATCCCAACTCCCGTTTCACAGCTCCCGCTGAGAACTGCCCCTGCATCTCCAAGTTCTGGGAAGATCCCGACGGTGTGCCTCTGTCTGCAATAATCTTCGGCGGCAGACGTGCCAAGACTGCTCCTCTGGTCTATCAGGCAAGAGATTGGGATCACGGTGTATTCATCGGTTCCATTATGGCTTCTGAGACTACCGCTGCTGCTGCAGGCGCTGTCGGTGTTGTTCGCCGCGATCCTATGGCAATGCGTCCCTTCATCGGTTACCACGTAGGCGACTACTTCCAGCACTGGATCGATATGGGCAAGAAGATCACCAACAAGCCTCTTATCTTCAACGTCAACTGGTTCAGACTTGACGAAGAAGGTCACTTCCTGTGGCCCGGCTTCGGCGATAACTTCCGCGTCCTCGAGTGGATCATCAAGCGTTGCGAAGGCAAGGTCGACGCACGTGAGACCGAGATCGGATATATGCCTTATGCCGAGGATATCAACCTCGAAGGCCTTGATTACAACATCTGCGAAGGCAAGAAGTTCGACAAGACCGTTCTTGAGAGCATCCTTACCGTTGACAAGGAAGCTTGGAGACAGGATGCCGATAGCATCGCAGAGTTCTATGCAACCGTTGGCGACAGACTGCCCAAGGAGCTTGCAAACGAGCTTGAAACTCTCAAGAAGAACGTCGCACAGTAATGCCTGAGGGTTTTGTTGCTTGTCTCGTCCTGCTTAATCTCATATCATTTGTTTTGTGTGGCATGGACAAGCACTTTGCCAAAACGAAAAAATACAGGATTTCCGAGAAAACTCTCCTTTTGTGGGGGGCACTGTTCGGAAGCTTAGGTTTGATCATGGGTATGGTCGTGTTCAGACATAAGACCCGGCATATAAAGTTCGTTATTGCTGCCCCTGTATTTTTTGTTATTCACGTCATTGTTATGGCCCTTGTTTTTGGGTATGGTGTTTTTTAGCCAAAAAGCTCTCACCGGCAGGTGAGAGCTTTTTGGTTGTATACGGCTATATGTCAGAATGTAAACTTTCAACTGTGTAAAGTGACATCCTGATAGAAGCATGGTATAATTCGAATATATTTTGTAATGCTTTCTGTATTTTCGAAAAACCTAATGACAAAGCTTTTCAAGATAAAATTTGCAGAATGGAGGTTGCTGTTATGAAAAAAACTGTTGCGGTGCTCTTATTGGTGATGTTGATGATATGTGCGGCAGCGTGTGATAAAGAGCAGTCGCCCTCAAAGCTTGTTGATCTCGAAAAATACTCTGCAATGAAACCTGACGGTACTTTATCAATTGAGGTAGTGTACGATTATACTGAGGAAGAATTTTACACCTACGATTTTGTAATTAATGATCAGGAAACTATCCGGACAATAATGACACAAGTATACGATATTGAGTTAAAGGATTATCCCGAAGATAGAGATATAGATTTCTATCAACGTTGGATCACCGTAAATCAGGATGATAATGAATATTATATCAATCTGGCGTACACAACTGATGGAAATGACAACCGTTACTTATGTCAATCGCAAACGGTATGTGAAACCATAGAAAAATATATTGAAGATAACCTGTTAAAATAACGGCAGACCCTATTTTGTGACCCATTCAATAAACTAACCCCTCTGAGCAATCTGACTCAGAGGGGTCAAAGTATTATTTGGCAAGTGTTTTCTTGAGCTTTGCAAATCTGGGCATACCGTTTTCCCACTTGATCTCGGGTTCGCCTTCGATAAGGGGGAGAACATAACCGAGAAAGTCAGGGGAGATGCCTGCGCCGTCTTCTGTGATCCACTCGAGCGGGAACTTCTTTTCGGCGTTTGCAACAACGTCAAGGTTGAGCAGGATGGTTCTGACTTGGTAGCCGTCAGCATCGGCGATACGCTCGATTGCCACCATCTTGTCTGTCTCGCCGTTTACAGCGGCTTTGACAGCCTCGCAGCCCATCATAAAGGCCTCGTCGATATCGGTGCGTGAACCGCAGTGTGCGGCACAGCGCTGAAGCAGCGAAAGCTCAATACCGCGCACTTTTGCGCCGGTGCGCTGTTTGACCATAGCGGCAAGATAGGATGCAACGCCGCCCATCTGCTTGTGACCGAAGGAGTCCACGGAACTGGCGTCAGCGGTAGCATATTCGGCGATAAATTTGCCGTCTTTGTCCTTGATGCCCTCCGACACGACAACGAAGCAGTTTTTGGTCTCTTTGTATTTTTTCTCAACAGAGTCGAGGAACTGCTCCATATCAAAGGGTACCTCGGGCAGATATATGAGATCGGGAGCTGTGCCCTGCAGCGCAGGTATGGAAGCGGCGGCAGTCAGCCAGCCTGCGTTTCTGCCCATACACTCCATAATCAGAACAGAGCCCGTGTCGTAGACGTGTGCGTCAAGATAAAGTTCGGCGGTCGTGGTGGCAATGTATTTGGCAGCGCTGCCGAAGCCGGGGCAGTGGTCGATACCGTAGAGATCGTTGTCAATAGTCTTGGGCACACCGATCACACGACATTCATAACCCTGAGAGAGCAGGTACTTGGAAACCTTGTTGCAGGTGTCCATAGAATCGTTGCCGCCGTTGTAGAAGAAATATCTGACGTCGTACTTTTTGAATATCTCAAGCAGACGCTTATAGTCAGTATCGTCCTTTGCCGGATCTTTGAGCTTATAGCGGCAGGAACCGAGAGCGGAGGAGGGGGTATTGAGCAAATATCGAAGCTCCTGAGGATCCTCCAAACCGATATCATAAAGCTCGTCGTTGAGGATACCTTTTATACCGTGGGCTGCACCGAGAACCCTTGTGATACAATCAGACTCAAGTGCTGTCTTGAACACGCCGTAAGCACTGGAGTTGATAACCGAGGTAGGTCCTCCCGACTGGCCGAATATACAAGCACCTTTCAGCTGCATTTTAATAACCGCCTTTCAATAACATAGTTTGTTTAATTGATTTTATCATATCCCGTGTTAAAAATCAACAGTGATAAACTTGATTATTGGGACTTTGTGTGATAGTATATATGTAAACATAATAATTGTTGGAGGTAGAATATATGCCATTGGTAACAACCAAAGAAATGTTTGAAAAAGCCTATAAGGGTGGCTATGCCATCGGTGCATTTAACGTCAACAATATGGAGATCGTTCAGGGCATCACCGAAGCCGCCAAAGAAGAACAGTCTCCCGTTATTCTTCAGGTTTCCGCAGGTGCACGCAAGTACGCCAAGCATATTTATCTGATCAAGCTGGTCGAAGCAGCTGTTGCAGATACCAACATCCCTGTTGCTCTTCACCTGGATCACGGTGAGAGCTTTGAGATATGCAAGGATTGCGTAGACGGCGGATTCACCTCTGTTATGATAGACGGCTCCAAGTACAGCTTTGAGGAAAATATTGAGATAACCCGCAAAGTCGTTGAATATGCACATGCAAGAGGGGTAGTTGTTGAGGGCGAGCTGGGCAAGCTGGCAGGTATCGAGGATGCTGTCAACGTATCTGATGCCGACGCACAGTTTACCAATCCTGCCGAGGTAGAGGAGTTCGTTACCCGTACCGGCGTTGACTCTCTTGCTATCGCTATCGGCACAAGCCACGGAGCTTTCAAGTTCAAGCCCGGTCAGAAGCCTCAGCTGAGATTTGATATTCTGGAGAATATCCAGAAGCGTCTGCCTAATTTCCCCATAGTTCTCCACGGTGCATCCTCCGTACCTCAGGAGTATGTCAAAATGGTCAACGAGTACGGCGGCAAGATGCCAAACGCTATCGGTATTCCCGAGGAGATGCTGAGAGAGGCTGCCAAGATGGCTGTATGCAAGATCAATATCGACTCCGATCTGCGTCTCGGTATGACTGCATCCGTCCGTAAGCATCTTGTAGAGAATCCCGATCACTTTGACCCCAGACAGTATCTTGCAGATGGCAGAACCGCTCTGCGTGAGATGGTACGCCACAAGATCAGAGACGTTCTGGGCTCCAGCAATACCCTCTGATAATTATATACACAGCTTAAACCTGCGGCTCTTGCCGCAGGTTTTTTGTATGCATATTTTTGCTTTATCCCAAATACAATGTTTGCAGGAGGACAAGAGTATGCGTAGTGATTTTTCAAAAGCTTATTTATCTGCTGTGAATTATCTTCCGGACAGATTGTGGCGTGCGGCGTTTTCTCTGGGTGCCGATCAGCGCGCACGGTGCGAGGAGATACGCATAAGAGCGGGCCGACCTCCCAAGGCTCTTGTTGACGGAAGATATCTCAGCCTGACTTACAAGGGTGAGATGGTAATTGCCGCAACGGACGATCTAAACGAGATCATTAACCGAGCCACCGAACGTTCGGTGCATACCTATTCGGGACAGATAAACAACGGATTTGTGACTACTGCAGAGGGACACAGGATCGGTCTTACGGGTGATTGCTCCGTAAGAGATGGCAATGTATCGACGGTCAGGAGTATTTCCTGCGTCAATATAAGAATAGCCAAGCCGTATACGGGATTGGCAGACCATATATGTGAGCAATTATACAAAGATGGGTTCAACGATACGCTTGTTGTATCACCTCCGGGCGGAGGCAAAACGACATTGCTGCGGGATATGTCAAGGATGCTGTCAGGCAGATTGAGCGTGTCAATTGTGGACGAGCGTTATGAGATTGCGGGGAGCAGAGGAGAGAACCGATCCTTTGACATAGGCGATTGTGACGTTATGTCCGGGATGAGCAAATGTGCCGCAATAGAAAGGCTGATACGATCGATGTCTCCGCATATAATTGCGCTGGACGAGATCACACAGCAGTCAGATGTTGAGACTATTTGCAGGACAGCATATTGCGGTTGCGCTTTTTTGGCTACGGCACACGCAAGCAGCATTGATGAGCTTGACAAACGCCCTATATATAGACAGCTTATCCGAAGTGATATATTCAAAAATATCATTTTTATAGATAATAACGGCGGTAATCGGCAGTATTCAGCCTATGTTAAGGAGTCTGACTACAATGTTGAAAATAACGGGAATAATTCTGATAGTGGTATCGTGCTCGGCAATTGGTATTTCCGCAGGCAGACACTACAAGCAAAGAACTGACGGAATAAGAAGCTTTATAGATGCATTCCGATTGGCAAAGGCCGAGATCGTGTTCAAAAATTTGCCGCTTGCCGATGTTTATAAAGAACTTGAAAGTCAGTGCAGCGGTATGGCAAAGGATTTTTTCAAAAAAATCAGGCAAAAAGCACAAAATCCCAAGTCTTTTACAGAGGATTTGGGTGATATGCTTGGCAGTGATCTTAAAGAACCCGAAAGGGCGGAAATTACCAATATTATGTCGGTTATGGGCAGATATGACAGTACAAATCAGGCAGAGCTGATAGACAAGAGTATTCTCAGACTTGAGGAGTATTACAAACAGGCACAGGAAGAGCTGGCCAAAAACGGAAAACTCAGCAGCGCATTCGGTGTGACTTGCGGTATCGTAATAGCCGTGTTACTGCTGTGAGGTGAATGAATGCAGATAGATCTCATATTCAAGGTTGCAGGAGTGGGAGTCATAGTTGCGGTACTCAATCTCCTTCTTGTGCGCTCGGGCAGGGATGAGCAGGCGATGATGACAACACTTGCAGGGCTGATCGTTGTACTTATGGTAATGATCAAAGAAATCGGCAGTATGTTCTCGCTTATAAAAAGCACGTTTGGTTTTTAGCTATGATAATTAAGATTGCAGCAGTAGCATTATGCGGAGTATTTTGTGCATTGATCATTCGCGATAAAAACCCGCAGGGCGCATTTGCCGTGTCGATAGCCGTGTCTTTGGTTATTTTGGGAAGTATAATTCCGGTATTAAGCGATGTACACAAAAGGATAAAAAGCTATGCCGCACTGACCGGCCTGGATACAGACCTGTTCGGCGTGCTTTTGAGGGTAGTGGCAATATCGCTTGTAACCAGAATAACCGCCGAAATGTGCAGAGATAACGGTGAACGCGCGGTAGGGGCAAAGATCGAGCTTGCAGGAACAGCCATCGGTTTGCTGTGTGCTATGCCGCTGGTGGACAAGGCTCTTGCTCTCATAGGTGCAATATAATGAAAAATATTATAATAACAGCCGTATTGCTTGGGATTATCGCTTTTCCGGTATATGCACAGTATAATATAGATACGGACGAGCTTGATAATGCTCTTCCGCAACAATATTCTGAGTATATCGGCAATCAGACTACCGAAAATGCCGATCTCAAGGCAGGGGTGTCCAGCCTGCTTAAAAGCGCCCTTCGCACAGCCAAGGAAAAAATGAAAGAATCCTGCCGCGTGTGCTTTCTCATTATCGTATGCTGTGCACTAACATCCTTTGTAAAGGGGTTTTCTACCGTTTCAACATCGCAGATAGCTGTAAAGCTGACAGACTATACAGGTGCTTTTGCTATTGTATGTATAGCTTTGTCATCCGTTGGGGGAATGCTGTCGCGGTGCATAGAAGCGATCAGCGATATCAGCACCTTCTCCAAGATCGTGACACCCGTATACGCCGTAGCCGCAGCAGTGTCACAGCATCCGACAGCCGCTATTTCGACGGCGGGGGCAAGCATACTGTTCAACAATCTGTTTACCACCATCACCCTTGATCTGTTTATTCCTCTTATAGTTACGTACATTGCAGCCAATGCCATAGGCGCGGTATCCGAGCTTGATATTCTGACCAAACTCTGTGAGCTGATCAAGTGGTTTTTGGGTTTTTGCTGGAAGGTGCTTTTGGTGGCCTTCATCAGTTATATTTCGGTTTCGGGAGTCATATCATCGGGGGTGGATGCGGTATCTGTCAAAACCGCGAGAATGGTCATTACCAGCAGTATACCGGTCGTAGGCAATATAATTGCCGATGCATCCGATGCGATCTTGAGCGGGGCCGCAATTATCAAAAACAGTGTTGGTATCATCGGTTTTCTGGGTGTATGTGCTATCTGTCTTGTGCCGTTTGTCGGCTGCTTTATCTACCAGACCGTTTTCAAGATAACCTCTGCCGTATCGTCATCATTGTGCGGCGGAACTATGTCAAAGGTGCTTGACGGAGTCGGCAACGCATATGGGCTGGCGCTTGCGTCCTTGGGTACCTGCAGTATGGTGCAGTTTGTTTCGATCGTTATTATGTCGGCGGTGACAATGATATGAACGAGATTCTTCGTGAGATCATAATACGTATTTTCTGCACGGGTATAGTGTGTACGGTTGCCGTTATCGTTGCAGGGGATGGTGCAGCCAGAGAACCGGTCAGGTTAGCCTGTGCGGCGCTTGCTGTCATTATGCTTGCGACCCCTTTGACAAACGGCATCAGGGATATTGCATCCTCTCTTGACTATTCGGATCAGCTTCAGCAAATGGTGGACGAAGAAAGCCAAAACGCCCGATCGGCGGAGATAGAATTAACTGTCGATAAACTTACCGAAAGCATTGAAAACCGATTGGAAAACGCAGATGTTTTATGCAGTGTCCAACTTCACTGGGGCCTTGATGATACGGTTTTTGTGATAGAGAGCGTTACCCTTACGGGCACTTTTACAAAAGAGCAGACACAACGTGCTGTAAACATACTGGTAAGTGAGTACGGCATTTCCAAAGAAGGTGTAGTATTTGCGGAGGTACAGAAATGAATATAAAAATACCGGAATATATCCGGGACGGGATCTATAAATATAAGTACATACTTTTGATGTGTGCGGCAGGAATATTATTGGTACTGCTGTCGGGTATAGGGGAGGTTAAGACAACTTCTGACAACGAAAACCGGCTTGACACGGAATATGACGTGACCGAGATAGAGAAAGCTGCAGAAAGTATATTTTCAAAAATAGAGGGAGTTGGAAAAGTAGATGTCAAAATAACGGTTAAGAGCGGATATGAGGCGGTATATGCCTATGACACGAGTCAGGATTGTACAAATTCAGACGGTGGGTTCAGTGCATCTGCCGACAAAGAAATGGTGATCGTCAGCTCCGGCGGGCAAAACAAGCCAATAACGGTCAAGATCAAAAACCCCGAGTATATGGGTGCGGTCATAGTATGCGAGGGAGGCGATAATTCAAAAATAAAGCTTCAGCTCACGCAGGCTATGAAATCGCTGACGGGTATTTCGGCGGACAATATTGTTGTAGCAAAAATGAAATAGTAGGAGGGTATACATTGTGCTTAAAAAAAGAGGAGCTATCTATTCGGTGATCGCGCTTATGCTGTGTGCGGCTGTCTATCTCAACTGGAGTTACAATCAGAATAACCCCGAGGATGACAGTTCGGTGCAGGCGGGTACACATACAGTAAACGGCGGTCTTCTTGGCGAGTCTCTGCTTGTAAACGGCGAGATCGCAGAAAGCGAGCTTGACTATTTTGCCGATGCAAGACTGTCAAGACAAAAAGCAAGGGATGAAGCGGTGAATATACTTAATACGACAATTGAGAATGAGAATTCCGATGAGCAGGCAGTTGCTGCGGCAAGTGCGGAGATAGAAACAATGGCAAATAATGCTATGGTGGAGTCGAGAATAGAGACGCTGATCATTGCAAAAGGCTATAAAGAGTGCGTAGCTTACGTAAACGAGGGCTCCGTCAATGTCATTATTGCAAAAAAGAGTGAGCAGCTTCAGGATGCAGATGTGGCAAAAATCAAGGACATCGTCATCGATGAGGCAGGGGTCTCTGCAGACAAAATAAAGATTATAGAGGCACAGGACTAAAATTTGCTTGCCTAAATCGGTAAAGTGTAATAGAATATATACAGATTAGTTTTTTGGGAGTTGTAATGATATGGAAGAAAAGAAGACATACTTCAGTAAAGCCGACTCAAACGGCATTATAAGCATCTCACCTGACGTTATTGCCGGTATCGCTGCCGATGCTTGCCTGGAGACTCAGGGTGTTGCTTCCATGGCATGCGGCCCTTTGGGTGCGGTACGCGGTATCGTTATTCACATTGATGACGATAAGTGCAATGCAGAGACTTTTATAATGGTGCGCAACGGATTTGTTATTGCCGATGTTGCCAAAGCAGTACAGCGCAATATCAAGGTTGCCATTGAGGCAGGCTGCGGTATAGAGGTCGTCAGATCTGACGTATACGTCGCAGGAATTGAACTCAAAGCATAAATTCCATCAAAGACTGCCGATAGGCAGTCTTTTTTGTTGAAAAGTTCGGTCAGGCGTGGTATTATATTATAAATAGCCTGCATTTGCGGAGGATAGTATTTATGAGCAGAAGAAATGCCAGGGAGCTTGTTCTCCATATGATCTTTGATAATGAATGCTCCAAAAACGATGCCGATGCCATATTGGCGCGTCGTCTGGAGTCTGAGTATTTTGCCACGCTTGCATCTGAGGACGAGCTATACGCAACCGTTCCTGCAGAGAATCAGAAGGAATATATCAACACAGCGGTAAGCGGAATTATCGGACGGGTCGAGGAGCTTGATGCATATATCTGCAAATATGCCAGCGGTTGGGACATATCCCGAATCTCTAAAGTGTCCAAATGCATACTCCGACTCAGTATGTTTGAGATCAAGTATATGCAGATACCCGTAGGCGCATCGGTCAACGAAGCTCTTGAGCTTACCAAGAAGTATGATTCCGAAGAAGCCGCGCCCTTCGTAAACGGCGTTCTGGCTACTTTTATCAAAAAAGAGATAGAAAATGCGTAAAGTCTTTTTAGGCATTGATACGAGCAACTATAAAACCTCTGCCGCACTGTTTTGGCCCGATACAAACAGCTGGCAGAGCGAAGGAAGCCTGCTCCCTGTAAAAAACGGGGAGCTTGGTTTGCGTCAGAGCGAAGCTCTGTTTGCTCACGTCAGAAGTCTGCCTGATATTATTGCCAGGCTTGATACCTGCGGCTCGGAGATAGCAGGAGTCGGTTGCTCTGACAGACCCCGCGCGCTTGAAGATTCGTATATGCCCTGTTTTTTGGCAGGGGTATGTGCGGCTAAGAGTATAGCTGCGGTCAACGGTATAAGTTACAGCAGTTTTTCTCATCAGCAGGGGCATATTGTCTCTGCTGCTTTTTCTGCAAACAAGCTTGAGTTGCTTTCGGCTCCATTTTATGCATGGCATCTTTCGGGCGGCACTACGGAGCTGTTGCTCGTTGAGCCTTGCGGCAAACTGTTTTCGGCTGAAATATGCGGAGGCACCACCGATATATCGGCAGGACAGCTTATCGACAGGACGGGTGTCGCTCTGGGTATGGATTTTCCTGCAGGTCCTTATGTAGAGAGAGCGGCACTTGAGTCAAATAGTACCGCATACCATAAAGTCAAGGTGAACGACGGTTATTTCTCGCTTTCGGGTATGGAGAACAAGATCAAGGCTATGGTGCAGGCAGGCAACAGCGAGGCTGATATATGCGCCTTTGCTCTGAATACCGTTGCATATACCGTTAAAACAGCTACGATGCAGCTGCTTGAGAGGCGCAAACTGCCCGTTCTGGTATCCGGAGGCGTGTCTGTATGCAGTTTTGTCAAAAACGCCTTTTGTGATATACCTGACGTGCACTTTGCACAGCACGGATTGGGCGGAGATAATGCTCTGGGTGCGGCTATTTTATGTGCCAAAACGGAGGGGTGGTTATGAACGCGGTTACGGTAACCGAGCTTTCCAATTATATTAAGTCTTTGCTGGATAACAACGAGAATCTGTCAGCCGTACTGGTACGCGGTGAACTATCCAACTATAAGATCCATTCGTCGGGACATCATTATTTTTCACTGAAAGACGACGGCGCCGTTATATCGGCGGTTATGTTCAGGGGATATTCCTCCAAAATAAGGTTCATACCCCAAAACGGTATGAAGGTCGTGCTTTTCGGCAAAGTCAGTTCCTTCCCAAAGAGCGGACAGTATCAGATCTACGTATCTGATATGCAGCCCGAGGGTATAGGTGCCCTGTATGCGGCATTTGAACAGCTTAAGCAGAAGCTTTATTCCGAGGGTCTGTTTGACAAGGCTCACAAGAAGCCTTTGCCCAAGTTTCCCACAACGGTTGCCCTTGCCACTTCGGCAACGGGTGCGGCTGTACGGGATATGATACGTATACTCAACAGCCGTTTTCCTATGAGCCGTGTGCTTGTATGTCCCGTCAAGGTGCAGGGTGAAGGTGCCGCCGAGGATATTGCCGATATGCTGGATTACATCAATGAGCACGAGCTTGCCGATGTGATAATATGCGGCAGAGGCGGCGGTTCTATTGAGGATCTGTGGGCGTTTAATGAAGAAGTCCTTGCCCGAGCGATCTACCGCTCTAATATCCCCGTTATTTCTGCCGTAGGACACGAGCCGGATATTACCATTGCTGACTATGTGGCAGACGTGAGAGCGGCTACACCATCCAACGGTGCTGAGATCGCCGTATATGACTCAACAGAGCTCAGAGCGCTTATATCCGGTATGTGGAGCCGTATGCTTCACGCAGAGAAGAACGCCATAGACCGCAGACGGCAGAAACTGCTGCAGATTGCAGGTAAAAAGGCGATGTCCTCACCGGAACAATATCTGTCAGACAGACGAATGTATCTTGCTATGCTTGAGCAGAGGATGGAAAAAACGGTCAGCGCCGTTATCTCCCGCAAAAAACAAAGCTTTGTGAAAGCTGCGGCAACCCTTGATGCAATCAGCCCGCTCAAGGTCATAGGACGCGGATATTCTATGGTCACCGGGCAGGGTAGGGTGCTCAAATCGGTGGACAGCGTACAAATCGGTGAGGATATTGACATTACAATGGCTGACGGAACACTGAGATGCCTGGTAAAAGAGAAAAGGAGAGAAAACAATGGATAATAACGCTTTTGTTTTTGAAACTGCAATGAAAAGGATAGAGGAGATAGTCTCCGCTCTTGAAAAAGGTGACGTTGCGCTTGATAAGAGCCTTGCTCTGTTTCAGGAGGGTGCCGAACTTATCAAAAAATGCTCCACCGCTCTTGATAATGCCGAACAAAAGGTCACTATGCTTGTAAAAGGCGAGGACGGACCTCAGCAGATACCTTTTGACGGGGACAACGTATGAATATAGAAGCGGAACTTAAAAAAAGAGCCAAAGAGATAGAGGACAGACTGTACACGCTTGTGCCTGATATCAAGGATGGCAGACAGCGGGTGCTGGATGCTATGCGCTACAGCCTTGAGGCGGGCGGCAAAAGGCTCAGACCCGTTCTGTTTATGGAGTTTTTCAGGCTGGCAGGCGGCAGGGATATGCACGCTGCTCTGGATATGGCGTGTGCCGTTGAGATGATCCATACATACTCGCTTATCCACGACGATCTGCCGTGTATGGACGATGACGATATGAGACGGGGCAAACCCTCCTGCCACAAGGCGTTTGACTATGCAACGGCACTGCTTGCAGGTGACGGACTGCTTAATCTCGCTTTTGAGACTATGACGTCATCGGTTGATCCCAACGGTATGAAAACTGCCGCGTATATCTCCAAAATGAGCGGTGTCCACGGTATGATAGGCGGGCAGACCATAGACGTGTGCAAAAACGGCTGCTTGTCCGATCTGCAGGAGCTTCGTAATATGGTAGGTATGAAGACCGGTGCACTTATCAAGGCGTCCTGTGCCGGCGGCTGCATTTTTGCAGGAGCGGACAGTGAAGTTATAGCCTGCGCTGAGAGATACGCCGAATATGTTGGTCTGGCTTTTCAGATCAGAGACGATCTGCTTGACGCCATAGGTGATGAAAAGCTTCTCGGCAAAAAGGTTGGCAGCGACAGTAAGCTTTGCAAGACTACCTTCTATACCGAGCTTGGCAGGGAAGAGTGTGAGCGCAGGATACGTCAGCTTTCCGATGCTGCACTTGAAGAGTGCCGAAGGTTTTCTGAAAGTGAGTTCATTATGCAGCTTACGGGATGGCTTGCAGGCAGAAATATATAAAACTCAATATAAAATATACAGGCGCTGAATAAAATCTTATTCAGCGCCTTGAAATATTATTCATTTTATGGTAACATACTATACAGTATGTTTGTTAGAGGTATTTTATGTCTGATTATACCATTTTGTCCAATATAGATTCGCCTCAGGACCTCAAGCAAGTTCCGAGAGATAAACTGCCGCAGCTGTGTGAGGAGATACGACGGTTTCTTATCGATAAGGTTTCCAAAACCGGTGGGCATCTTGCCTCCAATCTGGGTATAGTTGAGCTTTCTGTGGCCCTTCATTATGTTTTTGATTCGCCCGATGATCATATTATGTTTGACGTAGGTCATCAATGCTACGTCCATAAGATACTTACGGGGCGCAAGGACAGATTTGATACCCTTCGTCAGCTTGACGGAATTTCGGGTTTTCTCAGACCTTCGGAGAGTGAACACGACTGTTTTGTGTCGGGACATGCATCAAACTCGGTTTCCGCCGTGCTTGGTATGGCGAGGGGAGACAAACTTCGGGGCAGGAAGGTCTCCTCGGTCTGCGTTATCGGTGACGGTGCTCTTACGGGCGGTATGGCGTATGAGGCGCTTAACGATGCAGGCAGGTCGGGTCTGCCCCTTATAGTTATCCTTAACGATAACGATATGTCGATTAGCAAGAGCGTTGGCGGTCTTGCCCTCTGGCTGTCCAAAATAAGGCTCAAACCCAGATATTTCTCGCTCAAATACAGCACTCAGGCGTTTTTGCGCAGGTTTGGAACAGCGGGAAACAAGACCATTGAATGGATATCTGATTTCAAGAGTGATTTCAAGCACAAGGTGCTGCCCGAGAATATATTCAGCGTTCTCGGCTTTGACTATCTCGGTCCTGCCGACGGAAACGATATAGAGAGTATACTGTCCCTGCTCATTCAGGCAAAGAGGCTGCGCAGACCTGTGGTTATCCACCTCAAGACAGTCAAGGGCAAGGGATATGCTTATTCGGAGGATGCCCCTGATTTTTATCACGGTGTTTCTGCCTTTGACTCTGCGGTCGGCCGTTCATCCAAACAGAGCCTTTCCTTTGCAAAGGTGTTTGGAGACACGATGATGGAGTTGTCCCGTTCGGATGACAGAGTATGTGCCGTTACAGCTGCTATGGATATGGGAACGGGACTCAGCGAGTACAAAAAAGCTTTCCCCGACAGATTTTTTGACGTTGGTATTGCCGAGGGACACGCGGTCACTATGTGTGCGGGTATGGCAAAGGTCGGTATGATCCCCGTGTTTGCCGTTTATTCGACCTTTTTGCAGAGAGGATATGACCAGCTGCTTCACGATGCGGCATTGAATAATGCTCACGTCGTATTCGGTGTAGACCATACAGGTTCGGTGGGCGCTGACGGGCCTACCCACCACGGACTGTTTGATACGGCTTATCTGAGGTCAATACCTCAAATGGCGATCTATGCACCGTCCTCATACAGTGAGCTTGCAAGAGCCCTTAAAATGGCGGTATGTGAGCATAACGGCCCCGTT
This sequence comes from Clostridia bacterium, assembly GCA_017408985.1. Lineage (GTDB taxonomy): Bacteria > Bacillota > Clostridia > Oscillospirales > Butyricicoccaceae > RGIG3513. The sequence continues at coordinate 64,588 of JAFQTO010000020.1, forward strand.
GCGGTCAAGTATCCCAAAGGCTGTGAGGATATATTCACTGACGATACCTTTGACAGCGGTACAGTCTGTATCAGGCAGGGCAAGGACGTTACGCTTATATCCTACGGCATTATGATCAACGAGGCTGTCAAAGCAGCAGATATGCTCAAAGGCATCGGCATAAGTGCCGAGGTGATAAAGATCAACCGATTGGATGAGCCGGATATGGATATGATAATATCCTCGGCATCCAAAACCCGCAGATTGTTCGTGCTTGAGGATTGTGTGCGTGCAGGATCTATCGGTGAGTGCATTTCTGCCTGCCTTGTACAGACGGATGTTAATGTATATGTCGAGCTGCTTAACTTCCGGGACAGCTTCAGCGAGGTCGGTACTACCGCACAAAACTACAGTCTCCACGGCATTGATGCGCAGGGAGTATGTGCAGCCGTTATGTCGGCTGTCAAAAATGAAAGCAGGGAGGGGATAAGATGAAAAAGATCTTTGTTCATCCCAATCCAACAAAAGAAGGTATGAAAGAAGTCGTCGCAGAGATAATCCCGCAGCTTATCGAGCTCGGATTTGAATTGTGTATGGACGTAAACGGCGATTGTCTGCCTGATGATCTTACGGGTGTAAAGCTTCTGTCTTTTGACGATGGGCTCAGACAGTGCGAGTGCGCTCTGGTAATAGGCGGCGACGGAACCATACTACGTATATCTATCCCTGCTGCTTTGGCAGGTAAGCCCGTTCTGGGCATCAATAAGGGGACTTTGGGCTTTATTCCCGAGCTTGAGGTCAGCGAGATACACTTGATGAAGGCTCTGCACAGCGGTGATTATCATTATGACCACAGAATGATGCTGGACATTACCGTTGAATCCGCAGGGGGAGACATTATCTTCAAGGGAACGGCGCTCAATGACGCTTCCGTCATCAAAGGTACTCTGTCCAAGATGATCGATATATGCGTAAAAGCCAACGGAAAAAACACAATTGCATTCAAGGGTGACGGTGTTATCGTATGTACGCCTACAGGTTCTACGGCTTACTCGCTGTCGGCAGGCGGCCCTATTCTTGAGCCTTCCTGCTCGTGTATGGCGGTCACGCCTATTTGCCCGCATTCCATCAATATCAAGTCCTTTGTTTTACCTGCCGAGCACGATATTGAGGTCAAGATCAACCCCGGTTCAAACGCCGCCTTTATCCTTGCTGACGGCTCAGCGCCCGTTCAGCTTTCCGTAGGCGACAGGATAACCATCAGAAAATCCAAGCTCAGTCTTGATCTTATCCGTATCAAAGACCCAGGATTCTATGAAGTGATCAGAAAAAAACTTTCGAAGGAGAGCTCATAAAGTGAAGTTTCAAAGACAGGCAGCAATACTGCGTATAATCAGTGAAAACGAAATCAAAACTCAGGAAGAGCTTTCTGCTCTTGTTTGCAAGGCAGGTTTTCCTGCTACTCAGGCTACCATATCCAGAGATATCAAGGAGCTCAAGCTTGTCAAGGTCTCTACGGTCGATAACGGATACAAGTATGCCGCACCCAATAAGCACGGAAGTGCTACATATATGTCAAGGCTCAAGAATATCTTCAAAGAGTGTGTTATCCGTATCGACAGAGCACAGAATCTTGTTGTAGTCAAGACTCTGACGGGTATGGCAAACGCCGCTGCTGCCGCAATGGACGCTATGGAGATAGAGACAATAGTAGGTACGATTGCAGGTGACGACACCATTCTTATAATCTTGCATACCAATGACGAGGCAGAAAAATTCTGTATTACCGCAGGAGATCTGCTCAAATAAAGGAAGACAGTTATGCTTAAACGTTTGTATATAGAAAACGTTGCAATAATTGAAAAGGTCGAGATCGAGTTTTTTGACGGTCTGTGTGTGCTGTCCGGCGAAACGGGTGCAGGTAAGTCTATCATAATCGACTCCATCAACGCGCTGTGCGGCGGCAGAGTCAGTCGTGACCTTATACGTACCGGTGCAAACAGCGCCGTTGTGTCGGCGGTCTTTGACAATGTTCCCGAGAGTGTCAGGCTTGAGGCACAGCAGATGGGATTAAGCGCAGATGACGGTCTGTTGTTAAGGCGTGAGATGTACCTGTCTGGGCATAATGCCTGCCATATCAACGGTCAGCCTGCTGCCTTGAGTATGCTCAGACAGCTGGGGACCAAGCTTATCAATATTCACGGTCAGCACGACGGTCTGTATTTGCTTGATGAGAACCTGCATATTGATTATCTTGACGAGTACGCCCATCTTCAGCCGCTGCTGGATGAATACCTTGCAGAGTATGATAAGCTGCTGGTACAGAACCGCAGGATCAAGGCGCTGTCGCTGAGCGAAAACGAGAAGCAAAAGCGCCTTGCCGTTATAGAAAAGCAGATTTTCGAGCTTGAGCAGGCACAACCCAAAGAAAATGAGTTTATTGAGCTTACCGAGCTTCGTACGAGACTGTACAGCGAAGAGAAGCTTGCAGAAAGCCTCTCTCAGGCGCTTTTATATCTCGAGGGTACGGATGATGCCGCAGGCGCGTATTCGTGTGTAAACAGCGCTATTGGCAATCTGACGCAGGTCAAGACCGCCGACTGTGTTGAGCTGATAAATCAGCTTAATTCGGTATCTGAGACCCTTAACGATACGGTATCCAAGCTTACGGGTATGCTGTCAAGGCTTGAATATTCGCCTGAACTGCTCGACAGCACCGAAAGCCGATTGGATAAGCTGGAAAAACTCGCGTCAAAATGCGGCTGTGAGCCTTGTGAGCTTGACAAAACTCTCAAGCTGCTTTATGATGAACAAGGTTCACTTGTTATGCTTGACGAGAACATTGACAGTCTCAAAGCCGAGTACTTGGAGCAGAGAGCAAGGGTCACCGATCTGGCCCAAAAGCTTCATAATACCAGAGAAAAAGCCGCTGACGAGCTGTCTGTGCGTATAGAGGAGAATCTGTCGTTTCTCAGTATGCCCAATGCACGGTTCTGTATAGAGATAGCCCCCACTTCCGAACAGAAGACCAAGTTCACCAAAAAAGGCACCGACACGGTCAGATTTTTACTGTCGGCAAACAGGGGAGAGGATCCCAAGCCTCTGTCCAAGGTCGCATCCGGCGGTGAGCTGTCGAGGATCATGCTGTCATTCAAGAACGTGCTCGGCGCATCGGACAGTGCAACGGCGATCTTTGATGAGATAGACACCGGTGTCAGCGGCAAAGCCGCCAGCCGTGTTGCTCATATGCTCCGTTCCATCGCCGGGAGCAGGCAGGTTCTCTGCGTAACACATTTGCCGCAGATCGCCTGTGCTGCACAGCATCAGTACAGAATAAGCAAATCCACCGTAGGTACAAGAACGCAGACTATGGTTGAGAAGCTTGACAGAGCGGGCAGGATCGACGATCTGTGCCGTCTTATCGGCGGAGAACATATTACCGAGGCGACGATTGCAGGCGCGGAGCAGATGCTCCTGCAGGCAGAGAATGAATACAAAGATTAATTGGAGGTATAATTATATGACACTTTTTGAAGAACTCAAGGCCCGCGGCCTTATTGCTCAGATGACTCACGAGGATGAGATCAAAGATCTTTTGGATAATCAGAAGATCACTTTCTATATAGGCTTTGACCCCACCGCAGACAGTCTGCACGTAGGTCACTTCCTGCAGCTGGTAGTTATGTCCAGATTCCAGAAGGCAGGTCACAGACCTATCGCTCTGCTGGGCGGCGGCACAACGATGGTCGGCGACCCCACGGGCAAGACCGATATGCGTAAGATGTTGACCAAAGAGGACATCGCTCACAACGCCGAGTGCTTCAAGGTTCAGATGCGCCGTCTGGTAGACTTCGGTGAGGGCAAGGCTATGATGCTCAACAACGCCGATTGGCTCTTAAAGCTGAACTACATCGACTTTTTGCGTGATGTCGGCGTACATTTCTCGGTCAATCGTATGCTCACAGCCGAGTGTTTCAAGACCAGGCTTGAGAAGGGTCTGTCCTTCCTTGAGTTCAACTATATGCTGATGCAGAGCTATGACTTCTACTACCTCAACCATAACTACGGCTGTGTTCTGGAACTGGGCGGCGACGATCAGTGGTCCAACATCATCAACGGTGCCGATCTTATCCGCCGTGTTGACAAGAAGCCTGCTTACGGTATGACCTTTACTCTGCTCACCACTTCCGAGGGCAAAAAGATGGGCAAGACAGAGAAGGGCGCTGTTTGGCTCGATCCCAACAAGACCACTCCCTTCGAGTTCTTCCAGTATTGGCGCAACATCGACGATGCTGACGTTATCAAGTGTATGAAGCTGCTGACCTTTATTCCTCTTGAGGAGATCGCTGAGTTTGAAAAGAAAGAAGGCAGCGAGCTCAACGCCGTCAAGGAGCGTCTGGCATACGAGATCACCTCTATGGTCCACGGCACCGAAGAGGCAGACAAGGCTCTGCAAGCAAGCAAGGCTCTGTTCGGTGCAGGTGCATCCGATGAGAATATGCCCACCACCGCCCTTGATGCCGCAGCTTTCACGGATGGTCAGATCACCATCATCGACCTGCTTGTTGCAACCAAGCTCGCCCCCTCCAAGGGTGAGGCACGCAGACTTATCCAGCAGGGCGGTGTGACCGTAAATGATATCAAGGTAACTGACTTTACACAGTCTTATACTGCTGATGCTATCAAGGCTGACGCACTCATCATCAAGAAGGGCAAGAAGACCTTCCACAAAGTCACAGTTTAACAATTTTAGAAATTAAAGGCAAGCCGAATGCGGCTTGCCTTTCTTTTGTTTTTGTGGAAGAAACTAATGAGTTTTATTGTTTGCGATTAACACAAAATAATATGTGTGAAAGGAGGCTGAAAATTATGTGCATTCAAAAATCAAATTTCAAAAGATTGCTTATAGCATTTGTTATTTGTGTGCTCTTTATACCGTTTGGCTTTGATGCTTTTGCCCTTGAACACCCCGACAAGCTTATACCGGGCGGAAGAACAACGGGCATCAGGCTGTATGCCGATGGTGCTGTTGTAACGGGTTTTTCGTCTGATAACGCACCCGCAAAAGTCGGCGGTATCAAAGTGGGTGACGTAATAACGGCAGTTGACGGAAAAGCGGTCTATGACAAAAATACTTTGCTCAGCGCTTTGGCTAATGCTTCTGACAAAGATGTTGAGATAGAACTCCTGCGTGGCGGCAAAACCGTAAAACTGAACGTATCTGCTGTTTTTGATACTTCAAAGAGTGTGTATTCAATTGGCGCGTCGGTAAAGGATACTATCGCCGGTATAGGCACAGTGACCTATATCGTGCCTGAAACGGGCGAATACGGCGCTCTGGGTCACGGTATAACCGATCCGGATACAAGGTCGCTTATGCCGTTTGACGAAGGCGTGCTTATGCCCTCTACCGTTACTTCGGTAAAAAGGGGAGTGGAAGGCACTCCGGGTGAACTGATAGGTGCTTATGAGATGTCTGAGGTGCAGGGTAGTGTGGATAGCAATACGATCTGCGGTATCTACGGTAAGCTTAACGACGCGGAGAATTTTTGTGCCAATTGCGAGATGCCCGTATGTGAGATAAATGAAGTAAAAAAGGGCAAGGCATATATCCTCTCCAATATATCGGGAGACGATATCGTGGAGTTTGATATTGAGATAGTGGAGATCAATAAGAAGACCGACGATATGAAAAATATGCTCATAAAAGTCACCGACCCCGACCTGCTTGAAAGCACGGGCGGCATCGTCCAGGGAATGTCTGGGTCACCCATCATTCAGGACGGCAAACTGGTAGGTGCCGTGACTCATGTTTTAGTCAATGACCCAACAAGAGGGTATGGTATATTTATCGAGAATATGTTGGAAGCGGCCAGCTAAAGCCTCCTCTGATGAGGGAGGTGGCACGTCAAAGCCGTGACGGAGGGATAGAAAACCATCTACAATTCTCTCCCCCACCGCTTCGCGGAGCCCCCTCGCCAGAGGGGGCCTTGCGGTGGCATCATCCATACACCCACGTGCTGGTGAGGGATATTTATAGAGAATATGCCGGATGCGGCAGGCTGAATGCTTGACAGAGGCAAGTGCCCTTGTCATTTTGCTGATGTATGTTATATAATAAGTTTGACTAAATCTAATTTGGCGGAGGGATGTTTTTATGAAAACTTTTATTTGTAGTTTGTGTCATAATGGCATACTCGGAGGAGGTTTGTACCTCGACAGTCAGTCGCTGACTTACAGGACAAATAAATTTACAGTTGACAAAAAATATAGGAATCTGGTTTTGCCTTTGCAGGAAATACAAGAACTTTCATGGAAGCGGATAGTATTTCCCGTTGCAACAGTTAATATGAAAAACGGAGAATTACATAAATTCATTATTTTTAATAAATCACGCTTTGAAAAATGGTATCAAGAGTATTCCCGCTAAATACAAAACGACCAATTCTGATTTGTCAAGCCGAATACACATAATGCTTAAACGGCTTTCGGTCATTTTTGATAAAATTGCAGCTTCAAGTTGCATATATGCAAAAGCAGGTTGGTAGAAATAATATGTTTCCTGACCTAAAATAAAAGCACCAAAGGAGGTGCTCATATGAGCTTTTCGGAAAATCTAAAACAAATCAGAAAAGAACATCATATGTCTCAGGAAGAATTGGCAGAACTTTTGGATGTAAGCCGACAGGCTGTTTCCAAGTGGGAGCAGGCGCAGGGATATCCGGAAGTGGAAAAATTACTGTTGCTGTCTGCGAAATTAAATATTTCATCGGATGCTCTTATGTCTGATGAAACGAACCGCGGAGCAGGGGTTAAAAACGAAAATAAATCAGGTTTGATTGTGATTACTTCTCCGCATGAGAATGTAATTGCAACCTGCTATAAGGTCGCTGCATCCGGTAAAATGCGTGGAGGAAAAGGCTCCCCACAGTATGCTCTGTTCGGCATGGATCGAGGTGGGTCAAATATCTGGGGAGAACCCACAACATTCTTGGGATGGTATGCAAGTGAAGAAATGGTTTCAAAAGAAATTGCAGAAATCCATAAAGCGATTTTACAAGGAATGCCATACTATACGCTGCAATACAGCGCAAAGACGCAACGCCGTTGGGCAAGTGTGAAAATAGTGGAAGTATAACAGAAAACTACTCGATAAACAATCACCGGGAGGAGAAATAGTGGATATCGTTTTGATTGACAAGAGTAATTTTGGATATGGATCGATGGATTCTTTTTCTCGTTATCAGGTAGTGGAAAATGTTTATCGATTGATGGATGGAACTTTACAGCTGGTTCATCATCCGTTTACTGAGAGCTGGTCTATGGAACGCAAACGGGAGAAAGCAAAAGAAATACTGAACGGAAAACACACCGTCTATGGAGCTTTTGAAAATGGCGATGTTGTCGGGATAATCATGCTGCTTCCGGAGCTTGACCGCAATAGAATGATTATTGACAGTTTCCATGTTTCTGCTGATAAACGCCGACAAGGCTACGGTCGGGCATTACTTGAGGCGGCTAAAACGGAAGCGAGAGAACATGGTGCAGCCGCGTTGTATGTATCAGCCTGCTCGGCACAGGAAACCATCGATTTTTATATGGCAATGGGGTTTCGGGTCAGTCTGCATCCTATACAATCCCGCGTGGATGATGAACCGTGGGATATTCAGATGGAATGTGTACTTTAATGACATTTTAATGGGAAATGGGCATTTATCGAAATACTCAGTTAGTTGGTCAAAAACTGTTGTTCCTAATGCCAATCACTCTTTAGTGGTGGGAATAAAGCAGGGCAGGGGCTTTTTGCCCCTGCCGTGTTTACGTTTATCGGACGACCGAAGAATGACTGTAGATATAGAATTCCTCCTGGCTTGGCATCCACTTTTTTTCTTTGGGTGGGAATTTAGCATCAAAGGCATCGACAGCGGCTGAATCCTCGCAGCAGTCGGCGGCAGTACTTGGTATATACATCCATTTTCTGCCGTCAAGCACGTTTGGTATAAGCTCACAGACGAGAAGTGCCGTTGGGTAATTACTGTCAACGACAAAGCTGACATTTTTTCTCTTGCAGCTGACAAACCCGCGGCCTGCATAGTTGCCGGGATTACCGAAGATAATGACCGTATCGTAACCTATCTTTCGGGCTGCATCAAAGGAGTGTTCAATCAGCATTTTACCGAGCTTTTGCCTTTGATACTCAGGGGCAATACAAAAGGGGCCAAAAGAGACTATCTCCTTGCGGTTGCCGTTCTCGTCCTCAAGCCACGCTTTTGTATACATGATGCTGCCGATTATTCTGCCGTCAAGCTCAAGCACGAAGGCGAGTTCAGAAACAAAGTCGGGATGCTGTCGCATCATATGAACGTAGTAATGCTCATCTGCTCCCGGTTTGTATAGGTTCCAGAATGACTCACGGGTGAGTTCTTCTACTGCTTTGTAGTCGTTTTCTGCCTCTAAACGTATCGTCAATTTGTTCATTTTTGATCCTTTCATATTTGTTGACGCCCAAGATACGAGAGGATTGCCGAGAAAGTATTTGCAAACCTCCCGTTTACAATACAATCTCCAAGGATTTGGTGTTTTTCAAAAAGCACTCTCCGAATATAATATTCAGGTCTTGACCTGTAGCTTTATTATATCAATCATTTTGCATAAATGCAATTGGTTTGATTTTGCCAGGGTCAGAAAATACCTGTCATTCGTATGCGGTTTTTGATATAATCGGATTGGAATATTCTTAAAACGGAGGAGAAATGAAAAAACATCTTGCAAACATAGTGACGTGCATTCGCATTATTGGCAGTGTGTGTATTCTGTGCTCTTCCGTGTTTTCACCACTGTTTTACGGTATATACCTGATCTGCGGGTTTACGGATATGATAGACGGAACGATTGCGCGAAAAACTAACGCTGTCACAACATTCGGATGTCATTTGGATTCTATCGCTGATCTGACTTTTATGATTGCCGCAGGCATAAAGATTTTACCTGCTGTATACGTTACAAACTGGCTGTGTTTTGGTATTGTGATAGTATTCATCCTTAAGATTATGGCTGTTATTTGGCGATATAGACGTGTGCATCAGTTTATGATCAAACATACGCTTATGAATAAAGTCACGGGGCTTATGTTGTTTTTGCTGCCTTTGAGTTTGCCATTTGCAGATATAAAATACAGTGGCGGCATCGTGTGCACGGTTGCATTTCTTTCGGCAATTGAGGAGCTTAGAACCGTTGCTTTTGATAAGATATAAACGCTTGTTATTTCTTGCTGAATATGATATACTCAAATCAATTATTATTCAATGGAGTGTAATTTTATGATGAAGAGAAATATTATTATAGCAGTGACTGCTGTAATTGCATTGGTTGCCTTATATTTGATTGCTCCCGGTTTTTCCAAGAATCACTGTGCGAGGATTACTGACTTTTCTGTTTCCGAAGACGGCAGGGAAATGACGCTGACCATTGACACGGTCCCGGTCGGTGTTGCAAAATCCGCGCCCAAAGTCAGAAAGGTCAAAGAGAATCAACAATTTGGCGGTAGACTCTTCCTCGACTGCTATTCGGCTTTTGGTGGTGTGTACGGCACTTGGGGCGCAAAAAGCGAGTACGTTGTAGAACTGGATGAGGAGACCAATGAGATATGTTTATACAATGGTGCTTATGGAAGCGTCTTGAAAAAAGACTCGATCGGTACGTGGAGATTTGTAAACTAAGATAGATTTTAGATGAATGGAGTGACACCGTAAAAAATAGCTTTGACAGAGGTAATTTGCCTCTGTCATTTTTTGCATATGTATGTTATAATATAAACGAAATAAATTTATGGAGGTGCTGTTTCAGTATGATAAACAAGTTTTGCAAAAAGCCCCTTTGGGATTGCACTCTGAGGCTTGCCAAAGTTGCCACAGGCGCGGAGAAGGCCGACCTTGTCATCAAGAATGCGCGGCTTGTCAACGTTTGCACCCATGAGATTATGGACAATATATCGGTTGCCGTTGCAGACGGCCGTATTGCTCTTGTGGGTGATGCATCCCATTGCATTGGAGACAATACTACTGTGGTAGATGCACAGAACAAGTATCTTGCACCTGCGTTTTTGGACGGACATATACACATCGAGTCCTCGATGCTGTCGGTAGGTGAGTATGCCAAAGCTGTTGTTGCACACGGTACTGCAGGCGTGTTCATCGATCCTCACGAGATATGCAATGTACTGGGGCTTGACGGCGTCAACTATATGATGGAGGATGCCAAGCGTACCCCTCTTAAGACTATGCTCACTACACCCTCCTGCGTGCCTGCTGTAACCGGATTTGAGGATACGGGCTCCAAGATCGACCCCGAGGATATCGCCGTTACCATGGAATACGACTGCTGTGTAGGTCTGGGTGAGATGATGAATTTCCCGGGTATTCTCGGTGCTTCCCCCCATACTCACGGTATCGTTGCAGAGACACTCAAGGCAGGCAAGATCCCCACAGGCCACTATTCTCTGCCCGAAAACGGCTCCGGCCTCAACGCATATATAGCAAGCGGTCTCAGATGCTGTCACGAATCTACCAGAGCCGAAGATGCGCTGGCAAAAATGCGTCTGGGTATGTACGCTATGCTGCGTGAGGGTTCAGCCTGGCATGATCTGCACGAGGTTGCAAAAGCCGTCACTCAGAACAAGGTCGACAGCAGATATGCCTGCCTGATCTCCGATGATACCCATCCTCATACACTTATCAAACACGGACATTTGGATTATATTGTGCGTCGCGCCATTGAGGAGGGTATAGATCCCGTGACCGCTATACAGATGGTCACTATAAACGTTGCACAATGCTTCCAGCTGGATCACGAGATGGGCAGTGTCGTACCCTCCAAGTGCGCAGACATTGTGCTTATAGATGATCTCGAGACCTGCCACGTTACCGATGTATATATTGATGGTGAGCTTGTTGCACAAAGCGGCAAGGTCGTAAAAGAGTTCGGAGCATATACCTATCCTGAAAAGGCGCTCAATTCTGTCCATCTGGACAAGCTTACTGCCGATGACTTCAAGATTCCCGGTGACGGTGATAGTGCAAACGTTCACGTTATCGAGATCATTCCTGCAAGGGTGGGCACTTTTGACAAGATAGTTACACTTCCCGTATCTGACGGTTGCATTACCGCAGATCCTACACAGGATGTGCTCAAGGCTGTGGTTTTTGAGCGTCATTCCCGTACGGGTACTTCGGGCAAAGGCTTTACAAAAGGCTTTGGCATCAAGCGCGGTGCTTTGGCACAGACGGTTGCGCATGACGCACACAATCTGCTTGTTGTCGGAAGCAACGACGAGGATATGGCACTTGCCGCCAATACTCTTATCGAGTGCGGCGGAGGACTTGCAGCCGTTATGGACGGCAAAGTGCTGTGCGTAGTAGCTCTGCCTATCGCAGGTCTGATGAATGACAAGCCCATTGAGGAAATGAGTGCCGCTATCGAAAAGATGGAGCAGACCTGGGCTGAGATGGGCAGTACGCTGCCTTCGCCCTTTATGACGATGGCGCTTATCCCGCTTGCCTGCCTGCCCGAAACCCGCCTCACAAACAGAGGTCTGGTGGATTGCCGAACCTTTGAGTTCATTGATCTTGTTGTAAAATAAGAGTCCGGAAAGGTCTGTTAGGATATGAAAGTATTGGTAATAAACTGTGGCAGCTCCTCGCTTAAATATCAGCTTATAGATATCGAGACTGAGGCAGTGCTGGCAAAAGGACTTTGTGAAAGGATCGGCATGGAGGGAAGTGCCATTACCCATCAGCCAGCAGGCGGTGTAAAGGTAAAAGAGCTTACACATATGTACGATCACACCGTTGCTGTAAATATGGTTATAAGCAAGCTGACCGATAAGGAAGTCGGCGTTATTGAGTCGCTGGACGAGATAGGCGCTGTCGGTCACCGTATGGTACACGGCGGCGAGAACTTTACCGGTTCGGCTGTTATCAGCGATGAGGTTCTCCACGCTATAGAAGAGTGCAACGATCTTGCACCCCTTCACAATCCAGCCAACCTGATAGGCGTGCGTTCTTGTCAGGCGGTTATGCCCAACGTGCCTATGGTGGCTGTTTTTGATACCGCATTCCACCAGACTATGCCCAAAAAAGCGTATATGTACGGCATATCCTATGAGTATTATAAAAAATACAAGATCAGGCGTTACGGCTTCCACGGAACGAGCCACGATTTTGTATCCAAACGCGCCGCCGAGATACTTGGTAAAGACCGCAAGGATCTGCGGATAATCGTATGCCATCTGGGTAACGGTGCATCGGTGTCTGCCGTAAAATACGGTGAGTCAGTTGACACATCTATGGGTCTGACACCACTTGAGGGGCTTATAATGGGCACGAGAAGCGGTGATCTTGATCCTGCTATCGTTTCCTTTATTGCCGAAAAAGAGAACCTGAGTGCTTCTCAGGTAGTGGATATCCTGAACAAGAAGTCAGGTGTTCTCGGTCTGTCCGACGGCATGTCCAACGATTTCAGAGACCTTGTTGAGGCAGGTGCATCAGGCAATGAGCTTGCACAGGGAGCTTTGGATGCCTATGCGTACCGTGTAGGCAAGTATATCGGTGCTTATGCGGCAGCGATGAAAGGCGTGGATGTAATAGCATTTACTGCCGGTGCGGGCGAGAATAACGCCGAGGTGCGTGCTATGATCGGTGAGTATATTGAGTTTTTGGGCACAAGCATCGATCCCGAACGCAACAAGATCCGCGGAGAAGAGATCATCCTCTCCGACGATGACGCAAAGGTTGTCACAATGGTAGTGCCCACCAACGAAGAATTGGCAATTGCAAGAGAGACTGCAAGGCTTGTATAAATTCCGAAAAACGAAAACAGCAGGGGCAGCTTGTCCCTGCTGTTTGTATGGTTTGATAGTACACTTCGTATATTGAGGGTGAGGATGATAGATATTGAAAACAGCTGGGATTTGAGGCTCAAAGTGCAAACAACGGGAAACGACGATAAGAATGCTGATTATTACCATTTTCCCTATGAGCCGACACCCTACAGCGTATTGGAGCGCCTTGCAGACAGCGATCTGATAGGCGCAAGTGATACCCTCATTGATTACGGATGCGGAAAGGGTAGGGTGGACTTTTTTCTGTCGTTCAGGACTGATGCAGAAACTGTAGGAATAGAGTACGACGACAGGATATATCAGTGTGCTGTTGATAACCGCAAAACCGCTGTAAGCGGAGAAAAGACTCAATTTATATACGGCAGGGCTGAGGAATATACTGTGCCGGAGTGCGTTAACAGATGTTATTTCTTTAATCCTTTTTCGGTTGAGATACTCAAAAAGGTAATGGCAAGGATAATAGACTCATACTATGAGCATCCGCGTGAGATACTTTTGATGTTCTATTACCCGTCGGCAGAGTATTTGTCCTATCTTATGACGGTGGACGAAATTGAGTATTACGACGAGATATCCTGCGCCGACTTGTTTGACGGCAAAAATAAACGTGAGACCATACTGATATTCAAAATAGTTGAACTATTCTGCAACGATCGTAATAATCAGATATAAGCTGAAGAAAGCAGGTGTTTATTATGGACGACAATAAGATGATCCTGGAGTTTGATGACGGTGTTACCGTTGAGGCTGAAATATTGGGTCTGTTTGATGTTAAGGGCAAAGATTATATCGCACTTCAGGATAAAACCGATGGTGAATACTATCTTTACAGATACATCCAACAGGGTGAAGGGTTTGAGATGAAGGATATTCCCGACTATGATTACGAGATGGTGGAAAACGCCTTTAACAAGATCATGCAGGGTGATAAATAACTTGTAATTAATGGTGAGCTTTAGTGAAACTTCAAACAGAAAGATTGATAATAACCGAGTTTGACCTGTCTATGGCAGAGGCGGTGCATCTCAACTCCCTTGATGATGATACCAGACGGTTTGTACCGGACGAGGTGTTTGAGACCGTTGGCGATGCGTGTGAGGTACTGTCAAAGTTGATAGAGTTATATGACAGCGGTGACGGGCCGCTGGTATATCCCGTACTGCTGACAGACGGCACGAACATCGGATATGTTCAGCTTGTACCGGTGACAGACGGATATGAGGTCGGATATCATATAGCACAAGCATATACCTCAAACGGTTATGCTACAGAAGCGCTTAAAGCATTTTTGGATTTTATTCTGCCGCTTATGAGTATAGACAGTGTGTGCGGAATATGTCTTGCAGAAAACCGTGCATCACAACGGGTCCTGCAAAAATGCGGGTTCGTTAAGGTATATGAGGGTGTAGATAATTATCAGGGTGAAGCCCGCGAAACCGTAAAATACATATTGGATAAAAGGTGAGCTGATATGAGCGTATTATATTTTGTTGCCGTAATTCTTGGCTGTGCGGCGCAAAACGCTCTGAAAAAGCCGTATACCAAAAAGAACAATGGCAAATCGGAAGAAAGAACGAGGAGCATAAACTTTCGCTCAAATGGATAGTGTTCGTTGCTGTTTCATTTGTGGGCAACGGTATGTGCTCGGTTGTTCAAAAAGCACAGCAGGTGACGTTTGACGGCAAAATGAAAAACGAGTTTATGATAATAGCGTTGCTTATTGCCGTCGCCGTTTTGTTTACCGCATCACTTGTAAAGGAGAAAAAAGATATACCAAATTGCCTGAAAAACGGATGGTATCTTTGTGCGGCTACCGGTTTGTTCAACGGGATGGTAAACCTGTTCGTTATGATCCTTGCGGGAATGATGCAGGTGTCTGTTATGTTTCCGCTTATTTCGGCGGGAGGAATAATCACTACTTTCATTATGTCGCGGTTTACTTTCAGAGAGAGCTTTTCTCGTTCACAGCTGTTTGGTTTTATTTTCGGTGTGGCGGCAGTTGTATTACTAAATCTCTGATGATCTGTACCAAAACTTAAAACACCCGATTCGCTACTGCGAATCGGGTGTTTTGCATTATTGAGCTTGATCGCTTTGGGTGTTGATCTCAATTATCGGAGAGGAACCGTCATCCGGGTCGGATTTCGGCTCAAGCTGAGAATAATCCTTCCAGGGAAGTTCTATTCTCCAGCTGTCCGACGTAAAGACTATACACTCGGTAAAAAAGTAAAAGGCAAAACAGGCAAGCAGCAAGAGCACAACACACAGAGTGATGATGACGATCTTTTTGCGTTTTCTCTTGTAATAAGATGAGCCTTTGTAAGAGTTCATACCTTTACCTTTCCGACGGTGATCTTACTTGGTGATGATCTTGCGGGGGCAGACCTCTGCGCACTTGCCGCAATCCTGACACTTGGAATAATCAATGCGTGCAACAAAGTCAACAACGGTGATAGCCTCGTGGGGGCAATTCTTGGCGCAGATTCCGCAGCCGATGCAGCCGACCTGGCAGATCTTGCGGACCTCGCCGCCCTTTGCCTTGGAGACGCAAGCGACATGGGTCTTGTTGTTTGCGGGCACGATGGCAATAATACCTCTGGGACATGCGTTTACGCACTTGCCGCAGGAGATACAAGCATCGGGATCAATGACTGCAACGCCGTCCTTGATGGAGATAGCATCGTTGGGGCAGACCTTTGCGCAGGAGCCGTAACCAAGGCAGCCGTAGGTGCACTCCAGAGGACCGCCTGCAACCTTGAGGGCTGCCAGACAATCGATAGCACCTTCGTAGTCATACTTACGGCTGGCATTAGAGCCGCCGGAGCATCTGACGTATGCTGTCATCTTGACGGTTTCGCCTGCTTCTACGCCCATTATAGCAGCGATCTGCTTTGCAGTTTCGGCACCGCCAACGGGGCAGGTGTTGACTGCAGCTTCGCCGTTGACGATAGCTTCAGCAAGATTTGCACAGCCTGCGTAGCCGCAGCCGCCGCAGTTTGCGCCGGGGAGACATTCCTGAACCATAGGGATACGCTCATCCTGCTCGACAGCAAAGATCTTGGAGCCGACAGCAAGGAGCAGACCGAACAGAAGTCCGAGGATGGTGAGTGTTAATACAGCAGCAATAATAGTAATCATATATTAACTCCTCCCTGATTAAAAGATGGACAGGCCCTGGAATCCCATAAATGCGATGCTCAGCAGGGAAGCTGTGATCAGAGCTATGGGGAAACCTTCAAAAGCCTTGGGATAGTTTGCGTACTCGAGATGCTCTCTGACGGAGGAGAACAGGATGATAGCAATGGTAAAGCCAACACCGGACATACAAGCGTAGAGAACAGACTCGATGAAGTTGTACTGATTGGTTACGTTGAGCAGAGCAACACCAAGAACTGCGCAGTTGGTGGTGATAAGGGGCAGATAGATACCCAGAGCCTTGTATAGGGAGGGGATCATCTTCATAAGGAACAGCTCAACAAACTGAACAAGAGATGCAATTATCAGAATGAATACAACTGTCTGCATATACATCAGATCGAGCTTGACGAGAACAAACTCGTTGACGATGTAGGTTACAGAAGAAGCAACAGTCATAACGAAGATAACTGCAAGACCCATGCCGACGGCAGTATCGGTCTTCTTGGAAACGCCAAGGAAGGGACAAATACCGAGGAACTTAACAAAGATGAAGTTCTGAACCAGAATAGCGGCAAGGGACAGAGAAAGTATAGATGCAAATGTCATTTAGCTCTTCCTCCCTTTAACTTTTTTGATAACTACCTGGAATGCGGCGATCAGGATACCGAGGCAGAGGAAGCCGCCGGGAGCCTGAACGATCATGGTAACGGGCTGGTAGTTTGCGCCGAAGAGGGGAATTCCGTAGATAGTACCTGCACCGATGATCTCACGCATAGATGCCAGCAGGCAAAGAGCAAAGGTGAAGCCGAGGCCCATTGCCAGACCGTCGATCATGCTGCGGAAGACGCCGTTCTTGGAAGCAAAAGCTTCTGCACGGGCAAGAATGATGCAGTTAACAACGATAAGGGGAATGTACATACCGAGGGATACGGACAGATCGGGCAGATATGCCTGCATAAGCAGATCCAGAACGGTAACGAAGCCTGCGATAACGACGATGTAGCAAGCAATACGAACCTTGGAGGGGATGAGCTTACGGAGCAGGGATATAACAATGTTGGAGCAAATCAGAACGAATGCTGCAGCGAGACCCATACCGATAGCATTGCTGAGTGAGGTACTTGTTGCCAGAGTGGGGCACATACCGATCAGCTGAACAAGAACGGGGTTGTTGGTGAACAGACCGTCGATGATCTGATTAATAGTTTTCTTCATTATTTGCCACCTCCGAGATAATCTGCAGCGGCATCAAGAGCAGTCTGAACGCCCTTGGTAACAGCAGTAGAGGTTACGGTTGCACCGGATATAGCGACAACATCATTGTCAGCAGTCTTGCTGTTCTTGACGAGGTTGAGTGTGCCGGTGAGACCTTCGAACTGGCTAAGCCATGCGGGATCGTTTGCCTTGCTGCCCAGACCGGCAGTCTCGTTGATAGAGGTGATTCTAACACCGGCAATGGTCTTGTCTGCGTTGATACCTACGATAAGTACGATATCAGCGGCAAAACCGGAGGAGCTGAGCTGTACGCATACGCCTGCATTCTCACCGCTGGTGGATGTAGCCTTGTACATCTTGGTAACGGCGGGATAAGCGGTAGCATCAACCTGCTCAAAGGTTGCATTGGGGATGATGTCAGCCATAGCTGCCTGAACCTTTGCCTCAGCGATCTCAGCGATTGTATCTTCGGTCAGAAAGTTGACAAAGCCGAGGAGCGCAGAAACTGCCAAACAGATGATGGCCAAAACAGAAATCATTGCTACAGGTGTGTTTTTCATTATTTAGCCGCCTCCTTCTTCTGTTTGGGGGGTGCACCAAACTTCTTGGGCATGGAGATCTTTTCGATCAGGAATACCAGAGCATTCATAATAAGGATTGCATAGGATGTTCCTTCGGGATATGCACTGAAGTATCTGATGAATACGGTGAGCAGACCGCAGCCTACGCCGTAGATGATCTGACCGCGCTTGGTGATGGGGGAAGTGGTGTAGTCGGTAGCCATAAAGATAGCACCCAGCATCAGACCGCCGGAGAGCAGGCTGTAGAGCATAGACTCCATATTGCCCAGATCGCCTTTGGGGAACAGGAAGGTGATAACAGCAACGGTACCGATGTAGCAAAGAGGAATACGTACGGAGATGACTTTTCTGTATACCAGATAGATTCCGCCTGCCAGCAGAGCCAGAGCGGAAACCTCGCCCATAGAGCCGCCGACCATACCGAGAGCTACATCAGCGATGGAAGCATCGGGAACAATTCCTTTGCCCAGAGAAGCAAGGGGAGTTGCAGCGGAAACTGCATCGGGAACAGCCTTGATGAGGGGCAGAGCAGCGCGGGGAGCAGTCCACAGAGTCATTGCTGCAGGCCAGGAAGCCAGCAGGAAAGCTCTGCCTGCCAGAGCGGGGTTCATAAAGTTCTTGCCGATGCCGCCGTAGAGCTGCTTGACGATAACGATTGCAAACAGAGCGCCGACGACTACCATCCACCACTGGGAAGAAACGGGCAGACAGAATGCAAGAAGCATACCGGTTACGCATGCGGAGAGATCATTGACGGGGTTGGGCTTCTTGAGAAGCTTGCAGTAGAGATATTCGAATACCACGCAGGATGCAACAGACACAGCGGTCAGGAACAGTGCGCGGATACCGAATACATAAACCGACACGATAAGAGCGGGCATAAGAGCGATAATAACGTCAAGCATTATGTGGGTTATGCCTTCGGCTGTTCTTATGTGCGGAGATGAACTGACTTTGAGTTTGCTTAAATCATGCATTGTTCAGCACCTCACTTTTTTCTGCGGGCATCCAGCACACGCTGCTTAGCCACGCGAATACCCTGTACCAAGGGAAGCTTGCCGGGGCAGACGAAGGTACAAGCACCGCACTCGATGCAGTCAAGGGCGTTGACCTTTTCGAGGACCTGTACGGGGTCTGTCTCGTAGCTGCGGTAAATATATGTGGGAACGAGGCTCATGGGGCAGACCTCAACACACTTGCCGCAGCGGATACATACGGGATTGGGATTGAGTACGCATTCCTTGCCGCAGAAAGCGAGGATAGCGTTGGTACCCTTGATGACGGGAACATCCAGAGAGGACAGTGCAGTACCCATCATGGGGCCGCCCATCAGCAGCTTGTTGGGAGCTTCTTTGAAGCCGCCGCAAGCGTCGATCAGCTTCTCAACGGGAGTACCGATTCTTACTTCCAGGTTCTTGGGCTCGCAGATGGCAGAACCGGAAACAGTAACGATTCTTCTGAGTACGGGAACACCCTTGTTGAAAAGACGGTAGATGGCTGCTGTGGTATCAGCGTTGAAAACTGCACAGCCTGCATCGGCGGGCAGCTTACCGGACTGAACCTCTCTGCCGGTTACGGCAAAGATCAGCTGCTTTTCAGCACCCTGGGGGTACTTGGTTGCCAAAACGGTGACGTCAACACCACAGCCGTCGGGCAGATACTTCTTTAGACCTTCGACAACGTTCTGCTTGTTGTTCTCGATACAGATAGCAGTTTCAATATCGCCGAACATTTTACGCAGAAGCTTTGCGCCCTCAGCGACCTCTTCGGGACGCTCGAGCATGATTCTGTGGTCGGAAGTGATGTAGGGCTCACATTCAGCCGCATTGATTATGAGGCGGTCGACCTTGCCGATACCGGAAGAGATCTTGATGTGAGTGGGGAATGCGGCGCCGCCGTGACCGACGATACCTGCTTCTCTGACTGCACTGATGAACTCCTCAGTAGTGATTGTGGAAAGGTCTTTGGGCTGGATGGATTCGTGGGGAGCGTCCTTAAAATCGTTATCGATGATAATGGACATTACCTTGCTTCCGTTGGAGTGGGGCATGGGAACAATATCCCTGACCGTTCCGGAGATGGAAGCGTGGATGGGGGCCGATACGGGAGCGGGGCTGTCAGCTATCTTCTGTCCCATGTAGACATAGTCGCCCTTGCTTACCAGGGGTTCGCAAGGTGCGCCGATGTGCATACTGATAGGCAGAACGACGTACTCCGGCGGCGCAAGTTTTTCGATAGGTTTGCTGGAAGTCAGCTCTTTCATTCCGTCAGGGTGTATACCACCCTTGAAGGTGCGTGCCATCGATTTCACCTCTGATTTTCATAATTTATCTCAAAGTCTTACCGGCTGCACCCGCCACTCGTAGCCTGCTCTGAAACTGCTGTGAGCGGGCAGGGCAGCGTTATATAGGTCGGTTGACAGTGATTCAATATTAAAAAGTGTTTTTGCTCGTTCGGGGAGGTTGGAAATATGCGCGGTCTTGGTGATAACGGGTATATTGGATGACTCTCTCAGCTTGCTCAGCAGCTGCTGTCCGCGGCTGTTGAATGCCAGCACCCTGCAATAGGGGGGAGGTGCGAGGGATATTTCCTCGGAAATACCCAGATAAGCTCTGAGGATTATCCGTCTGATACGGGAGTGGGGATAGCGGCGTGTTTTTGCGATGTTATGTACATCATTTAAGCCTGATGAGGAGCGGACTGCATTGTATATTCTGTGCTCAAGCCCCTCGCTGACATCAGGGAACGCCCTGTAATCCTCGGGTGACAGTCTCAACAGATAACTGAAGCATTGTCTGTCAAAATCTGTTCTGTCGTGCATACAAAGCCCGTTCTCCACAGCCGATTTAAGTATGGTATAGGAGTCGCCGGGGGTGTGCACGGATGCAAGCTCAATACCATCTAACACGTCTTTGGATAAAATGTCGCGTATTGCCGAGGCAGAGACTGTTGAATCGGCAAGATCTGCGCTGTCGTGGTCAGCCCCGACTCTTGCAATAGCGTGAGGGGTTATTGATGAAGACAGCTCTTTGAGTGCCTTGACGTACTCGACAGCCAGAATATTATTTGAGTGAGATATAACCGCTGAGCGTTCGCATATAGCCGAATACAGAGCTCTTTCACGTGCGGCTGCGTAGGATATTCCGCTTTTGAGTTGTGTCAGCGTTTGCTGAACGATCGAATGTTCACGCAGCAGATTGGCTATATCGCATAAAAGTTCCGTATCGGCGTTTTCCGCACCGAAAGTAAGGTCGGTCACGATGTCCAGCGAATTAAGTATATACACGCTTGCGCGCGCAAAACCCTCTGCCGACAGAAGAGCGTAGGCAGAAGGAAGTTCTATGACCAGATCGGCACCGCCGAGTACGGCAGCTTCGGCTCTGAGATGCTTGGGCAGAAGTGCGGGTTCGCCGCGCTGAACGTAATTGCCGGACATGCAGCATATTATCGCTGTGTCTTCTCCCAAAAGTTCACGGGTTTTTTGTATGTGCAGATAATGACCGTTATGAAAGGGATTATATTCACATACTATACCGCATATCCTCATATAAGCACCTCAATTATACCTCAATTTTAGATTATATACAAAGTTCTCGGATTTTGCAATAAAAAAAGCATAATTTATTTGAAATACCAATATATTTTAGTCAGAAATTAGTTGATGAAAGGAAGAAAATGTATGGAAATACTCAAACAGCGATGCGGCAGGTACAAAGAAGTGTATTCTGCCAGCCAGATACGTGAAGAAACGTTGGAAGTTATAGTTCCCGATACCAATCCCGACTACGAAAGGGAGATCTGCACCTTTGCCACAGCCGCCGTGACCGACAGGAGTATTCTTTCTTCAAGTCTGAGGATCAGCGGCGACCTTAAAGCTTGCACATTTTATGACTCTCAGGCATCGGAATCAATGTATGCGATCAATGCCGAAACCAAGTTCAGTTATTCCTTTGACGTGCCGTCTGCAATGCCTGATGACAGTCTGTGCGTATCCGTGCGTGTACTGAATGCGTGCACCGAGATCATGAACAGCCGCAAGATCCGCATAAAAGTTAAGCTTGACTGCTGCATCAATGTGTTCCGTATGGAGAATATCGAGCTGTCGGAGGATGCCTGCGGGCTTACCGGCGAGGGGATTAATGTCAAAACGGAGAATATCGGTCAAACCAATTGCATCGACATAGCTGACAAGAATATTAGCTTTACAGAAGAGATCATACTTTCCGACGATGAGATAGCCGTTCTTTCCAGAATTATCCGCTCAAACTGCCAATGGAAAAGCGAAGAGATAAAGATACTGCAGAACAAAGTTATGGTCAGAGGCGTTGCAAAGCTTACCGTATACGGGTGGCTTGACAGCGCAGGAAAAGTCGACAGCAGGGAGTATGTACTGCCGTTTTCACAAGTAGTTGAATGTCAAAACGTATGCGAGACCGACACCGTTGAGGTGCTATACACAAACGACGGATGCTATGCAAAAATTATTGCAAAGGACGACGGCGGCACCTGCCTAAGATGTGAGGCAAGAGCCGATGCTTCTGTGTTTGTTTACAGAAAGAGCGAGGGCAAGCTGCTTCTTGATCTCTACAGCACCGAATATGAGGCCGACGTCACAGAAGAAAAGGTATACATAGAAAACGGCACCAACGAATACAGTACAAAAGTCTCGGCACAGGGTAAAGCAGAGGCAAATGACGGCGTCAACAGAATAATTGACAGCTGCGTTCATACATCGTATTCGTGCTCAGGCGGGACGTGCAGGTTGAGATTCTATACCTCCGTTTTGTACGAGGATGGTTTAGGCAAGCTCAGAACGGCGCGCACGGCAATTGATGCCGACAGTGATATGCCTGATAATACCGTATGCTCATCTGTTGCCTGCGCATTGGAGGGAGTTACGGTTTCCAATGAAGGCTCTGCAATAGCTGTTTCGGTTCAGGCGCAGATAACGTGCAGGATAAAAAACGGATGTACTTACAGTCAGGTAACTGGCTGTACCCTTGACACCTCCGCAAAAAGAAATAAGAACACAAAGGGCAATCTCGTCTTGAGATATCCCGAAAAGGACGAAAGTATATGGACTATTGCAAAGCAGTACGGCACGACTCAGGCGGCGATTATGGCTGCAAATGACATCGAAGATGAGTCACAGCTTTCTTGCGGCAAGCTGATAATAATACCGTTTGTTAAATGAACGGTGAAGGGGAGGAATCTTAGTGGACAGTAATATATACCGTGATATAGCAACCAGAACGGGCGGAGATATCTACATCGGCGTTGTAGGTCCCGTCCGAAGCGGAAAATCAACCTTTATCAAGAGTTTTATGGAAGAAATGGTACTGCCTAAAATTGATGACGTATATCTCAAGGAGCGGGCAAAAGACGAACTTCCGCAGAGCGGTTCCGGCAGGACAATTATGACCGCTGAACCCAAATTCGTGCCCGAAGAGGCTGTATGTGTCACCCTTGATAACAAATGCAGCTTCAATGTTCGTATGATAGACTGCGTCGGATATATGATCCCGGGCGCTGTAGGGGAGTTTGAGGACGATACACCGAGAATGATCACTACGTCGTGGTTCGATCATGAGATCCCGCTGGCGCAGGCGGCTGAGGTAGGTACCAAAAAGGTCATCTGCGAGCATTCCACGGTAGGGATCGTTGTGACCACCGACGGATCCATAGGTGACATTCCAAGAGAGGATTACGTAAACGCAGAGGAGAGGATCGTCAATGAGCTCAAGGATATAAACAAGCCGTTTTGCGTGCTTATTAACTGCGTTGATCCAACTTCTCAAAAAGCGCTGACACTTCAAAGCGAGCTTACCGAAAAATACGGTGTGCCCTGCAGAGCCGTTAACTGTATGTCAATAAAATCTGATGAGATCGACGGTATAATCTCCAATATCCTGCATCAATTTCCTGTAAAGGAATACAGCTTTTCACTTCCTGAATGGATTATGTATCTGCCCGAGAATAATCAGCTGAGAAAGGATCTGTACAAACGAATCTATTCAACCTGCGAGAATGCGTTTAAGATGCAGGATGCCGAAAACGCAATTGCCTGCATCAGGGATGAAACAATGATATCCGATGCCCGAATCAGAGAGATAGACACCGGAAAAGGCTGCATATTTGCACAGATAGAGATCCCGTCCTGCCTGTTCTACGAAACATTGTCCTCTTATTGCGGTATCAAGGTAGAAAACGAAGGTCATCTGATGGAGATAATGCGCGATACGGCAAGGATCCGTGACGAGTATGCACATATCAGCGGTGCGCTTGAGCAGGTAAGACAGACGGGTTACGGTATCGTTATGCCCGCACCCTGTGAGCTGACTCTTGAACAGCCGGAGATAATCAAGCAGGGCGGCAGATCGGGTGTAAGACTCAAAGCCAGTGCTCCGAGCATACATATGATCCGTGCCGATATCGAGACCGAGATCAATCCCGTTGTGGGTTCGGAAAAGCAAAGCGAGGATCTTGTGCAGTATCTGCTGTCTGAGTTTGAGGACTCACCCGAAAAGATCTGGGATACCAACATTTTCGGCAAATCCCTGAGTGAGCTTGTCAACGAAGGGCTTAACAACAAGCTTTACAAGATGCCCGATGAGGCAAGAGCAAAGTTCAGACAGACCCTTGAGCGCATGATAAACGAGGGCAGCGGTGGTCTGATTTGCATAATTTTGTGATCAATATCCTTTATTTGCGGGGAGCTTATTGCTCCCCTGATTTTTTGGTATGAGCAGGGCAGGTGTAGTGCTTCCGTTCGCACTTTTGTGCTGTTTGATCTTTGCGCTTGAAAATTTGCCGATAGCGCTGAGTATCGTTGGAGCTATGACAGTACACGAGCTGGGGCATATTATTGCGATACATATGTGCGGAGGCAGGGTTTCGGGTGTTTTGTCATCGTCTGTGGGTGCAAATCTTATCTGCTCCCTTGACAGACATTCTCTGCGTCGGGATGTGCTGATCTTTATATCCGGGCCCTGCGCCGGTGCAGTTGCGGGTATGGCGGGATATTTCTGCGGATTATATGAGTTTGCTTGGATATCTATGTACCTGACTGTACTTAATTTGCTGCCTGCCGTGCCCTTTGACGGTGGATGCATACTTAAAACAGTTCTGCCCTGCGGCTCGGCAGAAAAGATACTTACGGTATCAAGCATTATTACCGGACTGGTATTGTGTATTGTAGGTCTTTATTTTATCGCGGGTGGGTATAATTTTACCGTTTTTGCATCGGGTATCGGGGTTTTCTTGAGTATGGCGGGCAAATCTTCTTTACAATAGCGCTGAAAAGATATATTATATAGTAGATTATTGGTATAAACGGAGGAGCTATGAACGATAAGCTTACAGCCTGCCTGGAACGGGTGCGCAAGCCTGCAAGATATACGGGCGGTGAATATAACAGCATAATCAAGGATAAGAGCAATATCGATGTTCGTTTTGCTTTTTGTTTTCCGGACATATACGAGATAGGTATGTCTCATCTGGGGTCCAAGATCCTATACGGTCTGCTCAACTCTATGGACGGAGTATGGTGTGAGCGTGTATATGCACCGTATACCGATATGGAGGAGCAGATGCGTCAGCGCAAACTGGGCCTTTATGCACTTGAGAGCAAGGACGAGGTCAAAGATTTCGATATCCTTGGCTTTACTTTACAGTTTGAGCTCAACTATACGGGCGTTCTCAATATGCTGGATCTTGCCGGCATACCATTCCGCAGTGCCGACAGAACCTCGCTGTCACCCATTGTTATGGCGGGCGGCCCCTGCGTGTATAACGTAGAGCCGATGGCGGATTTCTTTGACCTCATCGTTATCGGCGAGGGTGAAGAGGTCATGCCCGAGCTTGTCAATCTGTATCGCAAAGCTAAAAAAGTCGGTTGGAGCAAGCAGGAGTTTTTGAAGAATGCCGCTGCAATAGGCGGTGTTTACGTGCCGTCATTTTATGACGTTGAGTACAAAGATGACGGAACGGTCAAATCGGTTACCGCCGCCAACGGTGCACCTAAAACCGTAAAAAAGCGTGTTGTTGCCGACTTTGACAAGTCATATTATCCCGACAGATTTATAGTTCCTTCCACCGAAATAGTATTCGACCGTGCTATGGTTGAGCTGTTCCGCGGATGCCGCAGAGGATGCCGTTTCTGTCAGGCAGGGTATACATACAGACCTATCCGTGCAAAAAGTGCCGAAACTCTCAAAAAACAAGCAGAGGCCCTTATTGAGAACACGGGATGGGACGAGGTATCTTTGACATCGCTCAGCTCCAGCGATTACCCTGAACTAAACGATCTTTGTACGTCGCTTGTAGCCGAGTTTGAGCCTCGCCATATCAATCTTGCGCTGCCGTCGCTTAGAGCGGATACATTTGATATCAACCTTGTGGAGAACGTACAGAAGGTGCGCAAGAGCGGTCTTACCTTTGCACCCGAAGCAGGTACCCAGCGTCTGCGCGACGTTATCAATAAGAACCTGAGAGAGGAAGACCTGCTCAACGCCTGCAAGGTTGCGTTTGAGTCGGGATATAACAGCGTTAAACTTTACTTTATGATCGGTCTGCCCACCGAGACCGATGAGGATATTCTGGGTATATCCAAGATGGTCAAGGATGTTATCTACACCTTCCGCCAGTACGGCAAGAACAAGGCGAGGGGAGTAAGAGTGTCCGTAGGCGTGTCGACCTTTATTCCCAAAGCCCAGACTCCTTTCCAGTGGGCGGCGCAGACTGAGAGGGAAGAGGTACTGCGTAAGCAGAGATTGCTTATGGACAGTCTCAAGATCAAGAACGTTACGTACAGCCTGCATAACTTTGATTCGGGATTTATTGAAGCTGTTCTTGCTCGCGGTGACAGGAAGCTTTCTGCCGTTTTGGAAAAGGTGTGGGAAAAGGGTTCACGTCTTGACGGTTGGGATGAGTGTTACTCTCTTGACCGATGGATGCAGGCTTTTGAGGAGTGCGGCATAGACCCCGCGTTTTACGCTAACCGCGTGCCCGAAAAAGACGAGATACTGCCCTGGGATCATATATTCTCGGGTGTGACCAAGAGTTATCTGTGGAGCGAATATCAGAACGGTCTCAGCGGACGTGCAACCCCCGATTGCAAGGCCGGCTGCAGAGGCTGCGGCGCGCTGTCGTTGACGGGAGGAGGAAAATGCGATGTTTAAGATGAGAATTCTGTTTGAGAAAAAAGATGATGCGGCATATATCTCTCATCTTGATCTTATGAAGGTCCTGCAGCGCAGCTTTTGCAGAGCCAAGCTGCCCGTAAAATACTCGGAAGGATTCAATCCCCATATCTGTATGTCTATCCTTTCGCCTTTGTCCACGGGATACAGAAGTAAGTACGAACTTTGTGATCTGGAGCTTGTGAGCGACGGTATGCCGGAGGAGGCCGAGGACAGACTCAATCGTGTACTGCCTGATGGCATAAGAGTGCTCAAAGCATACCCCTCCGCCGAGGGGCTTGCTGTAGCCAAGATAGCCTATTCGGCTTTTAACATTGAGCTTGAGGGCGGTAATGCCGAGGATGCTTTAAGAATCTTTGAGGGTGACGTGTTCTTTGAAAAACGCTCCAAGCGCGGCAGCAAGCAGGTCAATATGAAGGACTACATCAAGTCCTTATCATTCAGCGGTACCGAGAACGGTATGCTGTGCGAATGCGTTCTTGCCGCAGGAGACGACCCGTTGAATCCGTCCTACGTGGTTGGGATTTTGAGAGAAAAGGGAATAGTTGATGCAAACTCAGTGGTCAGATATACGAGAACTGCCGTTTTGGACTGTGACGCAAAGCTTTTTTCTTGATTTTTCTGTAAAAAACCGAAAAAATATGTTGCATTATTTATAATATTGTGTTATTATATTCAAGCATGTGATTAAAGGGTGATCCTCTGCCGATTTATTTGAGCAAGAACACCTGAGACGGAAAGGAAATTGTATTATGGATCTCATCAAAAAGCTGACCGAAGGACAGCTCAAAGAAAACGCCGGCGAGTTCGGCATCGGTGATACCGTTAAGGTTCACGCAAAGATCAAGGAAGGCAACAGAGAGCGTATTCAGGTGTTCGAGGGCACCGTTATTGCTCGCAAGCATGGCGGCATTCAGGAGACTGTTACCGTTCGCCGTATCTCCTATGGTGTCGGCGTTGAAAAGACTTTCCCCATTCATTCTCCCAACGTTGAGAAGATCGAAGTGGTCCGCAAGGGTAAGGTCAGACGCGCTAAGCTTTATTACCTCCGTGACAGAGTTGGTAAGGCCGCCAAAGTCAAACAGGATATCTGAGTTTGAAAACAAGTTGAGGGACGGTCAATCGTCCCTCTTGTTTTTACGGGAGGAAAAGAGCGTTGATGGAAGAAAACAAAAAACAGAAAAACAAAGACGGAGGCTTGGCAACGGAGGCGTTCTTTTGGGCGCAGGCATTGGCGGTCTCGCTTGTTGTTCTGATAATCGTAAATATATTTTTCTTCCGTATGTCCGGTGTTATGGGTGGGTCGATGGAACCTACGCTTCATGAGACCGACAGAGTTCTGCTCCGTGTTATCGGCTACAGTGAGCCGCAGCGCGGTGATATCGTAGTTGTCAGCGCGCCTCAGTACAAGCAGGGTCCCCTTGTTAAACGCATCATTGCCGTTGGCGGTGATGTGATTGATATCGATGCTGTAACGGGTGAGGTTTATATCAACGGTGAGCTGCAGTATGAGCCTTATATCAGCGAGCTGATTAGAAAGCGCGGTGATATGGATTATCCCGTTACCGTACCGGAGGGCTTTGTATTTTTTATGGGTGATAACCGCAACGGCAGTACAGACAGCCGTGACAGCAGCATCGGAATGCAGCCGGTTTCCAATATAATCGGCAAGGTGTTTTTCCGCATATGGCCGCTTAAGGATTTTGGCGTTGTTCGCTGACATTTGATCACCGCATTAATACTCCGTATATAGCGGTACAAACTGTTGAAATAAAGTGATAATAATGAATGATAGAGAAAAGAGCCCATCCGGGACTACAATAAACTGGTATCCCGGACATATGGCAAAAAGCCGCCGTCTTATGGCCGGAGACCTTAAAAACATCGACGCAGTCTGCGAGATCCTTGATGCACGCATCCCGCGTGCGTCCCGTAATCCCGAACTGGACAAGCTCTGCAGAGATAAGAAGCGTATAATCGTCCTGAACCGAGCTGATCAGGCTGATCCTGCGCTTACAGCACTTTGGACAGAGTACTATCAGAAACGCGGCTTTACCGTTATTGCTACCGACAGCGAAAAGGGCGGTTTTGGCAAGGCGTTTGAAAGTGCAGTCAAAAAATGCTGCGCGGATATCATTGCGCGTAACGAGGCAAAGGGTCAGATCGGCAAGATGATGCGGCTTATGATAGTCGGAATACCTAACGTCGGTAAGTCTTCTTTTATCAACAGACTGCTTGGCAAGAAGGCGGCTGTTGCCGCAAACAAGCCCGGCGTAACAAGAGGCAATCAGTGGTATTCGCTGCCCGGTGCGTTTGATTTTATGGATACACCCGGTCTGCTGTGGCCTAAGATCGAGAGCGACGAAGTCGGTTATAATCTTGCATTTACTGGTACCATCCGTGATGAGATACTTGATCTTGAGGACCTTGCCTGCAGACTTATTAGTGTTCTCAGGAACTCTTATACAGATATACTTGTAAAGCGTTTTAACATTACAACATCCGAAGAAGAAACCGACTATGATATTCTTCAGAAGATCGCCTTTTTCAGATCTCTTGTGCTTCGGGGCAACGAGCCTGATACAGAGCGCGCGTCCAAAATGCTGCTGACAGAGTTCAGAAACGGCAAGCTCGGAAGAATTACTCTCGAGATACCCTACAGCAGATGAGTGATATGTATACGTTCGAAAACGAGCTTTATCTCAAAGGATATACCGCTATATGCGGCACCGATGAGGCAGGTGCAGGTCCTCTTGCGGGTCCCGTTTATGCCTCGGCAGTCATATTGGACAAAGACACGGTGATAGAGGGACTCAACGATTCCAAGAAGCTGTCTGAGAAAAAGCGTGAAAAGCTCTATGACGAGATAATCGCCAAAGCCCGTGCTTATGCTGTAGTTTATGTTTCTGAGTCGGTTATCGACGAGATAAACATTCTTAATGCGAGAATGCTTGCTATGAGGCAGGCTGTATCGGCACTGGATATCAAACCGGATTTTTTGCTTGTTGACGGTAACCGTGACCCTCAGGCAGGTGTAGAAACGCTTTGTGTGGTAGGCGGTGACGGTAAGAGCGCATCTATTGCCGCAGCGTCAATATTGGCAAAGGTCAGCCGTGACAGATTTATGCTCAAGATGGCTGATAAATACCCGCAGTATGGTTTTGAGAAGCATAAAGGCTACGGAACACGTCAGCATATAGATGCTATAAAAGAGCACGGTCCTTGCAGGATACACAGAAGAACCTTTATAAAGAACATTTGCGGAGAGGGGAAATAATTATTCTGTTCCTTTCCAACAAATACGCCTTGAAGAATATCAAAAATGCAACGGGCTATGACGGCGAACTTTATGCTGCACATTATCTGATGAAAAAGAGATACAAGCTTGTTGATGCACGATATACGGGCAGGTTCGGTGAGATAGATCTTATTGTCCGTAATAAGAATTTTATCGTTTTTGTTGAGGTCAAGCTGCGCAAAAACAAAAACTTCGGTACGGCAGGTGAGGCTGTGACCTATTCCAAACAGCAGAAGATCGTCAAGACTGCATTACAGTGGATCAAAACGTACAAATGTGACCTGCAGCCGAGATTTGACGTTGTGGAGATATATACCGAGCTCGGAGAGATCAATCATATAGAGAATGCCTTTGCGTAGGTGATTTATGGCTTTATATGTAATAGGTGATACACATTTTTCTTCTGACAGAAATAAGCCTATGGATGTTTTTGGCGGAAGATGGCAGGGATATGACAAAAAACTCATGGATTCCATAGGGGAATGTATGCAGTCGCAGGCGGATACACTTGTCATCTGCGGTGACTTTTCCTGGGGAATGAGTCTTGCTGACACTCTTGTTGACTTTAAGCTTTTGGACAGCTTTCCCGGCAGAAAAATATTGCTCAAAGGCAACCACGATTATTGGTGGGATACGGTCGCCAAGATGAAAAAGTTCTTTTCTGCCAATAATATTTCGACAATAGAGTTTCTGCATAATAATTTTTTTGATTATAATTCAAAAATCCTCTTGTGCGGAACACGTGGATGGATGTATGATAGTAACAATGCAGCAAGTGAGGATGACAAGGTCTTCAAACGTGAGGTTATCCGTCTGAGACAGTCTCTTCAGGCGGCGTCAGCCCATGACAGCAAAGGGGAGATCGTATGTTTTCTTCATTATCCTCCCGTATGCAGGGACTATGACATAAATGCCTTTACCGATGTGATGAAAGAGTTTGGAGTCAAACGGTGTTATTACGGTCATCTCCACGGTGAAAGCATCAAAAGCGCATTCAAAGGATCGCGCGGCGGTATTGAGTATTCATTGGTATCGGCAGATGCTTTGGATTTCGTTCCGCTTAAAATTTCAGAATAATATAAAATACAATAAATAAAACCTCAAGGGGGAAACATTCGTGAAGTTAATCAGCACAGAAAAGAAAGAGAAAAATCAGGTAGAGCTGTCGATTCTGGTCGACAAGGAAGAGTTTGAGAAGGCTTGTGAGCGTTCTTACCGTATGAACGTTGGCAAGATCAACATTCAGGGCTTCCGCAAGGGCAAGGCTCCCCGTAAGATCATCGAGAAGCTGTATGGTCCCGAAGTATTTTACGAAGATGCCATGAACTTTGCTTGCGAGGACTCTTATTATGAGGCTGTCAAGGCTGCGGGCATTACACCCGTTGACCGTCCCGCTGTTACCGATCTGGACATCAAAGACGGCGAATTTACTTATAAGGCTATCGTAACCGTTAAGCCTGAGGCTGAGATCGGCGAGTACAAGGGTCTTGAGGCTGAAAAGCAGACCATTCGCGTGACCGAGAAGGAGATCGAGGCTGAGATCGAGCGTGTAAGAGAGCGTAATGCACGTCAGGTAACCGTTGAGCGCGCTGTTGAGAACGGCGACATTATTACTTTTGACTTTGACGGCTACGTTGACGGTGTCGCATTCGACGGCGGCAAGGCTGAGGACTATGACCTCAAGATCGGCTCCGGTATGTTCATCCCCGGCTTTGAGGAGCAGCTGGTCGGCAAGACCGCAGGCGAGGCTTGTGACGTTATCGTTACTTTCCCCGAGGATTATCAGGCAACTGAGCTGGCAGGCAAGGAAGCTACCTTCAAGTGCCTTATCAAGGCCGTCAAGGAGAGCGTAAAGCCCGAGCTGGACGATGAGTTCGCAAAGGACGTTTCCGAGTTTGACACTCTCGACGAGTACAAAGCAAGCGTAAAGGCACGCATCCGCGAGGGCAAAGAGCAGAGAGCTGCTGCTGATTTCGAGGAGAAGATCCTGGACAAGCTGCTCGAGGGTATGAATTGTGAGATCCCCGACATTATGATCCAGACCCAGACCGACAAGATCGTTGACGATTTCTCCTACCGCCTCGCTGCACAGGGTATGGATATGAATACATATCTGCAGATGAGCGGTATGACTATGGAGTCCTTCCGTCAGGTATTCAGCGTTCAGGCTGAGCGTAACGTCAAGGTTCGTCTGGCTCTTGAGGCTGTTGCAAAGGCAGAAGGCATCGAGATCACCGATGAAGCTGTTGAAGCTGAGTTCGCTGCACTTGCTGAGAACAACAAGATGGACATCGCACGTGTCAAGGAGTTTATCGCTGCTGAAGATATGAAGGGCGATATGCTGGTTCAGAAGGCTCTTGAGATCGTCAAGTCCACTGCAAAGGCTGCAAAGAAGCCTGCCGCAAAGAAGGCAGCTAAAAAAGACGAAGAATAATTCGTCACAATCAGACAAAAAATTCATCCCGTCGGATATACAATCATTACTGACGAAAGGAGTATGATCATGCCTTATATCCCAATGGTAATTGAACAGAACAGCCGCGGAGAGCGTTCTTATGACATTTATTCCAGACTGCTCAATGACAGAATCATTATGCTGTCCGATGAGGTCAATGATACCACTGCAAGTCTTATCGTTGCTCAGCTTCTTTACCTTGAAGCTCAGGACCCCGACAAGGACATAAGCTTTTATATCAACAGCCCGGGCGGCTCTGTCAGTGCAGGTATGGCAATTTATGATACTATGCAGTACATCAAGTGTGACGTCAGCACCATTTGCGTCGGTATGGCTGCAAGCATGGGTGCATTTCTGCTCAGCGCGGGTGCAAAGGGCAAGAGATATGCTCTTCCTAACAGTGAGATAATGATCCATCAGCCTCTTGGCGGAATGAAGGGCCAGGCAAGCGATATCAAGATCCATGCCGACCATATTCTGCGTACCAAGGACAAACTCAACCGTATTCTCAGCGAGAGAACGGGACAGCCTATCGAGGTCATTGAGAGAGACACCGACCGAGATAACTTTATGACAGCTGCCCAGGCAGCCGAGTACGGACTTATTGATAAAGTCTTTGAGAAGAGGTAACTATGGCAGGAAATTCGAGGAATCCTGTCTGCAGCTTCTGCGGCCGCAGGCAGGATGAGGTTGAGCGTCTTTTTATAGGAAAAGATGCTTGTATCTGCAACGAGTGCGTGAATGTATGCTTTGACTTGATGGAGGGCAAAACACCCAACAGACATGCAAAGGGCGGTAAAAACGACAAAGCCGAAAAGCTGACTATTGCCGATTTTCCCCGTCCCAATGAGATGAAGGCTGTTTTGGATCAGTATGTCATCGGTCAGGACAAAGCCAAGATCGCACTTTGCGTTGCGGTATACAACCATTATAAGCGTATTACCGCTGTCAAGGGTGAGACTGACGTAGAGCTCAGCAAGAGCAATATTCTTATGATCGGTCCCACCGGTTGCGGAAAGACCTATCTTGCACAGTCTTTGGCAAAGGCGCTTAACGTGCCTTTTGCCATAGCTGACGCGACCACTCTGACCGAGGCAGGTTACGTAGGCGAGGATGTTGAGAATATCCTGCTCCGTCTGCTTCAGGCTGCCGATTTTGACGTTGAGCAGGCTCAGAAGGGTATTATCTATATTGACGAGATAGACAAGATCGCCCGCAAGAGTGAGAATGTTTCCATCACCCGTGACGTATCGGGCGAGGGTGTTCAGCAGGCTCTGCTCAAGATTCTTGAGGGTACCGTTGCAAACGTTCCTCCCAAGGGCGGCAGAAAGCATCCCCAGCAGGAGTTTATCCAGATAGACACCTCCAATATCCTCTTTATATGCGGTGGTGCATTTGACGGACTTGATAAGGTCATCGAGAAGAGATTGGGAAGCAGCGTAGTTGGTTTCGGCTCAAAAATTCTGTCTAAGGAAGACAAGACCACCGACAAGATTCTTCGCCTTGCCGAAGCGCACGACGTTATCAAGTTCGGACTTATTCCCGAGCTTGTTGGCAGACTTCCCGTTATAGTGTCTCTCGACCAGCTTGATAAGGAAGCTTTGCTTGATATACTCATCAAGCCCAAAAACGCCATCATCAAGCAGTACAAGCGTCTGTTCGAGATTGACGGTGTTGAGTTGGAGTTTGAGCAGGATGCATTGGACGCTATAGTGGAGAAGACTCTCGAGAGAGGAACGGGCGCAAGAGGCCTACGTTCTGTGCTTGAGAGCATTATGCTTGAGATTATGTACGATGCCGCTTCGGACAAGACTCTTGATCGGGTCGTTATCACAAAAGATTGCGTACTGGGACTTGCTCAGCCCAAAACCACATCAAAACTGCTTGCCGAGGGTAAGCGATAATATAAACTAAGCCGCTCAGACGAGCGGCTTTTTTGTAGTCTTTCTGTCCGAGATAAGTATTGGTGAATAAAAAAATAACATTTTCAATGAATATTATGCATAATATGTAAATTCACGTTCCTGAAGTGAGACAAATCCGTACTTTGCCATAAAGCAAATAAGAAAGCAGTCAAACTTATTCCTGCATACATTATCATCGTTCTCTATGCTGTAGCACTTATCCTGTATCTGGTTGATATGCTAAATGGAAGTGACGGAGTTGCAATCTGGCAGATATTCGCTTTTTTTATCTTAGTTTCTGATACTGTTGCTCTTGTTCCTGATACTGTTGCTCTTGTTACTGATATAGTTGCGTGGGTTGTTTGTAATCAAATCCAAAAGAAATAGAAGTAAGTTAATTCCTCGTTGTTGAAGCGAATAGTATATATTCCATAGGAGGAGCAAGGTATATCAAGCTTGCTCCTTTTGATTGAGCATTCATAGAAAATGAATAAAAAGATCAGTTATGCACGCCAATACTTATCTCGGACAGAGAGTTTGTATTTTGCATATTGTAACAACTACACAACAGGATGTTAAATGTTTGGACATAAAGTTGGTTTATAATACGTTATAATATTGCTTATCCTTGTACTTTGGTTAGGAGGAATTATCTGTGAGATTACTGTATGCTGAGGATGAACCTGCACTGTCTGAAGCCGTTGTGGATTATCTGACATATCACAAGTATATCGTAGACCCGGTATACGACGGTGATGCTGCATACGATTACGCACGAACGGGCGGATACGATGGAATTATTCTTGATATTATGCTTCCAAAACGGGATGGAATCGATGTGCTCAAGTCTTTGCGCGCCAACGGATGCACTACGCCCGTTCTTTTGCTTACCGCAAAAACTCAGGTAGAGGACCGTATCAAGGGTCTCGATATGGGTGCGGATGATTATATCCCAAAGCCCTTTGATATGGGTGAGCTCCTTGCCCGCGTGAGGGCTATGCTCAGACGCAGGGATGAATTTCACCCAAATACCCTCAGTTTTGGCGACGTTATATTGAATATGCAGTCCTATGAGCTTGTGGTAGGGGATGTGTCATACCAGCTTCCGCGTCAGGAATACAGGCTTATGGAACAGCTTATTATCAATAACAATATCTTTCTGTCTACCGAAGATCTGCTTATCAAAGCCTGGGGCTATAATGCAGAAACCGACGTTAACAGTGTATGGGTCTATATATCTTACCTTCGCAAGAGACTTTTGGAGATGAAGTCAAGAGTAGAGATAATATCCAAAAGAAATATAGGCTACAAACTGGAGTATCGCAAATGAGTAATAAGCTGAAAAAACGGTTTATTATATTCTCTATGATATCGGTGACCGTTTTGCTGGTGTTCATAATCATTGCTATAAACGGACTCAACTGGTTTATGCTTTCGAAACAGTCGGATATGATGGTTGAGTCGCTTCTTGATGACAAAGAAATATTTGACAAAAACGTCATAGATCGTCCGCCTCCCGATATCTACACATTCGTAGAGAAGGGAATGCGCGCAAAACAGTTTTTTGTCGTGTATTTTGATGACGAAAATAATATAAGCGACATCGACACCAAAAATATACCCTCCATGGAAAATGCCGACGCAGAAGAATATGCTGCGCATGCAATTAAAACTGCAAAGCAAACCGGAAAGATCGACGGATATAAGTATGCCGTCAGGGAATTTGACGGCGGAACCAAAGTGGTATTTCTGGACGTTTCCGATCAGAACAATATGCTGCTGATGGTAATGTTGGTTTCCTGCGCTATTGGATTAGTATGCTGGATCACGGTGCTGCTAATTGTTATCCTGCTTTCGGGTAAGGTGATCAGGCCCGTTTTACAGGGAATAGAAAAACAAAAGCAGTTCATCACCAATGCAGGCCACGAAATGAAAACACCGCTTGCCATAATCCAGTCAAATAATGACACAATGGCGCTGATTCACGGAGAAAACAAATACAATATCCATATAAGTAATCAGACGAAGCGGCTTAATAAGCTGATGACAAATCTGCTTGTGCTGTCAAGACTGGATGAGGATATATACTTCGAAAAGGAATGTGTCGATGTGAGCGAGATGGCTGATAAACTTCTGCCTGCGTATATCGAAGAGGCAAACCGCAGGGAGATACTGTTCGATGCAAAGATCAACGAGGGGATAACCCTGAATATCAACAGAGAAAACCTCAGCCAGCTTATGACAGCGCTCCTTGACAATGCTGTAAAATATACACGTTCGGGCGGGAAGATAGGATTTTGCCTCTCAGCAGACGGCAAGCGTGTGCGTATTGTAGAGGAAAATTCCTGTGACGTCCCGGCAGAGCCTGACACGGAAAGATTATTTGAGCGTTTTTATCGCGGTGACAAAGCCCGTACTCAGGATGGCAGTACGATGGGATTCGGTATAGGACTGTCATCGGCTCGGGCTATCTGCGAAAATTTCGGCGGTAAGCTTACTGCTGAATACGTGGACGGCTGTATGATCAGGTTTACGGCTGTCTTATAATTTACATGTTATTAATGAAGCTTTTTACATTATTTTTAATATTTATAAGTTTTTTAATGTTCATCATAGGTTGGATGGCTATAATTATATTCGGGAGAGGAGGAATGCTGTTTGCAATACAGACACGAAGTCAAGTTTGAGATAAGCAGACAGGATATACCGATATTACGTCAGCGGCTTGGCGCGGTGATGAAGCGTGACAAACATGCTGTAGACGGCGCATATACAATACGAAGCTTATATTTTGACAATATTGATGACAAGGCTCTCAGAGAAAAGATCAACGGCGTCAATATCCGTGAAAAATACAGGATCCGTATGTATAACAATGATACCTCGGTCATTCATCTTGAACGCAAGTTCAAGCGTGGGGGACTCGGGTACAAGAACTCAGCAGATATTACCCCGAAGCAAGCGCAAGATATCATCAATGGCGATATTGCGTGGATGGCGTGCAGTGACGATGAGGTTATTTTGTCCTTTTATACACGATTGCGAACTCAGGGTCTCAAACCAAAGGTTATAGTTGACTATACCAGAGAGCCTTATGTGTTCGGGGCGGGAAATGTCCGCGTAACTATTGACAGCGACATCAGAACGGGATTGAGCTGTACGGATTTTCTGAACGCACATTGCCTCACCGTTCCGATAAAGGATTCACCCTGCATTTTAGAAGTCAAATGGGACGGGTTTTTGCCTGATGTGATAAGGGATGCCCTCCGGCTTGACAGCAGACAAAACGGTGCGTTTTCAAAATACGCCGCCTGCCGTATGTACGATTGATATTTGGATAATAAAGGAGTAGAAAAAATGACTTTCAACGATATTTTCAAATCCAGTTTTCTGGAAAACGTAACCTCTGTCAGCATTCTTGATATGGTGCTTACAATAGTTCTTGCTTTTGGCGTGGGCTTGTTTATATTCCTGATATACAAGAAGACCTATCGCGGCGTAATGTACTCTGCCGCATTCGGCACCACACTGATCGCACTTACTATGATAACCTCGATCGTTATCCTTGCAGTTACCTCCAACGTAGTTCTGTCTCTTGGTATGGTCGGTGCGCTGTCCATAGTCAGATTTAGAACTGCAATCAAAGATCCTCTGGATATTGCCTTCCTGTTCTGGTCTATAGGTGCAGGCATTATTCTTGCCGCCGGTATGATTCCTCTCGCCGTTATAGGAAGTGTGTGCATAGGTCTTATCCTGCTGTTTTTTGTAAACAGAAAGTCTCACACCCATCCTTATATGATAGTGCTAAGCTGTGTCGACCATAATGCAGAGCTTATGGCAAAAGAATGTATAGGTAACTACGTTGTCCGTGCAATCGTCAAGAGCAAATCGGCTGTAAAGGGTGCGGTCGAGATGAATATTGAAGTCCGTCTCAAAGATGATAATACCGATTTTGTAAACCTGTTGTCTGATATCCCCGGAGTAAACAGTGCCGTTCTTGTATCGTATAACGGCGATTATATGGGGTAAATCACGATGTCGGGCAGTAAACATTTTGACAAGATAGCGTGGGCGGTTACGGCTGTTATTCTTGTTATAGCCGTACTGTTTATAAACGGTGAAGCTTTGGGTATCAAGCTTATGGACCGCTATATGGGATATGAAGACCGCCTATTTGATAACACGCGCGTTCATACCATAGATATCGTGATGGATGACTGGGATAGCTTCATTGATAACGCGCAGAGCGAAGAATATTATGCAGCGTCGTTGGTTATTGACGGTGAGGCATACAAAAATGTTGGCATACGCGGAAAGGGTAATACCTCTCTGTCTACCGTGTCCTCGCTTAACAGTCAACGGTACAGCTTCAAAGTCGAGTTTGATCAGTATGACAGTACAAAATCATATCACGGACTTGATAAGCTGAGTCTGAATAATTTGATTCAGGATTCCACGATGATGAAGGATTACCTGACCTACACTATGATGGCAGAGTTCGGTGCGGTTGCTCCGCTGTGCAGTTTTGTGTATATTACGGTCAACGGCGAAGACTGGGGCCTGTATCTTGCCGTTGAGGGCATAGAGGATGGCTTTCTTCAGCGCAACTACGGCTCAGATTACGGCGAACTTTATAAGCCTGACAGTATGAGCTTTGGCGGTGGAAGAGGAAACGGCAAGAATTTTGATATCAGCGATTTTATGAGCAGTGACTCCGGTCAGTCATTTGACGGTTTTGATCCTTCGTCAGCATTCGGCAACGGTCAGATGGGTAATTTGAACTTTGGCGGTATGGGCGGCTTTGGAATGGGTTCGTCTGACGTAAAACTGCAGTATATAGACGACAGTATTGACAGCTATTCAAATATCTGGAACAATGCAAAAACCGATATAACCGCAGCCGATCAGCAGAGACTTATTGAGTCGCTGTATAAGCTGTCCGAATATCAGCAGCTTGAGTCTGTTGTGGATGTTGAAAGTGTGATCAGATACTTTGTAGTACATAATTACGTGTGTAACGGTGACAGTTATACAGGGTCTATGGTTCACAATTACTACCTCTACGAAAAAGACGGTCAGCTTTCTATGATACCCTGGGATTATAATCTTGCTTACGGTACTTTTCAGGGTGGGAATGCCCAGAGCACTTTGAATACTCCTATAGATTCCCCTATGTCAAACGGTACGGGCGATGACAGACCTATGTGGTACTGGATCTTGTCCGATGAGAGTTACACACAGCTGTATCATCAGTATTATGAAGAATTTCTCGGTTCTGTGGATGTATCGTCTATAATAGACAATGCATATGTTATGATAAAAGAGTACGTGGCAAAAGACCCTACTGCATTCTATACCTATGACGAGTTCGAGACTGGAGTGCAGACCCTCAGAAGCTTCTGCGAGCTTCGTACCGAGAGCATAATGATGCAGCTTGAGAACAATGAGACCGTTGAGACTATGGATTATGCAGATGCATCGGGTCTTGACCTGTCTGCTATGGGCTCTATGGGTATGGGCGGCGGTGGATTTGATGGTACTCCTGATATCGGCGGCGGAGCAGACGGTTTCGACAACGGTGGAAGATGGAATAACAACACTGACGGAGACTCTTCGGAAAACAGCAGCGACAAAAATCCGTCATTCCGCAGCGACGGATGGGCATCGCTGACATCTTTTGAACAGCAGGACAGTCAGTTCCCGGATTTTTCGGGTGGATTTGATCTGTCACAGATGCCAAACGGTTTTAACGGAAGTATGCCCGAAGGTTTTGACTCGTCAATGTTCCCCGGAGGATTTGGCGGGGGTACGTTTGACCCACAGCAAGGTGCGAACGGTCAGCGGCCGAACGGATGGGGTGACATAGGCTCAAACGGCACTATGCCCGAAAACGGAGGGGATCAAAGCAGTAACATTCCTTCTTCATCCGGAAGCAACGTTGGCTTTGCAGGACAGGGAAGCAGCGGCGGTAACGTCGCTTTGATATGGCTGATCGTATCATTCGTAATCCTTGCGGGCGGACTTGCAGTTGCAAAAATCTACAGATATTAAGAGCTTTATACTAGCCGCGGTCAATTTTCATCAGATTTTTGACCGCGGCTGGTTATATAATCGCGTTATGAATGCTTGCAATATGTCTTGACTTTTGGTATAATAAAATGACATATTGGGAGGATTATTAAATGACAGAAAAAATGAAATTTAACATACCCACAGTCGCCCTGCGCGGTCTGTGTATTTATCCGGGAATACTGTTTCACTTTGATATAGGCCGCCCCCGCTCCATCAAAGCTATCGAGAAGGCTATGAGCGAAGGGCAGGAGGTATTCCTTGTAACACAGCGGGATATCGAGAACGATGACCCCTCCAAAGAGGCTCTGTATGAGATCGGAACCTTGTGC
Source organism: Clostridia bacterium (assembly GCA_017408985.1). Lineage (GTDB taxonomy): Bacteria > Bacillota > Clostridia > Oscillospirales > Butyricicoccaceae > RGIG3513. Next base: position 105,657 of record JAFQTO010000020.1, read on the forward strand.
CGAATCTGTCAGGTGCTTCGTGTACCCGGCGACACCCTCCGCGTGCTTGTTGAGGGACTTTCCCGTGCACATCTTGACGACATCCGTGATGTTGATCCTTATATCCGATCCTCTATTACGTTGATAGATGATATCCCCGTAAATCTTGTTACAAAACGTGATATTGCGCTTCTTCGCCGTGCGAAGGAGCTGTTCTTTGAGTGCGCTTCTATAGGAAACAGACCTCAGGATGAGTCCTATCTCAGCATAGTTGACAACGAAGACCTCGGATACGTATCCGATTTTATGGCCCATTACACGGCCTTCAAGTATACCGAGAAGCAGATCTTGCTTAATGAGCTGAGTCCCAGACGCAGACTTGCGTTGCTCTGCGATCTTTTGCTTGAGGAAATGAAGGTTCGCTCCATCGAGCAGGAATTGTCCGATAAAGTCAAAGAAAATATGGACAAAAACGAGCGTGACTATTATCTCAGAGAACAAATAAAGGTCATCAGCGAGGAACTGGGTGACGGAGAGGACGGACTCAGCGAGAGTCAGGCTTATATCGAGAAGATCAAGACCTTGGGTCTTGATCAGGATGCGGAGCAGAAACTCTGTAAAGAAGCTAACCGTTTGTCAAAAATGCAGCCATCGTCGCCTGAAAGCGCAGTTATCCGCGGATATCTTGATATCTGCATCGAATTGCCCTGGAATATAGTCAAAGATGAGAATAACGATATCCGCAAAGCTAAAAAGATCCTTGAAGCAGACCATTTTGGTATGGACAAGGTCAAGGAGCGTATTCTGGAGTTTTTTGCCGTCAAGAAGCTCACGGGTGGAGTCAAGGGACAGATCATATGTCTTGTTGGCCCTCCCGGTGTAGGCAAGACTTCCATCGGACGCTCCATTGCCTCGGCAATGGGCAGGGATTTTGCACGTCTGTCATTGGGCGGTGTAAAAGATGAGGCTGATATCCGCGGTCACCGTAAGACCTATATAGGCGCTATGCCCGGCAGAATACTCAATGCCGTTAAGCAGGCGGGTAGCCGTAACTGTCTTATTCTGGTCGATGAGATCGACAAGTTGGGCAGCGATTACAAGGGTGACCCCTCGTCTGCACTCCTTGAGGTGTTTGATACCGAGCAGAATAATGCTTTCCGCGATCATTTTGTTGAGCTGCCTTTTGATCTGTCTGACGTGCTGTTTATAACTACCGCCAACGACAGAGACGCTATTCCCGTTCCTCTGCTTGACCGTATGGAGATAATCGAACTTACGGGATATACCGATGAGGAGAAGCTGCAGATAGCCAAGAGGCATCTTATTCCCAAACAGCTTGTCAAGCACGGACTTAACAAAAAACAGGTCGTGTTCGATACACAGACCCTCAGACGTCTTATCTGCGAGTATACCAAAGAGTCGGGTGTGCGCAATCTTGAGCGGCGTATCGCTCTGCTTTGCCGAAAGGCTGCCAAGGCTGTGGTTGAGGACGGCGTAGAGTCTGTCCGCTATACAGCCGATAATCTGGAAAGCTACATAGGCATCCCCAAGTACAAGAGAACGCAGCGCAGTAATACTGCGGAGTGCGGTGTCGTCAGCGGCCTTGCATGGACGTCTGTCGGCGGTGAGATGCTGGAGGTTGAGGCCGTTGCACTTGAGGGAACCGGAAAGCTGGAGCTGACGGGAAATCTCGGAGACGTTATGAAGGAGTCGGTAAGAGCGGCGCTGACCTATCTGCGAAGCAGAAGAGAGAGATTCGGGCTTGCTCAGGAATTTTATTCCAAGAGTGACATTCATATCCATTTTCCCGAGGGAGCAGTACCAAAGGACGGCCCCTCCGCAGGCATCACGACAGCTACAGCTCTGATATCGGCGTTTACCGGTATGCCCGTTCCCAAATCTGTTGCAATGACAGGTGAGATATCCATTCGCGGCTGCGTATTGCCCATCGGCGGTCTCAAAGAAAAGACAATGGCGGCATACAGGGAAGGTATAACCACCGTTATTATCCCTGCCGAGAATAAGCCTGACCTCAAGGATATCGATCCCGTAGTAAGAGAAGGTCTTAACTTCGTATTCGCATCCAATATGGATGAGGTGGCAGCAGTTGTTTTCGGTGATATGATCGGCAAGACTGATGCAGATAAGAAGAACCCTTCCGCTCACAGATCGCAGGATCACGCGCCTGCCAAGCGTATACGCCAATGAACATCAATAAAACGGTTTTTGTAAAAAGCGTTGCATCTCAAAAAGATTTTCCCAAGGATACAAAAAAACAGATACTGTTTGCAGGCAAATCCAACGTGGGTAAATCTTCCACCATCAACGCTGTTGTAGGCAGAAAAAACTTTGCCCGTGTCAGTGCGAAACCCGGCAAGACGGTTTTTGTCAACCTGTTTGACGTAGATAATTCCTGTTGGCTCGTTGACCTGCCGGGATACGGGTTTTCGTTGACTTCTGAAGCAGAGAGACAGAGATATTCCAAGCTTATTGACGAGTATCTCACCGACCAGGCTTGTAAAGTAGCAAGAATTTACATTATTGTAGATGCAAGGCATCAGCCCACCAACAACGATTGCAGTATGGTCGATTATGCACGTGCCTGCAATCTTCCTATGACTATTATCGCAAACAAGACAGACAAGCTCAAACCCTCGCAGATACAGCCGGCGATAGAGCTTATCAGAGAGACTCTGGAGCTGACCGATGAGGATGTTGTTATTCCGTTTTCGGCAGAGAAGGGTACCAACAAAGGTCTTGTTATCGATGATATCAAGAGGGCGCTTACCGAATAATCGGAGGGATCATTATACTTTTCAGAAGTTCGTTGCAGGAAATACTATTAATGATTCCTGCTGTATTGATCGTTATCACACTTCATGAGCTTTCTCACGGATTTGCGGCATATCTTCTGGGTGACACCACAGCAAGAGACCGCGGAAGGCTCACCTTTAATCCGATAGCACATATAGACATCTTCGGTTTTCTGTGCATGCTCGTTGCAGGTATCGGATGGGCAAAACCGGTTCCCGTATCTCCGTACCGGTTCAGAATGAAGAACAAGAAGCTCGGTATGGCAATAACTGCTCTTGCAGGCCCTCTTTCCAACCTTTTGATTGCGTTTGTTTTTTTGTTTATCAGAACTTTGCTTGTGATATACGGATATGACGTGCCAATACTTTTGGGTATGGCGTCGTTTATGGAGATAACCGCAGTTTTGAGTATCGGTCTGATGGCTTTTAATCTTATACCCATACCGCCCCTTGACGGCTCAAAGGTGCTTTTGCCTTTTTTGCCCAACAAGGTAATAGAGTTCTTCTATAAGTACGAGAGATATATCAGCATAGGCTTTTTGATAGTACTTATGCTTGACCTGCTGGACGGCATCATCAATTCTGTCGTAGGCTGGTTTATCAACATTATTATGGACGTTATTATAAATATCATTGTCGGAGTAGGTTTGATCTGATGAATGAAGTGACTTTCCATCTTGATGCGTTTGACGGCCCTTTGGATCTTCTTTTGCATCTTATATCCAAGAACAAGGTTGAAATAACCGATATACCTATAGCCGAAATACTCAGACAGTATCTTGAGTATATCAGAGTGATGCAGGAGTTTGATCTTGACGTTGCCAGCGACTTTATTGCCATGGCCGCGCAGCTTATGCAGATAAAATCCAAGATGCTTTTGCCTGTGTATGAGGACGAACCTCAGGAAGACCCGAGAGCACAGCTGGTCGAACAGCTGCTTGAGTATCAGCGTTTCAAAGAAGCGGGAGGTTATCTTGGAGGTATAGCGGAGGCGGGCAGAGACCTGTATATCAGACCTCAGGAGCATCTGGAAAAGGATTATTCCAACGTCATCTATGACCATACTGCCGAACAGCTGTCCAAGGCTATTGACGAGATAATGCAGCGTGCCCAAAGACGCCTGCCTCCTCCGATTACTGCGTTCAAATCCATCGTAGGCAAAGAAGCTGTACCGGTAAACGGACGTATTACACATATTTTGCATCTTTTTACAAAAAATGAGACCATAAAGCTGGAGACGCTTTTGCTTTCTTCACAGAGCCGCTCGGAGATAGTTGCGTATTTTCTGGCTATACTGGAACTCAGCAAAAACGGCAGAGTGGTTCTAGATTATATTGACGATGATTATTATCTCAGACTGTCCGCTGAGAATAGGGAGGCATCTGATGGAGTATAATGAAATAGAATGCAAGCTGGAGGCTGTTCTGTTTGCGTCAGGTGAATCTGTAAGCGAAGATAAGCTATGTGCAGTTCTGGGTATTGACAAGATTACTTTGACCGAAACAGCCCGTGTCCTTGCCGATTATTACGACTATAACCGCCGCGGTATCAAGCTTATCAAGCTTGACAACCGCTATCAGCTTTGCTCCCGCTCTGAATACGGCAGGGAAGTACGCAACGCACTCGAGACGAGACGCAGACCCACACTTACACCATCTGCCCTTGAGGTTCTGGCTATCGTAGCATATAAACAGCCGGTTACAAAAGCTTATATCGAACAGATCCGCGGTGTTGACAGTGATTATACGGTAGGCAGTCTTGTGGACAAGGCTCTTATCGAGCCTTGCGGCAGACTTGACGTGCCAGGCAGACCTATTTTATATCGCACCACCGAGAATTTTTTGCGCAGTTTCGGTATATCCTCGCTGGATATGCTTCCTCAACTTTCCCATATGCTTGAAAATGAATCTGAACAGCTGACCATACAAGAGCTTGTTTCGGAGGAGATATAATGATCATTCTCGGCATCATAGTTGCCCTTATAGTATTCGTGCTTTTGGTGCCGTGCGGCGTGCACCTCAGATATTCGGGCGATTTTATGCTATGGTTATCCTACGGATGGCTCAGGTTCAGGCTTGTTCCTGAAAAAGAAAAGAAAAACAAAAAAACAAAACCCAGGCAAAAATCAAATAAGCCAAAAAAGAAGAGCAGGATCAAGCTTACATTTGACGTTTTTTTGTCAATAGCCGAAGCAGGATTGCAGGCTGTCAAGGGTTTGCTCAGGAGCATAAGGTTCAAGCGGTTCAAGCTTGCCGTCATTGTTTCCGGAGAGGACGCGGCATCGGCAGCAATTAATTACGGAAGAGCTTGTGCTTTTGCGTCTGCGGCGTATCCCGTGTTTGAAAAGAGTCTTAAAAACGCACAGACCGATATTTCCGTTGATCTGGAGTATGACTCAAAAACTTCGGCAGAGGCCGACATAATTATCAGGGCAATGACACTTAAACTTATTATAATTGCGGTCAGAGCCTTGTTTGCTGTATTACCTGTTATCAACAAAAAGAATGAGAAAGGCGGCGCATCAAATGAGCGGAATAAATGAATCTATGGGTCTCACAATGGAAAAGATCAAAGAGATGATCGACGTTAATACTGTTGTCGGTGATCCTATCACAACTCCTGACGGCACAACGCTTATCCCCGTGTCCAAGGTCAGCTTTGGTTTTGCGTCCGGCGGTACGGACGGCACGAATATGCGATTCGGTGCAGGCGCAGGTGCCGGTGTAAATATCACTCCTATTGCCTTTATGGTAATCAAAGACGGCAACACACGTATGATATACGTTCAGCCTCCCGTCAATACTGCTGTTGACAAGATCATTGATATGATCCCCGAAGCAGCAGACAAGGTGTCTGAGTTTATCAAAAATCGCAAGAACAAAGAAACTTCCTCTGAGGAAGCGGTATATTGATATGTCGTTCTCCCATATAATTCTATATGGGAGATGATAATATTGAGGAAAATCTTATGTTTTGCAGCCGTACTGTTTTTGGCGGCTACCAATGTTTTTGCTCTTGACGTATCTGCGCAGTCGGCAATACTGTATGACTGCACAACGGGTACCGTTCTTTATGAGTTGAATTCCAACAGACGGAGTCTTATCGCCAGTACAACCAAGATAATGACCGCTCTTGTTGCTGCTGAGCTGTACGATATGGATCAGAGCGTCGTTATCAAGCCAGAGTGGTGCGGTGCGGAGGGCTCGTCAATGTATCTTACAGCAGGTGAGACCGTCACGGTCAAAGACCTGCTTTACGGACTTATGCTTATGAGCGGCAATGACGCAGCTCAGGCCATTGCCTGCCTTTACACCGGTGACAGCGCCGATTTTGTTGAACTAATGAACGCCAAGGCGCAGCAGCTGGGACTGAATGATACGCATTTTTCAAACCCGTCGGGTCTTGATGCCGATGATCATTATTCAACGTCGGCGGATCTGGTACGCTTAAGCTGTGCCGCGCTGCAGAACGAGATATTTGCCTCTGTGTGCGGTACGAGGCAGGTAGAAGCTGCTAACAGATTTATGACCAATCATAACAAGCTGCTGTTTCTGATCCCGGGTGCTTCTGGGGTCAAGACGGGTTATACCGACAGCGCGGGAAGATGCCTTGTTTCGGCAGTTGAGCGTGACGGAAGAATGCTTGTTGCGGTCACACTTGATGCACCCGATGATTGGAACGATCATGAAAAGCTGTACGATATGGGCTTTTATGATATGAGGGTGCGCAATATTATCAAAGAAGGTACGGTTGGTTATGCCTATGCCGCAGGTAAAGGCAGCGTAAAGCTGCACACGAGCCGGGATATAACATACTGCCTGACTGCTCAGGAAATAGACAGACTTGAGGTTACTCTCAAGGGTGACAGAATAGTTTACGGCGGCAGGAAGGCGGGGGACACCTACGGTGAGATAACGATCAAGCTTGACGGTGTCGTTATATGCACAGAACCCGTATATTTCAGTGAAGATATAGAAGAAGAGGCACCACAGCCAACGTTATGGGAGAAGATAAAGGGTATTTTTACCAGGAGGTGACAGATTGAACGAGAGATTGCAGAAGATCCTTTCGGAAGCAGGAGTATGCTCACGCAGAGCGGCGGAAAAACTAATAGAACAAGGTCGTGTAAAGATTAACGGCATTACGGCATCGTTAGGTGAGTCGGCTGATTTTGATACTGATGAGATAACCGTAGACGGCAAAAAACTTACTCGAAAGTCCGAATATGCCTACATAATGCTCAATAAGCCGAGGGGATACGTTACGACCCTGTCAGATGAGGCGGGCAGAAAGTGCGTCAGTGAGCTCGTTTCCGATCTGGGTGTCCGAGTATATCCCGTCGGCAGACTTGATATGCACTCCGAGGGTATGCTGCTTTTGACGAATGACGGCGACCTTGCGTACAGACTTACCCACCCAAAGCATGAGGTTTACAAGAAGTATCTGGTCAAGATAACCTGCGACAACGGCAAAGACCACGTATCTCCCGATACGGCGTTGTCCGGACCCATAGAGATAGATGGAATCAAGCTTCTTCCTGCAAAGTGCAGGATAGTAGAGAAGATAGCCGAAGATAAATATATTCTTACCATAGCCATTCGTGAAGGCAAGAACCGTCAGATACGTCGCATGTGCGTTGCCTGCGGATATACGGTAAACTCTCTCAAGCGTGTTTCCGTCGGGGATATTATGCTGGGAGATCTACCTGCAGGTTCATGGCGGCATCTGACCAAAGCAGAGGTCGAATATCTTAAAACTGTTTAGTATTTTCTGTTACAAATATAAAAGGCGGTGTGGGTATGAAGCGTATAAACGAAGCCATCGCAGAAAAAATGAATACTTTTACCAGAGGGCAGAAGCTATTGGCAACCTTTATTTCCGAGCATTGTGACAAAGCTGCCTTTATGAGCTCCTTTGAGCTGGCAGCCTATACAGGTGTCAGTCAGTCATCCGTTATCAGGTTTTCCAATGCTATGGGCTACAACGGCTATGCTGAGTTTCAGGAGGCGCTCCAGACCGAGCTCAAATACCGCTTGACCACCCTTGAGCGTTTTGAGCTGCTTTCCGAACAGCCTACCGATGCAGATGTGGTGTCCGAAATTGCCCTCTGTGATGCCCGTAATATAAAAAAGAACGCAGGGACAAGCTCTGACGCCCTTAAGAATATTGCGACACGTATAATGCTGTCCTCGAGAGTTTACGTTTACGGTCAGGGAGCAGCAGGTGCGGCTGCGGTATATCTGTCGTCATATCTGCGTAATATGCTGCCCAATATCAGCTGCATCAATCAATTGGGCATCGATCCTCTTTCTGCAGTCGCACAGATAGAGAACGGCGATCTCTTGATATGCATCAGTTTCCCCGTGCATACCTCTGCCACCATTGATATGCTTGAGTATGCCAAGAGCCAGGATGCGGGTATTGTATCCATAAGCGAGAGCAAGGACTCTTTGGTAGCGGCGCTGTCTGATGTCAGTCTGGTGTCCGAATGCGGCGACTACGGAATCAACGGAACGCTGGCACCGGTTATATCGCTGTGCGGTGCCATTATTAGCATACTTGCGCGCTCTGACGAGCGGTTCAAGAACAAACTTAACCGCGTAGGCGAGACTCTGAAAAACAGACGATGAGCGGTTTGATCAAAGTTGCCGTAATCGGCGGCGGTGCATCCGGTATGATGGCGTCGTGTATTGCCGCGAGGAACGGTGCAGACGTTACTCTGTATGAACGCGGCAATATATGCGGCGTAAAACTTAATATAACGGGAAAAGGCAGATGCAATATTACAAATAACTGTGATCTGAATACTCTTATTTCCAACACTGTTAAGAACGGAAGATTCTTGTACAGTGCTTTTTCCGCGTTCGATTCGCAGTCGGCGATTGCTTTTTTTGAGGACTGCGGAGTCAGACTCAAAACCGAGCGGGGCAACAGGGTCTTCCCGGTGTCCGACAGTGCAAAAGAAGTATCCGGCGCACTCAGAACAGCTATGCATCGGCTGGGTGTTAAAATAATAAATAAGCGGGTTATATCCGTTTGTGAGGAAAATGGTGTCGTTTGCGGTGTCAAAGCAGAAAACGGGGCATTTCAGCCTTTTGACCGAGTTATCATAGCAACCGGAGGTATGTCCTATCCTCGAACGGGCTCAACGGGTGACGGATACCGTATGGCAAGGGCTATGGGACATACGGTTACGGAGCTTTCTCCGTCGCTTGTTCCGCTTGTTATAAAAGGTAGTATTCCAAAGCGCCTTGAAGGGCTTGCACTTAAGAACGTCGGACTTACCGTTACCTCCGGTAATAAGACTATCTACACCGATTTCGGTGAGATGGTGTTTACGTCAAATGGCGTGTCAGGTCCTATGATACTCAGCGCATCTGCTCATATGGGAAGAAAGACTGATTTTCCGTATGAAATAGTTATAGATCTCAAGCCCGCCTTGACACAGGATGTGCTGGACAAGCGTGTTCTCAGCGACTTTGACGATGCAAAAAACCGTGATTTTGCAAACTCTCTGGGCAAGCTTCTGCCAAGCAAAATTATACCCGTTATAATTGAATTGAGCGGCATTCCCGCTGACAAAAAGGTCAACTCCATCACGGCTGAAGAGCGCGGCAGACTGTGCGGGCTTGTCAAGGGACTCAGACTTCAGGCGGTTTCGTTCGGCTCTATGGATGAGGCTGTTGTTACGTCGGGCGGCATTACGGTCAAAGAGATCAACCCCAAAACTATGGAATCCAAGCTTATAAGAGGCCTGTATTTCTGCGGTGAGGTTATCGACGTGAATGCTTATACGGGCGGATTCAATCTTCAGATAGCGTGGTCTACCGGTTACTGTGCAGGTACTTACGCGGCAGGAAAGGAAGTATAAATATGAAAAAGTTTGCTGTAGCGATCGACGGCCCTTCGGGCGCAGGTAAAAGCTCTATTGCAAAAGCTCTGGCGAAAAAACTTAACATCATCTACGTTGATACCGGAGCTATTTACCGTACAGTCGGTCTTTATGTTTACAGACATAACGTTGACTCCAAAGACGAGGACAGTATAATCGCTATGCTTTCTGATATTTCGGTCAGTCTTGACTACGTTGACGGTGTTCAGCATATATTCCTCAACGGTGAGGACGTGTCCGATCTTATCCGTACCGAGACAATATCCCGCTATGCCAGCGATGTTTCGGCTATACCTGAGGTGCGCGCCTTTTTGCTGAATCTGCAGAGAGATATGGCAAAAGAAAACAGCGTTATAATGGACGGCAGGGATATAGGTACCGTTGTTCTGCCTGATGCAGAGGTAAAAATATTCCTCACAGCATCGGCAGAGGTCAGGGCACGCCGTCGATTCAAGGAACTAACAGAAAAAGGGGAGACCGTCACCTTTGATGAAGTGCTTGCCGCCATTATAACCCGCGACAGAAATGACAGCTCACGTGCCACAGCCCCTCTCAAGGCTGCCGATGACGCCGTGATACTTGATAATTCCGATATAAACGCCTCAGAGACCCTTGATCGCGTGATAGATATCATCAGGAGCAAGACTGCAGAATGAAACTTATGTTGGCAGAAAATGCCGGTTACTGCTTCGGCGTGAAGCTTGCTGTGAACGCCGCAGAGGAAAGTGCGCAAAAGTTCGGGAGAATATATACTCTCGGACATATCATTCATAATAAGAATGTTGTCAGTGAGCTTGAAAAAAAGGGAGTTATTGCCATCTCATCGGCTGCCGATGCACCTGACGGAAGTACCGTTATGCTCAGAGCACACGGTGTCACTAACGAGGAGACAGACCTGCTGACCCAGAAAGGATGCAGGATCATAGATGCCACCTGCCCATTTGTGAAGAAGATCCACAATATCGTCGGGGAAGAAAGTCGTCAGAGCCGCAAGATCATCATTGCAGGTAAGCGAGAACACCCGGAAGTTATCGGTATCGCATCAAGATGCAAAGAGTGCGTTATGGTTCAAAACCGTGAAGAATTGTCGAAAATCTGCGCAGAATGGGCAGAGTATGACATTTCGATGGTCGCGCAGACAACTTTTGAAAAAAAAGAATATGAATTTTTCAAAAAATTCATTAAAAAGACTTGTAAATACATACGTATTTTTGATACAATATGTTTTGCAACTGAATTGCGTCAGGATGAAGCAGCGCTCTGTGCTTCACAAGCTGATGCAACAGTAGTTGTCGGAGACAGAGGCAGCAGCAATACGAACAATCTGTTTGTCATTTGCTCATCGGCTTGTCCGCGGACATATTTTGTTGAGTCGGCAGATGAGTTAGACATTGAGCTGTTTGATGATACGGATGAGGTTTTCGTAACGGCAGGTGCTTCAACACCCGACAAAATAATACAGGAGGTATGCATGAAAATGACAGAGAAAATCGAAAACATCGCAGCAGAAAGCTTCGAGGAACTTTTAGAGCAATCTTTCAAAACTTTACATACAGGAGAAAAGGTAAGCGGCATAGTAACGCAGATCAACAATACCGATATAACTGTTGACCTTGGTGTTAAGCAGGCTGGATATATTCCTCTTGCTGAGCTGTCTGACGATCCCGCCTTTAAGCTCGAAGAAAGCATTAAGGTCGGCGATCAGATCGAAGCTACCGTTGTTCGCGTAAACGACGTTGACGGTGTTGTCACTCTTTCCAAGCGTCGCCTTGATGCTGTTAAGAATTGGGAGAAGCTTGAGGGTGCTGTTGAGAGCAAGGAGCCCCTCGAAGGTATCATCGTCGACCAGAACAAGGGTGGCGTTGTCGCTAACGTTCTCGGTATCAGAGTATTCATCCCCGCAAGCCAGACCGGTCTGCCCAAGGATGCTTCCTTTGATGCTATGATGAAGACCACCCACAAGATCCGCATCACCGAGGTAAACCGTGCACGTCGCCGTGTAGTCGGTACTATCAAGGAGCTGCGCAACGAGGCTCGCCGTGAGGCTCAGGCCAAGATCTGGGAAACCATTGCTATCGGCAACAAGTACGAGGGCGTTGTCAAGTCCTTCACCAGCTACGGCGCATTTGTTGATATCGGTGGCGTTGACGGTATGGTCCATATCTCTGAGCTGTCCTGGAGCAGAGTTCGTCATCCCTCTGAGGTTCTGGCTATCGGTCAGACCATTGAGGTATTTGTTATCGGTCTGGATACCGAGAAGAAGAAGATCTCCCTCGGCTACAGAAAGAGCGAGGATGATCCCTGGAAGCTGTTCACCGACAAGTACAGTGTCGGCGACGTAGCATCTGTCAAGATCGTCAAGTTTATGCCCTTCGGCGCATTTGCTGAGGTTATGGAAAATGTTGACGGACTTATCCACATTTCTCAGATTGCTAACCGCAGAATTGAGAAGGCTGAGGACGCTCTGACAATCGGTGACGTTGTTGATGCCAAGATCGTTGCTATCGACGAGGATAAGAAGAAGATCTCCCTGAGCATCCGTGCTCTGGCTGAGACCGAGGCTCCCGCAGAAGAAGCAACAGCAGATAACGAGTAATAACAATTACAAAATGCCGGATGGGGAAGACCCATCCGGCATTTTTGGTATCAATCATTGGTAGGTTTTTTAATATTATTGATAGGATTAAGTGCGGCGGCATCCTTGAGATTTTGATCCACGATATGCGTGTAGATCATGGTAGTATCGAGGTTTTGATGTCCCAATACTTCCTTGAGAGTTCTGACGTCAACGCCGTTTTGATACATCAGCGTTGCAGCGGTATGCCTGAGCTTATGTACGGACAGTTTTTTGTTTCCGAGCCCCGCACGGGTCAGGTGCATTTTTACAAGATGTTTGACAGTCTGTTCGTCAATGCGCTGACCGAGTCTGCTGATGAACAAAGCATTTTTATGACCGACCTTTGGCGGAATGCGAACAGCCATATATTTTTCGATAGCGTCCAAACATATATCGCTGAGATATACTATCCGCTCTTTATTGCCCTTACCGAGAACGCGGAGACGATCCTCGGATATATCACTTAGATTGATTCCGACCAACTCGGAAACACGCAGTCCGCACGTGAGAAACAGCATTATAATACAGTAATCGCGCTCTTTATATCGTCCGTCAATGGCATTGAGGAGATCCAATGATTCGTCCAATGTCAAAAACTTTGGCAGCTGTTTTTGACCGCGAGGGATGTCAAGGCTTTTTGTTGGATTGTCAGCAATAAGCTGTACCTTGTCACAGTAGTACTTATAAAAGCCGCGCAGGGCAGAGATCTTTCTTGCCCGGGTTTTGGCAGTGTTTCCATATGATGTTTCGAGACTTTTATGATGCTTGGGGCGATCGTTGGCTGCAAAAACAAGGAAGTCAAGTATCTCTGATCTCGTGATACTTGATACCAGCTTGAGATCAACGCTGTCTATGGATATTTCATCAAACGGCAGATTTCTATCTACTATATTTCGTGACACAAGTATAAATCTGAAAAATGTCCTGAGATCAAGATAATATTCGGATACTGTTTTGGGCGAACGTCCGAGAATGGTCTCCATGTAGACCAGATACTCCCGAATAACATCAGGAGAATATTTTGTATAATTCAAACTATAACACCTCTTATAAAAGGAGAGATAAGAATGGCATTCTATAAAACCGTGATGGATGATACCCCCGTGGGTCAGGTCACAATATATGCTCAAGATGATTATATCATAAAAATCGCGTTTGGCAATGATGAAAACGACCCTTTTGAAATTACTCCAGGAGTCTCATATGCAGCTATGGATGCTATGATCCAGCTTGATCAGTATTTTTCCGGTCAGCGCAAGGATTTCAGCCTTCAAATCGCTTGTGATGCCACAGAGTTTGAGCAAACGGTTTGGACTGAGCTGTGCAAAATAGGATACGGAGAAACAATAACTTACAAAGAGCTTGCAAAGCGCTGCGGCAACGAGAAAGCAATCAGAGCCGTAGGTAATGCCAACCGCCACAACGAGATACCGATTATTATTCCTTGTCACAGAGTGATCTCATCTGACGGAACTATCGGCGGATATTCCGCAGGAACCGAGATCAAGAAAAAGCTTTTAGAGATTGAAGCTAAATTTAAGGATGCTGAAGCATGATCACAGGTACATATTAAATTACCAAATATCAATTCAAGAATATTGGGTAAATTAACAAAAATTGTAAAAAACCAATATTATAGTGTAAAAACCCTGCCCTGAATTATACAAAATATTCATTTTGTATAATTGATAATATTTTTTTATGTGTCGATATTTAGATATCCCCCTTCTGGATTTTTGTATTAATATATATTTTTTTAGAATTAAGTGTAAATATTTTTCGCACAAATTGATTTTACTGTAGATTTGTGTTATTATTATTTTAAATTGTTTAGGAGATGATCTGTTTTGGTTTGTAAGAATTGCGGCGCTTTCTTAAGCGATGATCTTAAAGACTGCCCCGTATGCGGTGCGCTTATCGGCGAAGAGGTCGAAAGTACTGCTGCAGTCAATGAAGCCGTTATTTCCCCCGATGCTAACGAAGAGGCCAATTTTAAGAAGAAGAAAAAATCCACTATGGTTATTGTGACTGTTGTGCTGTCCGTTCTTCTTGTTTTGGCAATTACCCTCTGTGTACTGCTTACCGTTGACGGTGTCTCGGATAAAGTCAAAGGTTTCTTCTCTGATGTTTTCTCGAGCACAGGTACAAGCAAGAAGAATAACCCTGATGACGTAGTCGCTGAGTATATGGGCAGCCAGCTGACCAATACCAAGCTGAATTATTATTACTACGATGTCTACGAGACCTTTACAAATATGTACGGTGATCAGACTGAGGCTGTTCTCACCTATGTTCTCGAAGAGGGTGAAACAGTTCAGGATTTTATTGTTGAGTGCGCTATCAACGAATGGGCAAACACTGTTGCCCTCAACAATAAAGCTTCTCAGGATAATTATACCGTTGATGCCGACGTACAGTCTGAGATCGATTCAATTCTTTTGACGATCAATGAGGCTGCTCTTTCCAGCGGATACACCAGCGGAGATGCATTTATCAAATCCTTGTACGGCTCTTTCAGCACAACTGAAAGCTACGTAGAGCATTATAAAGAATCCACCTACGCTTATATGTTCAAGATGGAGTATTTTAACGAAAAATACTACGATTATATGGATGATCTTGACGGTCTTGATACATATAACTATTCTGTCAGACATATTCTCTTTATGCCTGAAGATGATACCAAGGACGCTGATTGGGCAGCTGCGGAACAAGAAGCAAACAAGATCTATCAGGAGTGGCTTGACGGTGAGGCAACCGAGGACAGCTTTGCCGCCCTTGCAATAGAGCATTCTGCCGATACCGGTTCCGCTTCGTACGGAGGACTTTACGAGGACATCTATGACGGCTATATGGTAGAAGAGTTCAACGATTGGTGTCTTGATTCTTCTCGCCAGCCCGGTGATCATGCTATCGTTAAGACTGAGTATGGCTATCATATTATGTACTTTGTATCCTTTGTCAACCCCAATGCTTACAGCACAGCAAGCAACGATCTGACTAATTATATTAACACCCTTAAGAATGGTCAGACTCCAACCACATATCTGGACAAAGTAACCATCAATACTGTCGCAGAATAATGATCTGTGTAACCAAAAGACCGCCCGTACGGGCGGTCTTCTTTTGTTTATGTCCGGAATAGGAAAATTTCTTTGCACTTCTTTAATATTCGCTTACTTCCGAAAGTTCCTGATATATCTTTTTGTAGCTGAGATAACGCGAAAGTCTTTTTTCATCCTTTTCCATATACTCTTTAACGGGACAATCGGGCTCGTTTATATGTACACAATCGGTAAAACGGCAGTTACCCGTCAGTTCATACAGTTCGGGAAAATGCTTCTGCAGGTCAAATTTGTCAAGCTTGTCCATTCTTGTTATTTCAAAGGAGGAAAAACCCGGAGTATCAGCAACAAAGCTGTTTTCGCCTATTGACAAAAACTCTACGTGACGGGTTGTATGCTTGCCGCGTTCTATTTTTTTGCTGATATCCCCTACCGTGATCTTAAAACCGGGATCAATCAGATTCAATATACTTGACTTACCTATTCCGGAATTGCCTGTAAAAGCCGATATTTTGTTAGATAACAGAGCTTTGATATTGTCTATTCCCTCTCCGCTTACGGCACTTACACGAATAACACGAAATCCCGCATTGCAGTATATGTCGTACAGATCGTCGCTGCGGTCGAGATCAGACTTGTTAAGCAGCAGGATCATATCTATACTCTTGATAGATGCGATAACAGACATTTTGTCAATAAGGTATGTATCAGTCTTTGGAGGTGAGTTGGACGCGACAACAAAAAGCTGATCAATATTAGCAACGGCAGGGCGAATAAGCCAGTTTTTTCTCTGGAGGACTTTGGATATATGCCAGCTCCCGTGGGAATGCTGCACTTCTACCCTATCACCCGGCACCGGAATTACCTTTCCGATACGCAGTTTGCCGTCAAGCGAACAATTGAACATATTTCCGGAGGCAGATACGGTGTATCTGCCTCCTACGCCTTTTATGATGATTCCTGTTTCTATATTATTCATCATTTGAATTTGACGCTTTCCTGAGTTGTTGTCTTGCCGTTCTGGATAACCGTTACGTTATTGTATCCTTCAAAAGCGGTCAAAGGTACAACTATATGCCCCTCCGAGGCGTAATGGACGCCTTCGTATTCAACGTAGCTGTTGACTTTGACGGTAACGGATATTTCTCCCTCTGCATCAATGAATACAACATTATAGTTGATCTTGCGCTTGATAGGATCGTCGGGATAGGGATCGGTGCTTACACCGTATCCTTTTTCGGTAGGCTCGTTACCGCCGTCCGGGCCTGTGCTGACATGGTAGGTGATGATCGTTCCCCGTGCAACCTTGGAATTGGGAGCGATCGTCTGGTAGATGATCATACCCTTCTCAGCTTCATCAGGCATATAGATAGGCGTGCCGGCAATAAGTCCCGCACCGTCAAGCAGATCCAAAGCCTCATACTCGGTCATACCGACTATGCCGGGAACGGTAGTCATATCTGCAGACGAACCCAAACTGTAGTAAACGGTGACCGTATCATTCCGTATGACTGTAGAGCCTGCTACGGGGCTGGTATATACTACCTGACCTGCGGGGTACTGATCATTAAATACCCCCTCAAGAACTGTAATGATACCCTTCTCTCTGAGTTCTATCTCAACGTCATTGGACTCCTTGCCGGAGTAATCCTCAAGCTTAAAGGATCTGCCTCCGCGGCTGATATCTACAACTATCTCCTGCTTGCTGGAAACCGACCGCTTTGCTTCGGGCGTCTGGCTGATTATTTGACCTTCGGCATATTCTTCGTTGTACAGATATTCGCCCGCCACAATATTGTACTCGTAATATTCAAGTGAATTTATTACCTCTTCGTAATAGAGTCCCACAAGATTGGGAACCGTTATTTTGGAGTTATTGGGCGAGCCAAATGGGTCGATCACCTTGATTATAAACAGCATTGCACCGCCAAGAAACATAAGAATAGCTATCAGGGTGAACATGACCGTTCCGGTGAAGCTGGTCCAATTATACTTGGACCGCTTTACCGGGCGCTTTTTAGGCTGAGGCTTTTTGACTTGATTGTTGCCGTTCACTTTTTTGTGAGAATCTCCTTTGATTGCATACTTGACCTTACCGCCTTTTTTTGCAGGCTTTTTGATTGTTTTCTTTTTTAATGTGGATGATTTGGCTGCTTCTTTCCCGATTATCGAATTATCTGCTTCGCCTTCATAAGTTTCTGTCTTATCGGTCTTTGTTTCAATTTTGGTATTTTCTGCTTCTGCATTATCCTCTGTTTTATCAGGTTCAGCTCTGTGTGTCTGTGATATATCCAGCGGCAAAGTAAAGTGCGGATCACTTCTGAAGCACTCAAGATCGTGAACTATCTCCCCTGCCGATGCGTAGCGTCTGGACAGAGCAGGATTCATAGCCTTCATTGTAATCGTTTCAAGGGTAGTGGGGATATTATCTACAAAATCAGAAGGAGGCAGAGCCATAGAATTGATATGCTGCAAAGCGACCGAAACGGGATTATCTCCCTCAAAGGGCAGTCTGCCCGTCAGCATTTCATACATAACTATACCAAAGGAATACAGATCTGATCTTGCATCTATAAGGCTGCCTTTTGCCTGCTCGGGAGAAACGTAATGAACTGAACCAATCGCCTCACCAAGACCGATAGTACCCTGGGAGACCATATTCTTTGCAATACCGAAATCGGTAACTTTAAGGGTTCCGTCACGAAGCAGCATCATATTCTGAGGTTTGATATCACGATGAATGATATTGCGGCTGTGTGCGTGTTCAAGAGCCTTTGCGATCTGCAGAGCAAAGAACGTCACTTCTTTCCAGGGCAGTGCATTTCTGCGCTGCAAGTATTCCTTGAGTGTAATACCGTCGATAAGCTCCATCACGATATATTCGGTGTCCTCAAAGTGTGACACGTCGTAAACCGATACGATATTTGGGTGGGACAGTATCGCTACAGACTGAGACTCATCATGAAACTGTTTGCGCAGAGATTTGTCGGCAAAATATTCTTCCTTAAGTATCTTTATAGCGACAAAGCGGTTAAGACGGTTGCAGTGTGCTTTGTACACAACAGACATGCCGCCTATTCCGATCACCTCTAATATTTCGTAACGTCCGTCAAGGACTTTTCCAATATACTTGTCCATAATTGATGCTCCTTAAAATGCACAGATAACAATGGTGATGTTATCGTGTCCGCCACGTGAATTGGCGATATCGGCAAGAGATTTGCAGGCTGCTTCTACAGAGTCATTAGTGCACACCTCAAAATGAATTTCGGGCTCACTGACAGCTTCAGTCAATCCGTCGCTGCACAGCAGGATATATTCACCGCTCTTTATCTCAGCGGTGTATGTATCACATTTGACCGAGGGCTCAACTCCCAAAGCGCGGGTAATGACGTTTTTTACAGGATGAGACACAGCCTCAAGGGGCGTGATACTTCCCTGCTGTATCATTTCATTGATAAGTGAATGATCTGTGGTCAGCTGGGTTATTCCGTCCTCACTGATATGATATGCGCGGCTGTCACCCACATTGGCGATAGTTATCTTGTTTTTGCAGGCAATAAATCCTACAAAGGTAGTTCCCATACCCTCAAGGGACGGGGTCTGTACGGCAACATTATAGATACTCCTATTAGCTTTAGACACCGCATCGGTCAAAAAAGTTCCGCAATTTTTGACTTTTTCTCCCTTTTCGCAAAAATCGGAAAAAGCAGACTCCACGGTATTGACCGCAATACTGCTTGCAGTCTCGCCCCCGCTTGCTCCGCCCATTCCGTCACACACGGCAGCAAGCAGCAGAGAACCATCTTTGCTGCAGGTTATCAAGAATCTGTCCTGATTGCTTTTTCTGATTTTTCCTTTGTCCGTAAAACCGTAGTAGTTCATAAAACACCACTCTTCACAGTGTAGTTTTTCCTCGTCTTAATTGTCCGCACGCAGCATCTATGTCTCCTCCAAGGCTTCTGCGTACGGTAGTATTGATGCCCTTTGTGTTTAGTATTTCCTGAAACCTGCGAATATTAGCAGGAGGAGAAGGAATAAGAGGACTGCCCGGAAGCTTGTTCAGGGGTATAAGATTGACGTGACACAAAAAGCCGCCTAACAAAGATGCCAATTGGTATGCATCTTTGACCGAATCGTTGACATCCTTTATCATTGCGTACTCAAACGAGATACGTCTGTGTGTTTTGCCGAAATATCTCCTGCACGCAGGAATAAGCATCTCAAGAGGATATCTGTGATTTATGGGCATAATCTTGTCTCTCGTCTGATTGTTGGGTGCGTGAAGTGATACAGAAAGTGTAAGCTGCAGTTTTTTATCGCTGAGTTCGTCTATTTTGGGTACAATACCGCAGGTTGACAGAGAAATATGACGCATTCCTATGTTGAGGCCGCCGGGTGCAGATACTATGTCCAAAAAATCCATTACGTTATCGTAATTGTCCAGAGGCTCACCCGTACCCATAAGAACGATGTTGGACACCGTTCTTCCACTGTCTTTCTGCGCCATAAGTATCTGGCCGATAATCTCACCTGCCGATAGATTACGTGAACGGGCGGGATCAAACGATGCGCAGAATATGCATCCCATTTTACAGCCTGCCTGAGTGGAGATACATATACTTGTTCCATGCTTGTACTCCATCAGAACCGACTCAATACTGTTGCCGTCACGCAGACCAAAAAGATACTTTATCGTACCGTCTTTTGACGAGACCTGTTTTTTGAGAAGCAGAGGCATTTCGATATAACAGTTTTCGTCAAGCTTGGCACGCAGGTCTTTTGACAGATTTGTCATTTGTGAAAAGTTGTCAACACCCATAGAAAGCCACTTGAATATCTGTCCCGCTCTAAAAGCAGGTTCTCCGACAGATAACATATACTCGGAGAGACTTACGGGTGTCATTGAGCTTATACAGAGTTTATTATCCATTATTTTTTCCTATCCAGCAAAGCAATAAAGAATCCGTCACAGTTATGTTTGTGCGGCAAAAGTGTTATACAGCCATTCGTTGTACCCGTAACGGGATTATCAAATGGTGAAAGCACAAAATCACCGTTTTCGCTTAAAAATCTTTTGATAATATCGGAGTTTTCCTCGTTTATCACCGTGCATGTGGAGTACAGCAGTCTTCCGCCGGGTTTTACGTACGCTGCGGCATTTTTCAGTATCTTATACTGAATTTCGGGCAGATTTTTAATACTGTCCTCGCTTTTGAAACGGATATCGGGTTTCTTACGGATAATGCCGAGCCCCGAGCAGGGCACATCGCATATGACTCTGTCGGCCGAAGAAACAAGCCGGGGTAAAAGAACTGTTGAATCACAAGCTGCGGCAGAGATGATATCAATTCCGTATTTTGAAGCGTTCTGATCGATTATATTGATCTTGTGCTCATGCACGTCAAATGCCTTTATGCTACCCTTGTTTTGCATAAGCTGCGCGCATACTATGCTTTTTCCTCCCGGAGCGGAACACATGTCAATGACACTATCCCCTGCTGTAGGCGCCAGAAGTGTTACGGCAAGCTGTGATGCAAGATCCTGAATATAGAACAGACCCTTTCGGAATGCTTCCGTCTGATGCAGAGGCCGTTCGTATCTGCACAGCAGCGTGCCGTTGATGCCTTGTACCCTTTGCGCGTCTGCACCTTCTTCTTTGAGCAAGCCGATAAGCTCATCAACTTCATTTTTAAGGGTGTTGACACGAATATATGCAGGTGCTTCTGTATTGTTGGCAGCCATTATCTGCTCTGCTTCACTATAGCCAAATTGGTCACTCAGACGCTTTGTGAGCCAATAGGGATGGCTGTAACGTACAGATAGGTACTCTATAGGATCATCCTTTTGAACATTGGGCAAATTATCCTTGTCTGCTGCTATCTTACGCAGAACGGCATTGGCAAAAGCGCCCGCACGGGGATTAGCGTGTTTTTTGACCAAAGCAACAGTCTCGTTGACGGAGGCAAAGATCGGTATTCTGTCCATAAAGACAATCTGATATACACCGCATCTGAGCGCGTCAAGGACCTGTGGCATAATCTTATTCAGTTTTATACTGCTGTAATGTGAGATATAGTGATCTATAAGACTCATATTCTGCAGCACACCGTAGGTTATGGCTGTACAGAGAGCAGCATCCTCACTTGACAGCTGAGAAAGGCTGTTTTTAAGATACAGATCGGTCCACGCATTTTCGCGTCTGAACTGAATAAGCGCTTTAAGCGCACAGTTGCGGGCTGGGTTCATTGTTCACCCCTGTTTGGTAAATACTTTTCCTATAATATCTCTGTGTCCGGCATAAAATGCCTGTGCAGGCATTTTTTTACCGCCTGCAAGCTGTATTTCTCCGATCAGGACTTTGCCTTTTTTGCAGGCTACGGTCATGCCCTTTTTGCCGCACTCGAGTATCTCTCCGGGGTTTCCAAAGGTATCTTCGCAAGGGATGAGCGAAGCGGAAAACAGCTTGGCTTTTGTATCACCCAGGTAGCAGAAAGCTCCCGGCTGAGGATCATAGGCACGTATACGCTGAGAAACATCTGTACTGTCCTCGGCAAAATCTATTATTGTATCCTCTGTGTGGATCATAGAAGCGTAACATACCTCAGCTTCGTCCTGTTTTTCGGGATGCGCCTCGCCTTTTTCGATCTTATCAATTGCTTCAAGCAGAGCTTGTCCGCCGATAAGGGCAAGTCTGTCATGGAGTTGTCCGTATGTCTCGCTTTCTGCAATATCGGTGCTGATCTTATGAAGCATATCTCCCGTATCAATACCCTCTGCCATCTGAATAATGGTGATACCCGAGGTTTTTTCACCATTGAGCACAGCGGCATTTATAGGACTTGCACCGCGATATTTGGGAAGCAGAGACGCGTGAACGTTGATACAGCCGTATTTGGGCATCTCGAGGATGTCAACGGGTAATATCTTACCGTAAGCGGCGACAACTATAAGATCGGGAGATATCTCACGGAGGATGCGCTTCCACTTTTCGTTTTTAAGTGAGACGGGCTGATATACGGGAATGTTATTTTCGGCGGCACAGACCTTTACCGGAGGCGGAAAAAGCTTCATTCCGCGGTTTTTGGGTGCATCGCGACGTGTGAATACAGCGCATACCTCGTGGGTGCTGCCTATAAGAGCTTTAAGCGATTCAACGGCAAACTCGGGAGTACCCATAAAAACTATACGCATATCATCACTCCTCGTCCGTATTGTTAATATCTACGTATTTTTTGACAATTTCGGTAAACAGATGACCGTGCAGATGATCTATTTCATGGCAGAAGGCCCTTGCGGTAAAACCCTCGGCATCAACGGTAAATTCCTTACCGTATCTGTCCTGAGCTTTAACGGTGACGTTCATAGGTCTTTCTACAATTCCGAAAACATCTGGAACACTGAGACATCCCTCTGTGCCCGACTGTGTGCCCTCTCTGCTTATTATCTCGGGATTGATTATCTCAAGATAGGAACCGTCATCAAGCATAACGAGAGCAATCCTGCGGAGAATGCCCACCTGGGGTGCGGCAAGTCCTGCACCGTCTGCATTGTGTAATGTTTCGTGCATATCATCAAGAAGCTCCCAAAGTCTCTCATTGAATGCGGTTACAGGGCGGCAGACCTTGTTGAGTACGGGGTCGCCTTTTTCTACTATATTTCTGATAGCCATATTTTACACCTCTGTTCAATAGTATGGGTTGATATCTACAGATAAGGATATTTTTGAATTATACGGAGTCATGGCGTAAGCATAGATTACTTTTTCGACCAATGCCCTTGCCTGCGGGGTATTCTTTCCCCTGAATGAAACGGTTAGTCTGTATTTGTTATTGAGCCTGAAAATATTAGGCGATATTGGACCCAATACTTTACCGTCAATGATACCGGTATAGGTTTTGGATGCTTTTGTAATGGTTGACGCAAGCGAGCGTGCCGCTCTGTCCAATTCATCCTCGTATTCACCTGTAAGATTGAAAACAAACAGATCGTAAAACGGTGCCGCCTTCAGAGCCTGTCTTGCGATTATCTCGCTGCTGTAGAAAGCTTTGTAATCCTGAACGGCGGCAGTATTGATAACGGAATTGTCAGGGGTAAATGTCTGAATGACCGCTCTGCCAGGTGCTTCTCGCCGACCTGCTCTGCCCACTACCTGAGTAATAAGCGCAAAAGCACGCTCCTGAGCACGGAAATCTTCACTGTAAATAAACCCGTCACAGTCAAGAACACCGACCAGTGTTACGTTGTCAAAATCAAGACCTTTTGCGACCATCTGGGTACCCAGCAGGATATCACAGTCACCTTCCGCAAATTCATCGATCAGTTTTTCGTGGCTTGTCCTGCCGACGATGGTGTCTGCATCCATACGAACTATGCGTATACCGGGGAACAGCTCGCTCAATTCGGTTTCGACTTTCTGTGTGCCGATGCCCTCGTATCTCAGCCTGAATGATCCGCAGACGGGACAGGATACATAGGATGGCTCGGAATAACCGCAATGGTGACAAAGCAGTCTGTTGTTCTTTGAATGATATACAAGAGGAACACTGCAATTTTTACATTCGGGGATATGCCCGCAGTCAACGCACTGCAGTTTTCTTGATGCACCGCGCTTGTTTAAGAACAGTATTGTCTTTTCTTTGTTTTTGAGGTTATCTGAGATCTCACGGGCAAGCTCGGGGCCGATGGTGGATATACTGCCGTTTTTCACCTGACCGCGCATATCAGAGATGATAACACGGGGCAAAGGCATTTTGTTATATCTTTTTGTCAGTTCGACAAGGGAAATCTTACCCTGCTGTGCCAGCCAATAGGTTTCAACCGAGGGGGTTGCAGACCCCATAAGCACAAGACATTTATGATATGCCGAACGGAATTTTGCGATATCAACAGCGTGATATCTGGGAGTATTCTCGGATTTGTAGGTAAACTCCTGCTCTTCGTCAATAATTATGATACCGATGTTCCTGAGCGGAGCAAAAATAGCCGATCGTGTTCCTACAACAATCCTGGCCCTTCCCTGCCTGATGCGTTTATACTCGTCATAGCGCTGAGACGAGGTAAGTCCGCTGTGGATTATAGCTATATCTTCGCCGAAATGTATATAGAACCGTCGAACCATCTGAGGAGTAAGCGCGATCTCGGGAACAAGCAGCACAGCGCTCCTGCCGCGATTTAAGGCTTCTTTGATAAGCTTGATATAGATTTCGGTCTTGCCGCTTCCCGTTATACCGTGCAGAAGACAGCCTCTGGCTGTACCGTCCATCAGCGTAAGAATATCATCAAACGCCTGCTGCTGTGATGGGTTGAGATCTATCTGCATTTCACGCTCCGAAGCTTTGATCTCGGGACGTCTGTATATCTCAGTCTTATATCGGTTAATAAATCCTTTGGTCACAAGACCGGATATAAGACTGGAGGTGACACCGGTCAGATAGCACAGCTCAGCTTCGGGAATCGTACCCGACTGCGACAGACACCTTAATACGTCAAGCCTGCGCTGTGTCAGCTTACCTCTCGGCAGCAAAGCTTCTGCCTCTTCTATGGACATAGCAGCCTCGACCATGGTAATAAATTTGTCGTTTATAGGTTTGATGACCTTCTGCTTGGAAGTAACGTATCCAAGAGATATAAGCTCACGAAGATGGGTGGATGCTGTTTTGATACCGGTCTTTTTGACTATATCTGCGCAGGTAACGGGATGAAGTGCGTGATAAACGGCTTTTACTATCTCGGCTTTTTTGGGAGATCTTGTCAGCTGTGTCAGCAGGTATTCGTAAGAAAACTCACCTGGCAGAAATACCTCTGTATTCCGGCTCCAGATCCCCGGAGGAAGAAGAACATTGGCAGCATCAAAAAAAGTGCAGAAACAGCGGTTTTTGATAAATGACGCAATACTTATATCCTCGTGAGATAATATAACCTCATCGCTGTACAGATATATGATCTCTTTGAGCTTTTTACATTCTTCCTGCGCCGCTGAATTAAGCTCAACCACGATACCGTGAGTCTGCTTGTTGTTTCTTCCAAACGGCACTAAAACCCGCTGACCTACGGTGATACTGCTGCTGTAGTCAGCGGGTACTATGTATGAATACAGTTTGTCGATGGAGATTACTGCCGATGAAACTGCAATTTTAGCGGTGAGCCGATTATCTTCCATTTATTGTTGTGCCGGGTTTTCAGGCGTTTTCCGCAGTAAAATTCTCTGCAGCTGCATCCTCTGCCATAGCAGCTACAACATCAGCGGGAATGACCTCAACCTTGCCGTCGATTATGTCATTGAGAGCAAGTGTAACAGGCTTTTCTGTAAGAGAGACCTCTCGTTCTTCTGCGCTGGTAGCGATGTCGCGCGCACGCTTTGCGGCGATATTGACAAGCATATATCTGTTGTCAATGTGTGTGAGAAGATCTTTCATAGAAGGTGCGAGCATCATAATATTTGTCCTCCGATAAAATTATTTTCTGTAAGAAAGTATGATTTGAGACAACTCTTTTACCGCTGTATCCAAGTCGTCGTTTACAACAATGTGATCAAACCGATCGGCTGCGGCACATTCCTCTCTTGCCCTTTCAAGTCGCATAAGAATATGCTTTTCGTCCTCGGTTCCCCTATTGCGAAGGCGCTGTTCCAAAACTTCCATAGAGGGCGGTGCAATGAAGATAAACACGGCATCGGGGCAGGTTTTTTTGACCTGAACAGCACCCTGAAGCTCGATCTCCAAAACGGCGTCAGCGCCTGCGGCGGTCTTTTCTTCAATGGGTCTTAAAGGGGTGCCGTAGTAATTACCGGAATATTGTGCATATTCAAGAAGCTGACCTGCGCCGATCATTTTTTCAAACTCATTTTTTGATACGAACAGATATTCCCTGCCGTGCTCTTCACCGGGACGGGGTGCGCGTGTCGTTGCCGAAACAGAGTAGAACAGTTCTTTATTATCTTCAAATACACGTTTGAGTACGGTTCCTTTTCCCGTTCCGCTGGGCCCCGTAATGACAAAAAGTTTGCCTTTATTCATCGTTATCCTCCACAACGTCATCGTAATCGGTGATAAGTCTGTTTGCAATGGTTTCGGGCTGTACGGGCGAGAGAATAACGTGACCCGAATCGGTCATTATAACAGCTCTGCTGCGTCTGCCGTATGTAGCATCGACAAGCATATTGACCTCGCGGGATTTGGTGATAATACGCTTGATAGGAGCCGACTCCGGACTGACAATGGCAACGATACGGTTGACCGATACCATATTTCCGAATCCGATATTAATCAATCTCATATCCGTAGCTCCTTATTCAAGATTCTGGATCTGTTCACGGATCTTTTCGATCTCTGCCTTGATGTCAACGACAGTCTTGGTTATGGGATAGTCGCTGGCTTTTGAGCCTATGGTATTTGCTTCGCGGTTGATCTCCTGAACCAAAAAATCGAGCTTGCGTCCGGAAGGCACCGAGCCGTTTATCATATTGTTAAGCTGCTTTAAGTGACTTCTGAGTCTGACGATCTCCTCTGTAACAGAGACCTTGTCCGCAAATATGGCGGCTTCTGTCAGGATCCTCTGCTCGGCTATATCGGTATCACCGAGTATCTCGGTCATACGCTGAGCGATCTTGCGGCGGTATTCTTCAACCGAATCGGGTGAACGCTGCTCCACAAAATCAACCATTTCAGCAATAAGCCCCGCTCTGTAGAGGATATCGCTGCACAGTCTGTTTCCTTCTTCCTGTCTCACGGCATCATAAGCGTCAAGAGCGGCTGTGAGAGATTCCATGACCTGAGCGGTTATCTCATCGGTATCAGGCTCGTCCTTGTCGATTATAAGAGCATCGGGAAGCCTCAGAACGGCAGACGAAGTCATGTCAAACGCTATACCGAACTTTTGAGCGGCATCCTTTGCGGCATTGATATATCCCTCAACGATGGGATTATTGAGTGCTATTTTAACGCTGTTATCCTCTTTGTCCTTGATGCTTATATAAACGTCGACCTTGCCGCGGGCAATGACCTGGGTTATCTTCTTTTTTGCGGTATCCTCAAGAAAAGAATACACTCTGGGAGTTTTTACAGTCAGGTCAAGATATCTGTGGTTTATGGAATGTATCTCAACGGTGATCTGTCTCTTGTCATTTTCTGCTACGTTTCTTCCGTAGCCTGTCATACTTTTAAGCATATATGTCACCTCATTTTATGGGTTATAGTAAATGTAATTGATTTTCTCTTTGCGTCGAAGCTGTATATGAACTTGCAAATAAATAATCCAGCGATAAGCGCCAGCATAGAAACAAGTATTCTGTACCCTTCCGTAAGTGCGGAAGAAAGAAAGTATCCCGCACCCATAAGGACCAGGGGCAGAACGTATACAGCCGCCGCTCCCTTGAGCACTTTGGAAGTTGACGTCTGCACAAGAACAAGATCCCCGACCTCTGCCGAGATAGGATTGAATGCTTCAACGTACATTTTTTCTTCGGGATGGTGATTACAGCCTTTGCAGGTACTGCAATCGGCTGAACAGGCAGCCTTTCTGATAACTTCTATCTCGGCTTTACCGTCAGGCAGGATTTTTTTGATAACAGCATTTTGATTCATTTCTAACCTCTGTCAAACCTTGTATTTGTTTAATATTGCCGTGGCGGCTTTGATACCGTCAACTGCGGCGCTCATAATGCCTCCTGCGTATCCCGCACCTTCTCCGCAGGGGATCACTCCCTGAACGTTGATGGAATCAAAATTCTCGTTTCGCGTTATGCGTACGGGAGAGGACGTGCGGGTCTCCACACCGGTGAATATCGCATCTTTACTGCCGAAACAAGCTAATCTGCGGGCAAAAAAAGGCATAGAAGCCCTTATTGAGTCTGTAACAAACTCCGGCAGCCAACGGGAGAAATCGGTCGGCTTTGTGCCTATCGGGTAGCTGGGTATAACGGTTTTAGATACGCTTCCCGCAGTGCCGTTAATAAAATCGCCTACAGTTTGAACAGGTGCGGAATAATCGCTGCCGCCTTCAAGATAGGCTCGTCTTTCCAGCTGCCGCTGAAAATCTATACCGCCGAGCGGTGAGTCGGACGCAAAATCAGAAGGCAGTACCGAAACGCATATAGCCGAGTTCGCATTCTTACCCGATCGGCTGTGCAGACTCATTCCGTTTGTGACTACCCCGCCCTCTTCGCTGGCGGCAGGGATAACGTAGCCGCCGGGACACATACAAAAAGAATAGCATCCGCGGTCATACGGCTTGGCAGACAGATTGTACTCCGCTTGCGGAATATTAGGCAGATCCATATGCCTGCCATAGGCTGAAAAGTTGAGATCCTGCTGCAGGTGCTCTATACGCAGACCCACAGAGAATGCCTTGGGCTCTATTGCAAAGCTGTTCCGATGCAGCATACAGACAGTGTCCCGTGCGCTGTGTCCAACGGCAAGAACCGCTGTCTCCGTATCAATGACGCCCTTGTGGGTGACAATGCTGCGCAGCTTACCATCGGAAAATTTGATGCCCGTCATTGCGGTATCAAACATAACCCTGCCGCCAAGCTCTTCTATACGTTTGCGTATTGAAACAACAATATTTTTAAGAAGATCGGTGCCGATATGAGGCTTGGCTATACGCAGGATAGATTCGGGTGCACCGTGGGTCTTAAGCAGATCCAAAACGAGCATACAGAGCGGATCGTTGATCCGTGAGGTGAGCTTTCCGTCGGAGTAGGTTCCCGCGCCACCCTCACCGAACTGAATGTTAGTGGCTGTATCAAGTCTGCCGCGCTCAAAGAACTCCTGCACCTTTCTGTCTCGGTCATCCATTTTGGAACCGCGCTCAATAACGATAGGCTTAAAACCGTTTTCGGCAAGGATAAGTGCGGCAAACATACCTGCAGGGCCGAATCCTACCACAACGGGAGGAGCGCTCAGCGGCAGCGTTCCATTTGCGGTGGGAAACTGTACGGAGGGCTTGAGATAAGCTGCCGGGTTTGAATCGGCAAGCTTCTGTTCATCCTCTTTGCGCATAAGCTCAAATTCTACCGAATAGAGCTTGGATATGCTGCCGTGTCTCAGATCGAGTGATTCTCTGAATATACCCGAGTACGAAATATCTGCCCTCTTCAGTCCAGCCGCTCTTGCAGCTTTTGATATTACCTCATGGTCACTCATCCCATAAGGCATACGGTTATTAGGAATTATTATACTCATTTTGACGTGTTATCAGGGGACACAGTATCTACAAGAACAGGCAGAGTATATGCACCGACAACCCAAACATCCTGATATTTGCAGGATATATCGAGAGAAACCGTTGCTGTAATGCCTGTGCCATCATACGATATACTCAGTGGCTTGACAATAAAGTCGGAATCAAGAAGCTTATTGAGTACACTTGTTCGGCCGAAGACTTCAATGTTGACAGTTGAACCTGTGAGGAATGTGAACCCGTCAATAGGCTCAAAGTCTTTAGATGACAGGTACATCCTGCTGTAACCGTATCCCTGAGTATCCAGCTGCACGCTTACGGAATCCAATTCGGTTTCGCTGCTTAATCCGTCGGGAAGAACAAAATCGTACTCCACGGAGGTCTGATGTGAAGTGATCGCGGTTTTGAGATCTACAGTACCTACAACGATGCTGTTCACATAGCCTGCAACTGAAGGATCGCCCATAATCTCGATTTCTGCGGGTTCAACGGTAACATTAACAATATTCTCGGAGAACATTCCCTCGGAAATAACATCTGCCACAAGCGGTACGGTCTTTACGAGCATAACCTCGGTACGCAGAACAATTGCAGGTGTATCTACAGACAGACCCTCTATATCCAAAATATCCCCCTGTTTGTCGTAAAAACTGTACGAAAGTGTCGTTTCGCGGGATTTTTTGTTGTCATCAAGATCATAAGTAACAACGGCTTCAGCGATCATATCCAGCTGGCTCTGAGGACCCTTGACTATAATCGCATCGGGCGACAGAGTATAATCGTACAGGACATAATCCTCGGGCATCTTGCCGGTGAACTTGATCACAGCCGGTACCGATTTGGAAGAAATATGATCAATGACAACGCTGATCTGCGAAGGATTCTTGGACACTACACTAACGTCGGGAACGTCAATATTATAGCTGAGATTGTACGTACCGGGGACGGTAATGGATGCAACGCTTGCTGTAACTTTGAAGCTGTCTGCTTCCAGAAGAACTATTTTGTCCCTCTTACCTCGGACTTTGACGTCTGCTGTTGCATTGCCGCCGCTGACTATGGCAAGACCGTTTGCGGTAAGCTGCTCGATATCGGTTATCTGAATATCTATATTTCTGAACCGTGAGTCCATATCGGGGTTGAGCTGGGATACGACAAAAAACCATATCAGCAACGCTATAAGAAGCGATATGAGCCAAGTAAATATGTTGTATTTTTTAAGCCAAGCTTTCATTTCTTTTTCCATCCCTTCATCCATTCGAGGATAATGCTCTTATGCTCGACATCGCCCTTTGGCAGCATCTGATCACAGAGTATTCTCTCGAGGTTCTCGGCAGAAAGGCGCCTTTTGAGAACGCCGCCGCTTGCAAGAGAGATATAGCCGTTCTCTTCGGAAACGACAACAGAGATCGAGTCGTAGGCCTCACTCATTCCCAGTGCGGCGCGGTGTCGTGTTCCGAGCTCTTTGCTGATATTGATATTTGCGGATAACGGGAGTATACAGCCTGCGGCACGGATCCTGCCGTCGGTTATTATCACAGCACCGTCGTGGAGCGGAGACTTGGGATAAAATATGTTTTTTACAAGCTCAGCGCTTGTTTCCGCATCAATGGCAGTACCCGAACTGGCCACGGAAGAAATACTGTCTTCACGCTGGAATACGATCAATGCACCGATCTTTGAAGCAGACATGGCCTTTGCGGCTTCGACAACGTTAGCTATAGCAAGCCTAACGGCCTGATTGTCTTCTTTTTCCTGAGATCTGAAAAGCTTAAGATGGTGGGTGGTGCCGAACTTGTGGAGAATATTACGCAGCTCCGGCTGAAAAAGTATGACAACAGCAAGGATTCCTATCTGGAAAATAGAAGTAAGCAAATAGTTGATGATATTAAGTCGCAACAAATCGGATATCAGCAGGGCGCCGAATAATACAAGGACACCCTTGAGCAGATACTCTGCCGTAGTACCCTTGACAAGTCTGAGAATATAGAAAATCAGTGCCGCTACCAAAATGATGTCTATTACATCAAAAACAGTGATCAAACGCAAATGCTGCCAAATATAGTCAAACACTTTTCGCATACCTTCCAACTTAATTTTTTACTTCTATTAATAATAGCAGAAAAATGAGGTTTTTTCAATAGAAAACAAAGGTTTTTTTGCCAATAAGGCGATTAATATTATAACACAGTATATCAATGTCCCTGAAGGTATTGAATACTGAAAAACTCACTCTGACCGTACCCGTTTCCAACGTTCCCGCGGTCTTATGAGCAAGCGGCGCACATTGAAGTCCCGCACGCACGAATATCCCCTGCCTGTTAAGCCCTTCCGCAAGCTCTTCACAGTCTTTGTTCAACCCACGGAAGGATATGACTCCGTGTGTATGAAAGGGCCCCGAATACACTTTTATCGCCGGGATGGCAAAAAGCCGTTCAAGCGCATATACGGTAAGCTCTTTATGAAAAGCCGAAACATCTTTCAGAGAACGGCTGCGGATGTATTTGATACCCTCGCAGAGTGCCGCTATACCGTGTGAGTTTTGTGTTCCACTCTCATAAATATCCGGGAGAAAATCCGGCTGATCCTCGTATATGGAATTGCTGCCCGTCCCACCTTCCATAATACTGTAAAGGTGATTGACTTTGCAGGATAAAAGGCATCCCGTTCCCTGTGGTCCAAACAATGATTTGTGCCCCGGAAAGCAGATGTACACGGTACTTTTGAGAAGTTTTGTGTTGATATCGTTTATACCCGCAGATTGGGATGCATCGATTATAAGCGGGATACCTCTTGCGTGACACAGCTCGTCAATGCGGTATATGGGAAGCTCATACCCGAACACGTTTGATATATGATCAATTATCACGCAGTCGGTCTTGCGCGAATCAATACAATCGCATATAGCATTAACGGCTGCTTCGTTATCGAATATCGGACAATGTGCCACAGAATAGGTGACGCCGTTTTCTTTCAGCTTATTAAGAGGTCTGAGTACCGAATTATGCTCCATAGATGATATTACCGCATGTCCCCCGTTATGCAGTATGCTCTTTATGGCAATGTTAAGCGCGTGTGTGGCATTAAGCGTAAAAACGACGTTTTCGGGCTTATCTTCCATATGGAACAATTTTGCCGTTTCTACTCTGCATTCATAGATTTTGTCCGATGCGTATACGGACGGTGCGTGACCTCCCCTGCCGGGATTTCCGCATTTACGCAGCGCATTGCAGGATGCTGTATATACATTTTTGGGCTTTATCAGCGTTGTCGCGGCATTGTCGAGATATATCATATTTCGTACCAGTTGTTACCTTTATACCGCCAGCAGGATATATAGTTTATCCCGCTTTTACCCATCAACACTTTTGCTCTTTCTATATCGGGACAATTGATTTTCAGAGCATAGCCGCAGGAGTTTGCAATAATAGCCGACGGCTTGCGTATAAGATATGAATTAATACCGTTTCTGCCTAAAAGACGGTTGGCGTTTTGGGCATAGGTTATTGATTTGAATATAATAAGACAGCTCATAGAACAAGACACTCCTTTGTCTTATACTATGCGCTGTCTGCACCGGTTGATTATTTAACTTTTTCTATCAATGCGACAGAGTATGCTTTGACGCCGCTTCCGTCTCCCGTATAGCCTAGCCGCTCTTCGGTTTTGGCTTTTACGGATACCTGATCTGTTCCGATTCCCGCAGCTGCCGCTATGCTTTGCTGTATGCGCGAAACGTAGGGGGCCAGCTTCGGTGACTGAATGACTGTTACGGTGTCAATATTCGATATTTCATATCCCGCTTCTCTGAGCTCTCTGCAGCACTGCTTGAGAAGATCGATACTGCACGCGCCTTTATACTTTGCGTCCGTGTCCGGAAAATGGCTGCCTATATCCCCTAACGCCGCAGCACCAAACAGCGAATCTATTATCGCGTGTGTCAAAACGTCGGCATCGCTGTGTCCAAGCAAGCCTTTTTCATAAGGAAGAGTAACACCGCCCAAAATCAAAGGTCTACCCTCTGTGAACCGATGCACGTCGTAGCCAAAACCAATTCTCATTTTTTGTTTCTCCTGTCATATATTGCATTTGCAATAAATACGTCCTGAGGATAGGTGATCTTAATATTGCAAACAGAGCAGTCGCTCATATACGGCTTAATACCGATCTTTTCCAGCGCAGAACATTCGTCGGTCACAGATCCGTCCGACATACCGACGGCTTTCTCCAATGCACCGTACAGCAAATCTCTGTCTGCCCCCTGGGGAGTCTGTACCGTATACAGAT
The DNA here is from genome assembly GCA_017408985.1 of Clostridia bacterium. Lineage (GTDB taxonomy): Bacteria > Bacillota > Clostridia > Oscillospirales > Butyricicoccaceae > RGIG3513. The sequence goes on from JAFQTO010000020.1 coordinate 139,491, forward strand.
CTGTGCGGTCAACGGTAGACTGTGCCAGTCGGTCAGAGACCTTTTTGACCGTATCGGTGACCTTGTTAGAGGCTGCGGCACAATTATGGGATATTGTATCACCTATAACGGTTTTGATATCCTCATCTGTTATGAGAGGACGTGCCGCGTCGTGAACAAGAATATAGTCTGCTTTTTTTGAGCATTCTTTTACGGCGTTATATACGCTTTGGAGTCTGGTATCTCCCCCTTTGACGACCTTTGTCAGCTTTGTTATATCATAGTACTGTGCTATATCCGCATAGGTCTGCAGATGACTCTCGTGAGCAGATATGATTATCTCCGAGATGCTGTCACAGCTTTGAAAAGCCAGCAGCGAATGGGCTATAACGGGTATACCTCCTATCTCAAGCAAAAGCTTGTTATCACCGTTCATACGTGACGAAGTACCGCCTGCGGCAATGACCGCAGATACAAAAACAGGTTTATTTTTCTTTTTCATAGTTCTCCGTTTATAAAATATTATCCATTATTTTTTGCTCTGCATCACGCATGCTGCAGCCTGACGCCAGCGACAGCTCAGATACCAGAATACCTTTTGCCATACCAAGAAGCTTACGTTCTCCCGTTGACAGAGTCTTGATCTTATCTCTCAGAACAAGCGATTTAACAACGACCGCAACCTGATACAGATCACCGCTCTTGATCCTCTCTACGTTTTCTCTGTAGCGCTTGCTCCAGTTATCAATGTTATAGATCTCAAGCTCAGGTATGCTTGCAATAACGGCATTTGCCTGATCCGCCGTTATGATATGCCTGACACCCAATGAGTCACACAAATGACACGGGATCTGAACGGTCATCGCCCCGTATATCATATCGACAAGATAGAATGACTGAGGCCGATTATTGACCTGGCGATCCACAATGTCGACTATAACACCTGCTCCGTGCATAGGATGTGAAATATTGTCGCCTATATTAAACATAACCGGCCTCCTTTATATTTTATTTCATAGTTTTACAAAAACATTATACAATATTTTGAATAATAAAATCAAGCAAAAATATTACATCGGTACCCATCCGGCACACAAGCGTACCTTTGCAAAAAACAAAGCCGTGCAGATGCACGGCTCATCAGTATTCAGAATCAGGCTTGCGATATTTTATGCTTGAGACGGATATGGTCTGCGATCAGGGATATGAACTCACTATTGGTCGGTTTTCCCTTAGCAGAGTTCACGGTATAGCCGAAGAAGCTTGTCAGAACGTCAACATCTCCTCTGTCCCAGGCAACCTCTACTGCGTGGCGCATTGCTCTCTCCACACGGGAAGCAGACGTGCCGAACTGTTTTGCGACCTCGGGATAGAGAACTTTTGTCACAGAGGTAAGTTTGTTTTCGTCATTGATGGCAAGACATATAGCTGCACGGAGGAAATGATAGCCCGTTATATGCGCAGGCACTCCGATGCGGTGCATGATATTGGTAACCTGCAGCTCAATGCTTGCGTCAATGAATTTCTGGAGCTTGTCCTGCTTGTTTGACAATATGTGAGAATGGATGCTTTCTATCAGAATATCGGTATCACACGGCTTGACTATTACCTTGGCTGCTGATGTGTACATATTGTCCAATGTTATATTTTCGTAAGGTATCAACAGAAACAGTGCAGGCACCTTGTCCATATTAAGTGCCGAGATATCATTGTATGCCGCAACAGCATTCTTCTGGGCCAGATACAAATCGGACACTATGATGTCCGGATGCAGCAGTTTGGAATACTCGACAAGCTCATTTCCGTCACAGACAGTTGTCAAAACGGAGATGTTCCTTGACGAAGACAGCGATGCGGTTAATGATGCACCATACTCCCTGGTTTCGGTAGCTACGATAATTCTGATCTTTTCTTCCATAATAGGCTTCTTCTTTCCTTTTATTTTTTAATATTTTATCATAAAAATGATATTCTTTCAATACATCATAAGGCTTTCGAGGGACAGAATAATTAGCAAAAATTGTAAAAATAAATGTTATGCAAATATTAAATCATCCCACAAAGTCCATGAAGTATAAAGGTTCTTGTATATGCACAAGTTTACGCATAGTTGATTTTTTTGCCTTTTCTTTGCCGCAGCACTTCGTTTCGATCATAAACGGGGTGTATCTATATTTTGACTTTCATATTAATATTGTCAAAAAGTATGGACATTTTACTAATAATTTGATATAATAACTCGGTCGGATGTCTATGTGCAGTTACTGACTATATTATAAGCTTACCGCGGAGGAATAAAGTGTCGTTTTTCGTTTCTTCAGCAGATATTTCTAATAATTCTGTATATTTTTCTTCGGAAGAGTCTAAACACATCTGTCAGGTCCTGAGAATGGCAAATGGTGACGAGATCTTCGTGTGTGACGATTCATCTCACAGACACCGCTGCAGGCTCAGTCAGGTTAATCGTGACTCCTGCATAGCCGAGATCCTCTCCACGGAAGCATACAGCAATCAGCCCAGCGCCCTGGTTACGGTATATGCCGGTCTATCCAAGGGAGACAGGTTTGATTATCTTATCCAAAAATGTGTAGAATGCGGCGTATTTGCAATAGTCCCCTTTATTTCCGAAAGATGCATATCCAGACCGAAAGCCGACGAGTTCGACAAAAAGATCAAGCGTTTTCAAAAAATTGCAGACGAGGCTGTCAGGCAGTCCAAACGTTCACAGCGAGTCATCATAGGAGATATTCTCACATTTGATCAGGCTGTGCAGGATGCCGCAGGACATGCCACTCCCCTGTTTTTGTACGAAGACGAAAACCAAAAATCTCTGTCAGCCGTACTCAATTCCTCAAACGGTACCGACTACTCGGTATTCACGGGACCTGAGGGCGGTTTTTCAGCGACTGAGGTCAGCAAAGCCCTTAATTGCGGTATGAGCGTCGTATCTATAGGACCGCGTATTCTCAGGTGTGAAACCGCTCCGGTTGCGGCATTATGTGCAATTATGTACCATACCGGTAATTTTGATATTGGAGAGTGAACGATTTGGAAAAGAATGATCGCAAGAAGACGGAAGAGATGGTGTCCAACCGGGTTCTGTCGATGTTTGCAGCAGGTGCTATTCTGCTTTGGGCTTTGGCCTATCTCTATAAAATGTTCGACTACGTTCCTACAACACAGACGGCGGTAACTGTTACCAAGATCGCTGTTGCCGTTGCAGGTGTCGGATTTCTGGCGTCACTCTTATGGCTCGTTATCGCCATTAAGAAAAAGACTTTTGACACGTCAAAGATCGTCAACCCTGCAACCGTTATGGGATTGTTCGGCGTTATAGCAATTTGCTGCGGTATGCTGCTGTACAATTATATCCTCAGCATGAAGCTCATCTACATTTTCATTCCCGCAGTAGTTATCTACTATCTTATTTACAATGTTTATCAGCGCGCTTTTTTCGGTCTGACCGTAACACACGGAATTATTGCATTTGCCCTTTATTTTATGTCAAACAGTGTCAAGTCCTGGGCTTTGTACGTTTATGCCGCAGTGTGCCTGATCGTATGCGCCGCAGCATTTCTCGCGTGTATGTCAGCTTGCAAGAATAACGGGACCCTCAAGCTCGGCAAATGCAGTATCAGACTCTTCGACAAGATAAACCGTTCTGTTATCAAAACCGCCGCAGCAATATACGGTGTGTCCGCCCTTGCTGTTATTGCCGCTCTCTTTATCCCCGTCTATGCAATAATCTATATCGTTTATGCCGTAATTGCCTTTGTGGTGTGCTGCGCAGTTTACTACACCATAAGATTGATGTAAAAAATATAAAATTCCGCAAATTTTTGTGATTTTTCTATTGACAAACGGCAACTCAATAAGTATAATAAATCTTGCTCGCTGACTGGCGGGCAAATATGGCGGCGTAGCTCAGCTGGCTAGAGCATCCGGTTCATACCCGGCAGGTCGTTGGTTCAAATCCGACCGCCGCTACCATATAAGGCCCGTTGGTCAAGCGGCTAAGACACCGCCCTTTCACGGCGGAAACAGGAGTTCGATTCTCCTACGGGTCACCAACTTAAGGGGATTATCAGATCCCCTTTTAGTTTTATAAGGAGACATAGCTCAGCTGGTTAGAGCGTTCGCCTCACACGCGAGAGGTCGTGGGTTCGAGCCCCTCTGTCTCCACCAGAAATCGACAAGTTTCGACAGAGGCTTGTCGATTTTACTTTTTCACTTTTAACTCTTCACTTTTCACTCTTCTCTTTCGAAACTTGTCGATTAGGTAATAAGTAATAGTGAATAGTGAAGAAGTGCTGATGAAGCTTTTTCCCTTTAGTCGAAAAGCATTATCATTTACTAGGGTTCGAATTCATACGCAAAAATGTCAGAAGCATCTTTTTTGTAGCACATAGCCAGAAAAGAAAAAAATAAATCCCTTGCGGGATTTGTGAAATAACGCTTCGCGTTATGAAATAGCTGACGCTATGAAATACGCTGCAGTGTATGGTGGATTTATTTTATTTCATATCGAGCGAAGCGAGATAATTCATAATTCGTCAGGATTATTTCATATTGCGCAGCAAAATTCCATTAAATATGCTATAATATTCCCATCGGATTTTATTGCAAAAATATAGATTACCTTGAAGGAATGCCAGGAAACAGAATATTGGCTGGAGCTGTTTGTGAAATCCGGTATTTTGAGCAGAGAAACCACTTTTGATCTGTATAATCAATGCGGAACCATCCGTCGAATTTTGATTACCTCCATCAACACGGCAAAGGAGAACACCAATGGCAAGCAGTAAAGAATACATAGCATTCGTCTTGGAACAATGCAGCGGTCTTTCAGCTCGGACAATGATGGGAGAATATGTGCTGTATTACGGCGGCAAGGTTGTTGGTGGTGTTTATGATAACCGTCTGCTGGTTAAGCCAACAAAATCAGCGCTTGCCATGATGCCAAATGCACCGAGAGAGCTTCCTTACGAAGGAGCAAAGGAAATGCTTCTTGTAGAGGATATTGAAAACAGGGATTTCATAAATCAATTGTTTGCATCAATATCCGATGATCTTCCTGCTCCCAAGAAAAAGAAATAACAAAAGTTGATATGGTATACTTTTTGCATTCCTTCCTTTTCTGCAAGGGCTGATTTGTACTTTTACGACTTCTCCACCAGAAAAAACCAAGATTTATGCGGCCTTTTTCCGGTCGCATTTTCTTTTTTCTATCTGATTCAAAGCTCAATAAATATAATTCGTCAATTAAGATAAGACCGCCGCCGAAAAAAACGTACTTAATAATTGAAAGCGCTTTTAGGTAAATAGTTGGAGGTGAACAATATGGATGATCTGCGAATAATAGAGCTTTACTTCAAACGGGACGAACAGGCTATCAAGGAGACGGATGCCAAGTACGGCAAGCTCTGCCGCAGTATCGCCTATAACATTCTGAATAATCACGAGGATTCGGAAGAATGCGTTAACGATACATACGTGGGCGTGTGGAACGCAATTCCACCGATAAAGCCGAATAACTTTATGTCATTCGTGTGCAAGATTGCAAGAAACCTGTCTCTCAAACGATTGGAGTTTATGAAGCGTGAAAAACGGTCTCCAGACGTGCTTGTGTCTCTGGACGATCTGGCATCGGTTTTGCCCGATGACCGATATGCTCCGGATGTAAGTGACGAGGACGTTGGCAAGCTGATCAGTAGATTCCTTCGCATGCAGAAAGAGGATGTGCGCAGCGTATTTGTTCGCAAGTATTATTTCTTCGACTCAGTTGCAGATATCGCAGTGCGCTTTGGTTTTACCGAAAGCAAGGTCAAAAATATGATGTTCTGCACCCGAAACAAGCTAAGAGACTATCTTATTAAGGAGGGCGTTGAAATATGAAAATATCAAGGTTGGCAAATTCTGTCGGGCATATCGATGATGATCTCATAACTGCAGCGACAAAAAGTAGGAATAATAAGAGGTCCTATTGGGTCAAATGGGTATCAATAGCAGCCTGCTTTTGCCTGATTATTACGGCAGCAATCATTATGATCCCCTATATCAGCAGCAGCGATAACAACAACGGTCTTACCCAATCCTCTGATAGTATGTCCTATGCGATGGCTATCAACGGATTCTTATATGAGCCGCTTTCAATTCCGGAAACGTTTTATGAAAAATATCCCGAACTTAAAAATATAACCGAGAGAATAACTACGGGATATAGATACCGCATTTCCGCTGAAGATATCGGTGAGTATATTGAAATAGTGCCTGCTCTTGAGACGGCACATTTGCCCGAAGGAAAGGCGTATCATTGGTCTGCATACCCTAACCTAGATTCAATTATTATCGTTGAACGTGAGGGAATGTATAGTTTCTTTGTTTCGGAAGGATATATTTTCCCATCCGAAAGCATCGATAATTCTTCATCAATTCTGGCTAAGCATAAATTACCCGAATCGGCTGTAAATTTTGAGGTTGAAGACTCTGCATTAATTATTACAGACAAATCCGTGATAGCTGAAATATGCGCTATAATCTCAAATAAAGAGCACGATGCAGACCATTCGTACAGAAATCGAATTTGGGAAGCTTGGCGTAACGAAAAAGGCGATGTAGGTGTTAGTTTTGACGGAACGGATTTCTCATACAGTAATCCGCAAATTCACGAGGAATTTGCTCATTTTTTCGCAGAAAACATCAGGAGTATCATTGTGAATACCGAAAACGGATTTGAAATAATTTTACGTGTTGATTTGAAATACAACTATATTCTGATCAACAACAAAACTTTCAATCTGACTCAAAGCGATTCGGATCAGCTTAGCATCTTGATTAATATAAAGTAAAGATGTTATAATAATCAAACCGATCTGATATTAAAAATTTAAGGTGATCCAAATTGTTAGAGAGAATGAGCGATTTTTTTGAGCGCAGGCTCAGCGGATACGATGAGCATATGCTTGCCAATATTGATGGCGCGGAGGAGTTTTATTCATTTACAGCACGTTTACTTCCCGATCATCAAGGATGTAGTATTCTCGATCTGGGATGCGGTACGGGTCTTGAGCTTGAGAGATACTTCGCGTTATGTCCTACTGCCCGTGTGACGGGAATAGATCTGTCTCATGGTATGCTTGATGCTCTTGAGAGCAAGTTTCCTGACAAGGACATAAGGCTTATATGCGGCTCATATTTTGATCTTCCGTTTGGAGTTGACGAATTTGACGCCGCCGTGTCTGTCGAGAGTCTTCATCACTTTACAATGGACGAGAAGATCCCGTTGTATTCAAAACTCTGTGAAGCGCTCAAAGACGGCGGATACTTTATACTTACCGACTATTTTGCAGAATCCGAAGAAGATGAAAAGCTTTGCCGCCAAAAGCTCCAACAGCTAAAAGCAGAGCAAGGTATATCGGATAGTGGTTTTTATCATTACGACACACCCCTTACCGCAGAGCACGAATGTGAAGCTCTTAAAAAAGCAGGGTTTTCGTCTGTTGTGGTTCTCAAAAGCTGGGGGCCTACTTCTATAATCAAAGCTGCAAAATAATAACGGAGGCAAATGCTGGTATATCCCCTGCAAAAAAAATATGAAGATATCTGTAATCGGCTACAGCGGAAGCGGCAAATCGACCCTTGCAAAGGAATTGTCAGAGTATTATGGTATAAAAGCTCTCTTTCTTGATACCGTGCATTGGCTGCCCGGGTGGAAAGAACGTCCAAGAGAAGATGAGATACGGATAGTATCCGATTTTCTGAACACAAATGACAGCTGGGTTATAGACGGTAATTACTCAAAAGTCTGTTATGAGCGCAGATTATGTGAGTCAGATATTATAATCTATATGGCGTTCAACCGCTTCGCAAGTCTGAATCGAATAATTAAGCGCTACAAAGAAAACAAAGGCCGATCACGGTTCTCGATGACCGATGGCTGTGTTGAAAAAATCGATCGTGAATTTTTGAGCTGGGTGCTTTACAAAGGACGCAGTAAAAAATACCGTGATCTGTACAAAAGAGTGTTGCAAGATCACGGTAATAAGGTGATCGTTATCAAAAATCAAAAGCAGCTTGATGCTTACAGGCAAAGAACGAAACAGAAGGTGCAATTATGATAACCCTGCTTTCCAAAATATTTATAAAAAACAATACCGGTTATAATAAGCCGGAGGTCCGGACAGCATACGGTCTGCTGTGCAGTCTTGTGGGGATTTTTCTCAACATCCTGCTGTTTGCGGGTAAATACGCCGCCGGAATAATAAGTTCCTCTGTGGCTATAACGGCAGATGCGTTCAATAACCTCTCCGATTCCGCATCATCCTTTATCACACTGCTTGGTTTTAAGCTGGCAGAGCAGAAGCCGCACGCAGATCATCCCTTCGGTCACGGCAGGTATGAGTATATTTCGGGACTGATCGTATCATTTCTTATCCTTCTTATGGGATTTGAAGTGGGAAGATCCTCCGTTCAAAAAATAATCGATCCCCAAGAGACCGAACTGACGTTTCTTACCGTGATCATATTGCTTGTGTCGGTTGGCATTAAATTCTATATGTTTTTCTACAACAGCTCCATAGGCAAAAAAATCGATTCTTCTTCCATGAAAGCTACCGCATACGACTCCTTCGGCGACATGGCATCTACCGGTGTTGTGCTTATTGCATCGGTCATATCGCATTTTACCGCGGTCAATATTGACGGATGGTGCGGATTGCTTGTTGCTGCATTTATTGTTTTTTCGGGCATTAAATCGGCAATTGAGACCATCAATCCCCTGCTTGGTCAGCCTCCCTCACCCGAATTCGTTGAGCAGATAGAGAGCATCGTATTCTCCCACCCCGAAATTATCGGCATACACGATCTTGTTGTGCACGACTACGGCACAGGCAGGCGTATGGTATCTCTTCACGGTGAATTACCCGGTTATATGAACGTTATGGAAATGCACGATATAATCGACTGTATCGAGGCAGAGCTGTATGCACAGTTAGGCTGTGAAGCTGTTATACATATGGATCCGATCGACGTTGACAATCCACAGCTTACAGATATGTCGGCCTATCTAAATGATATACTGAGTGATTTGTATACAGGACTAAGCCATCACGATCTCAGAATGGTGCCCGGAAATACCCATACAAACGTTATATTCGATATTATCGTGCCTTACGGCTGCAAGTTGTCACAACAAAAGATCACAGCTGAAGTAAGAACCAAGATATCGGAAAAATACGGAGAAAACTACTTCTGCGTGATCAGGCTTGAAAGCTCATACGTATAAAATAAAACGCCTCACTCCTTGAAGTAGTCAATAGATAGTAGACACAAAATTATCTATGCCACCAGTTCTGTTCTGAACAGGACTGGTGGTTTTCCTTTTAGTTTACGAACAGGTCGTTCGTAGTTGAAGTAATGGACAGCTTGCTCAACAACTGTACGCA
>JAFQTO010000021.1 GCA_017408985.1 Clostridia bacterium
TAAGGTAGTATACAAGCTGATAATCGTAGTTTTTGCTCTCATACACATAAGAAGTGCTTACCTTGTGGGATATTTGCCCCCACGCCCGATCGATTATGATCCTGTAAGTCCAGCCGTCTGTAGCCGGGATTTCCTCGGTTTTGGTATAAGTCAATGCTTTGAGCCGTGAAACAAACCACTCGATATCTTCGGCGCTGTCAAAGCTGAGAGAATTTCCGTTGTTGCCGTTTTGCAGCCGTATCTGCGCGACCGGATTGCCCTCAAGATCGTCAAGAGGAAACACGCGATCGTCGGCAGTTTCATCGGACTCACCGGGCATAAGAGCGATTATTTCTTCCATAACGGGCACGCTTTCGGGGGTGAGTGTGTATATTTTGCCGTTATACTTGACAGCGCCCGCAGATACGATACATTGATCGTACTTTTCCTCTCCCTCTGACTCATAATACACGGCCACACTGTAGGTGTAGCCTTGTGTGGGTATGTCAAGCTTTACCTTGTTGTACTCAAGCTTGTTGAGAAGGGCGACAAGTTTTTCGAGCTCGGCTTTTTGAGAAAAGTCGTTTCGCTTCCCGTCGTTGCCCGTCACCATGCTGATGCAGGTCACGTCGTCAAGCGAGTAGTCAAAAAGCTCCTTATCACGCACGTTTATTCCGCTGCCGCGCAGCTTGAGGTCATAGACAACGTACCCCGCTATCGCTCCAAGCACAATGGCAGCAACAATACAAATGATGATCGTGGTCTTTTTTGTAAACAGCATTTTTAGCACCTCCTTGTATTTGTTTAGACCGGGAGATTTCCAAAAAGTTCCCGTAATTACCAAAAATTCTTACTCTATGGGCTGCACGGCGATGTAATATCCGCAGACGTAGTTATAGGTATCGCCCGCGGCGGCTTTGAAGGTAGCGGCAAGGGCTATACACCCCCTCTATTGTATATAACAACGAATAGGGTCGATTTTGGACACCTCAATGCAAAGTTTATCATATAAACAATGTTTTCGGGGAAAATATTGTAAAAAATAATCCCCCGATGGGCTTGTGCCACGGGGGATCAGGTACGTATTACACACGGTTTTATTTGACAAACACCATATCTCTCGAGATATCTTTGAGGGTCTGCGCGCCGCACATTGCCATAGTGTCGCGCAGCTCCGACCCGATCTTTTCGATATACAGTCTGACTCCCTCTTCTCCGCCGCCGTAGACCGCGGTGACAAAGGGACGGCAGATAAGCACACCGTCCGCGCCCAGCGCCAGCGCTTTGAACACGTCAACGCCCGAACGCACGCCGCCGTCAACAAGCACCCTGACACCCGTTCCCTTGAGGGCGCAGGCGATATCCTCCAGCACCTCGGCGGTTGCGGGGCATTGATCAAGCACTCTTCCGCCGTGGTTGCTGACCACAACGGCGGATGCGCCTGCCGCCTGCGCCTTGAGCGCACCGCGGACGGTCATAACACCCTTGACGATAAACGGCAGCTGCGCTGTTTCGGCGATCTTTTTAAGCTCCTCCACGTTCTTGCTGCCTGCGGGAGGGGTCATATTCTTGAGGAAGGGCAGTCCTGCGGCATCAATATCCATCGCGCAGGCAAAAGCACCGCCGGCTCGCACAAGCTCCAGCTTATCTCTCACCGTCTGCTCGTTCCACGGCTTGACTGTGGGCACGCCGCAGCCGCCGTTTTCGGCTATGACCGAACAGGCCGAGCGCATTACGTTCTCGTCGGTGCCGTCACCCGTGAAGGCGGCTATGCCGCTGTCGCGGCAGGCTTTGACCAGCACGCGGTTATAGCTGAGGTCGTCGTACTTGTCGCTGTAGTGCAGGCGTACCGCACCCACGGGGCCTGCAAAGAAGGGGTAGCGGAAGGTTCTGCCGAACAGCCTGAGGGTGGTGTCGGGGGTAATATTGTCGCAGATGGTGTCCATATTGACGCGGATAGCCTGCCAGGCGTCAAAATTGCGTATCGCCGTGTCGCCCATACCCTTTGCGCCCGGGCCGGGGATCAAATTCGAGCACGCCTTGCCGTTGCACACGGGGCAGGCTTTGCAATACCGGCCGATGCAGGTTCTTGCCTGCTCTATAACGTCCTGATAGTTCATACCAATCTCCTGTTACAGTTCGTCGGAGAAGAATGTCACAAGCTCCTCCATAAAATCCTTGCGTGCGTAGTCGATGACCTCGAATTTGCCGTTGTCGTAGCGCACCTGAGTGACCGATGCGTTGGCGGGCCAGGGAGTGATGTCAAGATCCTTGATATCCAGACCTCTCCATCTGCCCGTCAGGGTGCGGATGGGCGTGGAATGGTTGAAGATGAACACGTCCTGCCCGTCGTGTTTTTTTGCGATACGCTCTATCTCGCGTTCTACCCTGTCCATCATCTCCAGCACCGACTCACCGCCGGGGCAGGCACTCAGTCCTACGTTGTCGCACCACAGGGCAAAGGTGTCACGGTACTCAAGACGCAGGGTGGCAAAGTCCATATTCTCCCACTCGCCGCCGTTGATCTCACGAAGCTGCTCGCTGAGAATAACGGGGATGCCCTTTTTGCGTGAGGTATGCTCGGCGGTGTTGTACGCACGCATAAGGTCGCTGGAATAGATGGCGTCACAATGTACGCTCATAAGGAACTCGGCGGCTTTTTCCGCCTGAGCGTGACCTTTTTCGGTAAGGTCGAGGTCGGTGTGCCCGATAAAAGCGTTGCGCTTGTTGGCATCCGACTGACCGTGTCTGATAAGAAAGATATTGGTAGCCATAAGTCCTCCTTTGATCACCGAGGTTTATTAAGATACCGCCGCCGAAGACCCGTCGCCCGTCATACGGCTCACGGCGTTTTTCGTTTTGATACACGAATATTGTATCATCTGCCAAAACCTCCGTCAACACAATGTATTCGGAGGACTGCAAAAAATATCCCGTCTGCACTCAGGTGCAAACGGGATATTCGGTAGTGTGGGGAATATTTTGAGGTTTACGGCTGTCAGTCCTCGATGGTCATATATCTCTCACCGAAGCCCCAGCCTTCTACGTAACCGTTGCCGATCAGCTTGACTCTGTCGCTGAAGATGACCTTCTCGGGACGCTCATAGATGGGGATGTTTACAAGATCTTCGAGGATGATCTTTTCCATCTCCTGACAGATCGCTATGACGGCATCGTTCTCGTTGATGAAGTCAAGTTCCCATGCCTCGTAGTACAGCTCGTCAAATTCCTCGTTTTTGTAGGCGAAACGGGGAGGAGAATAATCGGAGCGGTAGAAGCCGAAAGTACGTCTGGGATCGTCGGCACCGGGCAGCATAGAACCGATGGTTGCCTCAAAGGCGTTGGGGTCTGCGGGGTTGTAACGGCGCAGATCCAATGCCGTACCTGCGGCGACCAGACGGATGCGTGTATCAAACTTGTCGCCGAAAGTGTTGGTGTACTGCTTCTGCAGCATTTCGGTAGCCGCCTTGAGGTGTGCGTTGGTACCGGTCATAAATATCTCCAGATGGCCGGAGGTGATGTTGACCGCTTCATAAGCCTTGTCAAGATACTCGTTAGCCTTCTGAACGTCGTAGATCCGGGTAGGATCGGGCAGGTAGTCGGCAGGATATTCAACAAAAGCCTTGCCCTCGTTGGGGTTGCCCATAACGGCACGTCGTACCAGACGGGATGCGGGATATACGCCCAGGGTATTGGCGATCTCCACACGGTCCATACCCCAGTACAGAGCTCTGCGGAAGTCCAGCTCGCCCAGCAGACCGTTCTGCTCGGTGTTGCCCATATTGACGAACATATACATCAGCGAGTCGCCGAAATACTCGTATACGCGGGGGTCATCCTCGTAGTTTTCCCACTCGGTGTAGACGAGAGAGACCTTGTCGATCTCGCCGTTGAGGAACAGCTGCATTCTGGTACCGTCGTCAACAACTACCTTGTAGTCGATGCCCTCGATCTTGATCTCGTCGGCAAAGACGTAGTTGGGATTGCGGCGGAGGGAGTACTTTGCATCCTGGATCCACTCGGTAAGTATAAAAGGTCCTGCGCTCATATAGGTATCGATGCTGGTACCGTAGGTCGTAGCATCGCGGTCTTTGTTCATACATTCCTCAAAAAGGGGCTCGTATACCAGATAGGGGTCGGTCATCATACGCTGAACGTCGATCCGGGACGCGGGCTTCTCCAGAGTGACCTCAAGGGTATACTCGTCGACCTTCTTGAGACCTACCTCTTCCCAGGGGTATGCACCGATCTGGTACTCTTCGCAGTTTTTGATAATGCAGAAGCTGTTGTTGACCAGACCCGAAGCGGTCAGGTTTACCAGCAGGGGGTCAAGCTTCATCTTGAAGGTATAAATAACGTCGTCGATGGTTATATCGTCGCCGTTTGCCCACTTGCAGTAGTCCTTGATGGTGATCTGCCATACCAGACCCGAGTCATCCATCTGCTTGGGGAAATCTGCTGCCAGCTCGGGCTGCCAGCTCCAGCCGTCCTTGGTCTCGTTGAGACGGTCGATGTACAGTCTGATACCGGTCTGACCTGCGATCTCGCTTTCGCTGACGCCGTTGGTAGTGAACATATTGACGGTAGCAACGCCCGTGGACAGAGTAGTGCGATAAATACCGTGAGGCGCATTGGGATCGGTATCGTCTGCCGAACTGCTGTTGTCGACCTGCTTGCCCTCATCGTCGGGATCTCCGCCGCAGCCCGCAAAAGCCGCCGCAAGCATAATCAAAGCAAGAATAAGTGCCAGATATTTTTTCATAATGTCCTCCTTGCGCAAAAATACAATATTGCTACGATAAAATATTAACATTTGTTAATATTTTTGTCAATAAAATAATACAAAGGCGTCATTTTTCTCCGTTATGCACAAAAATACGCCCAGAATTTTGTGCATAACGGAGATAAATCTGTAAAACAGAGAACAAAATGACAAATGCCGAGGATAAGCGTAAGCCCGACAGCATTTTTGGGCACCGCAACAGTAAAAGGGCGGAAAATGCAGCGAAGGGAAATCAGTCCGTTTCCTACATTATTTCTTCCCGATCCAATATCCTATACTGCACAGCTTCGGCAATATGCTGTGCCTGTATCTCCGCGCTGCCTTCAAGATCGGCTATGGTACGGGCAAGCTTGAGCAGCTTATCGTAGCCGCGGGCAGACAGACCCAGCCTCTCGTATGCGGCTTTCAGGAGTGCCTGACCCTTTTGGTCGGGGGTACAGAATTTTTCCATCAGTGTGGGAGTCAGCTGTGCGTTGGTGGTGATGCCGTGATCTTTATACCTTTGAGCCTGAATTTTGCGGGCGCGGTTGATCTTTTCGCGTATTACGGCGCTGGTCTCGCCTTTTGGCCGTTTTTCCAGTTCCTCATAGGGCAAAGGCGCCACGGTGACGTGGATATCTATTCGGTCAAGCAGAGGGCCCGAGATGCGTTTTCGGTATTCGCGGAGCTGATGCTCGGAGCAGGTACAGCTTTTGGTGGGATGCCCGTAGTAGCCGCAACGGCAGGGGTTCATAGCGCATATCATCATAAACCTGCTGGGATAGGTGCAGGTGGCAGACACGCGGGAAATGGTGACCTCGCCGTCCTCAAGGGGCTGACGCAGGGTCTCAAGCGCGTCGCGGTGAAATTCGGGCAGCTCGTCCAGAAACAGCACGCCGTTATGCGCCAGAGATATCTCGCCCGGGCGCGGGTGGGTGCCGCCGCCTGCCAGGCCGTTGACCGAAATACTGTGATGAGGGGCGCGGACGGGGCGGCTTTTTATCATAGCCTGACCTTTTGGCAGCATCCCCGCCACCGAATAGACACCTGTGACTTCCAGCGCTTCCTGCTCGCTGAGGTCGGGCAAAATAGATGGCAGGCGTTTGGCAAGCATACTCTTGCCGCTGCCCGGTGTGCCGATGAGCAGGGCGTGATGGCCGCCCGCCGCCGCAATAATAAGGGCGCGTTTTGCCGTTTCCTGCCCGATAACGTCCACAAAATCCAGACTGTCGGGCACTTCGGGCTTGTATTCGGTATGCGCAGCGGGGGTAATGAGCGTCTCGCCCTTGAGGTGGGCGGCAAGCTGCTGTATATCACGGACGGGGTATACGGTCAGGCCCTTGACCATTGCCGCTTCGGCGGCGTTTTCTTCGGGTACGAAAAATTCCTCGATCCCCGCGCTTTTCAGGTGCATAGCCATACACAGCACGCCGTTTGCCGCTCTCAGTTTGCCCTCCAGCGACAGCTCGCCTATCATAGCGGCGGTGGCGGGTACTTCGGGCAGCTGCTTGGACGCCGCAAGTATACCCACAAGAATGGGCAGGTCGTAGATGGGGCCTTCTTTTTTGAGTTCGCCGGGTGCGAGATTGACGGTGATGCGGCTGACGGGATAGACGAAGCCGCAGTTTTTGATGGCGGCGTATACCCTGTCGCGGGATTCTTTGACCGATGCATCGGGCAGACCCACCACGTCGAACCGAGGCAGTCCCCTGCCCAGATCGGTCTCCACGGTGGCTGTATGACCGCTGAGTCCCGCCAGAACACAACTGTTGATCTTGGATACCATTACCGTTCCTCCCATCATTTGACGCCTGCGGCGGTGATAACGTACACCGTCTCCGCGCCGTAGTCTCTGAGTACACGGGCGCACTCGGCGGCGGTGCAGCCCGTGGTTATTATATCGTCTACCAGCAGTACCCGTCTGTGACGGGCGTCTACGGGTTTGGTGCAGGTCACCGAACCTATGATATTGGCGCGCCGCTGCGCCTTGTGAAGTCCGTACATAGGCTTGGTACGGCGGACTTTTTTGAGCAAGGGGGCACACTCTGCTCCCGTAAAGCGTGAAAGCTCCTGCGCCAGCAGGCGGGCGTGATCGTAGCCTTTTTTGTACCGTCTGTAAAAATGGCTGGGCACGGGCACTATAAGATCGAACTCCCAACCTGCCGAGTCAAGCTTGTCTGCCATACGGCTGGCAAAAAACTCCGCCAGATGGACGCCGCCGTGGAACTTGAGTCGGTGCAGGATCTGCCGCACCTCACCCTCGTATACAAACGCCGACAGTGCGGCGGCATAAAATGCGCCGCTGTAGGCTTTGGGTCGGCTTATGGCATAGTTTTTTTGACTGCAGGCGGTGCAGAGATACCGCTCGTCGTCAGCAAGCAGGGTACGGCAGAATGCGCACCGCGGCGGGAACAAAAACCGTCTGAATCTGTCAAGCATCGGCCTTCAGCCTCCGTTTGAGGGCGCTGTAGCGCTTGCCCGCCTCGCCCGAGTGCACCATAGTCTCTATCATATCCTCTCTGCCCACCAATACCAGCAGGTCTTTTGCCCTGGTGACGGCGGTATACAGCAGATTCCGCATCAGCAGGCGGGTGGGGCAGTCGAACACGGGAATGACCACCGCGCTGTACTCACTGCCCTGCGACTTGTGGGCGGTGATGGCGAATGCGTGCTCAAGCTCGTCCAGCTCAAGCTGACTGTACTCGGTGACCCTGCCGTCAAAGCTGACCGTCACCAGCTTGCCGCGGGTGTCTACATCAAGTATAACGCCCGTATCGCCGTTGTATATGCCCGAGCCAAGCTGTTTTTCGCCCCGGATATACCAGCTTCGGTCGTAGTTGTTGCGGGTCTGCATTACCTTGTCGCCCTTGCGGAATATGACCCTGCCGCACTTTAGCTCTCCCTTGTCCTGTGCAGGCGGGTTGAGGCGGCTCTGAAGCAGGACGTTAAGCTCCTCGGTACCGCAGATATTGCGGCGGGAGGGGCAGATTATCTGTATATCGCTGATGCCGAAACGGTCGGGGATGCGTACTGCCACCAGCTCGGCAACAGCCTGTGCCGCACCCTGTGCCGTGCGGGCGCGTGAAAAATAGAAGTCTCCCGTATTCCTGCTCAGCGGCGGAAGTTCACCGCTGTTTATCATATGAGCGTTCATAACGATATCGCTCTGCTGTGCCTGACGGAATATCTCGTCGAGCCGCACGGCAGGCACCAGACCGCTGTCAAGCAGATCCTTGAAGAACCTGCCCGCGCCCACGGGGGGCAGCTGGTCGGCGTCGCCCACAAGCACCAACCGTGTATGAGGCTTGAGGGCAAGCAGCAGCGCTGCGGCGATGCTCAGATCGATCATAGAAGCCTCGTCAACTATGACGAAGTCGGCGTCAAGAGGGTTGGAGGCACCCCGCCTGAAGGTCATTCCGCCCAGCTCATCGGGGCAGGCTTCAAGCAGGCGGTGGAGGGTATACGCCTGACGGCGGCAGATCTTGGTCATTCGGTCGGCGGCTCTGCCCGTGGGTGCGGCAAGCAGGTAGGTACTGCCGCACTTTTCCATCAGCTCAACGGCGGCAAGGAGCGCCGTTGTCTTGCCCGTACCCGGGCCGCCCGTGATAATGGACACGCCCGAGCCGAAACAGCCCAAAATCGCCTGCCGCTGTTTGCCCGAACAGCTTATGCCCCGCGCCTCCATAAGGCTGTCCAGCCTGCTCTCAAGATTTTTGGGGACGTGCACGGGCAGGTTCTTAAGTCTGCCCGTTTCGCGCACGGCCACCGTTTCCCAACGGTAGGCGCAGGCGAGATAGCAGACGTTGGTATCGGAATAATCCCGACGGACGATCCTGCCTGCCTTTTCCAGTCGGGGGATGGAGTCCTCTATACTGCTCTCGGGCACCTTTGCAAGGTCGCTTGACACCGAGATAAGCTTGCTTGTGGGGATGAACACGTGGCCGTTTTGCAGATTGAAGCCAAGCTCGTACAGCACGGCGGCATCCAGACGCACCTGACTGTCCCGCTCGATGCCGAAATCGTCAGCAAGCAGGTCAATATCCCCGAATGCTGCCGAAAAAGGCTCACTGCACAGCAGGTAGGGGTCGTGGGTGACGGCTTCGATGGCGTCACCGCCGTAGCGGTTGAGCAAAGGCGAGGCGTAGTGGGGCGGCAGACGGTGAAGCGCCAAAAACTCTACCAGCGCCCGCAAAGCACCCGCCTGCAAAAAGCTCCGCTGTATAGAGTACGCCTTGTCAAGACTGATACCGCGCAGGGTGGCAAGGGTCTCGGGCTCGTTCGATATGACCTCGAATGCCCGTGTGCCGAACTTCTGCACTATCAGCTGGGCAGTTTTTGCGCCGATGCCCTTGACCATACCCGATGCCAGATACTCGAATATGCCGGATGCATCGTCGGGCATACTGCGCTCGTATGAGCGCACCGAAAACTGCCGCCCGTACTGGGGGTGGCTGATGAATACGCCCTCGGCATCCAGCTGTTCACCTGCGCCCAGCGCGGGCATATTGCCCACAACGGTGAGGATGTCGTCATCTTCGGTTTTGACCCGCGCCACGCAGTAGCCGGTATCGTCGTTTTTGTAGACGATGGCCGTTACCCTGCACCGCAGCCGTTCAAGCTCAAACTGTTCCATCTGTCCTGCCTTTTTTAGCAAAAACGGGTGAGCGAAGTCACCCGTTTTGTTAGTTTAGTTGTTGTTTTTTACGCGCGGTGCCATCTGACGCCCTGGGGGGTATCCTCAAGTACGATGCCCTGGGCCTTGAGCTCGTCGCGGATGCGGTCGGCTTCTTTGAAGTTCTTTGCCTTTCTTGCCGCCTGACGTGCCTCGATAAGTGCCTCGATAGCCTCGTCACCGCTGCTCTGCTCCTCGGTGTCGCCGATGCCCAGCACGCCGCACAGCTCGCACATAAACTCCAGCGCCTTCTGTGCGTAGGCTTTGGTCACGTTTGCGCCCGATGCGCACGTGTTGATCTCGCGCACAGCCTCGAATATAGCGGCGACTGCGTCGGCGGTGTTCATATCGTCATCCATAGCCTCGCAGAACTTGTCTCTCAGCGCGGGCAGTTTTGCGTCCGATGCCTGCTCAGACTCAAGCATATCGCCCTCGGCACCGTTCTTGCACAAAAAGCGCAGGTTCTTGAACACCGTGTTCAGGCGCTCGAGAGCGGCTTTTGCCTGCTCGAGGGACTCACGGGAGTAGTTGAGGGGGCTGCGGTAGTGGGCAGACAGCATAAAGAAGCGGATAGCATCGTAGCCGTACACGCCTGCGGCGTCACGGACGGTAAAGAAGTTGCCCAGCGACTTGCTCATCTTCTGATTGTCGATGTTGAGGAAGGCGTTGTGCAGCCAGTAGTTGGCAAAAGGCTTGCCGTTTGCGGCTTCGCTCTGTGCGATCTCGTTTTCGTGATGGGGGAAGCACAGATCAACACCGCCCGAGTGTATGTCGATAGTCTCGCCTAAGTATCTGCGTGCCATTGCCGAGCACTCGATGTGCCAGCCGGGACGGCCCTCGCCCCAGGGAGAGGTCCAGCTGGGTTCGCCGGGTTTGGCGGCCTTCCACAGAGCAAAGTCCATGGGGTCTTCTTTCTTCTCGCCTACTGCGATACGTGCGCCTGCCTCCAGCTCGTCAAGAGGCTGATGGGACAGTTTGCCGTAGGGCTCGAAGGAACGGACGCGGAAGTACACGTCGCCGTCCACGTCGTAGGCGTGACCCTTGTCCACCAGAGTCTTGACGATATCGAGGATCTCATCGATATTGTCGGTAGCCTTGGGATGCACGGTGGCTTCTTTGATGCCCAGACCCTGCGCGTCGGTGAAATACTCCTTGATGTATCTCTCTGCGATCACGTCGTAGGTGGTGCCCTCTTCGTTGGCTTTTTTGATGACCTTGTCGTCGATATCGGTGAAGTTCTGCACGAAGCTGACCTCATAACCGCGGTACTCAAAGTATCTTCTCAGCACGTCGAACATAATAAAGGGGCGTGCGTTGCCGATATGGAAGTAGTTGTACACGGTGGGACCGCAGGAGTACATCTTGACCTTGTTTTCTTCAAGGGGTTTGAATTCTTCTTTTTTACGGGTAAGTGTGTTATACAGCTTCATATATATTATCCTCTCTGTGAGATAAAAATCTTATTTGTCCTGCTTGGAAAGGCTGCCCTTTAAGACCTTGCCGTTTGTGATGAAGTAATCCACGCAGGAATACAGGGAAACGAAGGTCATCAGGTACACAGCGATATCCTGCACGGTCAGCCAGGAAGTCAGCTCAATAATGTTGTTGCCCAGCACGAGCACCAGAATGATCATTATACACTGAACGAAGGTCTTGGCTTTGCCCGATTTGGCGGCGGCGATGACGATGCCCTTGGCGGCTGCCACCATACGCAGGGAGGTGATGGCAAACTCGCGGCCGATAACGATGGTTGCCGCCCACACGGGCATAATGCCGTCAGCGACGAATATCAGCAGGGCGCTCATAACAAGAAGCTTGTCGGCAAGAGGGTCAACAAGCTTGCCGAAATCGGTTATCTGATTATATTTGCGCGCTATGTAGCCGTCAAGAGAGTCGGTCAGGCTGGCGACTGCAAAAATAGCCGCGGCAATTATGGGATGCTCACCCGTTGCGGCGAACACCAGAAAAACGGGTATCATAGCGATACGCACAAGTGTTATGATGTTTGCGGTTGTCATAGTGTATCCTCCTCCTCGGGATCTGTCTGTATGCCGTAGAGGTCGCAGCCCTCGTAAGCGGTGACGGTGACGTAGGCAAATTCTCCCTCGCAGGCGTCACCCTCAAATATAACCGTGCCGTCGATGTCGGGAGAATCCATAAAGCTGCGGCCCAGTTTGCCGCGCTCATCCTCGCCCGTACACAGCACCTTGAGAGTCTTGCCCACGCACCGAGCGGAGCGCTCGTCCATAACACGCTCCTGCAGTTCGTACAGTATCTCCCGTCTGCGCTCGGAAACAAGATCGTCCACCTGATCGTCCATTTCGGCGGCTGCTGTCCCCTCCTCTTGAGAATAACAGAAAACTCCCGCGCGTTCAAGTCTGTATTGCTCCAAAAACTCACAAAGCTCGGAAAAATCTTCCTCAGTCTCGCCGGGGAAGCCTACTATCAGGCTGGTGCGGATGACCGCGTCGGGCATATAACGTCGGATATTGTCGATAAGACGGCGGATATCATCCCCCGTACCGCGGCGGTTCATACGTTTAAGCACCCTGTCGGATATATGCTGAATGGGTATATCGAAGTAGTGGAGGATCTTTTCTTCCTCGGCGCAGACCCGCAAAAGCTCCTCGTCGGTCTCCTCGGGGTACAGATAGTGCAGGCGTATCCACTCGATGCCGTCTATCCTGCACAGCTTGCGCAAAAGCTCGGGCAAAGTGCGTCTGCCGCAGGTGTCGGTGCCGAAGCGGGTGATATCCTGGGCGATTATGATAAGCTCCTTTGTGCCCATCTGTGCCAGCTTCTCCGCCTCGGCTACAACGTCCTCTTCCCTGCGGCTGCGGAAGGGTCCCCGCAGAGAGGGGATAACGCAGTAGGCGCATCGGTTGTCACATCCCTCGGCAATACGCAGATAAGCGCTGTAGGCGGGGGTAAGCAGCTTGCGCTGTCCCTCCAGAGGCGCGCACTCGATGGGCGCAAACTTCTCCGCACGGCTGCCGCTGAGCGCCGAGCGCACCGCATCCACTATCTCGTGATAGCTGCCCGTGCCGCAGACGGCGTCCACCTCGGGCAGTTCCTGCTCAAACTCCCTGCCGTAGCGCTGTGAAAGACAGCCGGTGACCACAAGCGCCCGCAAAGAGCCCGTCTGCTTGTACTGAGCAAGCTCCAGTATGGAGTCTATGGCCTCGGTCTTGGCACCGTCAATAAATCCGCAGGTATTGACTATCGCCACCTGCGCCTGCGCGGGGTCGTCGGTCTTGATATATCCCGCCTCATCAAGCAGATACGCCATCTGTTCGGCGTTGACTAAATTTTTGGCACAGCCGAGGCTGAGCAAATAATACTTAATCTTCATAAACGTCCGTGCGGCACCGTCTGAGGGCGGCGCCTATTTCCTCCCAAGAATATCCTCGTCTGTACAGTTTGTCGCTCAGTTTTTTGCGCTGCTTAGGGTCGCTGAGATCACACCCCTGCGCCGCAATAAAGCCGTCCAGTCTGTCCTCGTTAAGAACGTACCCCTCAAGTACCTGCTCTATCAGGTCCTCGGTCAGCTTTTCTTCCTGCATTTTGCGCCGTATACGCTCTCTGCCCCAGCCTTTTGCCTCGCAGGTGCGCAGTATACCGCGGGCATACTCGCCGTCGTCAAGATAGCCAAAGCCGCGAAGCCGCTCAATGGCGTACTCCGCGTCCTCGGGCTCTATTCCCTTTTCAAGCAGTCTGTCATACAGCTTGCGGCTGCTGCGGTTTTTGTAGTTGAGCACCGCGGCGGCAACAGACAGCGCCTTCTCTTTGGGGTTCTCGCTCATCAATCGTCCTCAAAATCGTCGGCAAATACCTCAACGCCGTCCTTTGCGGCGGCTTTTTTGCCTTCCTGAGTCTTTGCACCCTTCTTTGCGGGTGCGGCGGGGGCGGCGGTTTCCTCAAGCTCCTTGCCCATCAGCTTGGCACGGATCTTGCGCTCAAGCTCCTCTGCCTCATCGGGATGATTCCTGAAATACTCCTTGGCGGCATCTCTGCCCTGACCCAAGCGGTACTCACCCATACCGAACCAGGCTCCCGCCTTCTGGATAAAACCGAACTTGACACCCAAGTCAAGCAGCTCGCCCAGCTTGGATATGCCCTCGCCGTACATAATATCGAACTCGGCCTCTTTGAAGGGAGGTGCCATCTTGTTCTTGACTACCTTTGCCTTGGTGCGGCTGCCCACGTTGGTGCCGTTGACCTTGATATGCTCCACGCGGCGTATCTCGATACGGACGCTGGTGTAGTATTTGAGCGCCTTGCCGCCGGTGGTGACCTCGGGGTTACCGTAGACGATACCTATCTTGTCACGGAGCTGATTGATAAACACCAGCAGGCAGTTGGCTTTGGCAACGTGGCCGACAAGCTTGCGGAGCGCCTGAGACATAAGACGAGCCTGCAGGCCCATAAAGCTCTCACCCATCTCGCCCTCTATCTCGGCTTTGGGCACGAGGGCGGCGACCGAGTCCACGACGATAACGTCAACTGCGCCCGAGCGTGCCAGCGCTTCGGTTATCTCCAACGCCTGCTCGCCGTTGTCGGGCTGAGAAATGAGCAGGCTCTCCGCGTCAACGCCCAGCGCCTCGGCATAGACGGGGTCAAGCGCGTGCTCGGCGTCGATAAACGCCGCCGTGCCGCCCTCTCTCTGCACCGATGCGATAAGATGCAGAGCGATGGTGGTCTTGCCCGACCCCTCGGGGCCGTAGACCTCGACCACTCTGCCCTTGGGCATACCGCCGATGCCCAGCGCCGCATCCAGAGCCAGCGAGCCGGTGGAAACAGCCTCTACCTCTATAGCACCGCCCGTGTCGCCCAGACGCATAACGGTACCCTTGCCAAACTGCTTTTCAAGCTGAGCTATGGCTGTATCAAGAGCCTTTTCTCTTTCCATATATACACCTCTCTGTCGGGAAATAATCCCGCTTTCTGTTCTTTGTATTGTTTATGGTTCCAATATATCATATCCTATCGAAAAATGCAAACATTTGTTCGATGTTTTGGCACGATTGTCCGATAAATCACTCAACCGAGCCCATTACCACACGCTCGATGCCGCACAGGTCGTTTTTGGTGCGGATATTCCTGTATCCTTCACGCTCCAGAATGTCCATAACGCTGTAGCATTGACCTATGCCCACCTCAAACGCCAATGTGCCGCCGGGGGCAAGTGCGGCTCTGAAGTTGCGGGGTATGGCTCTGTAAAAGTCCAGCCCGTCCTCGCCGCCGTCCAGCGCCATACGCGGCTCCTGCCGCACCTCTTTGTCCAACCCCGCGATATCGCCCGTGGGGATATAGGGGGGATTGCAGGTAATAAAATTGAATCTGCCCAGACTTTCGGGCGCGGGGGCAAGTGCGTCAACTGTCACGGTATAGGCACGGGAGCTGAGATAGTGCCTCAGCAGATTTTTGCGGGCAACGTGCAGAGCGGCGTTTGACTTGTCGGCAAGCACGCCGCTTATGCCGTCGGAGAGGTTTTTGAGCACGGCAACGCCCACACATCCGCTTCCGCAGCACAGATCGAGCAGTCTGCCTCTCGAGCGGTTGTCCAGCGCCTCAACAGCCGCCTCCACCAGCGTTTCGGTGTCGGCACGGGGGATCAGGGTGTCGCGTGTTACCTCCAGCGGCAGGGAATAAAACTCCCATTGTCCCGTTATATACTGGATGGGCGTGCCCGACAGCCTTTGCTGCAGCAGCCTTTCTATCCGCTGATCGTCACGCTGAAAGACCAGCATGCCCCGTTTTTCATAAAACTGCTCACGGGGTATGTCAAGAGCGTGGCAAATAAGCTCTCTCGCCTCAAGCTGAAAGCCTGCCACACCTGCCTGACGCAGTTCGTTGCGCAGATCCAGAAATGCATCGTTGACCGTTCTTATCAAACCCTCTTCACCACCTGTCTTTGTCTTCCTCCTCGGGGATGACCCTGCTGAGCGCCTCGATGGCCACCTCGATCATGCTGTCGTCGGGTTCGAGAGTGGTCAGGTGCTGCATCCATACGCCCGGTGCCCGAAGCGCACAGGTCAGCTTGTTGTCGTGTCTGCCCGCGTAGCGGTTTATCTCATAGCTGATGCCTGCCACGACGGGCAGCAGCAGCAGGCGCATAGCCATACGCACAAAGGGATTGCCCCAATGCACCACCGAGAACACCAGTATGCTGACTATCATAACAACAAACAGAAAGCTGGTGCCGCAGCGGGGGTGAAAACGGCTGCAGCGGCGGCAGTTTTCCACCGTCAGAGGCATACCGTGCTCGTAGCAGGCGATGGTCTTGTGCTCGGCGCCGTGGTACATATAGGTGCGCTTGACGTCCTTTTCTTTGCTGGTGGCCCACACAAAGCCAATAAATATAAGTATGCGTATTGCGCCCTCGATGAGGTTGCGCACCATATAGTGCAGTCCGTCACCGAACAGACCTGCTATCAGGGTGGGCAGCAGGATAAACAGACCTATGGGCAGGGCGATGCCCAGTACCAGAGACAGGGTCATCAGTATCTTTTCCAGTTTTTTGAGGCCGATCTTTTCCTCCAGCCATTTCTCAAAACGGCCCTTCTGCGCCTCTGCGTCCTCCTCAAAGAACTCAGCCGAGTACATCAGCGCCTTGACGCCCGAATTGATGGCGTCCCAGTATCTGATGGGGCCGCGGATGATGGGCAGGTTGAGGATAAACCCGCGTTTGTTGGTGCCGCCCTCTTCTTCTTTGATCTCCAGCGTCTTGTCAGGCTTGCGGATGACTATGCACCGCCTGTCGGGACCCTGCATAAGTATGCCTTCTATCAGCGCCTGACCGCCTATGGTAGTTTTTTTGCAGTTCATTTTTGTCTCTCCTGTACTGTTGTGGGCAGTTTTACGGTGACGCAGGTACCCTTGCCCACCTCGCTGGCAATATCCATACTGCCGCCGTGAAGCGACATTATCTCGTTGCACACCGCAAGACCGATGCCCGCGCCTCTGCCGTAGGCACTGCCCTTGAAGAACTTTTCCTTGACTCTGGGCAACTCGCTTTCGGGTATGCCCTGACCGTAGTCACGGATGGACACCACGCACTCGCCGCCTGCCTGCCTGACGTCGATATCCACGCTATTTCCCGCGCTGCCGTATTTTGCGGCGTTGTCAAGGATGTTGAGGTACACCTGCTTGAGGCGGTTTCTGTCACCGAATACCGTGACCGGCTCTTCGGGCTCGTTATAATTGACGGTAAGGTTCTGCTTGCGAAGCAGCTCGTGATAGGTGAACACCGCGTCGTAGACCTCGCCTCTTATGTCAAAGACCTCCATATTCAGCTTGAGCCTTCCCGACTCCAACCGTGAAAAGTCCAGGAGCTCCTCCACCATCTGACTGAGGCGCAGAGTCTCGCTCTTGATTATGCCCAGACCCATTTTGGCTATCTCGGGGTCGTCAAGGCTGTTTTCCACCGTCTCCGTCCAGCCGTTTATGGCGGTGAGCGGAGTGCGAAGCTCGTGGGATACCGAGGAGATAAAGTCGTTCTTCATCCTCTCCGAGCGGGCAAGCTCCTGAGACATATCGTTGATGGTCTCGCACAGCTCGCCTATCTCGTCACGGTAGCGCACGTCCAGACGGGTACCCAGCTGACCGCCCGCTATTTTGCGTGCCAGCAGGTTTATCTGCAATATGGGGTTGACTATGGATTGCAGGAACATGGTGTTGGTAATGATTATCAGCAGTATGACCACCGCTCCTGCCGCGATCAGCTCCAGATACACCTGATTGAGCCTCGCCCGCAGCAGGCGGGTGGAGGATACGAACCGCACTCCGCCCACTATCTCACCGCTTTGCAGTCTGACGGGGGCGGTAGTGGCCGCCACCGAATCGTTTATGCCGCGGTCTTCTCCGAAATAGCTGCTGTTTACGCCCTCCTCAAGGGCTTCTTTCACGTCGGAGGTAGTGGGCATATAGCCTGCGGTCAGACCTGCCGAGGAGAACATTACCCTGCCGTACTCGTCAAGTATCTGCATCTCCAGCTGTTCCTTGTCGGCAAAGCTCTGCACCGCATGACGGGCGTATTCATAAAAACTGCCGTAGC
This sequence comes from Clostridia bacterium, assembly GCA_017408985.1. Taxonomy (GTDB): domain Bacteria; phylum Bacillota; class Clostridia; order Oscillospirales; family Butyricicoccaceae; genus RGIG3513. Next base: position 17,470 of record JAFQTO010000021.1, read on the forward strand.
TTGAGCTTGCGTTGGTGTTTATATATTTTGCCTCGGTGTCGGCGCGCATCCGCACGTTGCTCACAAGACTGTTGGTATAGCTCTGCCGCACGACAAAGCCCGCCGCAACCAGGAATATCATAAGTATTCCCAGCACCACGGTCATATTGCTGAGTATCCAGCGTTTTTTTATTCCGCCGCCGCGGGTAGGTGCCTGCGGGACAGAAGCCGTATTCTTTTGTCCCGCCATTTTGCGCCCTTACTCCTTCCACTTATAGCCCGTGCCCCAGACGGTAACGATATGCTCGGGGGCGGTTGCGTCCTTTTCTATCTTGAGTCTCAGGCGGCGGATGTTGACGTCCACCACCTTGGTATCGTCGCAGCAGTTGCTGCCCCATACCGCCGTCATCAGGTCCTCTCTGGAAAGAGGCTTGCCCTTGTTCTCAAGCAAAGATTTGATCAGCAAATACTCCACCTGCGTCAGCGGAATGGTCCTGCCGTCGGGGAAGGTCAGCTCCCTCGAGCGCAGATCCAGACAAAAACCGCCCATACGCAGTTTGCTCTCGTCATAGGTGCCGCCGAACATTCTGCGGTAGAGTGCGTCCACCCTCGCCACAAGCTCCGTGACCGAAAAAGGCTTGGTAACGTAATCGTCGGCGCCCGTGATAAGACCGTTTACCCTGTCGGTCTCCTGACTGAGTGCGGTAAGCATAATGATACCCGATTTGATGCCCATACCGCGCATACGGCGACACACGTCAAAGCCCGAAATATCGGGGAGCATAACGTCAAGTATGGCTATTGCGATGTCGCCGTTTTCCTGAAAATACCTGAGCGCCTTTTCGCCCATACCGAACTCCACAGTCTCGTAGCCTGCGCGTTTCAGGTTGACCACCACGAAGGAGCGGATGCTCTCTTCATCTTCAAGCACAAGTACCTTTTTCTTCATATCAAAATCCTTCCTCAAACTCGATCTGCTCTATGATCCGAAACAGCTGTGTCATCTGTCTGTCGTCAAGTGAATACTCGGGAAAATCGTTGGGCATAGCGCTGTAGGCGTAGATAGTTGAGCCCACCGTTTTGAGCACCCGCACCCCCGAATAGCTCTGAAGCTTCTGAGTGCTTCCCTCACCGCTGAAGGTATACACGGTCAGCAGTGCGTTGCGCACCTCACCCGACGCGCCCGCCGTTACGGGCACGAAAAAGGTGGTCATAGATACCCCGTCGGTCACCGTGCGCTGTGACTCAACGTTGTCCTGCCAGCTTTCGGGCCAGAACATATACCAGCCGTCGGCTATGCTGAAATAGGTATCAGCGGCGTGGACTTTCTGCATATGAAAAGTACTCCCGCTGTAGCGGTACCAGCCTATCCTGCCGCTGCCGCTTTTTTCCGCCATGGGGACTTCGATCTGACCGTCGCCGTCAATGTCCGTGCAGAACACCGCCGCCTGACGGTATGTCGAGCCGTCCAAACCGAACATATCGTCCGTAGTTATGTTGACTGATTCCTTAACGATATCGGTGACGTATCCTCCGCCGTGCGCCGCCGAGTCAACGTACAGTATACCGTCGCAATACTGCATGCATACGATACTGCGCACCTCGGAACACATGGAAACTTCCAAATTCTGCTTATAACACTCTTCGGAGGAATTGAACTGAAATCTCCGTACGCGGTGAGCACCGGTCACGTCGTTGACCGAGGCGGTGAATATACTGATATTCCCGTGCCCGTGGATATCTGCGTACAGAATACTCTTGTACCGGGTCTGCAGTATGGTGTCCATATGCCCGCCGCCGTATCTGAAGACGGTCAGACCGAGGTTTTCGGTCTCGTCATATCTCCACGAAAGCGCAACGGCTACCCATCCGCCCGGTACGTATTCTATAAACTCGACAGAATAGATCTGCCGTGCGCCCGCGCCCTCGATATAGCCGACCTGATAATAGCCGCCCTGATCGTACTCGAATAAATACGCACGCAGCATACCGTCGTCCATCCTGAAAAATGCCACCGCCTCGTTGTAGCCGTCCCTGTCAAGGTCGACCAGCTTGACCGACTGACGGTCTGTGCCCGTCTCGGCAGTCACGTACTTAGCACCCTGGGCAACTATGGCGTCAAGCTGTTTTTGAAGCTCCACGTACTCGGAGGGAAGATTGGGCGGCGAAAGAAGACTGTCTCCGCCCTGTACGGAACAGCCTGCAAAAAGAAGCAGTATCAAAATCAGCGGAAACACCCGCAAAAACCTATATATATACCTATTCATAATAACATTATATTACATCCGGTGCTATGTTTACAAGAGAAAGATTGAAATAAATGAATAACGAATATTGGATATTGAACAATTAAGGTGTCGGCGTTGCCGACGAATAAAAAAGCTCCCTCTGAGAGGGAGCCGGCAAAACCGCAGGTTTTGACTGAGGGAGAGAACGTTATTTGATCCGTCACCGCAGGTGACACCTTAATTTGTCCAACGGACAGCATCGTTGCGTGCAGCGCGTGTCATTTGCCGTCAGGCAAACTTCATCTCTGTCCGATCCGTCGGCAGCGCCGACACCATCGCTGCAAACCCGTTCCCCACGCCGTTTTTTATTCCATAACCTCCGCGATTGCCCGTGCAATCGCAGATGCATATTCCTCCATATTCTCGTCAAGCAGGCGGTTATCTTCCCCATTGGTGATAAATCCCAGCTCGATTATGCAGGAAGGCATTTTGGTGTTTTTGTTCACCGAATAGTCGCTCTCCGTGCTTGCCTGAGTGCCCGCTTTGACACCGCGTTCGGACTGCACGCCGACCTCTGTGAGAGCATCCATGATCTTCTGTGCCAGCTTGCGTTCGGCGGCGGTTTTCTTGCTGCTTATCCAAACTTCCACGCCTTTGGCACTCTCCGATGCCGAGTTGCGGTGCAGAGACACGAAGTAGGCGGCATTCTGCTCATTGGCTATCTCGCATCGGTCGCCCAAGGTCAGATAGCTGTCGTCGCTTCTGGTCAGAAGCGGCGTATAGCCCAGCGCTTCAAGCTCACCGGCTACGAGCAGAGCCAGAGTCAGATTGTCGTCCTTTTCCTGCCTCTCCCCGTTTACGGCGCCGGGATCACTGCCGCCGTGACCCGCATCAATGCAGATTATCTTGGTCTCGGGGGTATACCCGTCAATAAGCACGGGTGCCGAGGGGTTCAGCACGAAATATATCCCCGCCGCACCCGCAAGCAGGGCAGCGAATATGCAGATCAATATGATAACGAGCTTTTTTCTGTTCATTGATCCTCTCTGCCGCTCTGCTCCGACTCGTCGGCAGGAGCGGTCTGTCTGAAAGTGAAGTTTCTGTAGCCGCAGAGATGCTCGTAATAGAGTGCCTCACCCACGGTCATATAGGGCAGTACGTACATATACGCCACTATAAGCAGCGAGCCCAGCAGGGTCCACAGAAAATAGCTGAGTCTGAACACGAAGAACTCTATCTTGTGTCCCTGCATCAGCTGACGGCTGCGTCGCAGAGCTTCGATAACGCCGATGTCGGGATTATCTATGAGTATGAACTCTGCCTGCGAGTAGGCAAATCCCAGAATAATACCGGGTATCACGAAGCACAAAGTAGCCAGACCCACCAGCACGCCCGAAACGATACGCAGGCAGATGATCTTGACCCAATAGCCGAAGGTCTCGAACATATCCCGAAACTCGATCTTCTCGCCACGCGCCGCCATCAGGCAGGTACGCTTGTAGCCTACCTCAATGATAGCCACGAACACTCTGTATACCAGCGCCACCGCAACGGCTACAGCGGCAAGGCTCGGCACTATGTTAAGGCCATTGATATATTCCAGCAGTTCCTCCGCCGTGCCCATACTGAGATAGTAATACAGGTTGGGCATTTTGAGCTGTACGGTATAGCTGATGGCGTTGGTGACCACCATATAGAACAGGGTATAGAAGTATATCTTAAACCCCGTCTGTGCCATAAGCTGTTTGGCGTTGGTCTTGAGCAAAGGTCGGTTAAGCATATTTTTCCTCCGATATATAATAAATAAGACGATAGACTGCTCTACCGTCTTATTATATATGATATTTTTGTGCGTATCAACCCGTCTAAGGCTGAATTAAATAAAAGTTAAAGTTTTGTCGATCAGCCGAAGACAGCCAGCAGGAAGCCTGCGGCGATAGCCGAGCCGATGACGCCTGCCACGTTGGGGCCCATTGCGTGCATCAGCAGGTAGTTGGAGGGGTTGGCCTTCTGACCTTCGATCTGGGAGACACGGGCTGCCATAGGTACGGCAGACACGCCTGCCGAACCGATAAGAGGATTGATCTTGCCGCCCGACAGCTTATACATCAGCTTGCCCATCAGCAGACCGCCCACGGTGGACAGAGCAAAGGCGCTCAGACCGAGAACGATGATCTTGATGGTCTCAAAGGTCAAAAAGCGCTCCGCGCCCATCGTCGCACCAACAGCCAGACCCAGCATAATGGTGACTATGTTCATCAGCGCGTTCTGTGCGGTGTCAGAAAGACGGTCGGTAACTCCGCACTCACGGAACAGGTTGCCCAGCATCAGACAGCCGATAAGAGGCGCGGTGGAGGGCAGAAGCAGGATGCAGACGGTAGCGACGAGGATGGGGAATATGATCTTCTCCTTCTTGGAGACGGGACGAGCCTGCTCCATCTTGACGGCGCGCTCTTTCTCGGTGGTCAGCAGCTTCATTATGGGAGGCTGAATGAGAGGAATAAGCGCCATATAGGAGTAAGCGGCGATAGCTATGGGACCCAGATATTCGGGTGCGAGCTTGGTGGTCAGATAAATTGCCGTGGGGCCGTCGGCACCGCCGATGATACCGATAGCGGCGGCAACGTTGCCCGCAAAGCCCAGCAGCACGGCGCCGAAAAATGCCACAAACACGCCCATCTGTGCGGCCGCGCCCATAAGCATACTGGAGGGACGGGCAAGCATCGGACCGAAGTCGGTCATAGCACCTACGCCCAAAAAGATTATGGAGGGGTAGATACCGGCCTTGACGCCGATATAGAACACGTCAAGCAGACCGCCGTGGTGGATGATATCGGTAAATGTCAGCTTGGCGATGACCTCACCCGTTGCGGGGACGATGTACTGTGTGCCTGCGATGTAAGCGTCCCACATTTCCTGATGGAACATATTGCCGCCGGGCAGGTTAGCAAGCAGACAGCCGAATGCGATACCGACCATCAGCAGGGGCTCGAACTTTTTGCCGATGCCCAGATAGAGCAGCACGAAGCTTATGAGTATCATTACCAGAAACTTCCAGCCGCCCTCCGCAAAAAACGCAGCTATGCCCGACTCAAGGGCAAGCTTTTGCAGGGTAGCAAGAACATCCATAGTCTGCTCCCCCTTATGCCAGAACTACGAGAGCAGCGCCCGTGTCCACTGCCGCGCCCTTGGATGCAACGATCTGAGAAACTACTCCGTCGCGTGGTGCGGAGATCTCGTTTTCCATCTTCATAGCCTCAAGGATAACGAGCACGTCGCCCTTCTTGACGCTCTGACCCTGCTGTACCTTGACGCTGAGCACGGTGCCGGGCATAGGAGCGGTGACAGCCTCGCCTGCACCTGCGGGTGCGGCGGCGGGGGCTGCGGCGGCGGCGGGGGCTGCGGCAACGGGGGCTGCTGCGGGAGCGGCTGCGACGGGTGCGTCGTAGATATTCTCGCAGACTGCCTCGCCCTTTTCCACTACTACCTCATAGCATTTTCCGTTGAGAGTTACTTTGTATTTCATAGCAGTTTACCTCACAGTTCTTTAATGGATATGAACCGAAGTTCATTAAGCGGGATACCGGTATTGTCAGCCACGATAGCCATTATCATTGCGGCGGTCTTATCGTCTACGCCGTTAAGGTCGCACACTCTGACCCCGTCACGAACGCCGATATCCGGCTTATTTTCGGGAGCGGCAACGGGGGCGGCGGGGGCTGCTGCGGCAGGTGCGGCGGCGGGAGCGTCAGCCTTTTTGGCTGTCATCAGCTTGCCGAACAGAGCGATAACGCCCATAAGCAGCACCAGGCCGAAGAATATGACCGAGTAACCCAGCAGAGCGGTGACTGCTGCACCGCCGATGCCCATACCGGCGGCTTCGGAAGCCTCCAATGCTCCGGTCAGGGCAGGGGCTGCCGAGAGAAAAGTCTTTATCATTGCCCTTTCCTCCCTCAGTCTATAGCGGTGATGGTGTATTTGACGGTGTTGCGTGCCTTTTCCTCACGCTTGTCGAAGAACTTTTCGGCAACCTGGGGGAATGCCACGTAAGAAAGCACGTCCTCTACGCTCTTTGCCTTGTCGCCGATCTCGGCTTTGGCCTTCTCCATACCGGGCTCAAGCAGGTCGGCAAAACGGCAGGTGATGGGTTTTTCGTCGCCCAGCACCTTTTTGAGCAGAGTCTCATCCACCTTGCCGGGGGCTGTGCCGTACTCACCGCGCAGGTAAGCCTTGATCTCCTTGGAGACGTTCTTGTATCTCTCGCCCAGCAGAACGTTCTGTGCAGCCTGCACGCCGACCATCTGGCTGGAGGGGGTGACGAGGGGAGGATAACCCAAGTCCTCACGGACGCGGGGCACCTCACGGAGAACTTCGGGCAGACGGTCGAGAGCGTTCTGCATAGTCAGCTGGGAAACGAGGTTGGACAGCATACCGCCGGGGACCTGATAGGTCAGCGCGTCGGTGTCGGTGTTCATAACGATGGGGTTGAGCAGACCGCTCTTGAGTGCTTCCGCCTGCAGAGGCTTGAAGAAATCGTTGATCTCCTTGAGCTTGTCGGCGTCAAGACCTGTCTCATAGCCCATCTCTCTGAGGGTATAGAACATACTCTCCGTGGGAGGCTGGCTGGTGCCGCCCGAGAAGCAGGATACAGCGCAGTCGATAACGTCGGCGCCTGCCTCAACGGCCTTGAGCACGGTCATGGAGCCCAGACCCGTGGTGCAGTGGGTATGCACGACAACGGGCAGGGAGACGTTCTTCTTGAGGGCGGAAACCAGATCAAAAGCCGCCTTGGGAGTCATGATACCTGCCATATCCTTGATGCAGATGGAGTGGCAGCCCATTTTCTCAAGCTGTTTGCCCAGCTCAACGAACATATCAAGGGTGTGGATGGGGCTTGTGGTGTAGCACAGAGCGCCCGAAACGTGAGCACCTGCTTTGAGTGCCTCGTCAACGGCGACCTCTACGTTGCGCAGGTCGTTGAGTGCGTCGAATACGCGGATTATATCAATGCCGTTCTCCACGCTCTTACGAACGAAGGCGCGGACGACGTCGTCGGGATAATGCTTGTAGCCCAGCAGATTCTGGCCCCTGAGAAGCATCTGCAGCTTGGTGTTCTTGACCGTGGCGCGGATAAGGCGCAGTCTCTCCCAGGGATCCTCGTCGAGAAAACGCAGGCAGCTGTCAAAGGTCGCGCCGCCCCAGCACTCGAGAGAGTAGTAACCTGCCTTGTCCAGCAGCTCCAGAGCTTCCTTGAACTGTTCAAAAGACATTCTCGTGGCGATGAGCGACTGCTGAGCATCTCTGAGGACGGTCTCGGTAATGTTCAATTTCACGGTATATCACTCCTTGAAACAATAATTTATCAAATCCCCGACATTTTTGGGGGTTATGGACGGTTAAGGGTATTTTTTGGGGTATTTTACGCCTTTCGGCAGGAAATGTGAAAGAACTTTTCACGAAAACTGTTATTTCCTATCACAATTTAACATTGGTTAAAAATTCTTCCCCATTATAATCCAGTTTAGCACACTAAACCGAAAAAGTAAAGGCTTTTTTACGGAATTTTCCCTGATTTTCCTTTTTTGCCGTCTTTTACATATAATGAAACGGGCCGATATACTATACACACTATACTGTTTTTGTATTTGATTTACGGGTGCGGATGTGATATAATGTTTCTATATGTGGAAGTCTACGCATTTTTGGCAGAAGGGAGGCCTGGCTATGTGGCGCAAAGCGGCATTGGGTATGTTGTTTGCCGTCGTATTATGTCTGTTCGTACTGCCGCAGTATGCCTACGCCTCTTTTGAGGCTGATACGGGCGCGTTGTGTATAGACAGCACCTACTTCAAAGACCGCGGCTTCGACAGCGCCAGCTCTTTGCTTGCTTCGGCAAAGGATATCACCTCCGACAGCTTCGTGCTGGTCTTTTACAGCAGATACGACTCATCTTCCCGTGAGCTGCTGCCCCAGATCAAGCAGTGGGCGGAGAGCAACCACTTTATGATCTACGGCATCGACCATTACAACAAATATACGCCCGAATACGGCTACTTTAATACCAAGATCGCCTTTGAGGGCTGGGAGGAGTATCTGGACAGACAGAACTTCTCTTTCCCCGCCGTGTTCATCTACAACTCGGACACCCGACAGCTGACCGCGCAGGACGATCTCAACAACTTCAATATTTTCTATAATCTGCTCTATTCCTCGGGTATGCTTGAGGACGCCTACCACGATTACGCCCGTGCAGGCACAAGCTCCACCCTGCTGGGCAAATTAGGGCTGATGCAGGGAACGGGCTCGGGCTTCGACCTGCTTCGCGCACCCAACCGTGCCGAAGCGCTGACCATGCTCATCCGCCTGCTGGGCAAAGAGGATGAAGCCCTCCTCTGCAGCCTCCCACACCCCTTTGCCGACGTGCCGCAGTGGGCATCGCCCTACGTAGGCTACGCCTATTATTACGGTATCACTCAGGGCGTGTCCGACACCGAATTCGGCTCGTACACCGCCGTAAGCGCAAACGAGTACCTGACCTTCGTACTGCGTGCGCTGGGCTATGACAGCGGCGAGGGCGGCGATTTTTCGTGGGACAGCCCGTACGCCCTTGCCTGCAGCGTGGGCATACTCCCCTCGGGCGTCAACACCAGTGAGTTTTTGCGTGCAGATATGGCAATAGTAAGCGCCGCCGCCGTAAGCTGCCGACTCAAAAACAGTACGGACACCCTCGCCCACAGACTTGTCGCACAGCGGTCGGTGACCTCCGGGCAGCTGCTTGAGTTTATGGGAATTGAGATCGAGACGGTAAGCGCCCGTCAGCAGATGGCAGACACCCTCTGGCAGTCGCTGACCACGGTCGGGCAGCACTCCCCCGAGTATGTGGCGGAGTCCATTGAGGCAGCCGCCTACCGTCACAGCACCTATATAGCCCTGATGAATCCTGCGGGCAGCATCTTTGACTGGGCGGCGTATCTTGCACAGAATCTCAGCTTCCCCTCAGGCGCGGTCAGCTCTTACCGCCTGCAGATCACGAACAAACTCATACTGATAACCCCCGAATACACCGCCGCCGCAGGCATCTACGCCGCCCTGACGGTTGAGGGGTACGAAAGCGAGACCAGCCACGCCATCGCCGCAGAGTTCATAAAGCAAAACCTCCCCGCCATCCTGGAAAAGGGCGCGGAGAAGTTCTGTGACGAGTATTTTGCAGGCGTGCAGATAATCGAAGACCCCACGGGCGAGTATAGCGGTGCCGACGCCGCCCTGCTCCTCAGATACTGCACCGAAGAAGCTGTCAGCAGCGCCCGCTGGCTGATAGCCGAAGTTGAAAGAACGGCGGAATGGGTGAAGTGATTTGTCAAACTAAGTGCAACACTTTTTGAAGCTCAAGATCCCAAAGCTGTTGAGCAGAAAGGAAATTAAGAACCTTGCGAGGCCTGGCGTTAATCAACGCCAGGTTTCGTTTTAATGTAGCAGGAGCAACTCTGGA
>JAFQTO010000022.1 GCA_017408985.1 Clostridia bacterium
AAGATAAAAATTAACGCTGCAAACCCCGAAAAGGGGCTTGCAGCAAGGGTTTTTGGCATCCCGGATTGGAGTCGAACCAACGGCCTGTCGCTTAGGAGGCGACCGCTCTATCCTACTGAGCTACCGGGACATATACAAAAACTATTCAATTTTCCGCCCTTCCAGGAAACGAACGAGCTGCCGCTTAGGAGGCGAACGCTCTATCCTGCTGAGCTACGGGCGCATATATATTTGCATATATGGTTTGTATCCTTGCAAATATGTATTTTATCTGTTAAAATTGGAATTGTCAATAGAAAGGAGCGGATGGCAATGAAAATCTTGGCAATAGGCGACGTTTGCGGCAAACCCGGTGTTGATATTCTGCGCAGTAAGCTTTCCGTACTCAAAAAAAACACGGGTGCCGACCTTGTGATAGTCAACGGCGAAAACGCCTGCGGCAGAGGCATTTCTCCCGAGCTTGCCGACGAGATATTCTACGCGGGTGCCGACGTGATAACCTTGGGCAACCACACCTTTGCCAATCGGCAGATATGCGATTATCTTGATGAAAAGAGCAACATCATCCGTCCCTGTAATCTTCACACGGCTTTGCCCGGCAACGGCTATACGGTGGTGGACGCGGGTGCATACCGTGTCTGCGTTGCAAGCCTCATCGGCAGGCATAATATGGACTTTCACGCTTCCTGCCCCTTTGCCGCGGCAGACAGGATACTCAAGGACGTGGAGGCAGATCTGTTCGTGTTCGATTTTCACGCCGAGTCCACCAGCGAAAAACGTGCCCTCGGCTTCTATCTTGACGGCAGAGCGGCGGCAGTCTGGGGCACCCATACCCATATCCCCACCGCCGATGCCTGCGTACTGCCCAAGGGTACGGCGTATATCACCGATCTGGGTATGACGGGCGGTATCGAGTCGGTCATCGGCGTCAAAGCCGAGCAGTCAATACAGTTTTTCAGAGGGTATCTTGCACCGCGGTTCGAGCCCTCCGACAAGGACGTGCGTATTCAGGGCTTCGTGTTTGAGACCGACGGTCGCAAGGCGCTTTCCGCCGAGAGGGTAGAGTTCTTCTGAAAAAAACGGTCATTTTTTATCACAGCACAGGAGACAGACATGGCAGAACTTCGCAAAAATACCGAAAACGGCATCGTTTATTATACCTCGCCTCAGCTTGAGGCATTCCGCGACCTCGCCCACGGATTTTTTACCCGTCGGGGCGGGGTCAGTCAGGGGGTTTACGGATCCCTGAACTTCAGATTCAACAGCAATGATGCCCCCGACAACGTCAGAGAGAATCACCGCCGTGCCGCGGCACTTCTGGGCGCTGATGGGGACAGAATAGTTCGCACCAACCAGAAACATACCGACAATATCGCGGTTATCAGGCAAGCAGAGGAGTACGCACCGCCCGCAGAGGGGGTTGACGGGCTCATCACCGACGTGCGCGGGCTGTGCCTTACTGCGTATTACGCCGACTGTCAGGTGGTCATGCTCTTTGACAAGCGCAAAAAGGTCGCCGCAATAGTCCACGCAGGCTGGCGGGGCGTGGCGAATAAGATAGTCAGAAAAACGGTCCAAAAGATGACCGCAGAGTTCGGCTGCAGCGCCGCCGATATCTATGCCGCGGTGGGGCCCAGCATCTGCCGCAGATGCTTCGAATGTGACTCAGACGTGCCCGAAACCTTGCAAAAAGCCTACCAAAACGCTATGAGCGAATATATTTATCAGGACAAAAACAAGTGGCACGTGGACCTGAAAAGCATCACCTACACCACCCTGATAAACTGCGGCATATCGCCCATAAACATAGATATTTCAAGCATCTGCCCCCGATGCACAACAAGCGGAGAGCTGTGGTGGTCACACCGCCGTCACGGGGAAAACAGAGGCGTTCAGGCGGCTATGATAATGATAAAATAATAATAAAATAAAAAAATGCGTGCATTTTTTATAATAGTATGTTATAATATAAAATCGTGATATAAAAAGTTGCCATAATTGAAGGGAGGCAGTTTATGCAATTCACTACAGAACTCGGTACGATAGGTATCTCAAATGACGTTATTGCCATTGTGGCAAGTGACACTGCTTCCACCTGCTTTGGGGTAAAAGGTCTGGCTTCGTCAGGCGCTATGGACGGTATAGTCCGTCTCCTCAAAGGCGAAACCCGCAAAAAAGGAGTAAAGGTGCGCTGTCAGGATGACGGGACGGTAGCGCTGCAGCTCAGGATAATCGTACTCAGCGGAGTCAATATCCAGGCTGTATGCAGCTCTATCATCAAGGAAGTCAAATATATGGTCACCAAGCGCACGGGTATAACCGTAGGCACGGTCGAGGTACTCGTAGAAGCGGTAAAGGCATAAATTAGGGAGGCGTTCTCATTGGCTACTAAGGGCAGCATTTCTCAGGAGCCGGCATCCATGATAAACGGCGAAGCTCTGAGAGACATGATACTTGAAGCGGCAGCCGAAATAGAAAGCAAAAAAGAGCTTATCAATGCGCTCAACGTTTTTCCTGTTCCCGACGGCGATACAGGAACGAATATGTCGCTTACACTCAATAACGCAGCAGCCGAGCTTTCCAAGGTGCAGGCACCTTCGCTCAAGCGTGTCTGCGAGATAACCTCGGATGCGCTGCTCCGCGGCGCAAGAGGCAACTCGGGCGTTATTACATCCCTGCTTTTCAAGGGAATGGCAAAGGTTCTTAAAAACGAGTCCAGTGTCGACGGCGCTCTGTTTGCAGACGCTTTGGCAGAGGGCTCCGCTACTGCATACAAGGCAGTTATGAAGCCTGCGGAGGGTACTATCCTTACCGTTTCGCGGGTCAGCGCAGAATCGGCGGTCAGGTTCGCACGCAAAAACCGCAGTGCCGAGGAGGTACTGCGCCACGCTATCGAAAGCGCGGAGAGGGCTCTGGACAACACCCTTGAGCAGAACCCCGTACTCAAAAAGGCCGGTGTCGTCGACGCAGGCGGCTACGGTTACGTGGTCATACTCAAGGCTATGCTGGTCAGCCTGACCGGCGAGCCGGGTCTGTACAACAAAGACGCCGCTCCCGTGCTCCCCACGGCTATGACCGTGGAGACTGCGGATTTCTCCAGCTTTGACACCGAGGAGATAACCTTTACATACTGCACCGAGTTTATGGTCAAGCGCGGTGACCATCGCCGCAGTCCCGCCAAGCTGAGAGCTTTCCTCGATTCCATCGGTGACTGCGTAGTCGTTGTTGACGACGAGAACCTTATCAAGGTCCACGTTCACACCGACACACCCGACCGTGCTCTGGGCGAGGGCCTCAAATACGGCTCCCTCATCTCGGTCAAGGTGGAGAATATGCGCGAGCAGCATATGAAGAAGATGCAGGATGAGCTGGAGAACAAGATGCAGGACCGCGTCATTGCCGAGCCCGTCAACCGTTACGGCTTCGTGTCGGTGGCGGCGGGCGAGGGCGTATGCTCCATCTTTCGTGACCTGGGCGTTGACAGCGTGGTCGAGGGCGGTCAGACTATGAACCCCTCCACCGAGGACATCCTCCGCGCCGTTGACGCAACCCCCGCACAGACAGTGTTCGTTCTGCCCAACAACAAGAATATCATTATGGCTGCCCAGCAGGCTGTGCCCCTCAGCGAGAAGGAAGTTATCGTTATCGAGAGCCGCACCATTCCTCAGGGCGTCAGCGCTATGATATCCTATGACCCCGAAGCAAGCGCGGAGGACAACAAAGCCGCTATGGCGGAAGCTATGAAGGCTGTCGCATCCGGTCAGATAACCTTTGCCGCCCGCGACAGCGACTTTGACGGCAAGAAGATCCGCGAGGGTGACTTTATGTGCCTCAGCGAAGGTAAGCTGGTCCACAACAGCCGCCGCTTCGAGGACGTTGCCAAAAAGCTTGCCAAGACTATGTGCAGCCGCCAGTCGGGCTTCATCACCGTATTTTCGGGTGAGGGCTCAGACGAAAATACCGACAAGGCTGTTGAGGAGGCGTTCAAGTCTGCCGCCCCCAACGCCGAGATCAATATGGTCCCCGGCGGCCAGCCCGTCTACGCCTATATTGTCTCTGTTGAATAAACAAAACATAAAAAGCTCCTTCAACTTGAAGGAGCTTTTTGTATCCCGATTGCAGACGCACAATGGATTTATGTGCAGCTTGCTCAACTGCGGATGGACCCGATTATATTTGGCTCTGTTGACACTCTGGCGCCGATAGTGTATAATGATGATAGACAAGCTGTGGCTTGGCTTGTTTTTGGGAGTATACGTTATAATTAAATTACAATACTGCTAAAAGAGGTGACATCCGCTGTGAAAAAAGAGACCCGTCATAAATTGTTCATTGTGGCTTTGTTTTGCTTGATGGTTTGCACTACAACGCTGCTTCATTACAAAGGCATGCGTCTCCCAAAGGCGCCCGATGCGGAAGATATAACCAAGATCATTGTTGAGCATACCGATTATCCGGGCGATACCAGAAAGTACGTGGACACCCTTTCCATTGATATGGCTCAAGGGCTGCTGGAAACCCTGAGATATGCAGCGGTAAGGACACCGGAGGACGGAGAGCCTGTTGTTAAGCTGACCTATGTGCTGGATGACGGCAGTGAGATTACGGTGGAAGCCAACGACAAAACCGTCTGGTGGAAGGGCAAGACCTATGCAATATACAATACGAAAACGGGCCAGTTTGTAAAAAAATGCGCCAGGCATTTCTTTGAGGATCCCTTGGACCCATATCAGGAATACAGAGAGCAATACAGTACCAAAGAATAATAAAAAATAATACAAAAGCTCTTGCCACTTGGCAAGAGCTTTTTTGATGTTAGGGAGTCAGATGCGGCCTGTGAAGGCGCAAAACAGCACGAACAGTGAGAGGAGTATCATCATCACGCCTGATATGCGCATGGATACAAGGAAATACTGGGTGGGTTCACCGTCTCTTACGGTAAGCATATGCTTGAACTTCCACACAAGCTCGGGTCTTACAACGCTGAGTACGCCAACAATAAGAACAAAGATCGCCGCTATTACATATCCGCCCGTATATTCCATACCAAAACTCCTTTTGCCTGATAACTTGCGCAGCAATACAACTCGCCGTCAGGCGAGAAGAATCGGCGTGATACTCCGTTAAGAGTATCACGCCAAATCTGTCGGGATTTTTCTGTAATTTTCGGTTTACTCCAGATACCACTCGAAGCTGTCTACGTTGATCTGGGTGGGGTCTTCGCCGCCGCCCTTGGTAAACACTATTGCAATATGTTCTCTGCCCGTGTCCTGAGCAACGATACGGTAACTGGCCAAAAGGGTGCGGTATTCCATAAAGCAGTAGACCTTGCCCGAGGTATTTTCGTATGCGCCGTAGAGACGCTGTTCTGCCCACTTCTGCAGCTTGGTGTTGGCGGTGGGGAACTTGGTGAATACGTCCGTAATGTTGTCGCCGATCTTGATGCCGCGGGGGAACTCGTCGGCGCAGGTGGAGTCAGCTGTCACATAGGTCAGATAATAATTGCCGTCGTGGGGCAGACCGTAATCGTCTGCCGAATTGTTGGAGTCGTCAATAAGCGTGAAGGTGAAGGTGTACCCTGCCTTCTGCGCGGTCTTGACACGGGAGGAGGTGTCAACGGCGGCAAAGTTGCCCATCCTGGTCTCAACGGCCTCATAGGTCATACCCAGCTTGACGCCGCAGCTTAAGGTCATTTCCTCTTTGCCGATGGTGGTGCTTGCATCGTACTCGCCCCATACGAAGGTGGGTATCTCCTCAGGCTCCATAGCCTCATAAACCGCTTGCTCGTAGAGGGTGTATGTGCTGCCCGTTTTGACCACGTATCTGCCGCCCAAAAACACGTCGCCCGAGGCGTCGGCGTTGAGGTTGCCCGTGTATTCCACCTGTGCGCGGCTGCTGACGAACCACACGTTAGCGCTGAGAGGTGCGGCGCAGATGGAGGAGGTGTCCTGAGTGTAGTTGAACACGGCGGGGGTCAGCGACTTGATAGCGTTGACGGTGTACGCGGTGTCCTCGCTGGCGCTTGCATCGCTGATAAGCTGACGGAGCAGAGCGTCAACGACAGTGTCGATATCGGCATTGCCGCTGTCGTCGGTATAGGTCACGTTAAGGGTGTATTCGGAAATACTCTTGATACTGCCCGTAGGCGTTGTGGGCAGCTTGGAGTCACCGTTGTCGGGATCCTTGTTCTGGGATGCCGAACTGCCTCCGTTGTCGGGGGCGTCGGGGCTTCTGACCAGCGCGATTATAACGCATACCAGCGCCGCTGTAAAAAGCAGTACCGCCAAAACCGAGAGAATGGTATTTTTGACACGGGAGGACCCCGCACTGCCAAAGGTAGTTCTCATTATCGTTCCTCCTGATCCATCGTTCGTATACTTATCCATTATTATATATATACGAGTATATAGTATGATACCCCTGCACCGTTTGTCAAGGTGAAAAAAGTAAATATTGTATCAATAATATTTTTCTGCTCAATATGTGGTGTAAAACTCTGCAAAAAACAAAAAATCGGGCACTCCGTGCAGGAGTGCCCGAAAAACGGTATCCGTCTTAGTTTGCGTAGTTGTTAAAGTAGTTCTGCACCACGACGATGGGGGTGCCCTTGTCACCGCTGCCGCTGGTCAGGTCGCACAGCGAGCCGATAAGATCGGTCAGACGGCGGGGTGTGGTACCCTCAGAAGTCATATCGCCCTTGAGATCGCGGTTCTTTTCGCGGATGCGCTGACGGATGGCGTCTGCCAGGGCATCGCCCGAAAGATCGGCAAAATCGTTGTCGGCGAGGAACTTGAGCTTGAGCTCGTTGGGCAGACCGATAAGACCCTTGGTGTAGCCTACGCCCACGACGGGGTCAGCCAGCTCCCAGATCTTGCCTACGGGGTCACGGAATGCGCCGTCACCGTAGACCATAGCCTCAATGCGCTTGCCGGTGATCTCACTGAGAGCCTTGCTGATATCCTCGGCGACCTCCTGAGCGTTTCTGGGGAAGAGCTTGACGGTATCTTCGGTAGCCTTGTTGGAGCCCAGCAGACCGTACTGGGGATTGCAGCCGCTTCCGTTCACGGGAGCGCTGAGTATATCGCAGAGGGTGCAGACTTTTTCGCCGCCGGCAGCCTTGATACGGCGCTGGGTGCGCTCACGGGAGTGGATATCGCAGCAGAGAACGTTCTTGGTATAGTTCAGGATGACCTCTGCGTGGTTGGCAAATATGACCTCTGCCTCTGCGCCCTCACCCTCGATGATGTCGGTGTAGAACTGAACGTAGTCAACACCGGTGAAGGTGTGCTTGGGTGCGCCGAAAGCACGGCGGAAATCGGCAACCGTCAGTACGTCGCTGAAGGGGTTGATGCCGCTCTCGTCAAGAGCGTCCAGATCAACGAGGCTGTTGCCCACTTCGTCGGAGGGGTAGGAGAGCAGTACGACCACCTTCTTGGCGCCGCGTGCGATACCCTTGAGACAGATGGAGAAGCGGTTACGGCTGAGGATGGGGAAAACGACGCCCACGGTCTCACCGCCCAGCTTGGCCTTGACGTCTGCGGCAATATCGTCGATAGTCGCATAGTTGCCGTCGGCGCGTGCAACCACCGCCTCGGTGACCGATACAACGTCGCCGTCGCTGAGAGTGAAGTTGTCTTCCTTCATAGCGGCGAGGACAGAGTCGCAAACTACCTTGACGATGTCGTCACCCTGACGGATGATGGGAGCCTTGATACCTCTGGAAATTGTTGATGCCATATATTCTCACCTTCCGGAAAAAATGTCGGTGCTGCAAACACAAATTATAGTATATCACTTATTTATATATCGTTCAAGAGAAAAATCACGATTTTTTCAATTCCGCCACGGCTTTTTTCAGACATTGGCATTTTTGGGTACCGATAATGCCTCTGTCCTGACAGAGAGCACAGTCGGGGGTGTTGTCCAGCCAGTCGGCGGCATAGCCCATAGACTCAAGCAGCTGCTTGCGGGCAGACAGTATATCGTCCTTTTGTCTGAGCAGAGCCTCGCGGCGGGTGCCTGACGAGCGTGCCGCCTGAGAGGAGCACAGCCGAAGCTGACTCTCCAAATCGGCGAAAGCCTCGCTCTTTTTCAGCAGGTCTTCCAGCCGTTTGCGCTGACGAAGCTCGCGGTTATGGCGCTTCTTCTCAAAAGCCTCCAGCACCTGCGCCTCAAGGGCGTCGTCACGGCTGATGCCCGAGGGGGCTGTGCCCGCCTGCGACTGCTCCGTGCGCTTTTTGCGCTCGGCTTCGGCTTTTTCTTTTGTGGTGACGCCCATAGCCGCCCAGCGCTCCAGTATGGCGTTGAGGTAGGGGAAGGACACCTCGTGTATCCGCTCTATCATCCGCTCGTATGCAAGCTTGAGCATCTCGTCGTCAAAGCCGAGAGCTATCCATTTTTCTATAAACTCCCGCTCACTGTCCGAGGGACGGCGGTTATATATGCCGAACAGACCCATAATGACCGCAACGCGGCTTGTCTTTTCCTTCTGCTGCTCCAAATACTCTGCGGCGCGGTCGTAGGTGGTGATGCCCATATCGCTCCATTCGTAGGACAGCCGTTCTATCTCGCGGATGCTCAGCCGTCTGCGGGAGCGGCAATGATTGATCATCAGCATCAGCGCGTCGCAGGGCAGGTTGAGCTCGTAATGAACGGTACACAGTATCTCCAGCTCGCGCCTGCTGAGTATCCTGCCCAGCGCACCCTCAAGATAACTGCACAGCCCCGAAAACTCGGGGTCTCCGTCACGCCGCAGGACAAGCTCCTGCGCGGGAACTTCGGCGGGCGCTTTTGGAGGGACGGCGCCCTCGGCAGAAACTATGCCGTAAAGCAGCAGGATGTCGGCGGCTTTGAGCATACGTTTTGCGGGTATATTCAGCGCCTCACATGCCTGAGTGACGGTGGCTCTGCCGCCGCCGGAGAGCAGATACAGATACAGAATTGCGGCGTCGGGGGAGGCGGCGCGGCATATCATGGACGACGCGGTATGGCTGTCGGCCCGAAGCACCAGATGCTTTTCCGTAAAGATCTCCCCCTTTTTACAAGTTTACACCTTATTATACCAAAAAAACTCCCAAAGGTAAACAAAAAATCCAAAAAAGAACAAAAGACCGAAACGCACGAAATCCTGAGCGGCTTTTGTCGAATATTTGGGTGGCTTTTGCGGTTTTTTGGGTAGACTTTTTGCGCGCGTGAGTGTATAATGATAAATGAGTAATTCTGCCTTGACAAAGGAGCGACACGATATGACAGCAGTCGTATTTTACAATATATCCCGCCGCAGTGCCGCTGCGGAGATTTTGTCCTACCCCGTTATGTCCTATATGATGGACGTTTGCCCTGATGCCGACAGTTTTTTCTGCTCTTGTGAGCTGGATAATATAGACCTGCGCGCGCGCACCTTTGACTCCCTTGAGGGCCTGAGAGATACCCTTGAGGCGAACGACAGGGTGCTTTTGTTTTTTGCCGCAGCACCTGCTCTGCGTGCAGAGACGGTCAAACGCCTGCTTGACGAGGCAAAAGGCGGCGTTGCTCTGCTTCACCGCGGCAAGAACAACATCGCCGTATGCGTGAAGGCAGAGCTTTTGAGTGAGGATATCCTCTCCGCAGGCGCGCAGGTGCAGGTGGAGGTCCCCGACGGCGAGTGGATGACCGCTGACACCATGGAGAATCTCTACGTTCTGCAGGAGCAATTGCGCCGCAGGATCAATATGGGCTGGATGAAGAAAGGGGTGTTCTTCACTGACCCCAACACCACACATATCAGTCCCTTTGCCACTATCGGCGAGGGTACGGTCATTTTGCCCAACTGCCAGATATACGGCAAGACCGAGATAGGCGCAGACTGCCGCATCGGCCCCAACTCTATGCTCACCGATGCGGTTATAGGCAACGGCTGTACCGTCAACGCATCCCAGATAAATTCCAGCACCGTCGGCGCAGGCACAACGGTAGGGCCCTTTGCCTACGTGCGTCCCGACTGCCGCGTTGGTGAAAACTGCCGCATAGGCGACTTCGTTGAGCTCAAAAACTCCACCATCGGCGCAGGCACCAAGGTCTCCCATCTCACATACATAGGCGACAGCGATTTCGGCAGCAAGATCAACGTCGGCTGCGGCGTGGTCACCGTCAACTACGACGGCAAGCATAAGTACCGCACTCAGGTGGGGGATAACAGCTTTATAGGCTGCAACGTCAACTTAGTCGCGCCCGTAAAGGTGGAGGACGGTGCGTATATCGCCGCAGGCTCCACCATTACCGACACCGTTCCCGCAGGCGCGCTGGCTGTTGCCCGTCAAAAGCAGACCGTCAGGGACGGCTGGGCAGACAAACGCAGAAAAGACGGCAAATTAAAATAATATAAATAATATTAATTCAGGGGGTAAATCACTATGATTTCTCACGGCACAAAGATCAAGATCTTCGCAGGTAACTCTCATCCTCGTCTTGCTCAGGAGATAGCACAGCAGCTGGGTCTGTCCGTCAGCGACTCTGTTGTCAAGAAGTTCTCCGACGGCGAGATCTCCGTTTCCATCAACGAGACCGTCCGCGGCTGCGACGTATTCGTCGTTCAGTCCACCTGCAATCCCGTCAACGACCACCTTATGGAGCTGCTGATCATGATCGATGCTTTCAAGCGCGCATCGGCAGGCCGTATCACCGCCGTTATTCCCTATTTCGGTTATGCACGTCAGGACAGAAAAGCCAAGGCCAGAGATCCCATCTCCGCACGTCTGTGCGCAGAACTGCTTGAGGCAGCGGGCGCAGACCGCGTTCTGACCATGGACCTGCACGCATCCCAGATCCAGGGCTTCTTCAACATCCCCGTTGACAACCTGCTGGGTACCAGCCTGCTCTCCCCCTTCTTTGCACAGATGGTAGGCGACAAGCTGGACGAGTACGTTGTCGTATCCCCCGACCTGGGCTCGGTCGTCAGAGCAAGAAAGTTCACCGACAAGCTGGAGCTGCCCCTTGCCATTATCGACAAGCGCCGTCAGCAGGCTAACGTTTCCGAGGTAATGAACATCATCGGTGACGTCAGAGGCAAGAAGGTCATGCTGGTTGACGATATGATCGACACCGCAGGTACTCTGTGCAACGCAGCCAAGGCTCTCAAGGAGATCGGCGGCGCAAAGGAGATCTATGCCTGCGCAACCCACGGCGTTTTGTCCGGCCCCGCTATCCAGCGCATCCAGGACAGCCCCATCAGCAAGATCTACCTGCTTGACACCATCCCCATGACCGAGGACAAGCTCATCGACAAGATCGAGGTGCTGCCCGTCTCCAAGATGTTCAGCGAAGCCATCGAGTGTGTCTATGAGGAGACCTCCATCTCCAAGCTGTTCAGATAAAATCGGAGGAAACGGCTATTTTCAGACGAAAAAAAGAGACCGCGCCTGCCACGGTAGACTATATCGTGGCAGGCCTGGGCAATCCCGGCTCCAAATATGAGCGTACCCGCCACAACGCGGGCTTCATCGCAGCCGACAAGCTGTGCGACAGTTTGGGCGGCGGCAGGATGAAGAAGGTCAAGTGCAAGGCGCTTTACGAAATATGCTCGTTGGGCGGCCGCAATATACTGATAATGAAGCCTCAGACCTATATGAATCTTTCGGGTGAGGCGGTGCGCGATATGGCGGAGGCTTTCAAGGTCCCCCCTGAGCGCATAATCGTCGTGTACGACGATATCTCCATTCCCGAGGGCACCTTGCGTATCCGCGCATCGGGCTCGGCAGGCGGGCACAACGGTATGAAGAGCATCATTTACCAGCTGCAGAGCGACCAATTCCCCCGTATCAGGATAGGCGTAGGCGCTCCGCAGGGTGAGGACCTTGCCGACTACGTGCTGGATATTATGGACGGTGACACCCTCAAGGGCGCCGCCTCTGCCGCCGATGCCGCCGTCACCCTTATCGAAAAGGGCGTGCAGGAGGCTATGCAGAGGTTCAACAACAAAAAAGGCTGAAACGACAGTCTCCGACAGTTTTCGACACCCCGTCAAATTTTTTGACGGGGCAATACCCGTTGTATGCAAAAACGAAAAAGGGGGTGCAGGCAGTATGAAAAATCTCGTTGCCGCCGTCAAAGATATGCAGGAGTACAGAAGTCTGCTGCAGGAACTCAAGGGCGGCAAAAGGGTGTCACTCTACGGAGCGGCGCCCGTTCACCGTGCTCATCTTGCCTCGGCGCTTTACGAGGATCTGGGCAGACCTCTGTGCATCATCACCGCCGACGATGCTTCCGCGCGGCATTTTGCCGCCGATATGGAGAGCTTTTTGGGACTCAGGCCCGCCGTTCTGCCCTCCCGCGATATGATTTTCCACGATGCCGAGGGCGTGTCCCGTGAGACCGAGCAGCAGCGCCTTGACGCGCTGTACGGTCTTGCCTGCGGCAGCAGCAGGATCATCATCGGCGCTGCCGAGGCATTCTCCCTGCGCACTATGCCCAAAGACAGACTTCTCTCCTGCGCCACCGTTATCGAGGAGGGCAAAAGCTACGATCCGGTCGAGCTTTGCGGGATCTTGGTAAACTGCGGCTATACCCGATGCCAGCAGATAGAGGGTGCAGGTCAGTTTGCCCTGCGCGGCGGCATACTTGACATATTCCCCGCAGGCAGCAAAAACCCCGTCAGAGCCGAGTTCTGGGGCGACGACGTTGACCTGTTATCCGAGTTTGACGTGCTGACCCAAAGGCGTACCGACAGAATAGACAAAGTCACCGTTCTGCCCTCCAAAGAAGTCCTGCCCCGTCTCAGCGATGGGGGAGTGGAGGGCTTCTGCGCCGCACTCAACAAATACGCCGCACGCAAAAGTTGTCTGCCCGAGCTCAGTACCCGTATGCTTGCAGACAGCGAAAAGGCGCAGGCCGGCTCGCTGTTCTGCGCCGACAGATGGATAGATTTCGTCTACCCCTTTGCCACCGCGCTGGATCATCTCAGCGAGGACACGGTGGTCATATTCAGCGACATCGCCGCCGTAAAAGCCGCCCTGCACAGCTGCAGTCTGCGCTACACCGAGGATATGAAGGACCTGCTTGAGCGGGGCGCCGTACCTCCCTCAAAGCAGGGCTGGTGTCTGTCCGAGGGGCAGTTTTTTGCCGCACTTTCAGACCGCGCCGCTGCCGAGATGTCCAGCTTTCTGGCATCAAGCACCCTGCCCGTGGACGCGATTTTGTCCCTCAACGCCAAACAGCTGCCCTCCTGCGGCAGTGCCGACACGCTGGCAGGCGATCTGGAGAACTACGCTCAGCACGGCTACAGACTTTTTGCCCTTGCAGGGGGCGAGACCCGTGCCAAATCTCTGGGCGAGATACTGGCTGACCGCGGATTTTCCTGCGTCAGGGAGTCGGATGGGCTGACTGCGGGCAGAGTGTGCGTTCTGAGCAGCAGTCTGTCATCGGGCTTTGAGTATCCGGGCATAGGTCTTGCCGTTATAGCCCAGGGCGAGGGCAGAAGCCGTCCCGTAAAGCGCAAAAAAACGGGAGGCAGCAAAAATCACATCCAAAGCTTCAACGACCTTGTACCCGGTGACCTGGTGGTTCACGAAAACCACGGAATCGGCAGGTTCGTGTCTCTTGAGCGTATTCAGGTTGAGGGCGCGTGGCGGGATTATATCAAAATATCCTTTGACGGCAGTGACGTGGTGTTCGTGCCCGCCACCGCCCTGCATCTTATCAGCAAATATATCGGCGCGGGCGAAAATACCGCCGTCAAGCTGTCCAAATTAGGCGGTGTCAGCTGGGAAAAAGCCAAAGCGAGAGCCAAAAAATCGGCACGTGACCTTGCCGAGGGGCTTATCAAGCTGTACGCCGCCCGTCAGCGGATAGAGGGGTTCGCTTTTGAGCCCGACAGCGACTGGCAGAGAGCCTTTGAGGAGGCGTTTGAGTTTGAGGAGACCGAGGATCAGCTTTACTGCACTCAGGAGATAAAGCACGATATGCAAAAGCCTTGCCCCATGGACCGCCTGCTGTGCGGTGACGTGGGCTTCGGCAAGACCGAGGTAGCCTTCCGCGCCGTGATGAAGTGCATCCTCTCGGGCAAGCAGGCAGCCATACTTGCTCCCACCACCGTGCTGGCGCGCCAGCATTTCGTGTCGGCAAGTCAGCGGTTTTCCTCCTACCCGATCAAAATAGAGATGATGAGCAGGTTTCGCACCCCTTTGCAGCTCAAAGCCACCGCGGGCAGGGTGAAAAGCGGCGAGTGCGACCTGCTTATCGGCACCCACAGAATACTGCAAAAGGACGTTAACTTCAAGGATCTGGGTCTGCTTGTGGTGGACGAGGAACAGCGGTTCGGCGTTTCACACAAGGAGAAAATTAAACAGATGACTCAGGCGGTGGACGTGCTGACCTTGTCTGCAACCCCTATACCCCGCACCCTCAATATGGCGCTGTCGGGCATCAAGGATATGTCGGTGCTGGAGGAAGCTCCCGTGGGCAGACAGCCGGTGCAGACCTACGTGCTTGAGCACGACGAGCCGGTCATCCACGACGCTATCCGCCGTGAACTTGGCAGGGGCGGTCAGGTGTACTATCTGTACAACCGCGTGGAGACCATAGAGCGCGTAGCATCCCGCCTGCGCGGGGTGTTTCCCGACGTGAATATCGCAACCGCCCACGGCAAAATGGACGAGCGCACCTTAAGCGACGTGATGAACGGTATGTACTCGGGCGAGATATCCATACTGGTCTGCACCACCATTATAGAAACGGGCGTGGATATCCCCAACGTCAACACCCTAATCATCGAGGATGCCGACAAAATGGGGCTCAGTCAGCTTCATCAGATCCGCGGCAGGGTGGGACGCTCCTCACGACGCGCCTACGCATACCTGACCTACCGTCGGGGCAAGGTGCTCACCGAGATATCCCAGAAGCGTCTGTCTGCCATCCGTGAGTTTGCCGAGTTCGGCTCGGGCTTCAAGATAGCTATGCGCGACCTTGAGATACGGGGCGCGGGCAATCTTCTGGGTGCCGAACAGAGCGGGCATATGATGAGCGTGGGCTACGATATGTACCTGCAGCTGCTTGAGGAGGCGACGCTGGAGCTCAAAGGCGAAAAGCCCAGGCCCAAAACCGACTGCACCGCCGATATCTTCGTATCGGCAAGCCTGCCTCAGACATACATATCCGATGCGGGCACCCGCGTGGACGTTTATCGCCGCATAGCCGCCATAACCGATATCGACGATTTCAGGGATATGCAGGACGAGCTTATAGACCGCTTCGGTGATATCCCCGCACCTGCCCAGGCGCTGTTGGATATTGCCCTTTTGCGTGCCGACGCCTCCGGGCTTGACATCAAAGAGATCTCACAAAAGAGCGGAAAGCTCTACTTCTACCTCCGCGACATCAAGCCCGAAAGGGTGCTTGCTCTGTGCGCTCTGCCCGACTTCAAGGTGCGCCTTGCGGTCAGCGCGGGGGATAAGCCTAACTTCGCTCTTAAACTCAAGCCGGGAGAGAATCCGCTGACGGCAGCCAAAAAACTTGTTGCAGCATACGGAGAGGGGGACAGAGGATGAAAAGATCGGCAGCCGCAGTGATGATTCTTGCTCTGTGCCTGACCCTCTGTTCCTGCCGCGGTAAGGCTGCGGCGATGACGGTGGGGGATAGTAAGATAGAGCAGGCGGAATACGTGTTCTACCTCAATTACAACCGTCTTAAGCTGTTCGGCGAGTGCGACAGTTATACCAACGCCCAGCTGCAGAGCGCCAGACAGGCGGCGATAGTGCAGATAGTCACAGCCCAAACGGTACGGGAAAAATGCCGTGAGCTGGGTATTGAACCCGATGACAGACAGCTTGCGCAGGCAGGCAGCGAAAAAGCCGACCTTACAGCCTCGTTGGGCGGCAAAAAGGGGTTCGAAAAATACCTCAAGACCTCCTGCCTCACCGAGCGCACCTATGACAAGCTGAGCCAAAACGATCTGTACTACAGCCTGCTGCTCGACCATTACACACGGCAGAACGAGGCAAAATATACCACCGAATACCTGCAGGACTATTACGCAGACAACTATATATGGCTCAAGTACATCCGTCTGTCGCTGCATACCGACACGGGCGAAAGGGTAAGCGCAAAAGAAGAGCAAAAGATATCCGGACTTGCCGATACCGTTGCCCAAAAGGCAAAAAACGGCAGTGATTTTGACGAGCTTATATGGAGCTACAGCGACGACAGCGGCGTTGCGGGCGGCAGTGAGGGCGTGATAATCAGCCGTCGGGCAGGCGAGAGTCAGGCGTACGTGCAGGCGGCGTTTGAAATAGCGGAGGGCGAAACAAGCGGCGTTATAACCCAGAGTGACGGGCTGTATATCGTCAAAAGGCTGAACGCGCCGCCTGAGTATCTGGAACCCAACCTTGACGGGGTAAAAAACGACGCCGCAGAGAGTGATTTTGCCCTGCAATTAGCTGAATGGACAGCGCAGGCACAGGTGGAGCTCAAAAAATCGGTGGACAAGATAACCTTTGGCAATATGCACAAATACGTGAAGTAAAAATTATGAAAAACTCCCAAAAACCCGTGGCGTTTACCCTGCTCCCGTGCATAAGCCGCCACACAAAATAACAGCAAAAACAGCCTGCTTCGGTATATTTACCGAGCAGGCTGCTGTGTTGTTGTGAATAGTTTACTCGCCCAGATATTTAAGTACCACCGCGGCGGCGGGGCTGTCGGGTGTCAGGGTCAGAGTGTTGGTATCGGATACAGTCACATCGTCGCGCAGGTCGGTGAACTCCTCCACCCGTGCGATTTTGTCATAACCGAAGGTGTCGCTTCTGTAGTGCATAGGGATAACTATCTTCGCGCCAAGCTGACGGGCAATTTGGTCTGCCTGAGAAGCATCTATGGTGTAGTAGCCGCCCACGGGTGTGATAAGCACGTCGGGCGTGCCGATAGCCTGAGCCTGTTCGTCAGTAAGCAGATGACCCAAATCGCCCAGATGGACGATCTTCATCCCTGCGGCTTTGAGGATGTGTATCAGGTTAGTGCCCCGCTTTGCACCCTGCGCGTCATCGTGGAAGGTGCTGACCGTCTCTATCTCAAAGGGGCAGGGGATTTCGCAAAGGGGCATACACACCGCCTGAACGTAGCTGTGATCGTGATGGCTGTGGCTGCACAGAGTTTTGTGAGCAGTCAGCGACAGAGGGTTGTAGCCGGGGGTGGTGTTGTCATAAGGGTCAAGGGCGATAATATATCCGCCGTGCTCGACGGTGTAGCAGGCGTGCCCGTGCCAAGTGATCTTGATAGCGTCCATAGTACAGCCTCCTTTATTTTTTGATTATATCATTTTTTGTCTGTTTTTTCCACGGGTAAGGTGCGATTTTTTGATAAAACTAATGCCGAGGTGATAAAAATGGACAAACAGAAGAACCAGCGCCCTCAGGCAGCAAAGAAGCCTGAGAACTGCAAGAATCAGAAGCCCTGCAAGGGTGACGACTGCAATGATAAATAACGATATCCCCAACCCCAAGCGGTTTTCAAGCGGCCTTACGCCCCTGCGGTTTACCGACGGTATCTACACCGAGATGGACAACGAGCTGGCGAGGGATAATCTTGAAAACGACCTGCCCGCCGCCGACCGCACCACGGTGGTAAACCGTATGCCGAATATCGGAGACTATATGTGAAGGGGTGCTTCACAATGATATACGCCGTCGGCGTGTGATAAATAAAACCACAAACGCAAAAACAGAGCCGAGGTGTCGGCTCTGTTTTGTGCTTTATGATTTGATTATCGGCGTTTATTTTGGGTTTTTCTGTCGATGCCCCAATAGACCAGACAGGCGACGGCGACGGTGACCACGGTAGGCAGGATAAACGCGCTCCAGTCGGGACTGTCTGAGGACTGCTCGGTATCGGCGGACACACCACTGCCGCCAAACTGCGTGGAATCGTCGGTGTTAGTGGCTTCTTCCTGCGCCATTTTTTCAAGTATGCTCAACAGTTCGTCAATATTGTATATCTTTCCGTTTTCTATTCCCAGCAAGTCGGCTCGTGCGGAAAAAGGAATTCCGTAGATGACTTTATCGGCATAGAAAACTACAACGTCGGTATGGAGCGTGGACAGATTCATTGGCAGGATTACTTCATAGTTTACGTTCAGCCCGCTTTCTTTGAGTATGTTTGATACAAGTTCCCTGTCAAACAGATAGGTGACATCGCTGAGCTCGTCTTTTGGTGCAAAAACCGTAGATATGGATATATCCTTGGGTGAGTATATCAGCAGAGTGGAAAAGACATAATGGTTCTCAGTCTCTGCAACGGGTATTTTCCAGACGTACTGGAGAAAATCGCTGTCGTATTCGTTGCGAGGCGTATATACTGCATCTCCAACTATAGCTTTAGCGCTGGCCAGGTTATCATAAGCATCATGTGCGCTTGCACCGCGACCTATCGCCATCTTGACGGCGTTGTCCAGCGAAAAATCTGCGAGAGCCTTTTCTGCATCGACGTTGAGGGAGGTCAGCACTGCCTGCGCCTGATCTTTTATCTCTTTTTCGATATCGCTCAGGTCTCCGTTTCTGCCCGGAAGATCGTCATTGAGACTTTTGCTGTAAAACTCAGGCACTTCATCTGCGGCATAAACGGTGACGGCGAGGCAAAACGCAAGGAGCAAAACGGTAATTGATCTTAAAAGCTTCATATTGACCTTCCTTTCTCATAAGATGGCATTGACGGGTTTGTATATCGCTGTTGTACATTTTGATTATACCATATAGGGGGGGATTGTCAATAATGGTCTTTTTTACCCGTGTTTTGGGGCGGATTTTTGGTCAAAATCAACATTTTTGAAAAATGTGCAAAAAAACTATTGCATTTTGTCAAATACGCGAGTATAATAAGCCACAATTTAATACTTCTGTGTGAAGCATACGGAAAAGTGCCTTAACCGGCTGCCGAAGGAGTAACACTCTCAGGAGTCCACTATGGATAGAGACCGTATGCAGACAGAACTTTGGAGAAGCCCATTGAATTGGGTGCCGAAGGTGCAAAGCGAAAGGGATTTTCGCTAATCTCTCAGGCAAAAGGACAAAGTGCTTTTACTTCTTTTTTGTGCATAGCGCTGGCACGATTACGGGAGTTTTTATTTTGTTTTTTGCTTAAGCCGCACCTTTGGGTGCGGCTTATTTTTATTTTCAGGAGGATCAGAACAATGAACGCTTTTATGGACAAGGTAGCGGCGGTAAACGACGTTATCAACACATTCGTATGGGTCAAGATAGGTATAATCCTGCTTCTGGGCGCAGGTATCGTTATGACCGTCTGCACAAGATTCTTTCAGGTATCGTTCATAGGACATTGGTTCAGGCAGACTCTGGGCTCTCTGCTCAAAAAAGACAGCGACGCCACCAAAAAGACCGACAAGAAGTCTATTTCTGCCTTCCAGTCTCTCTGCACCGCACTTGCTGCAACCGTCGGTACGGGTAATATCGCAGGCGTGTCGGCGGCTATCGTCATCGGCGGCCCCGGTGCCGTGCTGTGGATGTGGGTGGCTGCATTCTTCGGTATGATGACCAAGTATTCCGAAATAGTGCTGGGTATGTTCTACCGCCGCAAAAACGCTGACGGCGAGTGGTCGGGCGGCAGTATGTACTTCCTCCGCGACGGTCTGGGCAAAAAGCGCGGAATGAAGACCGTTTCCGCCGTGCTGGCCGTGCTGTTCGCTCTGTTCGCTATTCTGGCATCCTTCGGTATCGGCAATATGGGTCAGGTCAACAAAATAACCCTCAACCTCACGGCGGCATTCTTCAAGAACACGGAAGCTGAGCTGTGGGGCGTGCCCGTGGTCAATCTCGTCATCGGTGCCGTGCTGATGGTCCTCACCGCTCTTATAGTCATCGGCGGTCTTCAGCGTATCGCATCTTTTGCCGAAAAGGTCGTCCCCGTTATGGCTATTCTGTACATCATCGGCGGCCTTGTTATCGTTGGTATGAATATCAGCGCCGTAGGTGACGTGTTCGTGTCCATCTTCAAGTTCGCATTCGGCATCAAAGCCGTGGCAGGCGGCGCCGCAGGTGTTGCCATAGCTCAGATCATAACTCAGGGTTGCAAGCGCGGTATGTTCTCCAACGAAGCAGGTCTCGGCTCCTCGGTTATGGTCCACGCATCCGCCAACACCAAAGAGCCCGTCAAGCAGGGTATGTGGGGCATCTTTGAAGTGTTCTTTGATACTATCGTCGTCTGCACTATGACCGCTCTGGTGGTTCTGTGCTCCGGATTTATCGATCTCAGCACCGGCCTGCCCGCCGTTGCCAACCTCAACGACGCAACTTTGGTATCCCGGATCTTCGGTCAGGCTTTCGGCTTTGTGGGTGAGGCTTTCATAGCTGTCGCAATGCTCCTGTTCGCATTCACCACCGTGGTCGGCTGGTCTCAGTACGGCACAAAAGCCGTTGAGTACCTGTTCGGCGCTACCGGTGTCAAAGTATACAAGGTCGTGTTCGTCCTGATGATAATGTCCGGTGCGGTTATGACCTCCTCGCTGGCTTGGGATATCTCGGATACCTTCAACGGCCTGATGATGATCCCCAACCTCATCGGCGTTGTAGCTTTGTGTCCGTTGGTTGCAAAGCTGACCAAGAATTATATCGACCGCTGCATCAAGGGTAAAGACGTTGAGCCCATGCTGAGCTACAACGCCGATAATAAATAAGCGCGGCGAGTGCCGCGCAAGGCGAAGGGCGGATTTATTCCGCCCGTGAGCACTAATAAATTGGGGTCCCCGCAAAGCTGTAGCTTTGTGGGGAGGGTTGTAGCGCTGTGTCCTCTGGTTGCAAAGCTGACCAAGAATTATATCGACCGCTGCATCAAGGGTAAAGACGTTGAGCCTATGCTGAGCTACAACGCCGATAATAAATAAGCGCGGCGAGTGCCGCGCAAGGCGAAGGGCGGATTTATTCCGCCCGTGAGCACTAATAAAAGGTGTCGCTAACGCGACGGGATAAAAAAGCCTTCTCCTATGCAGGAGAAGGGGGACCGCTTGCGGTGGATGAGGTGGATTTAATCAATCCGTCCGCAGGACCTCACTTATTACCTTGCGCTTGCGCCGATACCTTAACGCGCCGCAGGCGTGCATCACTCGCGCAGCGTACATCACGGCGTAGCTGCATTACTTGTGCGCCGGCACAAACATCACTTTTTTCTCGCCTGTTCCTCTTATTTTTCGCCCTGCCGTTTGCGTTCCCTGACGCAGCGGCAGGGCGAAAATTTTTTTGTGATCGGAAGCTTTACATTGTGTTCAAAGGGTGTTACCATATAATGTAATAAACGGAGGTGCTGAAAATGGACAAAAAACAGGCACAGAAATATATCAAAAGCCAAAAAGACGTTATAATCGATATAAACGACCGCGTCTGGGAATACGCCGAGACTGCGTTCACCGAGTTTAAGTCGGCGGAGAAGCTCTGCTCGGTGCTTGAGAGCGCGGGCTTTGAGGTGGAACGGGGCGTGGGCAAGATAGAGACTGCCTTTACCGCCCGTTTCGGCAGCGGCAAGCCGGTTATCGGTCTGCTTGCCGAGTACGATGCGCTGGCAGGTCTTAATCAGAAGGGCGGCAGTGCTCTCAAGGAGCCTACCGCACCCGAAGACGAGGGCAAGCCCGGTCACGGATGCGGCCACAACTGCTTCGGTGCGGCTGTGGTGGGTGCGGCGCTGGGCGTCAAGGAATACCTGTCTGCACTTCCCGAGGGCAGCGGTACTGTCATAGTCTACGGCTGCCCCGGCGAAGAGGGCGGTTCGGGCAAGGCGTTTATGGCCCGTGAGGGCGTGTTTGACGGCTGTGATGCCGCTCTTACCTGGCATCCCAGCTCGGTGTCTGCCGTGGCAAGCGGCAGCAGTCTTGCCAATTATCAGGTGCTGTACAAGTTCTACGGTGTGTCCTCACACGCCGCCGCCGACCCCGAAGCAGGCCGCTCGGCGCTGGATGCACTTGAGCTGATGAACACGGGTGTGCAGTATCTCCGCGAGCATATCCCCGATGCGGCGCGCATCCACTACGCCATTACCAACACGGGCGGCTTTTCCCCCAACGTGGTGCAGGCACGTGCCGACGTGCTCTACCTTATCCGTTCGCCCAAGTCCGCGCAGGTCAAGGAGCTGTTTGAGCGTGTCAACAATATCGCCCGCGGTGCGGCGCTGATGACCGACACCCGTGTGGAGATAGATTTTGTCAAAGCCTGCTCGGAGATAGTCAAAAACGAAGTGCTTGAGCGTGTTCTGTACAGCAATATGGAGCAGGTGCCAATGCCCGAGTTCACGCAGGAAGAAATGGACTTTGCGGGCAAAATGCGTGCCAGCTACGAAAATCCCTGGGATCTTCTGGAACACGCCGTTCGCCGTTGCGGCGAAAGCTACCGCGCACAGCTTGAGCCTCTGTACGCACAGGGCAAGAATATCAACGACTTTTTGCTGCCCTATTACACCAACGACACGGTCAGCGCAGGATCCACAGACGTGGGCGACGTGACCTGGATATGCCCCACCGCCCAGTTTGACTCGGTGACCACCGCCGCAGGTACGCCCAACCATTCCTGGCAGTTCGCCTCCTGCAACAAGACAAGCATCGCACACAAAGGCGTACTGTACGCAGCTCAGGTGCTTGCAGGATCGGTAATTGACCTGCTGGAAAGTCCCGAAACACTGCAAAAAGCCAAAGACGAACACAAAAAACGCACGAACGGTGAGAAGTACCGGTGCCCCATCCCTGAGGGTGTAAAGCCCAGACCTATAGATAAGCTTTAATAGTCTTGGTTTTGCACAGCTTCCGCCCATCTACTGCCTAACTCTCGGGTCGCCGTACACACGGTACTGTCAACCCTCGCGTTAGTTGTATATGGACGAAATCTGCACAAAACACCTATGGAAAAATCGCGTCTTTCGCGTTTCTGGCTCGCAATCCTTCGCTTGCCGTATCTCCCCACGAAGCAGGCTTCGCGGGGGCCCCGATTTAATAGACTGCGGTCGGGCGCAGCCCTTCCTGCGTCTTGCGCGGTACTCACCGCGCCTCGCTTACGCTTGGTCGACTTCGTCGACTTGGTACTGTCTGCGCTCGCATTGCTTCCATAATACGCGAAACCCCGTTCCTCCAAGCTTTTCAAATCGCGTCTTTCACGATTCTGGCTCACAACACACCCATCGCCGTACACACGGTACTGTCAATGGGTGTGCAGCGATCATAATGCGCGAAATCCATCGATTTTCTCCGAGCTTATTTAATGGCGCAATCCCACGGCTCCCTCCGGGAGGGGGCTCCCGACGTAGTCGGGTGGGGGAGAGTGCGTTATACCTCAATTCGTCGGCTTGCCGACACCTTCGCTATTAGCTATTCGTTATTAGCTATTAGCTTGTCTTATCAATCCGTCGTCGCAGGCGACACCGCAATTTTGCATTCTGCATTCTTCATTCTGCATTAAAAAAGACAGAGCCATTTTCGGCTCTGTCTTTTTATATTCCGTTTATTACAGATTGAAGTACTTGTCGAACTCGGCGGGATGGGGGATGGCGTTGAGCTTCTTGACCTCTTCGCGCTTGCCGGCGATGAACTTCTCAATCAGGGTCTCGGGGAATACGCCGCCTGCGGTGAGGAAGTCGTGATCGCGCTCCAGAGCGTCCAGAGCATCACCGAGGTTGGTGGGCAGATGGCTGAGCTTTGCCTTCTCCTCGTCGCTGAGGTGGTAGAGGTTGACGTCGTAGGGGCCCCAGCCGTTTGCGTGAGGATCGATCTTGTTCTTGATACCGTCGATACCTGCCATCAGCAGAGCGGCATAGCAGAAGTAGGGATTGCAGGTTGCGTCGGGGTTGCGGATCTCAAAGCGGCGCATCTTGGGGGTCTTGGCGTATGCGGGGATACGGATGACTGCGCTGCGGTTGGAGGTTGCATAACCGACGGTTACGGGAGCCTCAAAGCCGGGAACAAGGCGCTTGAAGGAGTTGGTGGAGGGGTTGGTGATAGCGCACAGAGCGGCGATGTGCTTGAGCAGACCGCCCATAAAGTAGTGAGCTGTCTCGCTCAGGTGGGAGTAGCCGTTGTCATCGGAGAATACGGGCTCGCCGTCCTTGAGCAGGAGCATATGTACGTGCATACCGTTGCCTGCTTCGCCGTATACGGGCTTGGGCATAAATGTTGCAACCTTGCCGTGCTTGAGTGCGGTGTTGTGGATGATGTACTTGATCATCATGGTAGCGTCAGCCATCTTGGACATCTGACCCAGCTGGGGCTCGATCTCAAACTGACCTGCAGCGCCGACCTCGGGGTGATGGTACTTGATGGGGATGCCGGCTTCTTCCATCAGCAGGCACATTTCAGAGCGGCACTCGTAGGTGCGGTCACCGGGCTTGGCAACGTGATAACCCTTCTGGTGAGGAACTACCTGACCCTGACCCTGGCTGTCACAGTTCCAGTATGCCTGCTCGGCATCTACTGCCACGCCGATGTGCTCGGGCTTGACGCCCCAGTTGACAGAGTCAAAGATATGGAACTCGAACTCGGGCAGAATAAGCATGGTATCGGCAATACCGCTGTCGCGGAGATACTGCTCTGCGGCCAGAACGATGTTGCGGGGGTACTGATCGAGAGGACGGTTGTTGGGGTAGTCGATAATCATTGCGTTACCGCTGATGGACAGGGTGGGCACCTCGCAGAAAGGATCGACGGCGGCGGTGGTGATGTCGGGGATAAAGACCATGTCGCTCTTTTCGACTACTGCGTAGCCGTAGTTGGAAGCGTCAAAGCCGATGCCGTTTGTAAGGGTGTCCTCGTTAAAGTGGCTGGCGGGAATGGTAACGTGGCGATACTGACCGTTGATGTCAACGATCTTGAAATCGACCATCTTGATGTCTTTTTCGCGGATAAGTTCCAAAAGCTCCTGCTGGGTCTTTACCATAATAACAACCTCCGTATATTAGAATAAAAGTCAAAAAACATACACAACATATTCTACACCCATCATCGCCGAATTGCAATAGAAACCGCACCCGAGCGCACAAAAAAAGTGGCGGTCTGACACAACAAAGCACCGACGGCATAAAAACCGTCGGCGCTTTTGTAATACATAAAGAAAAGAAGGAAAATGGAATTGGCTGTTAATAATTCTTTGCGTGTACCTCAAAGAATGCTCGGGGGTGCTTGCAGACGGGGCATTCCTCGGGTGCGGCGGTGCCGGTGTGATGATGACCGCAGTTGCGGCACTCCCACAGAGTGACGTTTTCTTTTTCGAATACCTTGCCGGTCTCAACGTTCTTGAGAAGAGCAAGATATCTCTCCTCGTGGGTCTTTTCGACGGCGGCTACGCCTCTGAACTGCTCTGCCAGCTCAAAGAAGCCCTCTTCTTCGGCATCTCTGGCCATGCGTGCGTACATATCGGTCCACTCGCCGTTCTCGCCCTCTGCGGCGTGAAGCAGGTTCTCAGCGGTGTTGCCCAGCTCGCCCAGAGCCTTGAACCACAGCTTTGCGTGCTCTTTTTCGTTCTCGGCGGTCTGCAGGAAGTAAGCGGCTATCTGTTCATAGCCTGCCTTCTTGGCCACAGACGCAAAATAGGTGTACTTGTTGCGTGCCATGCTCTCGCCTGCGAATGCCTCCCACAGGTTTTTCTCGGTCTTGGTGCCGGCAAACTTGCTCTTGGGCTGGACGACTTCTTCAAAAAACTCAGCACCCTTCCTGCATACGGGGCAGGTGTAGCCCTCGGTCAGTTCGCCTTCATGTACGTGCTTGCATATTTTGCAGATGTATTTTTTCATTGGTTCTTCCTCCGTTTTGTTTGTTTGATTTATTGTGGCTTTATAATACCACGGATCTTTGCCCGCTTCCGTGACAAAATCACAAAAGATTGACATATTCTCTAATCAAGCCTATACTGAACTTATAGAGAAAACGGGGTGAAGAATATGGAACTGGAAAAATTTTTCCCATTCTGGAACAAGCTGGATGCCAAAACTCAAGCCCACCTCAAAGACGTGTCATACCCGATGAGCGCCAAAGCCGGTGAAGTTCTCCACGACGGCAGCAGGGAGTGTCTGGGTCTGCTGCTCATACGGTCGGGGCAGGTGCGGGTGTATACTCTGTCGAGCGAGGGCAGAGAGGTAACTTTGTACCGTCTGTTCGAGCGGGATATTTGTCTGTTTTCGGCGTCCTGCGTTATGCCGAACGTGCAGTTTGAGGTCATCGTCGAGGCGGAAAAGGACTGTGAGCTTACGGTACTGCCCTCCTGTCTGTTCAAGAACCTGATGGAGGAATGTCTGCCCGTGGCAAGCTACGCAAATCAGCTGATCACCAGCCGTTTTTCGGACGTTATGTGGCTGATGGAGCAGATAATGTGGAAAAGCTTTGATAAACGCCTGGCAGCATTTTTGCTGGAAGAAAGCAATTTAAGCGGCGGCGCGGTGCTCAGCATCACCCACGAAAAAATAGCCAACCATATGGGTACCGCCCGTGAGGTGGTCACCCGTATGCTCAAGTATTTTCAGCAGGAGGGTATGGTCAGACTTACCCGCGGCACGATAGAAATACTAAACGAAGGCAAGCTCAGCGCGCTTGCCGACTGAAATATCCAACAAACGGCTCTCCCCAAACGCTCGGGGAGAGCCGTAAAATTTTGTGAAGCATCACAGGTCTTTTATATACTCGGTGGGGGTCTTGCCGACGTGCTTTTTGAACTGTCTGGAAAAATAAAAACGGTCGCTGTACCCGCATTTTTGGGCTGTTTCGGCTACGTTGGTCTCGCCGTTTTTCATCAGGCGCACGGCGTGGTTCATACGCAGATCGGTAAGGTATCTGGTAAACTTGACGCCCAGACGGCTGACGAACAGATGTGACAGATGCTTCTCGGTATAATAAAAAATATCGGCTATCTTACCGAGCGACAGATCGGGGGAGGTAAAATTGCGGTTGACGTAATCGACGATCATATCGAACTTGTCGGTCCGGGCAGGTTTGTGGACAGGGGACTGCTGACATATGAATGACAGGGTGTACATCAGCACGCTTTCGGTAAGGGCGTTGGCGTTGGCGGGGTTGACCCTGCGCACCGACTCCACCCAAAAATCGGTCACCTCGTCGGGCACGGCAAAACGGCAGTTTTTGCGTCCGATGCCCATACTCTCGAGCAGGGGCAGAGCACCAAAGCCCGAAAAGCTGATATAAAAATAGCACAGCTCATCGTCAAACTCTATCTCGTAATTCTGATAGCCAAAGGCAAAAAACACGTCACCCTTTTTGAACTCCCAACGCCCGTCGGCGGTCTTGAGGATGCCGCTGCCCTTGAATACGAGAAACATACGGTTATAAAAATGTGAAAAAGGCTGACGCAGCCGCCTGATGCCCGTCTCGTAAACAAAATGTATATATTCAAGCTCGCTGGGGTGATTTTTCGGCGGGATAAAATTACAGACGTCTATCATAATGTCTCTCCCTTCCTCGTCAGGAAGAGGATAGCATATACCGTGTCAAAATGCAAGATAATAAGACAAAAGTACACCCGAATACGGGTTTTGTCTATTTACCGCAGGAGCAGAAAGGGATAAGATAAGTGTGGATGACAACTCTTCACTATATTTTCGGGAGGTCTTTATGCCCAACAGCTTACTCGGTATTTCAATAGTCCTCGGGGGGCTTATGGCTCATCAGGCCGAGGCTATGATAGTCAAGCGTTTTGGGGCAAAGCACGGCAAGGGCGGTATGTTTTTCAACGCCATACTCTGCCTTGCGGCGACCGTCTACTTTTTTGCGACCGACACGGGCGGTTTTCAGCTGCCCACGGGTGTGCTCGTCTACGGTCTTGTCAACTCAACTATGTACGCCGTGGGCTTTTATACGGGGTATCTTGCCTATAAGCTTGGGTCTTTCGGCCTGACAAGGCTGTTTACCTCCTTCGGCGGCATACTGACCATCGGTTACGGCATCATCATTCTGCACGAGCCTTTCTCGCTGACAATGCTTGCGGGAGTGGCGCTGGTGTTCGTGTCGGTATTCCTTATGAAGTACCAAAAGGACGACGAAAGGGTAAAACAGCCCTTTACCGTCAAATGGCTCGTTTCGGTGGTGCTGGTGGTGGTGTCCAACGCACTGATCTCCATTATCGGCAAGCTCCAGCACGCCGCATATTCCAACACCTACAAAAACGAGTTCTTGATAGTGTCGTTTCTGGGCAGCGCTTTGTGGCTGATACTGATGGGCGTTATTTTTGAGCGGGACAGCCTGCGCCTTACCCTGCGCCACGGTTTGCTTTACGGCGCAGCGGCAGGACTGTTCAACGGCATCAACAATGTGTGTATTCTGCTTTCGTACAATTACTTTACCCTGTCTTTTTTGTCGCCCTTCAAAACGGGAGTGGGTATGGTCATTACCTTCCTGCTTGCCACCCTGCTCTACAAAGAAAAATACAGCCGCCGACAGAAGATAGCCGTTTTGCTGGGCGTTTTGTCGGTGATACTTATGAATATAAAGTAGAAGTATAAAATAAAAGGAGCATAAATTATGAAAACTGTCAGACTTGGCATAGTCGGCCTCGGCCCCCGCGGCAGGATGCTGCTGGAGATGGTCCCGCTGTTTGAGGGCGTAGAGGTGGTTGCAGGCTGCGACATCCGCCCCCACAACTGGTATCAGAAGCAATGGCGGGCAAGTATGGCTATGGCGGATATGTTCCCCAACGCTCATTTTTATGAGGACTACGAGCGGATGCTCAGCGAGGAGGAACTTGACGCGGTCATAGTTGAAACGGGCGCCGATATCCACGCCGAGTTCTGCATCAAGGCGCTGGACCATAACGTGAACGTGCTGTCCGATATCCCCACCGTTGCCAGCCTCAAAGAGGCGGATGAGCTGTGGAAGGCACAGCAGCGCTCGGAGGCATTCCTCTCGGTGGGCGCAAACCCCAACGAGAGCCGTATTTCGGTGCTCTTAAAGGAGTTTTACGACAAGGGGCTTCTGGGCAACCCCTACTGCATGGAGGCTGAGTATATTCATTGGAACCTGCCCGGCAGCGCCGACCACAAGGGCTGGAACGAAAACGGCAACTGGCGCAGGCTGCTGATCCCCATCCGTTACTGCACACATTCGCTGGGCCCTCTGCTGCGTATTCTGACCGAGGAGCTGCGCTACTGCAGCTGCTTCGGTACGGGTATGCATTCGCCCGAGTCCACAAAGGACGATATGATGTGCGCACAGTTCCGCACCGAGTCGGGTGTTGTGGTGCGCCTGATGCGCAACGGCCGCTGCCGCGCCAAGATCGGTCACCACCTCTACCGCGTGTTCGGCACCGAAGGTTATATGGAGCGTGTTGAGCGGTTCGACAAGCCCGTCATCCGCTACAACTCAATGAAAGAGCTGGATACCTCTCTCCACGAGATCGACGGACGCTGGATGCCCCCTGCCTACGAGAACAACCCCAACGCCAAGGGTCACGACGGTATGGACTACGCTATGATGGACCACTTCTTTGAGGCGGTGAGAAAGGGCACAGAGCCCCCCATCTCCCTGAAAGAAGGTCTGGCAATGACCCTGCCCGGCATCTACGCCGAGGAATCGGCAAAACGGGGCGGCGAGGTGCTGACTATGTATTATCCCTGGGACGAGCAGTGGAAAACAGAGATCTGACCTGCACCGAAGCCCCTGCATAAAAATCCGATACGGCAAAAAAGACGGCATCTTGGGGCACCGTCCGTAAGGAAGGTGCCCCAATGATATCCGTTCCTTTGCGGAACGGGTGATATATCTTCGATATGATATACGCTTGCGGAATATTAAGGAACGGATATTATATCATATTTTCGCGAAGCGGAAATATATCATACGGCTTTTGCCGTATATCATATCTCGTCAGAGATATATCATTTTACCCGCCGAAATAGTGGATTCCTTTTTGGCAAAGTAATAACCTATCTCAAAGTATTTAATCCGCTGTGACACTTTCAATCTTCGAAAGTGTCTTTGTCTTTATAAAAAAACACGGGAGACAACTTCCTTAAGAAGTGTCTCCCTGCGGATGCCGTCTTTTTATATGTGCTTGTTTACGATTACAGCAGGCTCAGTATCTCTTCCTTGGGACGGACACCTACGGCCTTGTTTTTGACCTCGCCCTTTTCCATTACCACCAGAGTGGGGATGGACATGACCCTGAACTGAGCGGCCAGCTCGGGCTCTTCGTCAACGTTGATCTTGCCGACCTTGATGTCCTTTCTCTCCTCGGCGATCTCCTCAAGAGTGGGGGCTACCATACGGCAGGGGCCGCACCAGGGTGCCCAGAAATCCAGCAGTACGGGTCTGTCGCTCTTTATAACTTCCTGCTCAAAGGTTGCTTTTGTGATATTTAACATTTTGTAATCCTCCTGTGTTTTGTTTTTGTTTGTGACTTTATTATACCCCGCGTTTTGCCCCTTTTCCGTGACAAAATCACAGAGACGGGTATTTTTTCAGAGACGGTTGATTTTTTCGATCAGTGCGGGCAGTTCGCCGATGGCGTCGATGGCGTAGGGCGCAGGCTCAAGAGAGTCGGGCCAAATACCCACCGAACGCATCCACACGGGTGTCAGTCCCGCGCGGCGCGCACCCTCAACGTCGTTGACCGGATTGTCGCCTACGTACAGTGCTTCTCCGGGAGCGCAGCCCATAGCCTCGCAGATGGCGAGGAAGGTGCTGACGTGAGGCTTCTGGTACTCCAGGTCGCCGCAGAGGATCACCCGGTCGATGTGCCGGCGCAGACCCACATAATCCAGCTTGGCGTTCTGGAACTCGCTCGTGCCGTTGGTCAGGAGTCCGGTGGTGTATCCCATTTCGCGCAGTTTGAGCAGGGTGCTTACGGCATCGGGGTACATGTCGATATACTTGGGAAAGGCGGGGAGTATGAATCCGTAATAATACTCCTCGTGGGTGGGCACATCGCTGAAGATGCCTGTGGCAATGAGCGATCTGTACGTGTTGCCCCAGGGCATTTTTATGCTGTCCGACCTGCGTGCGGGTCGGTCGGGCAGCTCAAAGCCTGCGCGGTCGGCATGCTTTGTGGCGGTAATCACCTGCTCGAGAGTAATGTCATCTCGGAGCTTGTCTGCAAAATGGCTCATAAACTCGGGGGCCATAAGCTCCAGCGTCCTGTCGCGGTCGTAGAGAGTATGGTCAAAATCAAAAGCAACGGCTTTTATCAACGGGATCACTTCTTTCGCTCGGGTAGTTGAACTGATTATACACCATCGGGCCGGAAATGTAAAACAAAAAAAGACATCCTTGCAAACTCCATACCTAACAACAAAAGCACCCACGATGTGAGTGCTTTTGTTGTTGTCTATGGGCTACAAAAAAGATATTTTTGCTGTTTTTGCGAATGAATTTGAACCCTTGCATAAATGAAATCCTTGCTGATGCAAGGGTGAAATCATCTAACGCTGATGAAATCTTCGGTTTTTCTGGCAGGGGCAGAGCGCTGCCACTCATATACACAATTATTTATGTATGTATTTTAAAAATGTTTCCCTCGCGAATTCTAATAGTTCTTCTGATTTCTTTGGAAAAGTGTCCCCAATCCAACAAACGCACCGGGGCAAAAAAGTGTTAAAGAAATGAACAGACAGACGAATTAAAAACTCGGATAAAACAACTTTCAACCAACCACGACATATCCCGCATTATTTACGTGAAAATCACGCTCGCCCCAGGTTTTATCGTTCGGCTCGGCGCCAAAATAAAGCGCACGCGCGATTGTGTCAATATCCACCATCTGCACACCCGTCGGTGCCATTTTATGCGAGCTGTTAGCAACAAGTATCTGTCCGTCTTTTGTGTAGCCCACCGCCATAACGTAATGCGCACGCATTGAAAACGGCGATTCCGGGAAAGTAGATTTTCCGGGTGTCCAGAATATAACCTGTTTGCCGTCGCACAAGGATTTTTCAATATGTTTCTTTGCAATTTCTTGCGATGGCACACCAAAAAACTCTGCAGGAACACCATAATGACGAAGTATTTTTGTAATGCCCGATACTGTTTGGAAATTGCCCTGATGCTCAGTGGGTTCACCCCAAAGTTTACGACAAAGAGTAAACTCTTGGTGTGGGTCGATTTTTATTCCGTATAAATTAAGCGCCATAGTAGCGCAGCAATGACCGCAACCGTTTTTTCTGACAAACTCCTGATACTCTCCTGTTTCCCAAAAAAATTGTTGCCAAACCGGTGTACTTTTATCGCCAATTGTCACCTGTGAAATCACAGGTATAGAATTTAAAACTTTATAATCAGCATATACCATAACTACACTCCATTGAAATAATTTTTGTTTTAATATATCACTCGGGTTTGGTTTCGAGTTTTAACGGATAATCACCCGGTTTATTAACTCTAAATCCGTTTTCTTTATACTTTTCATAATCAAACGCCCCAAGCTCGTCATAATCTTCCCTCCTATTATTATACACAGTTTTTACGATAAATCAATTCCGCCAATCTAATATTATGTGTATATAATAATTCCCTGCGTATAGATAGTGCTTGTAGGAAGTATCCTATATGTGTCAAAAAAGAAATACTGAAAATTCATATCTTCTGGGAAATACATAATGCTCTTTCGTCAAATTCTTATTTATCGAACTGATTATACCGCTTTTCAGCAATCAAATCAGGGCGAAGCCTTGTATATCATCCGTAACTTGTTGCGGTATATCATCAACACGAAGTGTTGCATCTTATCAAGCCGCAGTTAATACAGCCTTCGGCTGATGATATGCGCCTACGGCGATGATATACGAATGTATATCTCGCCACAGGCGAGTTATACATTCAATGATATGCCAAGCCTGCGGCTTGGATAAAAAAAGAAGTAACTTTTGGTAGACAAAAGTTACTTCTTTTTTGGCGGAGAAGGAGGGATTTTCAGGTCTTCGACCCACAGTTTGCGGTGCCCGAAGCGGTCGTCGGGCTCGCGCATTTCCTCGACCGCTTTCGACCGCTGCACCAATGGCGCCTCGCTGCATCTGCCACCGGCAGCGCTCGGCTCCATTGCTCGCGACTACGCCGCTCGGGTTATCCTCGGTTTCCGCCAAGCAAAAAAGACGAGCTTTTGCTCGTCTTTTTTGTTGGCGGAGAAGGAGGGATTTCTTTTCTGCGGAAAAGCCACGGCGGTTACAACAGTCCACCGGACTGTTGCCAAGAGCCGCCTTTCAAATCCCTCCTTGCAAACCCCATACCAAACAACAAAAGCACCCACGATGTGGGTGCTTTTATTGCTTGTGTAAGGACTATAAAAAAGATATTTTCGGCCGTTTTGCGTATGACTTCGAACTCTCACAAAATATCTTGAGCTTTCTAATTTAGTGTGTGGTGGTGAGCCACCGTCAGTCGATCAGTGGCTGTACCACCTTGAGACC
>JAFQTO010000023.1 GCA_017408985.1 Clostridia bacterium
GGGCTGTGCGCCGTCCTTGATCCAAGCCTGAGCTCTCTCTGCGTCGACCTTGATCTCAGCAGGCTCCTTCAGGGGATTGTAAGTACCCAGCTCCTCGATGAATCTGCCGTCTCTGGGGAAACGGGAATCCGCTACGACTATACGATAGAAAGGAGCCTTCTTTGCACCCATTCTTCTAAGTCTGATCTTTACCATACTTTCACCTCCGTATATTTTCAAAAATTTATGGTCTGTATTTATCAAAAGCCAAAAGGCATTTTGCCGCGTTTTGCCATCCGCTTCATACCGCCGCCTGCCAGCTGCTTGGTAAGCTGCTGCATCTGGTCAAACTGCTTGAGAAGTCTGTTGATGTCCTCAACTCTGAGTCCGCAGCCTGCGGCGATGCGCTTTTTGCGGCTGAAGTTGATGATGTCGGGGTTTGCGCGCTCTTTGGGGGTCATTGACAGGATGATAGCCTCGGTGCGTGCCATCTGCTTCTCGTCGACCTTGACACCCTTGAGGGCAGAGGCGTTCATACCGGGAAGCATTCCCGCTATCTGCTCAAGACCGCCCATATTCTTCATCTGCTTGAGCTGATCGAGGAAGTCGTCAAGTCCCATCTTGCCTGCGCGGATCTTCTTTTCCAGATCGGCGGCCTGCTTTTCGTCAAAGGCTGCCTGCGCTTTTTCAACAAGGGTCATAACGTCGCCCATTCCCAATATACGGCTTGCCATACGGTCGGGATGGAAGGGCTCTATATCAGTAAGCTTTTCGCCGACGCCGATATACTTGATAGGTTTGCCGGTAACGGCTTTGACCGACAGAGCGGCGCCGCCTCGGGCGTCACCGTCCAGCTTGGTCATCAGGATAGAGTCGATGCCCAGCTTCTGATCGAAAGCAGATGCCGCATTGACCGCATCCTGACCGGTCATACCGTCTACGATAAGCATGATCTCGTGGGGCTTGACCTCGGCTTTGATCCGTGCAAGCTCGTCCATCAGCTGCTCGTCTATATGCAGTCGGCCTGCCGTGTCAATCAGCAGAAGATTGTTGCCATAACGCTTGGCATGCTCGTAAGCGGCTTTGGCTATCTCAACGGGGTCG
Organism: Clostridia bacterium; assembly: GCA_017408985.1. GTDB lineage: Bacteria > Bacillota > Clostridia > Oscillospirales > Butyricicoccaceae > RGIG3513. The sequence goes on from JAFQTO010000023.1 coordinate 1,084, forward strand.
CCCTTGCCCTGCTCGAACACGGGGATATCAAGCTGTTTACCCAGTACCTTGAGCTGCTCTATAGCCGCGGGACGGTAAACGTCGCAGGCGCAAAGCAGAGGGCGGCGGCTCTCGGTCTTTTTGAAATGAGCGCCGAGCTTTGCGATATTGGTGGTCTTGCCTGCACCCTGCAGACCCACGAACATAATAACGGTGGGGCCGCTGTTTGCCATACGGATACGGCTCTGTGTGCCGCCCATAAGCTGGCACAGTTCGTCGTTGACTATCTTGATGACCTGCTGTGCAGGGGTAAGACTCTCAAGGATGTTGCTGCCGATAGCCTTGTCGGTGACGTTTTTGACAAACTCTTTTGCCACCTTGAAGTTGACGTCTGCTTCCAGAAGTGCCATACGCACCTCGCGCATAGCCTCCTTGACGTCGCCCTCGGTCAGTCTGCCGCGGCTTCGAAGCTTTTTGAATATGCCGTTGAGCTTTTCACTAAGTCCGTCAAATGCCATTACTGTATCTCTCCGACCAACTTGAGTATCTTGTTGGTCTGCTCTGCTATCTGAAAATCTTTCTTGCTGCCCGAGTTGACCATAGCTATATAATGAGCACTGTCACCTATCTGGGCGATCTTGTCACTGAGACGGGAGTAGCGCTTGACCAGTCCGACCTTGTCCTCTATGTCGCGGAGGCTCATCTCGGCACGCATAACTGCGTCGCGGACGCCCTGACGGGTGATACCCACTATCTCAGATATCTCGGTGAGCGACATATCCTCGTTGTAGTAGAGGTCAAACAGCTCTTTTTGCTTGTCCGTCAGCAATTCCCCGTAGAAATCAAACAGCATTGACATATGGAAGGTATCGCTTTTCATTGATGTCGCTCCTTTCTGTAAAGTCTTTCTTCTTTACAACGGATACTATACACTATTTTGGTTGAAAAGTCAAGAGTTTTTTACTTTATTTTGTCCTTTTTGAGCAGAGTTTTCACATTATTTTGTGTTTTGCCCGTTTAATGCAAATTACTATTGATTTATTTTGTTTTATTTGGTATAGTATTATCAAATCTATGTAAACAAGGAGTTGGTAGTCTTTTATGGGCAGTGACAGTTGGTTGCCCTATCTGTGTTTAGTTCTCTTGCTGCTGGGCGCCGCATACTTTGCCAGTGCCGAAACAGCCTATTCGTCGGTCAACCGTATCAGGATCAAGACCAAGGCGGAAAACGGCTCAAAAAGTGCGAAAAAGGCATGGTACATTCTCGAAAATTTTGATAAAACTCTCTCTACCCTGCTGCTGGGCAACAATGTGGTGCATATTGCGACCGCATCTCTTGCCACACTTATTTTTTCGCAAATATGGGGTGAGAGTGCTGTTGCCTACACTACCGTTGTTACTACAGTAGTGGTTTTTTTAGTTGGGGAGACAATTCCCAAGAACATAGGCAAGGCACGCAGCGAAACTCTGGCTTTGTCGTTTGCTCCCTCTCTCAGAGCGCTGATGACTCTGCTTACACCTTTCGTATACGTTCTCACCGCTCTGGCAAATCTTATTGCCAAGCTGTTCGGCAGCGTGGAGGACCCCACCGTTACCGAAGAAGAGATCAATCAGATGATCGAGAACATTCAGGAGGAGACCGAAATGAGCGGTGACACCGCCGCCAACGAAAATATCGATCTCATCCATTCTGCATTTGAATTTGACGATCACACCGCACAAGACGTTTTTACCCCCCGTATGGACGTGGACGCTCTGCCCGTGGATTCCTCTCCCGAGGAGATCATCGCGTACATCAAGGAGAGCAAGCATTCCCGTCTGCCCGTATACCGCGACACCATAGACGATATAGCGGGCATACTCAGCATCCGCAAGTACCTCAAGGCATACTACCGTCAGGGCGATAAGACCGTACTGGAGGAGCTTCTGGACAAGCCTCATTTTGTACACAAGACCGTCCGTATCGACGATCTGCTGCGTGAGATGAGCGCACAGAAGGTACACCTCTCCATCGTCACCGACGATTACGGCGGGACCATGGGTATCATAACTATGGAAGATATCCTTGAGGAGCTGGTAGGCGAGATATGGGACGAGGACGACGAAGTGACCTTTGACGTCCGTTCCATCGGCGGCAGCCGTTTTGAAGTAATGGGCAACGTTCTTGTGACCGACGTGTTCGAGCAGATACAGTTCGAGGATTATGAGGAGCAGGAGTTTGCTCATCTCACCGCCGCAGGCTGGGTACTGGACAACATTCCCACCGGCGCTGAGGAAGGCAGCTCCTTTGAATACAAGAACCTGACGGTAACCGTCCTCAGTATGGACGGACGGCGCATCAACCGTATCATCGTCAAGGTCTCGCCCAAAGAGTCCTCCGAGGAGGTGCAGGCATAATGAACTATATTATTATTGTGATATGCATCATATGCTCGGCATTCTTCTCCGGTTCCGAGATAGCATACAACTCTGTCAACCCCCTGCGCCTGCAGAAGGCCGCCGACGAGGGCAGCAAAAAGGCCAAGCTGACCCTATCCATCTACAACAACTACGAAAAGTTCCTGTCCACCATACTCATAGGCAACAATCTGGTGAACATAGCCTCCTCCTCGGTGGCTACCGTAATATGCATCAGTCTGTTCGGCGAGGTCGGTGCCGCATACGCAACTTTGGTCATGACCGTGATCATCCTCATCTGCGGCGAAATAACCCCCAAAATGGTTGCCCGCACCCATTCCTTTGATTTTGCCACCATGGCCGCATATCCCGTCAAGCTGCTTATGATCATCACCTTCCCCATCGTATGGGTGGTGGGACTTCTGGTCAGGCTGCTTTCCAGGCTGTGGGGCAAGGACGAGGAGGACGAGGGCTTCAACGCCGAGGAACTGGCAAATCTTATCGAGATTGCCGAGACCGAAAATGTCATCGACGAAGAACGCGGCGACCTGCTGCAGTCGGCAATCGCTTTTTCGGATACCTCCGCCCAGGAGATACTCACCCACCGCGTCGATATGATCGCCATTGACATCGACGATCCCATGGACGAGATCATCGCCACACTTGAAAGCTCTCCCTATTCCCGTATTCCCGTGTACGAGGACACCATAGACAATATTATCGGTATACTCTACCTCAATCACTTCTACAAGAAGGTCGTTGAGGATCCCGATTTCTCCCTGCGCGACATTCTTATCGAGGTATGCTTCATCCACAAGTCCATGAAGCTGCCTGCCGTTCTCAGCGAACTCAAGCGCCGCAAGACCCATATGGCCGTCGTCACCGACGAATACGGCGGAACGATGGGTATCGTCACTATGGAGGACGTGCTGGAACAGCTGGTTGGCGAGATATGGGACGAGACCGACGAGGTCTTTGAGGATATCACCGAGGTAGCCGAAAACACCTTTGAGGTAGACGGCGATATGAGCATATATGACTTCCTTGACGAGGTCGGTCTGGACTCCGACAGTTTTGAGGGTGACTACACCACCGTGGGCGGCTGGGCTATCGAGTCCATAGGCACCTTCCCCTCTGCGGGCGACAGCTTCGAATATGAGAACCTCACCGTCACCGTCGTGGAGACCGAAGAACTGCGTGTTACCAAGCTTAAAGCTGTGGTCACACCCAAGCAGGATGACGAAGAGTGATAACACTCAGGAGGATGTATGACACACCATATTTCCTTTCCCAAGCTGGGCAATATAGCTTTTGACATTGATCCCGTAGCCTTTGAATTCGGGCCTTTGAGCATACGCTGGTACGGCATAATCATCTGCCTCGGCTTCGTGCTTGCGGGGCTGTACGCATTCAAGCGCTGCCGCAGCTTCGATACGACGGTTGACGATATAGTGGATTTTTTGATCTGTCTTATCCCCTGCGCCATTATCGGCGCGCGGTTGTATTACGTGTTCAGCTGCTGGGACTATTACGGCAAGCATCCCGAACAGATCATCAAGGTGTGGGAGGGCGGTCTCGCCATCTACGGCGGCATCATCCTCGGCGTTATTGCCGCTATAATATTCTCCAAGGTCAAGAAGATAGACTTCTTCAACTTCGGCGATATGGCGGTTATATGCATCTTTATCGGTCAGCTTATCGGCAGATGGGGCAACTTTGTCAACGCCGAAGCATTCGGCGCTATAACCAACCTGCCCTGGGGAATGAGCATCAACGGTGCCGCCCCCTGCCATCCTACCTTCCTCTATGAGTCTCTGTGGAATCTTGCAGGCTTTATATTCACCCATTTTTATTCCCGCCGCCGCAGGTTCAAAGGCGAGATCATACTGATCTACTTTGGCTGGTACGGACTGGGCAGAGCGTGGATAGAGGGTCTGCGCACAGACAGTCTCTATCTGGGCAGCACCGACATCAGAGTATCTCAGCTGCTGGCTGCGGTATCCTTTGTGGTGTGTGCTTCTCTTCTTGTTTATCTGCACGTCAGCAAGAGATATAAGACCATTAGCTTTTTGACCCTGGAAAAGCAGGCTTGCGAAGCCGAAATCTGCAGCTGTGCCGATGCATCCGAAGAAACTGCGGAAACCGAAGAAACCGCAGAAAAAGCCGAGACTGAGACCGAAAAGGGAGAAACAGCCGAGGCTGAGACCAAGCAAACCGAACAATAATATCAAAGCCGCCTTTTTGCCAAAAAAGGCGGCTTTATGCACAAAAAGGAGGATTATCCTATGCAAACTCCCATTATCCAAAAGAAGACCAAGGCGCGTTTTCTGATGTACGGCGACTCGTTTGTGGCATCAGGCAATTTCGGCGACCTGTTGGTGTACTTTGCCTCCCTGCACGGCATTGAGCTGAGCATCACCGCGGTCACCTATAATAATAAGAGCAGCGGTTTTGATTATACCGCTCTCGATCTCTGTGACCCCAACTGCCGCGATGCCGAAACGGCCGGCTTTGCTTACGTCAAAAAATGCAATACCGAGGTCTTCTGCGGTGTTCTCGGCGATCCCGAGGCTGCCGATCTGTTTATTATGCAGGCTCCCCGCGGAGAGCTATTCGGCAAAAACGCCGACCCCTCCGCCCTCAAGGATGCTTATATCAGGCTGACCGACAAATTCCGCACCGCCTACCCAAACGGCAAGGTGCTGTTTATCCTGCCCCCCGTGTTTGACGGCAGGCTTGACAGCGGATACTGCCGTAAATGGGACTGCGTACTGCCGTCACGCGACGAACAGAGAGAGCTCGTCACGGCCTTTGCCGAGGAGCTTAAAGCCTCCGTGCCAAACAGCAGTATACTGGATATGCAGGGTGCATACGATCTGTTCGACAGGCAGGAGGCAGGCTTCACGCTGTTTGAGGAGAGCTTCCGCCATCCCTCGCTGATGGGCAGCTATTATAACAGCTGTGTAGCCTTCGCCCATATATTCGGCATAAGCTGTGCAAACCTGGGGTTCTTCGGCGCGCTGCCCCGCGAGTACGCACTCAAGCTGCAAAACGTGGCGCACAAGGCGGTTTTCGGCACGGATGCCCCCGTGTTTCCCCTCAAGACCCAAATGCTCCCCCACCGTGAAGAAAAAGACCCCCGATTCGAAAATGAAACGGTGGAGGATATAATAAAACCTCTGCTGGCTGCGGCAAAGGCAGGATTTGACCGCGGTGCATATTTTCAGTACGATATGGCGGCGCTCAATCAGGTGGTAAAATCGGGCTCGTGGCGCAGAGAGATGCGTGTACATCCCGAGAGCGCCACACCTCAGCGCACCAGATACATCGACTGCTCCTGCTACGTGCATAACTGCTACCACACTGCCTACGGCCACCGTCTGGAAAAGGCAGACGATACCAAGGGCCTGATCGCCAGAGAGGACCTGCACGTTTTCTACCGGACACCCTCGAGCGGTGAGAGCGCAGAGGACGCATATGACCGAATGATCCGCACCATCCGTCCCGGCGATGCAATCGTGTTCCGCAAGCACAACGAAAAATTCGGTCACGCTATGCTGTACATCGGCAACGGCTGGGTACTGCACTCCACCAGCCACAACTTCTCAGGCTCAAGCGGCAACTACGATTTCGGCATAGGCTGTGACAACCGTGAGCTTGTGGGTACCATCCGCTACGACAAGCTGGATGTTTTTGCCAAGCCCTGGGGCGAGAGATATATGTTCGGCCCCGAGGACAGAGTAGCGCTCTTAAGGCCTACCGAAAAGTTAGGACTGCTTCCCGCACAGTCGGCAACAGACCGTATGAACAACCTCTATGATATCGTGGCGTATAAGCTGACGAGTTCACCTCAGGGCATCAGCGTCAACCGCGGCGGGCAGGTGAAATTCACCTTTGTGATACACAACATCGGTGACAGCGCAAAGACGGTGGAGATAGAGGATCAGGTCTCTCCCCTGCTTGAGTTTGTATCCGCCTGCGGTCTGAAGTACGAAAACGGCAAAATAAGCGGCGCTGTGACCGTTGAGGGCGGCGAGGAAAAAGAGGTGAGCTACACGGTCACCGTCAGCGAAAATGCACCTCTCGGCGGCATAATAGAGTGCAGAAGCGCCGCTGTGGGAAAGGTCAGCACAAACGAGACTGACATATACGTCGCCAATACCCTGACACAGACTCAGCAGGATGCGGTTATAAAAGCCGCCGCGGGGGCAGAGGGCTGCCTGACCTCCCTCGCCCTTGCCAAAGCCGCCTATGCCGCTATGGGAGTCAGCCTGCCGATAGACAGCCTCGAGCAGGTGCAGGATGCCGTCTTTGCCCCTTGCAACGGAGCTGACACCCCCGATTACTTCTGTGCAAAAAACGGTGACGGTGCTGTTGCACCGATGGCTGTTCCCTGCCTGACGGGCGGCTGTGCCTACTACATACCCAGAAGCGAGCATACCGACCGCCTGCGTCAGGTGCACAAAGGGCTGTTCATCCCCGGTGACCTTCTGTACACCTACTCCGGCAAAGACCGCGAGCTGTGGATATGCACGGGTGACAACCGTTTCGTCACCGTCAAAAACGGCGTTAAGCATACCGCAGAAGGTATGGAGGCTTTTATGATGCTGGACGGCGTGCTGGGCAAAAAAGCCTTCTGCGTGCTGCGCCCCTCCATGGCATACTGACACAAATCAAGTCATATACAAAAACACCGCCGTCACAGCTAAGACGGCGGTGTTTTTTTGCCTCAAGTGCCTATGTTTGCTTGGTTTTGGGGCAATTTACCCCTTGAATAAAAACACCCACCGTGATATATTAAAATGTGATAATATTGTCCATATGTATGGAGGAAAAGCTATGAGCAAAAAACAAATTATGGTCGTTGACGGTAACGAAGCCGCGGCGTACGCTGCCTACGCTTTTACCGAAGTTGCCGCCATTTATCCTATCACCCCCAGCTCTCCTATGGCAGAAAAGACCGACGAATGGTCTGCCAAGGGCAAAAAGAATCTGTTTGGTCAGCAGGTAAGACTTGTTGAGATGCAGTCGGAGGCAGGCGCTATCGGTGCCGTTCACGGTGCTGTTGAGGCAGGCGCACTTGCCACGTCCTATACAAGCTCGCAGGGTCTTATGCTTATGATACCCGTTCTGCACCGTATCAGCGGTGCAAGACAGCCTGCCGTTCTGCACGTTGCCGCACGTACCGTAGGTACTCACGCAATGAGCATATTCGGCGATCACAGTGACGTTATGAACTGCCGTCAGTGCGGCTGGGCACAGCTTTCTTCGGGCAGCGTTCAGGAGGTCATGGATCTGGCAGGCGCTGCACATCTGTGCGCAATTAAGTCCCGTATACCTTTTATGCACTTTTTTGACGGTTTCCGTACCAGCCACGAGATCCAGAAGATAGAGGCCTTTGACTATGAGGATTACCGCAGGCTGCTTGACCGGGACGCTGTGGAGAAGTTCCGCAGCGAGGCTCTTAACCCCGAGCATCCCACCCTGCGCAACACCGTGCAGAACCCTGACGTATACTTCCAGTTCAGAGAAGCCAACAACGTAGATTACGACACCCTGCCCGATCTGGTGGAGGATTATCTCTGCAAGATCTCCGAGGTCACGGGCAGAGAGTATCATCTGTTCAACTACTACGGCGCACAGGATGCCGAGCAGGTGATCGTGGCTATGGGCAGCGTTTCCGGCGCCGCACGCGAGGTCACAGAGTATCTGTGCAAGCAGGGCAAGAAGGTCGGCTACCTGCAGGTGCATCTGTACAGACCTTTCAGCGCCAAGCACTTCCTCTCCGCTCTGCCCAAGACGGTCAAGCGCATTGCCGTTCTTGACCGTTGCAAGGAGATGGGCGCGCTGGGCGATCCTCTGTACGAGGATATCTGCGCTCTGTACAACAACGATGCCGACGCACCTATGATAATCGGCGGCAGATACGGTCTGGGCTCCAAAGACACCGACGCAAGTCAGATAATGGCGGCATTTGACAATCTTGCCGCATCAAACCCCAAAAACGGCTTTACTATCGGCATCATTGACGACGTTACCAACCACTCTCTGCCCGTAAGCGACTTCCATATCGACCACGATACCACGGTCAGCTGCAAGTTCTGGGGTCTGGGCTCTGACGGTACCGTCGGCGCCAACAAGAACTCCATCAAGATCATCGGTGAGAACACCGATATGTACACTCAGGCGTATTTTGAGTACGACACCAAAAAGAGCTTCGGTCTGACCCGTTCCCACCTGAGATTCGGTCACGAGCCCATTCTGTCCACATATCTGGTGCGTAAAGCTGATTTTGTGGCTTGCCACAACTTCAACTACCTGCATCAGTACGAGATCGTCAGTGAGCTCAAAGACGGCGGTTCTTTCCTGCTCAACTGCCCCGTAAGCGCAGACAGACTGGGTGAAGTCCTGCCCGCAGAGGTCAAAAAGTACATTGCCGAGCATAACATCGCTCTGTACACCATAGACGCAAACGCCATTGCCGAAAGCCTCGGTCTGGGCAACCACGCAAGTATGGTACTGCAGGCGGCGTTCTTCAGCCTTGCAAACATCATCCCCACCGAAGAAGCCGTCAAGCATATGAAGGACGCGGTGGAAAAGACCTTCCGCAAGAAGGGCGAAAAGGTCATTGAGATGAATATGAACGCCATCGACGCAGGTATCTCCCACGTGGTCAAGGTAGACGTTCCCGCCGATTGGGCAGACGCCTGCGAGGAAAAAGCCGAGAATACCAAGGACGAGCCTGATTTCATCAAGAACATCCTCCGCCCCCTGAACGCACAGAAGGGCGACTCTCTCCCCGTCAGCAAGTTTTTGCCCTACAAAGACGGCACAATGCCCCTCGGCACCACCGCATACGAAAAGCGCGGCATAGCCACCTCGGTGCCCGTTTGGGATCCTGCCGCCTGCGTGCAGTGCAACCGCTGCTCCTACGTATGCCCCCACGCCGTTCTCCGTCCCTACCTGCTCAATGATGAGGAGGTCAAGAACGCCCCCGAGGGCTTCAAGCTCAAGAAGGCTATCGGCAAGGGTGCTGAGGGTTTGAGCTACTCTCTGCAGGTAAGTACCCTTGACTGCACAAGCTGCGGCAGCTGCGCCAGCGTTTGCCCCGCAAAGGGCGGCGCTCTGCATATGACTCCCGTTGACAATGCCGATATGACTCAGGAGTGCTGGGAGTACGGTCTCACTCTCACCGAGAAGGAAGTTTTTGACGTTGCATCGGTCAAGGGCAGTCAGTTCAAGCAGCCTCTCTGCGAGTTCTCGGGCGCCTGCGCAGGCTGCGGCGAGACTCCCTACGCAAAGCTGCTGACCCAGATGTTCGGCGACAAGATATACTGGGCAAACGGCACCGGCTGTTCTCAGGCCTGGGGCAGTCCCATGCCCTCTATCCCCTACTGCAAGAACAAGCAGGGCAAGGGCGTTGCCTGGTCCAACTCGCTGTTTGAGAACAACGCAGAGTTCTCCCTCGGTATGGCACTTGCTGTCAAGCAGCAGCGTGAGCGTGTCCGCGCACAGGCTGAAAAGCTGTTTGAGATCGCACCCGCAAATATCAAGGCTGCTATTGAAAAGTGGCTCAACAGCTACAACGATATAAACACCTCTCAGAAAGACTCCGACGAGCTTGTTGCCGCTCTGACCGCTACCGAGCTTGAGGGCGATGCCGACAAGCTCAAGCAGGATATCCTGCTCCACCGCGATCAGCTGGGCAAAAAGACCATCTGGATGTACGGCGGCGACGGTTGGGCATACGACATCGGCTACGGCGGTCTGGATCACGTCATCTCCACCGGCGAGGACGTAAACGTGTTTATCATCGACACCGAGGTCTACTCCAACACCGGCGGTCAGTCCTCCAAAGCTACTCCTCTCGGCGCTGTTGCACAGTTCCAGGCAGCGGGCAAAAAGAGCGCAAAGAAGGATCTTGGCAAGCTGATGATGAGCTACGGCTTCTGCTACGTTGCGTCTGTCGCAATGGGCGCAGATCAGAATCAGCTGATCAAGGCTATCAAGGAAGCCGAGGCATATCCCGGTCCCTCGGTCATCATCGCTTACACCCCCTGCATCAACCACGGCATCAAGCTGGGTATGAACAACGTGCAGGAGGAGATGAAGCGTGCCGTTGACAGCGGATACTGGACTCTCTACCGCTACAATCCCGAAAACAAGAAGCTGACTCTGGACAGCAAGGAGCCTACTCTGGACTTCCAGACCTTCCTCAGGGGCGAAGTCAGATACAGCGCTCTGGATATCACCTTCCCCGAAAATGCCAGGACGATGTTCGCCGAGGCAGAAAAACAGGCAAAGGAAAGATATCTGGAGTTTAAGAAAATGTCCGAGGACAAATAAACAACATCATCAAAGGCTGCGGAAAACTCCGCAGCCTTTCTATATCAAGCAAAAAAACGTACTTTTGAATCAAATCAAAAGTACGGTTTTATTTATAGTCTTTTGGGGTATTGGTGAGGCCGATAATGTAATCGGCAGACAGATTATAGAATCTGCACAGCTTGATAAGATCGTCGATCTTAAGCTCCGCCCTGCCCGTTTCAATGTGATTGTATCCCTGCTGTGATTTGTTAAGCAGTCTGCCCAGCTCAGCCTGGGTCAGATCACGGTCTTCTCGGATATTGCGCAAACGCTCACGGTAATCCATATCGCATTTCACCTCTGATCAAATAATAACATACTCAAATATTGAGTATTGACATTTACTCAAACCTTGAGTACAATTACAGTGTATTCGTAGTATAATTAGATTATACCTTTACAGAAACAGGAAGCTTGTACAGATAAGCTTGCCAAGCTTTCGTGACCAAGAGGAGAAATAACCATGATTCTTGAGCTTCGTAACATCAACAAATCTTTTGGAGACAAGCAGGTGCTGCGCGGGGTGTCTTTTTGTGCCGAGAGCGGCAAGGCTTTCGGTCTTTTGGGCAGGAACGGAGCGGGAAAAACTACCTCCATCCGCATACTGATGGACGTATTTCCCGCAGACAGCGGTGAGGTGCTTATAGACGGCAAGCCCGTGGACTACGGCAAGATCGGCATCGGATATCTACCCGAGGAGCGGGGACTGTATCCCAAAAAGACAATTATCGACCAGCTTACATATCTTGCTCAGCTGAAAGGTATGAGCAGCCGTGCCGCCGTCAGATCCATTGACGGCTGGCTTGAACGTCTGGAAATGACCGAATACCGCAACAAACGGCTGGACACCCTGTCAAAGGGCAATCAGCAGAAGATACAGCTTATCACCGCTCTGGCTCACGATCCCGATATAATAATTCTTGACGAGCCGTTTTCGGGTCTTGATCCCGTTAACGCCATGCTGCTCAAAGACGTGGTGCGCGAGCAGATCGCACGCGGCAAGATAGTTCTGTTTTCCAGCCATCAGATGAGCTACATAGAGGAATTCTGCGACAGTATCGCCATACTCAACGCAGGCAAAGTGGCTCTCTGCGGTGACTTGCACGATATCAAGCGCAATTATCCCCGTGACAAACTGGTGGTGCGAAGCGACAGCCCCGAGGCGATAGAGAGGGATCCGGGCATTACCTGCACCCGTATGAGCGACGGCAGTCTGCTTGTACGTCTGCCCTCCCCCGAGCACAAAAAGTCTGTTATGACGCAACTTGCCGAAAACTACGACGTGGATGAGATCAAGGTTTATGAGCCTTCGCTGAACGATATTTTTATCGAGTACGCAGGCGACGGCACAAAGGAGGACTGAGCCATGAAACAGTTTGGCACGATACTGAGCTTTGAGCTTAAGGGCTATTTTAAGAACAAGATATTTATAGGCATAACCCTATTTATGGTATTGCTTATGGGCGTGGTGATGTTCTTTCCGCAGATCCGTGATGCGTTCGGCTCCGACTCGCCAAGCGACACACCCGAAAGCGAGCTGCCTCTGATGCTTATCAAAACAAGTGAAGCCGACCTCGCACAGCTTGTCAGGGATACCTTTGTTCAGGCGTTTGCCGACTACCGTATTGAGCTGACCGAGTCGGACGTTGAGAACGTCAAGGAGCAGATACTGTCGGGCAGCGCCGAATGCGCATTTGTAATGACCTCGCCCACCGAGTACGTCTACTACGTGAATAATCTGTCTATGTACGACTCCAACACGGCTGTTGCCAACACCGTACTGCAGCAGGTATATCAGATGAACGCTATGATGGGCAGCGGTATGAGTCAGGTTGATGCAGCCGCCGTAATGGGCATACAGATAACGAGCTCGGTTGAAAATCTGGGCAAGAATCAGGCGGAAAACTTCTTCTATACCTACATAATGATATTTGCTCTGTATATGGTCATACTGCTCTACGGACAGATGGTAGCCACCAACGTAGCCACCGAAAAAAGCTCCCGCGCAATGGAGGTGCTTATCACAAGCGCCAAACCTACCTCTATGATGTTCGGCAAGGTGCTTGCCTCCTGCCTGGCAGGTTTTATACAGCTGATCACGGTATTCGGGTCGGCGCTGGTGTTCTTTAAGCTCAACAAGTCCTATTGGGGAGATAACGAGCTGATAAACTCGCTGTTCAATATCCCGCCCGAACTGCTTGGGTATATGCTGGTATTCTTTGTGCTGGGATTTCTCATCTATGCGTTTATGTTCGGTGCCGTTGGCTCCACCGCCTCCAAGCTTGAAGACATAAACACCTCGGTCATGCCTATCACCATGCTGTTCGTCATAGCATTCGTAGTAGTAATGACCTCTATGTCCTCGGGCAACGTGGACAACACACTTATGGTGGTATGCTCCTATATCCCGTTCACCTCTCCTATGGCGATGTTTACACGAATAGCCATGAGCACGGTGCCGATATACGAGATCGCCGCATCCATAGCCGTGCTGATAGGCTCTGCGGCGGCAGTTGGGTTCGTCTCAGCCAAAATATACCGCACGGGCGTGCTTCTCTACGGCTCAAAACCCAAACTCACCTCCCTGCTCAAGGCTGTCTGGAAGGCATAAGTCAGTAATATCAACACCCCACCCGACGCAATAAAAAGACCGTCGGGTGGGGCTCAAAAAAATATTGGATTTTTTGAAAAAAAGTGTTGACAAATGCGGTATAGGTGTGTATAATTAACCTTGCGCTTGAGAGAGCGAATTGAATATGCGGATGTGGCGGAATTGGCAGACGCGCATGGTTCAGGTCCATGTGAAAGCAATTTCATGGGGGTTCAAGTCCCTTCATCCGCACCATAACAGATACCGTATTTGATACAATCGTGTCGGTTACGGTATCTGCTTTTTTACGCCTTTTTTACTGGAAACAAGGCATTTTCCTAAACTTTGCAACGCATTTTTGAATACTGTTTCCATTATGCTGTGGTTTGATCCGGTGCGATGCACCTGTATCCACTGCATATTGTTCTTTCATTTCGTTAAAAGACCGCTATTCGTTATACAGCCGATAGTAATAAAAACAGCCGCCCAGAATTGTGCAGCATAGCCACTTGCAATACCCGGGCGGCAGAGTTAACATCACACACACTTTTTGTGGAGGGTGATGTTATGAATGTTTTGGAAGAATTCTGGTATGGCAATCTTGACCCGGCAGAATATGATGCCAACCCCGGCAAGGAATATAAGGAACTTGTACGCCTGATTAGCCGCAATGAAGAAAAGCTTTCGGCAGGCCGTGTGCCTATCCCTATATCGCTCAAAATCATTTTATCATATCAATTCCTTTTTGAAGCGTATCCGCAGAGATGGCGCCCGTTGCTTGTGCAATCAGATATCCTTCTGCATCTATAAAGTATGTGGTAGGTAAGGAATATACGCTGTATGTCATAGCCGCATCGGAGTCTGTATCATAGAACACCGGAAAGGTA
>JAFQTO010000024.1 GCA_017408985.1 Clostridia bacterium
CTGCAGAAGGAGTTTGAGAAGACCTTCGGCAACAAGCTGGTCCTCAAGCTGGATGCAAAGCCCTCCTCCATCGTTAACAGCCAGCGCCGCTGGGATCCCGATAATCCTAACGCATACCAGGCATCTCTCGGCTATCTGCTCCCCTCCAAGGAGAATCCCAGAGCTTACTTCAACTACTTCAAGTCCTCTTATTCTCCCCCCAGATTCTGCTACAACAGCGCTTCTTATGACGCTAAGTATGAAGAAGCATCCAAGCTCGACCTCGAGAAGGATAACGAGAGAATTATCGAACTGTGCCTTGAGATGGAAAAAGAGCTGTATGATTACAGAATCAACATCGCAATGTACATCGATCCTACCAAGGTTCTGTTCCAGGAGAACATCGAACTGCCCGCCGGCGGTTACATCCCCGGCTTTGGCTTCGGTACCGACTGGCTCGCTATCAAGAAGTAATTTAATCTGACAATCAAGTATTGCCAAATACTTTTTCAGATTCCAACTTTGAACCGCAAAACCCGATGGGATTTCCCATCGGGTTTTGCGGTTCTTTTTGTATTTTATTTCACTATCAGCTCAAACATATCCTTCCGTGAGTAATGTCCGCACACATCAAAATCCAGCCTTGCCGCCGCAACCTGCGTCAAGTCTATCTCTGCAAGCAGCATTTCTTCGCGGTGCCATACCGGCTGCACAACATACTTTCCGCTTGGGGATATGATGCAGCTGCCGCCTGCGGATATTTCACCCTTTCTGCCCTCCGGCGCCTGCAGGGAGGACAGCGCAGGGGGGTACATTTCCCGCGTTACGAACTGATTGCAGCTCAGCACATAGCATCTGCCTTCCTGCGCGATATGCCGCACGGTGGCCTGCCACTCCTTGCGTGAGTCGGCGGTGGGGGCGATATAGACGTTCACGCCCTGCTCGTACAGCGCGGTACGGGCAAGGGGCATATAATTCTCCCAGCAGATAAGACAGCCTATTCTGCCCACGGAGGTGTCAAGCACGAATATATCATCCCTGCCGCCCTCGCCCCACACGCACCGCTCTGCCCCCGTGGGCTTTATCTTGCGCTTCTTGCCCAATATTTCGCCCGTGTCGGATATAAACACGTTGGTGCAGTAGAGTGTGTCGGTCAGCCCGTCCCGCTCGGTGACGCCGATAGAAACATAGCAGCCTGCCTGCTTTGCCGCACGGCACAGCGGCGTGAGGTCACGGGGAATGACCACCGAATTACGGTGATAGAGCAGATAATCCTGCCTGCCGCCGCCGTCTGCACCGCCTACGTGCATCCCGAAGCTCAGCCCCCGTGGATAGCAGGGGATAAAGGACTCGGGAAACACGCAAAGCTTTGCGCCCTTTGCCCCCGCCTGCGTGATAAGCCTGCAGGCTTTGTCTGTAGTGGCGGCTTTGTCGAACATAACGGGGGATGCCTGCACCACGGCGGCAATATATTTAACTTCTCCCATACATAATACCTCCGCTTGCCAAAACAGCTCCCACGACCGTGGGAGCTGCATAGGTTTTGTGTAATTGTGTTATTTTGCGTATTCCACAGCTCTGGTCTCGCGTACGACGTGTACCTTGACCTGACCGGGATAGTTCATCTCGCCCTCGATCTTGCGTGCAAGGTCGTGAGCCAGAATGACCATATCGTCGTCCTTGACCTCTTCGGGCTTGACGATGATGCGGATCTCTCTGCCTGCCTGGAAAGCAAAGCACTTCTCCACGCCCTTCATACCGCTTGCAAGCTCCTCAAGCTTCTCAAGGCGTTTGATATAAGCCTCAAGATTCTCGCGTCTTGCACCGGGACGGGCGGCGGAAACGGCGTCGGCTGCCTGAACGATAAAGTCGGTTATGCTGACGGCATCAACGTCGCCGTGATGTGCGTGGATGGCGTGGACGATCTCTTTCTTCTCGTGGTACTTCTCGGCAAGCTCAACGCCCAGATTGACGTGGCTGCCGTCAACCTCGTGGGTAACGGCCTTGCCGATATCGTGGAGCAGACCTGCACGCTTTGCGGCGGTGATGTCAGCGCCCAGCTCGGCAGCCAGCAGACCTGCGATATGAGCGACCTCGATAGAGTGCTTGAGCACGTTCTGACCGTAGCTGGTGCGGTAATGCATACGGCCCAGCAGCTTGATAAGCTCGGGATGCACGCCTGCAACACCGGTCTCGAATATAGCTCTCTCGCCCTCCTGCTTGATGGTGGCGTCAACTTCCTTGCGTGCCTTTTCCACCATTTCTTCAATGCGGGCGGGATGGATGCGTCCGTCTGCGATAAGCTTCTCAAGAGTGATGCGTGCTACCTCGCGTCTGACGGGGTCAAAGCTGGACAGGGTAATAGCCTCGGGTGTGTCGTCGATAATAAGGTCTACGCCGATAAGGGTCTCAAGAGTGCGGATGTTTCTGCCCTCGCGGCCGATGATACGTCCCTTCATCTCGTCGTTGGGCAGAGGCACGACCGATACGGTGACCTCGCTTGCGTGGTCGGCGGCACAGCGCTGAATGGCTATCGAGAGAATGTTCTTGGCGCGGTTGTCGCACTCTTCCTTAAGCTCGCGCTCGATCTCCTTGAGCTTGATAGCGGCATCGTGACGTGCTTCGTCCTCTACCTGCTTGATGAGGTAGCTCTTAGCCTCCTCAATGGTCATCGTGGATATTTTTTCAAGGATCTCAAGCTGGCTCTTCTTGATGGAGTTGACCTCTTCCTGCTGTTCCTCAAGCTGTTTCAGACGGTGGGAGATCTTCTCTTCTTTTGCTTCGATGTTCTCGACCTTCTTGTCGAGAGCCTCTTCCTTCTGCACAAGGCGGCGTTCCTGCTTCTGGATCTCGGCACGGCGTTCTTTGATCTCCTTCTCGTTCTCCGAACGGGCACGGTAGATCTCCTCGCGGGCTTCGACCACGGCTTCACGCTTCTTGGCTTCTGCCGATTTGATAGCGTCGTTAAGTATGCGTTTAGCTTCGTCTTCTGCGTTGCCTATATCTTTTTCAGCCTTTTTTTTGCGGATGATATATCCGGCGGCAATGCCGATAACTACACCAACAACCAGAGCGACAGCCAACAGAATGTACTGTACGGTGGGTGTCAAGATTATTCCTCCTAAATATATATTAATATACCCTTGTTTCCCTGTTACAAAAAACAAGGCTACACCTACAGTATATTGTATATTGATTAAGTCTTTCTGTCAAGGAATAAATATATAATGTTGCCGCCAAAAAGATGATTTTTGCAATTGATTTGGGCAGCGCGTGAGACTATAATTAGATCAACAATATATATGACGGAGTGATGTTTATGCAGATCGGCGCGCAGTTTTATACTATAAGGGATTTTTGCAAGACTCCAGAGGATCTCGCCCTTTCGCTCAAAAAAATCGCGGATATAGGCTACAAAACAGTCCAGCTGTCGGGCACCTGCCCCTATGACCCCAAATGGATGGCTCGGCAGCTTGAAATCAACGGTCTCAAGTGCGTTATAACCCACACCTCTCCCCAACGGCTGACAGACGAGATCGGGCAGGTCATAGCCGATCACGACATCATCGGCTGTGACTGCGTGGGTCTGGGCAGCTACCGCTTCGGTCAGCCCGACTGCACCGTGGAGAACTTCCTGCAGACCTATACCCCCGTTATGGACAAGCTCAGAGAGAGCGGCAAGTATTTTATGTACCATAACCACGCCCACGAGTTTGAGAAAATTGAGGGCAAGACTGTCCTTCAGCAGCTTGCCGAGCGCACCGACAGCGCCAAAATGGGCTTTACCCTTGACACCTACTGGGTGCAGGTGGGGGGCGGCGACCCTGCGTGGTGGCTGGAATATCTCAAGGGCCGCGTACCCTGCATCCACCTCAAGGACTACGCCTATGGCGCAAAAATGGCGGTTGTGGGCGAGGGCAATATCAATTTTGACCGCGTGTTTGAGATGGCGGAAAAAGCAGGCACGCAGTATATGCTGGTGGAGCAGGACAACTGCAACGGGGAAGATCCCTTTGACTGCCTGCGCCGCAGCTATGAGTTTTTGCGCTCAAGAGGGTTCAGATGATGGACAGAGAGCATAATTTCCGCAGTCTTGTGCGGCAGCATCTGCAGCTGCCCGAGAGCGAGTGCATCGACGTGCTGGAGCGGGAAAGGCGCGGTGTGCTGTCGGTGCAGGGCGATCACGGCTACCCCTACGGCATCCCCATGAACCACTACTATGACCGTGAGTCGGGATGCATATACTTCCATTGCGGCAGGGAAGGCCACCGCAATGACGCTCTTGCCCGCTGCGATCGGGTGTCCTTCTGCGTCTTTGACGGCGGCGAGAGGTTGGCAGGCAGCTGGATCCGGATGGTGCGCAGCGTTGTCGTGTTCGGCAGAGCTGAGCTGATCGACGACAGGCAGGAGGTCGAGCGCATCACCCGCAAGCTGTGTTATAAGTTCACCGATGACGAAAAATATATCCAAACCGAGATCAAAAACTACGCTGCCAAGACCCTGCTCATCAAGCTCACACCCGAGCACATATGCGGCAAAAGGGTCAAAGAAGCCTGATTAAAAAAGGAGAAAAACTATGCCGGTAAAAGTAGGATTACAGTTTATAGAAAAATGGGGCTCAGACCTCGAACGTCAGGTCCGTCAGTACGAAGCACAGCAGGACAAAAAGGGTCAGATAGTCTTTTACGGCCCGTCCAATTTTACCCGCTGGAGTCCCCGCTTCGGTATGCGCCCTCTGGAGGATGACATAGTCGGCGCAAGCGGCAGCAAATGCGCGATCAACCGCGGCTTCGGCTCAAGCTGCTCGGAGCATCATCTGTATTATTACTCCCGTATGGTGCGCCCGCTGGAGCCCAAAGTTCTGGTTTACTCAGGCAGCGGCAACGCCACCGCCTTCGGCTATACGGTAGAGGAGACCTGGGAGCTGGCACAGCGGGTGGTCACCTATGCCATGACCGATTTCCCCGACATCCGTATATACCTGCTCGCACCCAATCCCCGCCGTGACGAGACCGAGCAGGGTATAGCGTTCAAAGACGCCTACAGGGAGAAGGTCATAGCCTTCTGCGCCGAGCATCCCAACTGCACCGTCGTTGACCCCAGAGCATACGAGCCTCTGCTGCGCAAGGATATCTACGTGGACGACGGCGTACATTACACCCAGCAGGGCTACGATATTTACCGCGACTTCTTCAGAGAGGTGCTGCGCGACGAGCTGGCACAGTTCTGAGGAGATGGCACAGCTATGAAGATCCACGACATCTCGCAGGAGGTTTTTTCCTGCCGTGTTTATCCCGGAGACCCCGCGCCCCAAAAACAGACACTCAGCAGTATGCAAGACGGCGCGCTCTATAACCTCACCGCCTTCTCCATGTGCGCGCACAACGGTACACATATTGATGCGCCCCGACATTTTATAGCTGACGGTGGGGCGGTGGACGAGATGCCCCTTGAGAACACCGTGGGCGAAGCGTTCGTGTGTGCCTTTGACGGCGATATGGACGCAGAGGGCGCGCGGACGGTGCTGGCTCGCGCCGAGGGCATCCCCCGCATCCTGCTCAAAGGCACGGCTGTTGTCAGTCCCGAGGCGGCAGAGGAGTTTGCCGCGGCGGGGGTCAGGTTAATTGCCTCCGAGAGTCAGTCGGTAGGGGACGAGAATGCCCCAATGGCCGTGCACAAAATACTGCTGTCTGCAGGCGTTGCCCTGCTGGAGGGCGTGCGGCTGGGCGGCGTGGAGGAGGGCAGGTACCTGCTGTGCGCTCAGCCGCTTAAACTCAAAGGCGCAGACGGCGCACCCTGCCGTGCTTTGCTCATAGAAACGGAAAAAGGAGAATGATTATGGTAAAACCCCTGATACACGACCCCGAGTTTCTCGCCGTCCCCTCCGTCCCCGCCACCGATGCCGACCTGCCCGTGGCGCAGGACCTGCTTGATACCCTGATCGCCCATAAAGACACCTGCGTGGGTATGGCGGCAAATATGATAGGCGAGACCAAGCGGATAATATGTTTCAATAACAAGGGTGAGTTTATGACGATGCTCAACCCCACGGCGATAAAGAAGCTTGACCCATACGAGACCGAGGAGAGCTGTCTGTCCCTGTTGGGCGGGCCCCGCAAGACCACCCGCTACCGCCAGATCCGCGTCAGGTACCTGACTCCGGATATGAAAGAACGTGAAAAAACCTTCACCGGCTTCACCGCCCAGATCATCCAGCACGAACTCGACCACCTCGACGGCGTGCTGATATAAGGACTGATTTAATTTGAAGTTTATACATCTCTCGGATTTGCATATTGGAAAACGCGTAAATGAATACTCTATGCTTGAAGATCAGGGGTATATTTTAACGAAAATAATTAACATTATCGACGATGAAAAACCTGCAGGTGTTATCATCGCAGGCGACGTCTATGATAAATCTATTCCGTCGGCCGAAGCAGTGCAAATGTTCGACGATTTTTTGACGCGCCTCGCGAAGAGAAATTTGCAGGTTTTTGTTATTAGCGGCAACCATGATTCTCCCGAAAGAATGTCTTTTGGATCTCGCCTGATGGATCAAAGCGGAATACATATTTCTCAAGTGTATAATGGAAAGATCGAACCTTTTGCCATGAAAGATGAGCATGGAAATATAAATGTGTATATGCTTCCGTTTGTGAAACCAGCACATGTTAAAAGATTCTCTGATGACCCCATTGAAAGCTATTCCGATGCAATTCGTGTCGCAATAGCTGAAATGAATGTAAATCATAGTGAGAGAAATCTCCTGATCACCCACCAATTTGTTACAGGAGCAACACGTTCGGAATCGGAGGACGTTTCTGTTGGCGGATCGGATAATGTTGACGTGTCTGTTTTTGATAGCTTTGATTACGTAGCACTGGGACATATTCATAGCCCACAAAATTGCACTTCGGAGAGAGTGAGATACTGTGGAACGCCTCTCAAATATTCGTTCTCCGAAGCAAAAGACAATAAGTCCGTAACCGTTGTTGAACTTGCAGAAAAGGGAAGCCTTTCTGTTAAAACGGTTCCGCTTGTGCCGATGCGTGATATGGTTGAAATCAAGGGAAAATATGACGAGATTACGCTGAAAGATTTCTATGAAAATACATCCTATCAAGAGGACTATATACATATTACGCTGACCGATGAGGAAGATATCGTGGATGCTATCGGAAAGCTCAGGACAGTTTATCATAACCTCATGAAACTTGATTATGATAATAAGCGTACAAGAAGCGTGTCTCAGGTGGATGGCGCTGTAGATGTTGAAACAAAAACGCCCATTGAGCTGTTTTCTGAGTTTTATGAGCTTCAGAATAATCAGCCGATGAGTGATGTTCAGAAGGCCTTTGTTGAAGATTTAATAGAACAAGTATGGGAGGATGAAAAATGAGACCAGTCAAACTGAGTATGTCTGCATTCGGTCCATATGCATCCAAGACCGTGCTTAATCTGGACGAATTGGGCACAAACGGACTTTATCTGATAACTGGAGATACCGGTGCAGGAAAAACTACAATATTTGATGCTATCACGTTTGCTTTGTACGGAGAAGCAAGCGGAGATAATCGCGAATCTACAATGTTCCGATCCAAATATGCAAGAGCAGATACGCCTACTGAGGTTGAACTGACCTTTATTTATGCGGGGAAGGAATACTATATTAAACGAAATCCGGAATATGACCGTCCTAAAACAAGAGGAGAAGGCTTTACAACAGAGAAGGCAAACGCTGAATTGCATTATCCTGATGGCAGAGTGGTCACCAAACTTCGAGAGGTCGACCGTGCCGTTGAAGAAATAATGGGAATTGATCGTAATCAATTCACGCAAATTGCGATGATCGCACAAGGCGATTTTTTAAAGCTATTATTGGCTTCGACCGACGACCGCAAAAAAATATTCCAGAAAATATTCCGCACTCGCTGTTATTATGTTCTTCAAGAGAGATTGAAGAACGAATCTGGAAAATTAGGCAAAGAATATGAAACGATATCCGCAAGCATACGTCAATATATAAACGGTATTGTATGCGACGAGGATGATGTTTTGTCAATTAAAGTCAAAAATGCCAAAGCAGGAATATGTTCAACCGAGGAGACGTTGGAGCTTCTTTCAACACTTATTGCAAACGATAATGAAGAGGAGAAGAAGCTTGGAGACGAGCAGAAGAGCATCGACAAATCCTTGGAGGAAATAACTGTTATTTTAACCAATCACGAAACTTGGAGCAAGGCAAGAAACTCGCTTGAAAAATCCAAGTCTGACTTGGGCGAGGCATTATCGGCGTTAGAGACATTAAAAAACAACCTCCAAATTGAGGAAGCAAACAAGCCTAAAGTTAAAGATATCACAAAACAAATTGCAACAATTGAAGCGGAGATTCATGAATATCAAGAACTGGATGACAAGATCGAGAAAATGGACATGCTTCATGATGGAACGGAGAAGCTGTCTAAAGATATAATCGAGAAAAAAGGAAATCTTGACTTCTTAAAGAAAGAGTTGGAGGCTCTTTCGGAGGAAAGAAGAACACTTGAAAAAGCAGATAAGGAAAAGTCGGAATTAGAAGCTAAAAAGCAAAAGGAAGAAGATACACGAAAAGAAGTTAAGGATATATCTAAGGAATTAAAAGCTCTTGACAAGCTTGAAAGACAGTTGAAGAAGGATCAAGAGACATATTCCAAACTGGCTGAGGATGCACGGTTAAAATATGATGAATACCAAAGACTGTTTAAGCAGTATCTTGATGAGCAAGCCGGTATTATAGCGGAAACTCTTGTTGATGGAACTCCTTGTCCCGTCTGTGGATCAACAAAACATCCCATAAAGGCGGTAAAAGCTGAAAATGCGCCAACAAAAGAGCAACTCGACGATAGCAAATCTACATACGAATCGGCGCAAAAAGAAGCGCAGGATGCGAGCAAAAAGGCTGGAGAAACCAAAGGGCAAGCGGGCGAGAAACGAAATGCTGTTCTGGTAATGCTCAACGAGACGTTTGGCGATGTAATGATAGACGATGCTAACGGATTGATCAAAGCTAAAATCGCAGATATCGATACGGCACTGGAGAAAGTGCAGAAAGCCATCGACGAGCAGCAGAAGAAGATAGACCGTAGAATTGAAATTGACGAACTGCTTCCACAAAAGAAAGAGAATCTCGATAATTTAATTAATTCGATAAGTGATAATGAGAAAACACTATCCGGAAACAATGCTACACTGCAATCCTTGAAAATGCGCATAACTGAGCTTGGAGAAAAGCTTAAATACGAAAGCGAGAAGAAAGCAGAGGATGTCAAGAAGGAACTTCAAGGCGAACGGAAAAAGCTTGAAGAGGCTTACAAGGAGGCATACGATGCCGTAAAATCGCAAAACGAGAAAATTGCCGGATTTAAAGCGGCAATTAACGAGGCAAAAAACACGCTTGTCGATGCAAAGGAAATCGATGAAAAATCAATAAAAGAGAAGCAAAGAGAACTTAAGTCACGAAATGATGAGATCGATGCAAAGAAAAAGGTTATCAATGCCAGAAAATCGGCAAACGAGGCTGCAGAAAAAGCAATACAGACAAAGTCTGCAGAAGTATTAGCTGTTGAAGAAAAATGGTCATGGGTGAAGGCTCTTTCCAATACCGCAAACGGAAATATCAGCGGTAAAGAGAAGGTCATGCTGGAGACATATATCCAAATGACCTATTTCGATCGAATTATTGCACGTGCAAACACGAGATTTATGGTTATGTCAGGCGGGCAATACGAATTAAAGCGTCGTAAGGAAGCCGAGAACAACCGCAGCCAAAGCGGTTTGGAACTTGATGTTATAGATCACTATAACGGAACGGAAAGAAGTGTCAAAACTCTTTCAGGTGGTGAATCCTTCAAGGCATCGTTGTCGCTTGCGCTGGGCTTATCCGATGAGATCCAATCTTCTGCAGGCGGCATTAAGCTTGATACAATGTTCGTTGATGAGGGATTTGGGTCTCTGGATGATGAATCTCTCAACCAAGCAATGCGAGCCTTACAAAATCTTACTGAAGGTAACCGTCTTGTGGGTATTATCTCACATGTGTCTGAATTGAAGGAGCGTATTGATAGGCAGGTTATAGTAACAAAAGAACATTGCGGAGGAAGTACGGTTAGATTGGTTGGGAAAATATAAAATGCTCAAAGAAGGAGGATGTATGATGAGTCACGATTTTATCATTGAAAAAGGTGTGCTAAAAAAATATGTTGGTGTAGGTGGCGAAGTAGTTATACCTGATACAGTTAAAAGCATTGGCGATTTAGCGCTTTGTGGATGCGAAAGTACACATATTACCATTCCGTATGGTGTCGAAAGCATAGGAGTTGATTCTTTTTGTGGTAGTGCGATCAAAAGCATAGTAATTCCAGAAAGCGTTAAAAGTATTGGCGAAGGAGCGTTTGAGGATTGTGACGAACTGGAAAGCATAGTCATTCCTGATAGCGTTACTCACATTGGCGATGAGGCTTTTTCTGGCTGTAAAAAATTAGCTGATGAGAATGGATTTGTGATTATACAAGGCAAGCTATATGACTATGTGGGAGAAAGTAAAAGTATAATTGTTCCCGACACAGTCAAGGAAATTGCAGGTTCTGCATTTTGCGAAATCGAAAGTGTCTTTATTCCGAAATGTGTTACAAGTATTAGTGTTGACGCTTTTTGGCTTTGTGAGGAAATAGTTATTCGTTCGACCTCTGGCAGTTATGCTGAAAGTTATGCAAAAGAAAACAGTATCCCATTTATAGCAGAATAATCCGCGTCAGATACCTGACGTTGGACTGGAAAGAGCGTGAAAAAACCTTCACCGGCTTCACCGCCCAGATCATCCAGCACGAACTCGACCACCTCGACGGCGTGCTGATATGATCTGCCCGACCGTTTGTACCAAAAAACAGAAAAGTATATAAAAAGGAGCATAACAATATGGTTTTCCCCGTTTTCCTCTGGGCGCTTTTGGGCATAGCATTAGCAGTCAGCGCCATCGGTTTTAGGAACTACGTTTGGTTCATCTCCCTCGGCTACGGCTTTTCCATCGCCGCAGAAGGCGCACTTATGCTTATCCTCTACGGCAAGACCCTGACTCCCGGCACGGTCATCTGTGCCGCGCTGTTTATCGTCTACGGCTGCCGACTGGGCTTTTATCTGCTCAGCCGTGAGATCGGCGAAAACTCCTACAAAAAGAACATGAAGGGCGAGATCAAAGACGGCAGCGCCGTACCCTTCGGCGTCAAAGTGGCTATCTGGGTCACCTGCGCTATCCTCTACGTGCTGCAGGTCGTTCCCGTGTTCTACCGCCTCAGCAACGGCGCAGGCACAAATCTGTGGACGTATATAGGCGCCGCCGTAATGGTGCTGGGACTTGCCCTTGAGTCGGTTGCCGACGTGCAGAAAAACCGCGCCAAAAAGCAAAACCCCCGCCGCTTCGTTGACACCGGTCTGTACAAGCTTGTCAGATGCCCCAACTATCTGGGTGAGATGATATTCTGGACGGGCGTTGTGCTGTCGGGCATCGGCGGTATGCAGGGTGTCGGTCAGTGGATAATGGCGCTTGTGGGCTATGCGGGCATAATATTCGTAATGTTCAGCGGCGCAAGACGTCTCGAAGTCAGACAGAACAAAAACTACGGCGCGGACCCCGAATACCAGAAGTACGTCAAATCGGTGCCCATCCTGCTGCCCTTTATCCCCCTCTACAGCGTAGAAAAATATAAATGGCTCATAGCCTGACAGATTTGCAAATCACTCCCCGCAGACGTTCAAAGATGTCTGCGGGGGACTTTTTTGAACGGCATATCCTAAAAATCTATATCTTATACATTTTATATCTTGACAATCCATATAAAGAGGGGAGATAATAGAATTACAATCTATAACATCAGGAGGATGGAAAATGAAAAAGATCAGTTTACTTATCGCATTGGCTCTGTGTATCACCATAGGCGGCGTCTATGCGGCGTGGTCCTACAGCAGTACAAGCAATATCGTGGATGTCAATCAGACTAAGGCTCTGCAGATGACGGGCGCTGTTGACGGCGGTGCAGCAGGTGCATTTAATGTTGACACTTCGGGTCTGTCTTTGGTTATTGACGACGCAAACGGAGACCATAGGCCTGAACTGGTCGCAACCGGCAGCGTAGTTGTCACATTTACTCCCGGTGCATTCGCAAATGCTGACATCAAGAATAACGGCGTGACTGCGTACACCCAGCTTGTTCTGACCAACAACAGCTGGACCTATGACGACGGACACGGTGAGGGTGCTCAGCCCGTGCTGACACTGAACGGTGCGACCCATACTATAGGTACCGTGGACTCCGGCGAGACTATCAAGTGGACCAAGGAAGACGGCGTTTTCAAGTATACCTTTGATGCAGCCAATATTGCGGGACATATAACGCTTACTCCGTTCTATCTGGATACTCTTGCAAAGTACAGCTCCTACAACAACAATCTGAATGCCGGCTTGCTGCTCTTTGAAGTCAGTGACGGAACTGCGGACTGATAGCCAAGAATCTGTATAAGCGATATATCCCATGGAGACATGGGATATATTTTTAACCCATTCTAAAACAGCAAGAGGTACTCTATGACCGCTCATGAAACCTACACGTTTATACTGTGTCTGATAGTAATGGTGGCCTTTACGGCGACTTTTTCCTATCTTATTGCATCCAATCTGAAAATGCACCTCAAAATGATCGAGCTGGGGCAGTTAGACGAGGATATAAAAAAGAGCCGCACCCAACCCCAAAAACCGAAAGTCGAGTTTGTATGCCGTTTGCTTTCGTGGGTGCTGATGATCGCAATGATAGTCGTATTTGCTGTGTCTATGTGTATGTACCTGCAGCCCGACTGCGGGTTTAAGAACCTGCCTGCACTCAAGGTGGTCAAAAGCACATCTATGCAGAAAGCCCATGAGAAAAATACCTATCTTGCCCAAAACGGTATAGACGACCACCTGAAAATGTTTGACCTTATCCTCATCCGTCCTATGCCCGCAGAGGACCGGCTTGAGCTTTATGACGTGGTGGTGTATCAAAAGGACGATACTCAAATAATCCACCGCATCATAGGTATCGAAGAACCAAATGCTCAACATCCCGACGAGCGGCAGTTTTTGCTCAAAGGCGATGCAAATCTGTGGGAGGACGAGTTCCCCGTTCTCTACAGTCAGATGCAGGGCATCTATGAGGGCGAGCGTGTACCCTTTGCGGGCAGCTTCGTTATGTTTATGCAGTCGCCTGCCGGCTGGCTGTGTATACTTTTGGTGGTGTTTGCCGTGTTTGTGACCCCTGCCATAGAAAAGAAGATACTCGCCGAGCATGAAAAAAGACTCGCTGTGCTTTTCCCTGAGCCCGACACTCAGAAACAGCACACGGACAAAGCGTGAGGTCGGAATATGAGGGGATACGGTATGCATCGTCTTGTAATACTGCTGTGTATTCTGCTGATATGCGCGACTGTTTCGGGTGTGATGGCAACGTGGCAGTACGCCGAAGCCTCACCTCAAAAGGTAAGTGCGCCGCTCACCTGCACCATGAAGGAATTTCGCTACGGTACACTCTATATAACTAAGGTGCAGGTAGCAGACGGCAGCTTCTCCAATGCAAACGCCGTCAAAAACGGAGACCTTAATATGCTGGCTGGGCTGACCCTGTCTGCCGATGCCGACTCCTCGGTGACGGTGGAGGTGACCTTTTACAACAATACTGCCAGCAGCTTTTATTACAACAAGACCGATCAGCTGTCCTGGAGCAACGGCAATATAGGATATACGGTCACGGGTATGGAAAAGAAGGATGAGATACCCGCATATTCTTACAAGACCGCCCGTGTTGTCTTTGCCTATACGGGAAACAATACATCGGCATCTGCGCTTGATGCGGAGCTGCAGTTCAATTTTGTCGTAGATAAGGACTCCATAGGTGAAATAGTTGCGTTGACCGCGGTAGACCGATTCAAAGCAATACTGAACAACGAGGTCTCTGCAAACTCCTATCAGACCCTTGAGAACGCAATGAACAACCGAAGCGGCTGGAACAAAGAATCGGCGGTTACCTACATCGGCAACGTCGCGGGATCTTCGAGCACCGACTCCAACGTGATCAAGAATCTGTTCGGCGACGAGTTTATGTCTATGGATTTGGACGGAGACGGTAAAGCCGAACCCATCACTATGATGATCAAGCGTGAAGATCTGGACAACAACACCGCAACGGGTGATTCGTACACCTATACAAGCTGGGGCAGGGAGTATACCGTGAACGGTGCCGAAATGACTCTGTACATTACCTCGGCTGACCTCACCAACGTTTCCAACGGACGGTCGGTGGTGGTATATGCGGCGGTATTCACAAAGCACCCGGGCGAAGAAAAATGGACCGAACTTATGCCTCTGACAAAGGGTGCCGCCAACGCCAACAACTATGACGGCTACGGCAGCGCAAACTCCTTTAATACAGATACGTGGCTGTCCGACAACGGAATGAGCATAAGAACGATAGTTGCTCAACAGCCCTGACAAAATCAACCTAAGAGCAAAAACAGCGGAGTGATATATTTCACTCCGCTGTTTTGTATGTTGGATACTGATATATCTGTGCGCATTACAGCCTGAACCCGAACTCCACCGAGCCCGAGTTGCCCTTGACGGTCATACTGCCTCCGTGAAGCTCGATGATATTCTTGGTGATGGACAGACCCAGTCCCGTACCCTCGCTGCTGCGTGACTTGTCGGCACGGTAAAAGGGCTCGAACACCTGCTCAAGCTCCTGTGCACTCAGCCCCGTGCAGTCGTTTTTGACGGTGAAGTAGGTGGCCTTCTGCCCCTGATACACGCTCAGCTCGATATTGCCGCCGGCAGGGGTGTATTTTACCGCGTTGGAGATCAGGTTTTCCACCGCCTGAGCAATCCTGCCGCGGTCGGCGTGGATAACGCAGGGGGAGAGCAGGGTGGTGGCGACTTTGAGCTGCTTTGCGCTGTACATCAGCTCAAACCGCTCAAGTATCCCGCGCGTCAGCTCACTTAAGTCAAACTGCTCACGCCGGAGCTTGACCTTGCCCGCTTCAAGCCGTGACAGCTCCAGCATACTCTGTATCATAGCGTCGGTCTGGTCTATCTGGGACAGTATGATCTCCACGTATCTGTCCCGCTTGTCCTCGGCGATATGCTCCTTGAGTCCTTCGGCGTAGCTGCGGAGTATCGCAAGGGGCGTTTTAAGCTCGTGGGTCAGGTTGGAGGTCAGTCTGCGTCGGTACTGCTCTGCCTGCCGCGAGTAGTCGAGAGAGGTGCGCAGAGAGGTATTCTCGTCGACAGTACGGGTGTAGTTGATATACATTTGGTCGTACAGTTCAATAAGCTGATCGGGCTCCCGCCACAGCGCAGGCGCTGAGTCATCGTCGGGGCAGGCGTACAGATTGTCGGCGGCAAAAATGACCCTCTGCATGGGGCGGATAAGCTGTTTTTTGATGACCCGACGGGCAATTATTATCAATGCGGCGGCAGCGGCGGCGGTCATCAGATAGGCACCTTGCAGGGAGATGGCCGCCATCAGCAGGGGGGATATCTGTACGGCGGTGTGCAGGGTCATATCGCCCAGCCAATCGGTGTCAAGAACGGTCATACGCAGCAGATTGCCGTCTGCGTTGGGGTTTTCTCCGATAAACGGATTTTGCGGATAGCCGGACACGTTCGCTGTATAGTAGTACTCAAAAAGCTCAAGCAGTCCCGAATACCTTTCTCCGCCGTAGTGCAGATCATACCCGTAGGCGCAGTAGGCCGAAGCAGAGGTTGCGTACAGGGTAACGGCGTCCTCGGCGTGATTGCCCGAATCATAGATCTTGGTCCACTTGAGACGGCCATCCTCAAGCAGTTCCTTGATGCCGTCAAAAGAATAATAATTGTTAAGATCAGCCCTGCGTATCAGATAGATGGCGGAGGGGGTTATCTTTCCGTCCTCAGCCACCGTGCCCGTAATGCGGATCAGGTGCGGATCGTGCATAGTCACGGGAATGTCCACACCGTTTTCTCCAACGGCGTTGAGGTCTGTATAGCCGAGATGCAGACGGCCTGTGGTGTATTTGCCGTTTTGCCACTCATCCTCGGTGTAATAGTCAAAACAGATGATATTATCCGAATAGCTGAAGTCCACCACCTCGCCTTGATAGCGGTACAGCTGGGCAACGGGTATCTTGAAACGGTCTATATTCAGATATGAGGTGGTGCTGGAATAGCTGCCGAGTATGGTGTATGCAAGCAGGTCGGGACGGTTGTCCAAAGCTCCGTATTGAGGCACTCTGGGGTCAAAATAATCGTTGAATTTGTAACGCAATGCATCGGCGGTGGCCTGGTCGGTCTGAGTAACCGCCTGCTCTGCCAGATCACGGGCTTTGACGTAGGTGCATACGCTCATAGCGATAAGCCACAGACCGCCTATACACAGCACAAGCAGCAGGGTCACGGCTTCAATTGAGGGTCGTATCACGCGGTTTTTCTTCGTTTTCACGGGGCAAGCACCTCCTTTGAGCATACTTTAACACCTTGATATGTATTCTCTGTGTCAATTGTAGCATATTTTTCAAAAAATCTCAAAAAACCGCCCCGGCAATCCGCCGTATACCGATTGCCGATTGATTTGACAGGGCGGCTGTGGTATAATTATCCATATCACCGCAGGCTGTACAAATCACACTCCGCAGGCTCAAACCGACGGCGGAGACAGCGGCGGTACGGTGTTTGGAGGATAAGCTATGAAGACTCACAGTCAGCTTTACAAGATGATACTTTCGGCTTTGTTTTTGGCGATGGCATATCTTATGCCGTTCTTGACGGGGCAGATTCCCGAAGTGGGCGCAATGCTGTGCCCCTTGCATATTCCCGTGCTGCTCTGCGGCTTTGTCTGCGGCTGGCCCTGGGGCTTGGCGGTGGGCTTTATCGCGCCGCTGATGCGCTCGTTTATTCTGGGTATGCCGCCCCCTTATCCCACGGCGGTGTGTATGGCGTTTGAACTGGCGGCATACGGCGCCGTTTCGGGAATTTGTCACAAACTCCTGCCCCGCAAAAAACTCAGCATCTACCTCTCCCTGATCACCGCTATGCTGGTGGGCAGAGCGGTGTGGGGCTGTGCCATGCTGGTATGTATGGGTATCAGCGGCGGCGGTTTCACCTTTGCGGCGTTTATCGCAGGCGCATTCACCAACGCCCTGCCCGGAATAATCGTGCAGATAGTGCTTGTTCCCGTTATCGTTATGGTGCTGGACAATCCCAAAATTCTCGGCCGAAAAGACTGAAAACAGGTGATACCTATGACCCCGCGTGAACAAACACGCAGACTGCTGCTTGAGCATTGCAAAAAATACCCCCTGCTTGAAGTGCAGGATATCCTCAAATATCTCCACCAGAGCGCTTTTGGCTGTGAGCATCTGCTCAGCTCCCTTGATACGGTGATCGGGCGCATCGCAGACGAGAGCAGTCAGGTGCAAAAAAGGCCCGAGGGACTTGCTGACAAGCTTGACGGCGGATACAGCCGCGTCCATCTGGGATGGCTCAGCCGCGGTCTGAGCGCGCAGACTCTGGGCAAACTGTTCGTTATGTCGGCTAAACCCGAGCCTGACGGTCGTGATGCACTCAGACATAAGCTTGACACGGTGCTGGAGCTTGCTGTAGAGGGAAAACTGCCGGTTTCGCCCGCCGAGCTTGAAAAAGCCGCCGCCCAATGGGAAAAAGGCGGCTTTGAAGCCCTGCACCACTCGGATAAGTTCCGCAAGTGCTACAACCCTGCGTATCGGGTGGTATCTGACAGATTCGTGCCCTTTTTGCCTCTGTTTGCCCAGGTAGACAAACTTCTTGAGGGGGATGCGCCCGTACTTGTTGCCATAGAGGGCGGCGCGGCAAGCGGCAAAAGCACCTTGGGCAGCCTGCTTGAGCAGCTGTACGACTGTACTCTGGTGCATATGGACGACTTTTTCCTGCAGCCGTACCAGCGCACACCCGAACGCTACGCCGAAGCAGGCGGCAACGTGGACAGAGAGCGGTTTGAAGCGGAGGTACTTTTGCCTCTCAGCCAAAACAAACCCATTGAGTATCGCAGATTCGACTGCGGTGCTATGACGCTTCTGCCTGCCGAGACAATAACCCCCAAAAAGCTCACCGTTATCGAAGGCGCCTACTCCATGCACCCGCAGCTTGCGCCCTATTACAGTCTGTCGGCATTTTTGGATATAGATCCAGAGATGCAGAAAAAACGCATCGAAAACCGCAACCCGCCCTATCTTGCCAAACGGTTTTTTGAGGAATGGATACCGCTGGAAGGAACCTACTTCCGCACCCTGCAAGTAAAGGAACGGTGCGACATCGTAATAAAAATAGATGAATAAAAAAGCGAGGTGACTCACCTCGCTTTTTTGTTATCTGAAAGTTCTGTGACAGTTTTGTTTTAGGAATTCTTTGATCTCACCGTTGTCTTTGTCTTCGTAATACCTGATCAGCAGCCGTTTGAATTCGGGGACCTGTGCTTCGGGTATGACAAGCAGACCGCCTGCATGGGAGATCAGATAGTGGTTTGCATAAATCACCGATGCCCGTTTGTTGCCGTCGTTAAAGATCTGGGTCTTCATACAGTACAGGCACAGCTCTACTGCGATGTCTATAGGCGGCTTTTCCAAGTTCAGTATGGCTGTAATGTTCTCAATAACAATGGTTTCGATGGGCAATTGCGGAATGTATGAAGTACCGCCGATAGTCACGGGTACACCGCGTATCCTGCCGCCGTTTTCAAAAAAACCTTCATTGATAAGCTTTGCAATATGGCAAAGGATAGAATAATCGCTTTTTACCTGCAAAACGTCTTTGTCCAGAATGAACTCCCAGGCGTGCTTGAGGTTGAGTATCTTTTGTACATCGCTTGCGGTAACGCCGTGGACTTTGCCGTTTTCGATAATATCCTCGGTTTGAGGAAAGGACGTTGCAACGCCTTCCAGAACAGCTTGCTCATAGATCGATAATTTCATATTGACTCGGGCAAAATCAAGATTGAGCATTACGTCGGGGGATAATTCGTTTTCGCTGAAGCCTGCCTGCGCAAGGGCTTTTTCAACCCGGCGGAGCTGTTTTTTCAGTTCCTTTGCCTCGGCATTGTTACGAAGCAGCAGCTGATACAGTGTGTCGGAATATACGTCAACGTAGGTTGACGTTACTCGGCTGCCTATGCGTTTTCTGACATAGAGGTATTTACCGCTTTTGTTCTCCTTGACCTCGGGTGTGCCGTCATAAGCGAGAAGATTAAGCCGTGCCAGCAGATCGGCACGCTGCTGCAGCAGCTCTTGTATCTTGGGGTAGTTATTCATACCAAAACTCCTTTTAGGGAACAAACTGCAATTTGATTATACAAATTGTTCCCTAAAATGTCAACAATTATTCAATCGCACTTTCTGAAAAATATTGCCAAATACTGCATACCTCGGAACAAATAACAAAAGCGAGGTGCTCCCACCTCGCCTTTTTGCAATAAACTGCGCTATAATATAAAAAATGATGAGATATCCACGGTCAAAACCGTAGTATACAGTTGAGGCAGAAAGGATGGTGAGCAGTTTGGACGATAGGAAAATAATTGAATTGTTCTTTGAGCGCTCGGAGCAGGCAATCATTGAACTATCGGATAAATACGGCTCGGTTTGCATGAAGGTCGCTTTCAATATACTCAACAATACCCGTGACAGCGAAGAATGTGTGAACGATGCTTATCTCGGAGCGTGGAATACTATACCGCCTCAGACTCCAAACCCTCTGTTAAGCTACGTTTGCAGAATAGTACGCAATCTTGCCGTCAAGAAGTATCACTCAAACACGGCGGCAAAAAGAAACAGCATCTACGATATAGCGCTGGATGAGCTTGAAAACTGTTTTCCCTCTTCTGTTTCGGTGGAGGATGAATTCAACGCCGCCGAGACCGCGCGGCATATAGATGATTTTCTCGAAACCTTGGATGAGGAAAGCAGGGTCATGTTTGTTCGCCGTTATTGGTATTCGGATTCGGTGGATGATATTGCCAAGCGCCTTCATACCGGGAGCCACAACTTATCGGTTCGGCTTTTCCGCATAAGAGAAAAGCTGAAAAAACACTTGATCGCGAAAGGAGTATCTCTGTGAGAAGGAAAAGAATTTCCGAAACCGTCGGGAATATAGATCCCAGATATATAGACGAGGCTGCCCGATACACGGGTGCGCCCCGAGCCGGCACAAAAAAAGTATGGTACAAGTGGGCAGCGGCAGCGGCGTGTTTGGCTCTTGCCTGTGCAATAGGACTGCCGTTTGCCAAAGACCTGTTTGTATCACCCGATCAAAAGAATATTGTTGATGCGGTGGTTTTGGTTGAATATGACGATTCTTACTTGGAAATTATCGAGGACGCAAACACGATCAAAAAGTTCGGTCTGCCAAGCGGGATCACAGATGACGTTATCGGCGGTCATATCGTATATCTGCAAAAGTCTGTGCCCGAAGCGGAATACAGCAACTATGTGGTAGCAGATGAAACGACCGATATGGAACTGCTTGAATACAAACCCGCGCCGTACAAAGCGGTACGCATACTTCGTGACGGCGACAGATACTGCTATGCGTGGTTCTGTAATTATCTGGTAGAAAACGATGAGTCTTTGCCTATCCAAACGGTTTTTGACGTATATGGTATCGACGAGGCGGCTGATATTGTCAGCATAACCCCGGTAAAGTCGGACAATTATTGGAAAGCAAACGGCAAAACCGTAACAGACAGCGCGATTATCAATGAGTTTTATGCCGGGATCACAAAGCTGACGGCTTTCAGCTTTGATGAGTATCACGCAATAATGTATGCCGATAACTTGAAAAAGGCAGAGGACGAAGGCGGCGGGGACATAGGGCCGGAAGTATATTCCCGTGTGGCAGACGACAGAAAAGATATCGTTATCCAGACAAAAGAAGGTCTGCGCTTTGCCGTGCAGTATTATCCCTCATACGGGTGGATCAGCATAACAAAAACCCTGTCCTATTATCAGATGTCACTCGAGATCAAAGACTGGTTTGAAGCAAATATCAAATAAACAAACTCAAAAAGGTATCGACGATGGGGCGCACCATAAAGGACAGTTTTTGACATTTAATAAAATACGTCACCCAAAGACAGGAAAAGGACGGAGAATGCAAAACATTCTCTGTCCTCTTTTATTTACAAGCACTGCCTTTGTGTTCACAGGAGCGATTTAATTATGTCGATATGCCGTCGCTTCGCTCGGCTCGATATATTTGCCTTACGGCAAATTCGATATGTTTGAGCAAATGCTCAAACTCGATATGATATAAATCCGCGCACGCGGATTTATATCGACGCGCAGTGCCCTTGAGGACACTACGCCGCAGCGATGCCTTTTTTGTGAATTATGATACGACGGTCACTTCGCGTTCTCCGCGCAGGTGCGTAAAAAGTTCTCAAATATCCTCAGCTCAAGCGGGTCACTGAGGCGGTAGGCAAGCTCGGGATGCCATTGGGTGCCGTAGACCTTCTTTTCTTTCCATTCGACAGCCTCCACGATGCCGTCGTCGGATGTAGCGACCACCTCAAACCCCTCTGCCACGCGGTCGAGGGCGTAGCCGTGGTATGTGTTGGTCAGTATCCGCTCAGACTGAAACACGTCGTGGATAAACGACCCTTTTTTGACCTTTACCGGGTGGGTCTTATAGGCGATAACATTGCCGTAACGGTCGGTGCGCTGCTCCTCAGCGCCGTGGCTCGATGGGCTTTCCGAGTGAGCGTCGGTTTTGAGATTGCTGACCCTGCCGAGGGTGCCGCCGTAGTAGACGTTAAGCGCCTGAATACCGCCGCAGATGCCGAACATAGGCTTGCCCATTTTGTCAAAAGCCTCAATAATTTTGGAGTCCAGCAGATACTCCTCCACTTCGTTTCGGGGGTCAAAGGGCGCTTGTCCGTAAAAGCTTGGGTCGATATTGATAGAACTGCCGGGGATAATAAGCCCGTCGCAGACCTGACAGACCTTCTCGTAATCGCCGTCCGTGGCGATGACCGTCATCCCCACGCCGTACCGGCGTGCGATGTCAATAAGATTTCCGTGGGCAAACCAGCTGTTTCCGTTCCAGATGCCCTCATAAGTACCTTTTTTGTACCGAATCAGCGTCGCAATATTCATACAGCCTCATCTCCTTGGCTTATATATAACATACCCGCCCCAAAAAGTAAATCCCGAAAACACCCTGCCCATGCACGGCACATATACTTCCCACAGACGCAGCCGCACGGCATATATACTCTCCACAGACGCGGCTACGCTGTCAGCAAAATAAAAGTCTATGTCCGAGATGAGTATTGGTGAACAAAAAATATACATTTTCAATAACTATTATGCATAATATGTAAATTCTCGTCTCTGAAGTGATACAAATAGACCGAAGTATGCTATGATATAGGTATAGTTCGGAACTTTTGCTGGATTTTTCCGTTCAAATAAAGTAAGAGAACAGTTAGACAAATAAGAATCTGATAAAGGAGTGTGCTTATATGAAAAGAATATTGGTATTTCTTTTGGCAATAGTCTGTGTGCTGGGCTTGGTTGGTTGCTCTTCGGATAGCAGAACACAGCCAAGCACTTCAAACGAAACCAACAACCCCAGCAAAAGCACGCAGAACGAGACAGACTATTTTACTCCGGATTATGATACGACGAACAATCTCCACTGTGATGAATTTCTGAAAAAATTGAAAAGCGATGGATGCATCCGTGGCGGTGAAAAGGATTATAACTACAACACGGATAACATTACTCGCATTGTGAATATTACCCCCAAAAGCATTTCTGATGAAACATCCGATATTGAAGTATTTTGTGTGAATGACGTGCATTGCTTTTTGATGGTAAATCATACGATTTACCGATATGATACTTTTGGAGGATATCACCATCAATTATGCTTGTGGGATTATGACAGCAACGGCACAAAAGACCTTGTTTCCTATAACACATCGGGCTCTGGTCTGTCTTATATGAGTGTCGATATTTTTGACTTGACTTCTCTTGGAGGAATTCAAGTTATAACAAGAATGATATTAAACGAGCCGGTATTTTCCTTTGAATGTAAAAACGGAGTGATATACATTGATGGCGCGGAACTGACCTACAGCGACGGAAGTTTCCATTGTAATTCATTCAACAAAGATGTACAGTAAACTCCCATTTGGTGAACTGAATACTGACCGATAGGAGCAAGGTTGAAATACACCCTGCTCCTTTTTGTTTTCTGTGGGCATTCACAAAAAATGAATAAAAGGGTCAGTTATACACACCAATACTTATCTCGGACAGAGACAAATAAAAAAAGGTGTTGACAAGCGCGCACTAATGAGTTAGAGCGAAATTGCTCCAATAGGTTAAAGTGGGGCAGGTATAAATATGGAGACACCGAAAATTTATGAGAGTGAATACCGTTTTTGTCTTATTCTGTGGGAGAACGAGCGCATAAAAAGCGGCGAGCTTGTCAATCTGTGCGCCCAAAAGCCGGGATGAAAGCCACCTGCGCGGGCAATAGTCACGTATTTTACAATCGGCAGACACGGCTACACGGCATATTTACTTCCCGCAGACACGGCTGCATGGCACATAAACTCCCCACAGACGCAGCCGCACGGCACATAAACTTCCCGCAGACGCGACTGCACGGCACATAAACTCCCCACAGACGCGGCTACACGGCACATAAACTTCCCGCAGACGCGACTGCACGGCACATATACTTCCCACAGACACCGCTGCACGGCATACATACTCCCCGCAGACGCGGCTGCGCTGTCACAAAATAAAAAAGGTGATGACAAGCGCGCACTAATGCGTTAGAGCGAAATTGCTCCAATAGGTTAAAGTGGAGCAGGTATAAATATGGAGACACCGAAAATTTTTGAGAGTGAATACCGTTTTTGTCTTATTCTGTGGGAGAACGAGCGCATATAAAGCGGCGAGCTTGTCAATCTGTGCGCCCAAAAGCCGGGATGAAAGCCACCTGCGCGGGCAATAGTCACGTATTTTACAATCGGCAGACACCGCCGCACGGCATATTAACTTCCCGCAGACACGGCTGCATGGCACATAAACTCCCCACAGACGCGGCTGCACGGCACATATACTTCCCGCAGACGCAGCCGCACGGCACATATACTTCCCGCAGACACGGCTGCGCTGTCAGCAAAATAAAAAAGGTGTTGACAAGCGCGCACTAATACGTTAGAGCGAAATTGCTCCAATAGGTTAAAGTGGGGCATGTATAAATATGGAGACACCGAAAATTTATGAGAGTGGATACCGTTTTTGTCTTATTATGTGGGAGAACGAGCGCATAAAAAGCGGCGAGCTTGTCAATCTGTGCGCCCAAAAGCTGAGATGAAAGCCACCTGCGCGGGCAATAGTCACGTATTTTACAATCGGCAGACACCACCGCACGGGCAATAGTCACCGATCTCACAGAACATACTCAGCGTGGAGGAACTTGTGTCGAACACCCGACCGCAGCATTCGGCACAGAGGGACTTGCATTGATAGTCTGACCGCCGCATTCGGCACAGAGGGACTTGCTTTGAACGCCCGACCGCAGCATTCGGCACAGAAAAATTTCTGTCGAACATCTTACCGCATCATTTCTGTTGAACATCTTACCGCAGTATTTTTTTGACAAAAAGTGTTGACAAGCGCGCACTAATGTGTTAGAGTAAAGCTACTCTAATATATTAGAGAGGAGCAGACGTGATATGGAAACACCAAAAGTTTTTGAGAGCGAATACCGTTTTTGCCTTATTCTGTGGGAGCACGAGCCCATAAAAAGCGGCGAGCTTGTCAATCTGTGCGCCCAAAAGCTGGGCTGGAAGCCCACCACCACCTACACGGTCATTAAGCGGCTGGGTGAGAGAGGTGTGCTCAAAAACGAGAACACCGTAGTGACCTCGCTGGTAAGCAAGAGCGAGGTGCAGACCTCACAGATCGACGAGATGGTCGAAAAAACCTTTGAGGGCTCTCTGCCTGCCTTCGTTGCGGCGTTTACCCGACACCGCAGGATATCGGCACGGGAGATAGATGCCGTACAGCAGATGATCGACCGCTACAGAAGGGAGAACGGTGATGACTGACATATTCCTCAA
The DNA here is from genome assembly GCA_017408985.1 of Clostridia bacterium. Classification (GTDB taxonomy): domain Bacteria; phylum Bacillota; class Clostridia; order Oscillospirales; family Butyricicoccaceae; genus RGIG3513. The sequence goes on from JAFQTO010000024.1 coordinate 25,188, forward strand.
GGTCGTCAATATGAGCATATCGGCAGGATGGATGGTGCTTGCGGTGGTCATTTTGCGGCTGCTGCTCAAAAAAGCGCCCAAGTTTCTTTCCGTTCTGCTGTGGGCTGTGGTGGCAGTCAGGCTTGTATGCCCGTTTTCTTTGGAGAGCGGCGTGAGTCTTGTTCCAAGCTCCGAGACGGTGGCTCCGGGAATTATGTATGATGATCTTCCGGCTATTGATTCGGGTATCGATGCGGTCGACAATATCGTTAATCCCATCGTAAGCGGCTCTTTTGCACCAAATCCGGGTGACAGCGCCAACCCGCTTCAGATACTCATTCCGCTGCTGTCTGCAGTCTGGGTGGCGGGGACGGTTTTGATGCTGGTCTACACGGCAGTCAGCTGCCTGCGGGTAAAACGCAGTACAGGCACAGCCGTTCTTTTACGCGACAATATCTACCGCAGCGATAATCTGTCCTCACCGTTTGTGTTCGGTATCATCAGACCCCGTATATATCTGCCCGTTAACATAGACGGCGGGGATATGGAACACGTTATTGCCCACGAGAAAGCCCACATCCGCCGCAAAGACCATCTATGGAAACCGCTGGGATTTCTGATATTGGCCGTGCATTGGTTCAATCCGCTGATATGGTTGGCATACGCCCTGCTTTGCCGTGATATCGAGCTTGCCTGCGACGAAAAGGTGGTAAAAGAGTTGAACAGCCGACAAAAAGCCGACTATTCTCAGGCACTTTTGACCTGCAGCGTAAACAGACGCGGTATCGCCGCCTGCCCTTTGGCTTTTGGCGAGATCGGCGTAAAAGGAAGGGTAAAACAGGTGCTGAGCTACAAAAAGCCGACCTTTTGGCTGATTGCGGCAGCGGTTATCGTATGCGTGATCTTTGCGGTGTGCTTCCTTACCGACCCCAAGAGCGACACCGTGCCGCCCGATGCCCCCGTGATGATCGTTGTCAGCAACGAACAGAGCATAGAGGTCAAAGCAGGAGAGGCATATCCGGACAGGGTAAGGAAATTAAACGTCAAAATAGGCGAGTCAAAGGGCGTCGCTCTGCCCAAAATAGATATCGTGCCGGCATACTTCAGCAATCTCGATCCGCTGTCTGCGCTGATAAGCTTCAATATAGAGAGCGGCGACCCAACCCGTACAACAACCCCCGATGAGATGTATGTGGTATGCTGGCCAAACGGATACAGACCCTCAAATGAAGATGGTCAGGATGAGTCCGTACCGGTCAAAGTGGTCAATGGGAATATGTATATTACGCTGTTTGATTCAAGCTGTGTGTATGAGGTAGTTGCCACATGGAATGGCAGCGATGGCAGAAACGACACTTTGCGGTATACATTCTATGCTTATAAAAACAGTATGAACTTCAGCTTTTCCGCTGCCGCCGTTATTGAGATAATCGCGCTGGGCAAAGGCGGCTTCTGCCAGATCACCGATGACGACGTAATAGCCAAAATAGTTGACAAGATCAACTATGCAAAGTTTTATCCCGGCAAAATCGGTGAGTTTGAGGACAACGCCTATGAGATGAAGTTCTATGACCGTCACGCCCAACTGATAGACAAGATAATTATGATGTCCGATCGGGAGATACTCTACGGCGAGGACACCGTCAACTATATTACCGCTCCCAAATACTCTCTCGGCTACGACTATATAGACCGCCTCTACAAGCAGGCCAATCCGCAGTAAAAAATAACAGCACCGCAGGCCATTTGCCTGCGGTGCTGTTGATCTGTCGGGGATTTTAAGCTGCCAAAACATAAAATCGAGTAGTTGGGTGCTGAAGTCTTTGGGGATTACCCATTTTGCACCGCAAAACGGTGACAAAAGAGCGACGTTCTTTTACAGGCCGAGTTCTTCAAATATAGGTGCCAGAATCTCTTTTACAGAGCCATCCTGCAGGGTATTGTGAAGGTTGTGGCGTTCAATAACCTCTGAGTAGCCTGCGGAACCGCCTACCTGACAGAGCTTGTAGTAGTTTTCCCATGCCGCTTTGCGGTCTGTGCGCATCTGTGCATAGAACTCGAACGCAGCGAGCTGCGCCATGGCATAATCTATGAAGTAGAAGGGATAGAGGAAAATATGCTGGTTTTGCATCCAGTAACCGCCCTGCTCCATAAACTCGTTTCCGTCATATGTTCTCCACGGCATATATGTGCGCTCGATCTCACGCCATACAGCTTTCCGCGCCTCAGGAGTCATATCAGGATTTTGGTATACTCTGTGCTGGAACTCGTCTATGCTGACACGGTACGGAATCCGCATGAGCGCATTGACGATGTTATTTTCTCTGTATTCGTCTGCTCTGTCGCCAAAGAAGCTTTCCAGCCACGGGAATGTCCAGAATTCCATGCTCATGGAATGTATCTCAGCGATCTCGTTTACAGGGCTGCAACGTTGCAGTGTTTTCCGGACCTTTGATGCCGTGTAGTAGGCGAATGCGTGACCCGCCTCATGTGTGAGAGCGCTCACGTCTGCATCTGTACCGTTGAAGTTGGCAAAAATGAAGGGCGCACGGTATGCCTGCAGGAATCTGCAGTAGCCGCCGGTTCGTTTGCCCGGTTTTGTTACCAGATCAAACAGGTCATAGTCTACCATAAAGTCGAAGAACTCGCCCGTTTCCGGAGACAGTTCACGGTACATTTCCTGTGCCTTCGCCACCATGTAGTCGCGGTCACCGATGGGTGTCGGATTGCCGTTGGGGCTGAAAACAGACTCGTCGTAGAAACAGAACTTCTCAACTCCAAGTCTTTCCCGCTGTCTCTCGGCCAACTTTGCACAAGCTGGAACGATCACTTCGCGTACCTGCTTACGGAATACTTCAAGCTGCTCGGGTGTATAATCATATTTACGGCGTGTTAAGTAACCCATAGGTGTGTAACCGTCAAAGCCAAGCTTTTTCGCCATACAGTCGCGGGTTTTCACCACCTCTGAGTAGATTTCATCGATCTTCGGAGCAATGGACTCATAGAGAGCCGCCCATGCCTCAAATGCGCCTTTGCGAATCTCACGATCGGAGCTCTTCATATATTTTAAGAGCTTGGGGGTGGAGCACTTTTCGCCGTTAAACTCGATGGAAGCCGACGCGACGGTTTTGGAGTAGAGGCTTGCAAGGGTTGCCTCTTTTGCCAGATCATCCACAACCGCTTCACCGGATAAAAGCAGCTTTGCTTCGATATCCTTAATCAAAAATGATCCGAACTCTTCTTCAAATTCCTTTTTGAAAGGAGAGTTCAAAATCACGGTTCTCAGTTCTTTTGTAGCGATACTGTAGCGCGGCATCTGCGTATTGAAGAATGCATTTTCTGCGGTATAGAACTCGTCAAGCATATCAACCGTGTGACGCATATAAACCAGCTGCTGCAATGTTACCAGCTCGGTATCGGTCTGCTCATAATCCATGTATGCACTTCTGAACTCTTCATAGGTTTTTGCGGTTTTCAGACTTTGGATGGCAGCCTTAACGCTGTCCAGCACTTTGTCCATATCCGGACGAACGTACGGAATATCTACGAATTTTACCATAGTATGATTTTCCCCTTTTCGAGTTGCTGTGTGTAACAAAAATAGCTACTAAATAAAATATAAACGAAAAAGCTCCGACTTTCAAGCATTTCTGATTGAACATCGGAGCTCTTTTGGTAGAAATAGGGGGATATTTTCGCACCTCTCAGCGTACTGCGCTTCGCAGCAGATGCAGCAGGGATTTATGGCATTTTAGCGCGTTTGACGGCTTCTGAGGGGCGTGATCACGACGTTTTTGCCGATCGGTCTTATTCGCCCTGAGGCTTTTTGTACTCGTTCTTTCTGATGCCGGGGAAGTGCTCGTCCAGATACTCCTCGCGGTAGGGGTTGACGCCGTCGGGTTCTTTTGCGGGGTGGAGAGGCAGCGCCCAGCGCTCGCGCTTAAAGTAAGGATTCTCAAAATGCGCCTCGCACCTGCCGCTCTTTTCCATCACGTCCATGCAGGAGCGGATACAGCCGCGTGCGCCGCAGATGGCAAAATATCCGGTGTGGTCGATGATGTAGTTATAGTAGTCCATAACGGCGTGAGAGCCGGGTTTGCGGCCCCACTTTGCGCCTGCCAGCGAGTAGGAGAAAATGTATGCCTCCTCCTCGGTCATCTGGCTGGAGCGGACGTCGAATGCCATATTGGGGAACTCTTTTTTCAGGAAGGGCGAGCACTCGTTGTTCATGCCGTGGTGGGACAGGGTGCATCTGCCCATCTGCACGTCGCCGAAGTATACCTGCTTCTCGCCGAAATCTATGTACAGACGTGCGTTTTCGTCCTTGGGATCGGGGATAGCGCCGCCGGGACAGCCGCGGGCGCAGGCGCCGCAGTGCAGGCACAGAGTACCGGTATCAAGGATGGGATCGGTCTCAAGCTCGGCATCGGTGAATATCAGTCCCAGACGGACGCGGGGGCCGTATTTTTTGGTCAAAAAAACCTTTGACCAGCCGATCTCGCCCAGACCGCAGCCTGCGGCGATCATTCGGATGCTGCAGACCACGTCGGGGGGCAGCTTGCCCTCTGCCACAGGTTTTTTGGTAGTGCCGTTGCCCTCGGGCACGGCGGGGTAGTGTGCCACGGCCTCGTAGCCGTGATCCTCAATGAAGCAGGCAAGCTGATAGGTCTTGATGGGACGGAAGAATGCGTTGAGCTTGTTGTAGGAGTAGAATGTATAGTTGTGCCAGTGTGTGCCTTCTTCTATACCGCGGTTGGCGCCGCGTGGAAAGGGCATTGCAATGGCGATGACCGACTTGGCCTTGGGGAAGTAGGAGATAGGGCTCATCAGCGCGGGGGCATTCTTGAATCGCTCAATGTTGCCTATGGCGATGCAGTCGATACCCAGCTCACGTGCCCTGTCCTTTATCATTTGGGCAGTCAGAGCCATATCAGTGACCTCTCTTTCCGGTCTTGGAGAAGCAGCCGCCAAGCACGTTGGCCTGCTCGTCCGAGCGGTCGACCTTCTGATCTCTGCCGCCGATGCTCCATACTTCGCTTGTGCGGAAGGGATTATTAAACCGATTGGTCAGCGCCTTTCGCTCTTCCAGCGAGCACATGCAGGTGCGGTTGCACAGTGCGGCGACTCTGTCGGGCTTGCCGCTCTCAATGAATCTGTTGACAACGGCGCCGTTCTGGCAGATGCGGCACTTGTTGTAATCGATCTTGGCGATCTCAAAGCTCCTGCCGCAGATGGTCACGGTCTCTGTCTCGGTGTCGCTGATGGCGCCCATGGGGCATGCGTCCATGCAGGCGGTGCAGCCGGTGCAGACGTCCATGTCAAGCAGGGGAGTGGGCTCAAGCTCGGCATCGGTCAGCAGCATGTGGAAGCGCTGACGGGAACCAAACTCGCGGGAGAAGGGGATGCCGTTGCGGGAAATAACACACAGACCGCAGGCAACGGCGGCGTAGTCAAAATCGGGATATACGTTGGGAGCGGGTCTGCCCTCGGCAACAGAAACACCCTGAGGCGCCTGATCGCTGGGGTTGGGGAATACGGGCACGGCCTCATAGCCGAAGCCCTCAATAAAGTTGGACAGATTGTAGGCGGACAGAGAGATGAACTCGTCCTCCAGCCAGTTCTTGCCGAACAGCTGATAGTCGCCGAAGTTGGTGCCTTCTTCGACACCGCGCAGAGAGCCGCGGCAGATGCGCTTGCCGATGAGGATGACCGTCTTTGCCTCGGGGAAGATGGAAAAAGGATTGATGCGTGCATCCACTCCCTCAAAACGGGAACGGTCGGCAAAGCCGATCAGATCAACGCCGTCGGCTTTGGCAAAGTTTATGATCTTTTGTTTCAGTTCGTTCATTGTGTATACCCCTCTGTTTTCAGGATTATGTTTGTTTGTGTCGGTGTATTGCGCCACACCAATTATATTATAGAACTCTCACCCCGCCCGCACACACTCACAAAACAACGCAAAAGGTGGACTTTTCGGTGTTGAAAAGCCTGAAAAAGTGTGGTATATTTGACAAGAGGTGGAAAAATGCTTTATGAATGCAAAAACCCCGCACAGTTCATCGTCGGCGTGGAGCGGGTTGTGTGGGAGGGCGGAAGCTTTGAGGTCGAGCCGAGAGAATACTCCTCGCTGGCTTTTAGAATGGGCGGCACGTCGGCGGTAACGGTGGGCGAAAAAACCTACTGCGCAGGAAGCGGCGACATTCTGTACCTGCCTCAAGGACTGCCCTACCGAGCCGAATATACAGATACCGATATGCTGGCCATACATTTTGTCACCGCGTCCGATGACATCGAGCCCGAAATATACACCCCCCGCAACGCCGAGCAGATATACAAAGCCTTCATCGCCGCACACACCCTGTGGCAGAACAAAGCGCTGGGTCACGAGGCGCACGTGCTGTCTCAGCTCTATTATATCCTGGGCGAGCTGTGCGCCAACGAGCTGAAAAACCGTATGCCCGAGCATTTTATAAACGCACTGTCGTATATCAATACAAACTATCGGGATCAGGATCTGTCGGTGGAAAAGATCTGCAAAAACGCCGCCATAAGTCAGACCGATCTGCGTATGCTGTTCCGCAAATATTGCCAAAAAACACCGGTGCAGTATATCACCCGCCTGCGTCTGGAATACGCCCGCAATCTCATATCCTGCGGCGAGGCGGTGGAGACAGCCGCCGAAAAAAGCGGCTACAGCGACCCAAAATACTTTGCCCGCGTGGTCAAAAAACACTATAACTGCACCCCTCGCGACCTGAAAACCTACGGCAAATAATCTCATATGAGCTGCCCGCAAGGCTCCCCGTCCTGCCTCCCTTGCCTAAATAGGGCGCGACGCGTTAAGAAAATATGCCGGTGGCATATTTTTAGCCAAAGCGGGGAGCAATCTGTGATTGCGACCGGCGGACCAACCGCAGATTGGTGGAGGGATACAAGGGGAGCTGTCATTTTGCAAAAATGACTGAGGGGATATAGAGGAATATGGTATAATAAGATAAAAGCCGCTTAAACCCGCATGAACACTGGGGCTTTTGCTGATTTTTCCGGGACGCAGTTTACACAAAAGACAATCTTTACATAGCAAAAGCGGGGTGAATCTCACCTCGCTTTTGCTTTTAATGTTATTTTGCGTATATTATTTCCTCATCCATAATCTTTAAAGCTTCTTGTTCAAGAAGATACGCTTCATAGCGTTTTTCGTTTGCCAGTTTTGCTAAATTGTTGATTTGCGCTTGAACTTGCTTATTCTTAAGCAACGGTATTTGAACCTGCTGAATATGCCAAGGTTCTATTGCATCAACAACTCCGCCGTAAGTAAAACGTTGAATTAGAGCTTTTCCATATTCAGAATTAAGAAAAATGTAAACATACCCGCAAATGGTATCATTGGATAATATTTGCATCATATTGTCGCTAATAGCCCAATTGAGAAAGTGCTTTGGGGGCATTATTACTTCGCCCAATGAACCACGAGCGGGTGTGAGAATAGAGTTTTCTTTAATACCAAGAGATCCTTCAAGCTGTTTTGAATGAGCTTTTCTAGACAAATATTTTTCACTTGAAGGGTCTAATTGTTTCATCTCTTTTCCACCTAAAAATTTAACGCCATAATCACTTTCTACATATACCCTTTTAAATCTACCAGGTAAAACAACATCGGAACTAATGCGACTGTCTCCAATGGTTGTAATTTCTGCTGCATGCTCTTTTAAATGTTCAATGATCGCATCAACAATCGGCAAATGATAGGAAGCGTCAGCACGATAATTTAAATCGCTGAGTTTAACATTGAATGCATTTACAGAACTGGAATTTTCGATGTTTTTTTGCTCAAACTCGTTAATAGCAGGTAGTTTTAGTTCGGATATGAGCAATGCTGTCGCTTGGTCTATAAGATCATTCGATTCATCTCGCATTTTGTAAGAGTCGACAATTAGGTTATGAATTCCAATTTTTATCTCTTTTGGTGCATTCGGAATAGGAACAGTAGCGAGGTGCTCCGATTCTATATGTGTTATAACGGCACCATAGCTGTTGGTAAGCAAGATTTTATTGCCTATTCTGCTTTTTAAGTATGTGTAAATGTATCCTTGATCAACCGAATTTCTGCACTCAATTCTTAAAAGATCATGACTAAAAACCTTGTTATCTAAAGTGTCAGTTACATATGAAACTTTTCCTATGGTACCCGAACAAGTCATTAGGATTTGACCTTTCGAAACACGCAAGGCATCTATATTTGTTTGAGTCAAGTGAGATATATAGCCATCTGGTATCGGTTTAATATCAACTATTGTAGAGGGTTGATATATAGGCAAGTCGGAATGTTCAACCCATACTCGTTTAAATCTTGCACAAGTATAGGATGATGTTAACCCGTTCTCGCCACCAATCATAGTCAATGGGAATTTTGAGTTATTGATTATCTGCCGAGCCTGTTTTGCCTCTACATCAAAAACGCTTGCTTCAAGACGTTTGCCACGAGATATAACATCAGACAAAGACACGGAACACCATTTTATTGGAGATTCGTTAGCTTTGATATTAGAGGCATCTTGATCGTTATGCATATTCCTTAAGTTGTTGTTTACCACGACAAACCCTCCTGCTTTTTCCATTCTGTAAAGATTGCAGGAATATCAGGCGTTTGATCATCTTCCACCTTCTTTTTCTGTTGGTGAGATATAGACTTATCTCCCTCTCCTGTTTCTCCAATTACAAGAACACTGTTGGTATCAGGTACAAGAATCTCATTGCCTTCTTTGTCACGTTTAAAGGTTGGGGTTCCACGTCTATCATGTCCAACCTTTTCAACCATAGCCATAAAGATATTATAATCTGCCATTGTGCCCGCTTTTTCCTCAGTATCTTTCTGTTGCTGAGTTTTCTTTTGTAAGAAAAGAACCGAAGTTTGTGTGCCATTTCGAGGTTGGAAAGTATCGACGTGCAAATCAACACTACCGATAATTCGATGATTTTTTATCAACCATTCACGAATATATCCTAAACCGGGCGAACCAAGAATTGAATCAGGAAGAACTATACCCAATCTGCCGCCTTCAACAAGTAATTGTGTGCAACGCTCGATAAATAAGATTTCGGGAGGCACAGAGGATTGCAAACGTTCAGTCATTGTCCAAACGCCTGTCTTTTTATTGTTTTCCCAAATGTGAGCAAGTTCAAATTGTTCTAAAATATTTTTATCTTTCACAGGGATTTTACTACCAAAAGGTGGGTTTGTAACAATAACATCAAAATATGCAATGGTATTATGATTTCTCAACTCACTTTTTTCAATACCGAGTGCCTCTGCTAATTTAGTGCGAAACTCATCCGTCCATTCGTGAGGAGGTAAAAGCGAATTGGTTTGAAGAATATTACCACTACCATCATTGTTCATAACCATATTCATTTTGGTCGCTTTAACAAGGTCGGGATTGATATCGAATCCAAAATAATAGTGTGAAGCCATATCCGAAATACGATCGTTAAATGCGCGCATAGAGTCACTATCCCAATTCTTTCGATCACAGCCAATTTGTGCTGAAAATTCTCTTTCGAGATCTGCAATTACGTGTGTCATGGCAGTAACTAAGAAGCCACCTGTACCGCAAGAGCTATCCAATACTCTTTCGTCCATCTTGGGATTTATCATCTCAACAACCATCTTCATAACGTTACGAGGCGTAAAGAATTCACCTCTATCGCCACGGAGGTTGGCGCCAACAATTTCTTCGTATGCCTTCCCTTTAATGTCGATGTTAGTGTTAAGAAGGCTGTATTTCTGAAGTTCACTTACTATGTATGCCAAGCTTCTAGGTGCAAGTTTGATTTCGTCATTGGAATCAAAAATTTTTCCGTGTTTTTTCTTTACTCTTTCAAAAATCTTCGATATACGCTTTTTAACGGTAAGCTGACCATCGGGATTTGAACGTTCTTCTGATGTAGTGTAAAAATCAAGAGGATTAGGGATATTACGTTCATCTTCAATTTTGCAGAAAATAACCTTTAACAGTTCAAAAAACGCAGGCTGTTTTTGCAAACCATCATTTACGTGAATATGATTATGACAGGTCTTAAAAACGAACAATAAATTATCATCGTAAGCATTTTTTAATGATGTTCTTTTGGGGCGGTTAATATCATCCAAACTACCGTCAGCAGAGGGAATATCATTGTAATCCATAAAATCAATTTGTCCCTTATCATTGACAAATTTACGGAATACTTCTTTCTGCTTGCCGTTTGTCCACATACCCCACTCACAGTTAGGACAAGCAGACATATAAGATTTTAGTTGTTCAACACCATCTTTAGCATTACGTGCTTCAACTGCCTCTTTCTTACACTCGATAATCAATTTGACGTTTTCTTGGGTTTGTTCGATGCAGTCTTTGTCAAAGATAACAATATCTGCACGCGGCTTACGTGAGCCGAGTTGCAGCGTATATTCGATCTTAATCTGTTTAGGCAGATACTTATGCTCGTTTACAAGTCTTTTTTCAATAGTTTGTCTTACATACTCTTCGGGTGTATCGTTACGGAATTTTCCATCGACATAGTCGCAGATTTTACCATCCGGTATAACAATCACTTTAGTTTCAGCCATTTATATCTACTCCTTTTTTATGCTTTTTTAAATAATCATCAGCCGCCTTATTAAATAAATCGGCCATGCTGTGCATGTTATCATCATAAGCGATAGCAGATTTTAGGGCTTTTAATTTTTCAGGATTCATTCTAAATTGAATTTGTTGTTTTCGATCTGATTTATCCACTTTTTTAGAAGACATCAAAAAAGCACCTCCTAATGATATCATTCAATCTTGATATAATGATATCATTTGTGACAGGAGTTGTCAAGAATTTTTGTCGCACAACATAACAAGCAGGGAAAATGTACATCACATTTTCCACATTTTTAGGACATCCTAAAGCCTTATGATAAAAAGAAAAAAGCAGAAACGATTTTTCGTTTCTGCTTTTTAATTACTGCCCTTTAGAGTACAACGCCTATGGTCTGCTCCCTTATTTTTTTCACAGGATCACTCGTGAGATTGTGTCTTTTCTGCCAGGTCGATCTTCTTTCGAATGGCGCGTAGAATAGGGATCGCCAAAAGGATGGAAAGCACATCCGCCAGGGCCTGAACGGTGGCAATGCCGTAAGCGCCCAAAAGCCAGGCCATGGGATACAAAATGGGAATAAAGCAGGTGCCCTGCCGGGCAGTGGACAGCGCCAATGCGCCCTTGGCATCGCCCAGGCCGGCACAAAGCATATTGACGATGGCGACCCAGCCGTGGATCGGCATAGCCAGGCTTTGGGAGACCATGCAGATCACGCCGATGCGGCGCATCTCGGCATCTGTACCGGCAAACAGAACGATCATCCAGTCCGCCATCAGAATCAGAATCACTGCCATGACAACGCCACCCCACAGCGCCACCTTTGCGGAAAAGCGGTAGCTCTCCCGGACACGGTCATAGCGCTTCGCGCCCCAGTTAAAGCCAGCCACCGGCTGGAAGCCCTGGGAAAAGCCCAAAATACTGCCGAAGGGGAACATGGCAATCTTGGTGCAAACGCCCACCGCCGCCAACACGGAATCGGAGATGTCGCCTGCCAGGGTGTTGAGCATGATGGCAGACACCACCGCCAGTCCGGAGCGGAACATGGAGGAAGAACCCACGGAGACCACCTTGGTGATAATATCCCTGGAAGGGTGGAAATTCCGAATGGAAAGGTGCAGCAAGCTGTGCCGGGTGATATAGGGGAATATAAGGATGGCAAAGCTGACCCACTTGGAGATGGCGGTTGCCAAGGATGCGCCGGCCACACCCATATCCAAGCCAAAAATAAAGATAGGATCGAGAATGCAGTTCAGAACACCGCCGAAGCCCATGCCGATCATGCTCAAGGTGGCGCTTCCTTCGGAGCGCAGACACTGATTCATAACGAAATTGGCAGCCATAAAGGGAGCGGCATAGAGCACATAGGTGGCATAATCCACAGAGTACTGCTCACAGGTGGGCGTCGCGCCCAACAGCCGCACCATGGGAAGCATAAAAATCGTGCCGAAGATCATCAGCAGAGCGCCAATGCCCATGGCGGAGAAAAAGGAGGTGGACAGGACCTGGCTGGCCTTTTTATCCTGGCCGTCGCCCAAAAGCCGGGCGATATAGCTGTTGGCGCCCACTGCCAGCATTGAGCCGCACATCATGATCAGCTGATCCAGGGATGCGTTGACACTGACCGCCGCTGTGGCGTTGGTGCCCAGGGAGCTGACAAAATAGGTGTCCGCCAGGGAATATATGGAGTTGATCAGAAAAGCCACGATGGTCGGGATCGCCATTCTGGGAATGATCTTCGATACCGGCTCGTTGAGCATCATATTCCTTCGTTGCTCCTGATTTTGTACACGGTCTCGCATGTTGAAGTGCCCTTTCTATCTGTATTGGGTACATTATAACACCCTCCGGGGCAAAATACAACCTGTTAATACTTGTACCTTCCCGCCCTGTGTGATATGATATAAAAAGTATCTGTAAGGAGATATGCTATGAAACTGATTGATCTGACCCACACCATTTACCCGGATATGCCCGTCTATCCCGGAACAGAACAACCCAAGCTCTCCCCCGCCTCGGACTACGAAAAAGACGGCTTTAAGGAGACCTATCTGCAAATGTTCTCCCACACCGGCACCCACATTGACGCCCCTTCTCACATTTTCCCCGGACGGACCTCTCTGGATCAGTTTCCTGCAGAGCAGTTTGCGGGTATGGCGCTGGTGGTGGACTGCCGGGATCTGAAGCCGGGTCAGCGGATCACCATGGCAAAGATTCCAACAGACCTGGCGCAACAGGCGGACTTTCTGCTGTTTGATCTGGGCTGGGACAAATATTGGGGCACAGCTACGTACTTTGGGGACTATCCCTACCTGGACGATGCCGTCATGGATTACATCCTCTCCGGGGATTTCAAGGGCATCGGCTTTGACGGGATCAGTCTGGATCCCATTTCCGATTGCCGCCTCACCCTACATAAAAGGCTTTTTGCTGAAAAAGATATCATCAACATTGAAAATCTGAAGGGCCTGCATCTGTGCGGAAAGGACCTTTTCCATTTCGGCTGTTTCCCCCTGAAGTTCCGGGACGCCGACGGCGCTCCTGCCCGGGCAGTCGCTTGGTGGGACTGACAGGGTCAGCAACTTTGGAAAAAAGCCATTGCCTTAAGCAGAAGCAAACCGAACAGATAATTTCCCCAAAAAGGCGTTGAATTTTACGGAAAATTGGCTATAATAAAAGCAATTTCCAAGGCGAGGCGATTTCAATGAAGATCATAGATATCCACACCCACATATATCCCGATGACATTGCCCAAAAGGCAACGGACAGCGTGCGGAATTTTTATCAGATCGGCGACTTTTCCATGAACGGCACTGCGGATATGCTGCTCAAGCGCGGCGCCCAGGCCGGCATCAGCCAATTTGTGATCCTGCCGGTGGCAATCCGTCCGGACCGGGTGCAGCACATTAACGATTTTATCTGGGAGCAGGCGCAGCTCCACGACTGCTTCATTCCCTTCGGTACGGTCCATGCCGCCATGGACGGTCTGACTGACGAGGTGGAGCGACTGCTTTCTCGGGGTGTCAAGGGCATCAAGATACACCCGGATTCCCAGCGGTTTGGCATCGATGACCCCCGGCTGTTCCCCATGTACGAAGCCATCCGGGGCAGAGTGCCGGTGCTGTTGCACATGGGCGACCACCGCTACAACTACTCCCACCCCGTAAAGCTACGGAAGATGCTGGATATGTTCCCCGGGTTGAATGCCATCGCCGCCCATTTCGGCGGTTACAGCATGTATGAGACCGCCTGCGAATTGCTCCGGGATACAGACTGCGTCATGGATATTTCCAGCTCCATGATGTTTATGGATCCGGGGGTGCCGGAAAAATATATCAACCTTTACGGCGCTGAGCGTATGGCTTTCGGCTCGGACTATCCCATGTGGGATCCCCTGAAGGAGGTCGGGCAGTTCCTGGATCTGGATCTGACCGATGCCCAAAAAGAGCAGATCGCCTGGAAAACCGCCACCCGCATTCTAAAGTTATAAAAAAGACCGTGTCTTGCGACACGGTCTTTTTTCAGTCTGTCTAAAAATTCATTTTGACAGACTGGCAGAGGGCAAAGGAGCCGTCAAGACAAACAACGCGACCCCGAAGTGTATGTGGATACTCGAGAGGGGAGCGTTGTGCAGTAAGTCAAAACGCCTTGCGGAGCAAGCCTTTCTTCAATCCCTCAGTCTTTTTGCTGCGCAAAAATTCAGCTCCCTTTACACAAGGAAGCCGGTGTTTCCCCTATCTTAAAGTAATTGCGTTTTGACGGTTGGCGGGTTCTTTGACGCTCTGAAAAAAAGACCGTGTCTTGCGACACGGTCTTTTTTATGATTACTTACCCACTTTGACACGCCAACCCTTGGTATCGGGCAGACGGCCGGTCTGAATGCCGGTGATGGTATCGTAGAGCTTCAGACTCAAAGGACCGGTCTCGCCGTTGCCAATGGTCATGACCTCATTCTGATAGCGCAACTTGCCCACCGGCGAGATAACGGCGGCAGTGCCGGTACCGAACACCTCTTCCAAAGTGCCATCCTTCTGGGCCTGCAACAGCTCCTCAGCGGAGATCTTCCGCTCCTGGACCTCATAGCCCCAATCCTTGCACAGCTCGATGGTGGAGTTGCGGGTGATGCCGGGCAGGATAGAGCCGCTGAGCGCAGGTGTGACCACCTTGCCGGCGATCTTGAAGAAGATGTTCATAGCGCCCACCTCTTCAATGTACTTGCGCTCCACGCCGTCCAGCCACAGGACCTGAGAATAGCCTGCGTCGTGGGCCTTCTGCTGGGCGATCAGGCTGGCGGCGTAGTTGCCGCCGGTCTTGGCAAAGCCGATGCCGCCACGGACTGCCCGGACATACTCATCCTCGATCCAGATGCCTACAGGCGCCAATCCGCTTTCGTAGTAAGCGCCGCTGGGGGAGAGGATCACCATAAACAGGTAGGTCTTTGAGGGCGCAACACCCAGGAACTCATCGGTGGCGATGATGAAGGGACGGATGTACAAAGATGTGCCGGGCTCGGTGGGAATCCAATCCCGATCTACATCCACCACTGCGCTGACAGCCTGCACAAAGTCCTCAACAGGCAGTTGGGGAATCACCAGACGGTCGTTGGTGTTGTTGGTCCGCTTTGCGTTCATATCGGGGCGGAACAGGAAGATATCGCCGTTGTCGCCCTTATAGGCCTTCAAGCCCTCGAACATCTCCTGGCCGTAGTGGTAGACCATGGCGGCAGGAGAAAGGCTGATGTTCTGGAAGGGCACGATCCGGGGATCATGCCAACCCTGGCCCTCTGTATAGTTCATTACGAACATGTGATCTGTGAAGATCTTACCGAAGCCCAGCTTCTGGCCGGGGGCCGGCTTTTGCTTGGGGCTTGTGGTTTTGGTAATTTTAATATTCAGCATAATATGCCTCCCTTAGAAATCGTAGCCGGTCTGCAGAGCCTGGCAGTTGATGTCGATGAGATTTGCCTTCTTGGCAGGGATAAAGGACTCCAGAGTCTGCCGGTTGCCTGCAAAAGGAACAGCACTACATTCCTTCATCAGCTTGCCTACCAACACCATGTTGGCCAATGTGGCAAATCCGGCATCCTTTGCCAGCTGGGTGGCCGGCAGGTAGAACGCCTCTACATCGGTACGCTCCACCTTCGCATCGATCAGCGTGGAATCCACGATGATCTTGCCACCGGGAACCACGGTATCCACATACTTCTGCAGAGAAGGCAGGTTCATGGCGATGAGCACATCCGGGGCAGTGACGATGGGACTGCCTACAGGGTCCTCCGACAGGATCACACTGCAGTTGGCTGTGCCGCCACGCATCTCCGGTCCGTAGGAGGGCAACCAGGAGACCTGCAGATTCTCTGTCAGACCTTTGTATGCCAAAAACTTACCGGCAAACAGGACGCCCTGTCCACCGAAGCCGGCGATGAGGATCTGTGTTGTTTTCATCACTTTCCCTCCTTTGCCGCAGTGCGGTCCTTATAGACACCGATGGGATAGTAAGGAAGCATATCGCTTTCCACCCACTCCAGTGCCTTCTGGGGTGTCATGCCCCAGTTTGTGGGACAGGCGGAGACGACCTCTACCAGGGAGAAGCCCTTGCCGTCGATCTGGTTCTGGAAGGCCTTTTTGATGGCCTTCTTGGCCGCATTTACATTTTTCACATTGTTCACTGCTACCCGGGCGATGAACTCAGGACCCTCCAGAGTGGAGAGCATCTCACTGACCTTGATGGGCCAGCCGCAGTGGTTCACATCTCTGCCGTAGGGAGAGGTCTGGGTGACCTGCCCAGGCAGGGAGGTGGGCGCCATCTGACCGCCGGTCATGCCGTAAATGGCATTGTTGACGAAGATCACAGTGATATTTTCGTTTCTTGCGGCGCTGTGGACCGTTTCTGCCATGCCGATGGAGGCCAGGTCGCCGTCACCCTGGTAGGTGAAGACCACGTTCTCCGGGCGGCAACGCTTAATGCCGGTGGCCACTGCCGGCGCTCTGCCGTGGGCGGCCTCGATCATATCGCAGGCAAAATAGTCATATGCCATAACAGCGCAACCGACAGGCGCAACACCGATGGCTTTGCCCTTGATGCCCAGCTCGTCGATGACCTCAGCCACCAGACGGTGGATAATACCGTGGGGACAGCCGGGGCAATAATGGAAAGGCGCATCTGTCAGTGCCTTGGGTTTTTTGAATACAACAGCCATGATTACTCTCCTTTCTGCGCCTTGCGGATGGCCGCCAGCACCTCATCGGGGCTGGGGATCATGCCGCCGCAGCGATTGCACAGGCTGACAGGCTTTTTACAGCCGGTAGCAAGCCGGATATCCTCGATCATTTGACCCATGTTCAGCTCAACGCTGATGAAGCTCTTTACCTTTTCCGCCGCGGCGGCAAGGGGCTTTGTGGGGAAGGGCCACAGGGTAATGGGACGGATCAGACCCACCTTGATACCCTCTGCCCGGGCGGCTACCACCGCGTTCTTTGCCACACGGGAGGCAATACCGAAGGCCACCACACAGTACTCGGCGTCCTCCATCATGTACTCTTCCCACATGGCTTCCTTCTCTTCCACTGTTTTATACCGCTCATAGCGCTCGAAGTTCTTGACCTCCAGCTCATCGGGCTTTAAGTACAGAGAGTTGACGATGTTGTGCTTTCTCTCGCCGTTGGTGCCGGTGAGGGCCCAGGGCTTTTCGTAGGTCTCGATCTGCGCATCCTCGAAGGAGATCGGCTCCATCATCTGACCGATGGTGCCGTCTGCCAGGATCATAGCGGTCATCAAATACTTATCGGCCAGATTGAAGCCCTTAATGGTCAGACTGGCCATTTCCTGCACAGAGGCCGGGGCCAGAACGATCATCCGGTAGTCACCGTGACCGCCACCCTTGGTGGCCTGGAAATAATCAGACTGAGAAGGCTGGATGCCACCCAGGCCGGGGCCGCCACGCTGGACGTTTACCACCAGGGCAGGCACATCGGAGCCGGCAATATAGCTCAAGCCCTCTGCCTTCAGGGAAATTCCGGGGCTGCTGGAGGAGGTCATGACCCGCATGCCTGCGGCGGCGGCGCCATAGACCATATTGATGGAAGCGACCTCACTTTCCGCCTGGAGGAACACGCCGCCGATCTTGGGCATCTTCTTGGCCATATATGCGGCGATCTCCGTCTGGGGCGTGATGGGGTAGCCAAAATAGTGACGACAGCCGGCACGGATGGCGGCTTCGGCAATGGCTTCATTGCCCTTCATTAATACTCTTTCTGCCATGTTTGCGCCTCCTTACTTTTCTACTGTGATGATACAGTCGGGGCACATGGTGGCGCAGAATGCGCAACCGATGCACTTATCCGGCTCTGCCATCACCGCAGGTGAATAGCCTTTTTTGTTGATCTTATCCGAGGCAATGGTCAGACAGCCCTTGGGGCAGGCATTGACGCACAGGCCACAGCCCTTGCAAAGATCGGTTTCGAATGTAAGTTTTGCCATTGGGAGTTCCTCCTCTTTACGGTTGGTTTATCCCCACAGAGGCCGAGCCTTCGGCTTCTGAGACGGTAAATCAAAGTATTTTTCCTGCAGTTGCAGGGGGAAAACATTGTTAAGGGTATCCGCCAGGGTCGCCGCCACCGCTTTTTCAGCAGTGTGCAACCAAACCGGCAGTCCGGAAAGCGCGCTGAGCGCTTCTATGTAGGAAAGGGATTCCAGCACCGTTTCGGCGGTGGTCTCCGACGCCAGGTTGGTATTGTTGACGATGCAGGTGAAGCAAAGCCCACAGGCCTGCTCGATCTCACCCATCACCTCCAGGGCCTCCGCCGGTGTCCGGGTCAGAGGGCGGCTGGCATTGGCAACGAATACCATGCGGTAGTTATTCTCTTCCTTGATAAAAGGGACATATCTGCCCAGGGCATAGGCGCCCCGGTCATCTCCGCCGATATCCATGACGGCGAAGCTGTTTTTATCCTGGACCAGCCGGTAGGCCTCCGCCGGAAGGGCCGGCAGGTCTACGTTGGAATTGGTAAATTGAGATGTGATCAGATCAATACCGGCCTCCTTCAGCGCCTTGGCGCTGTCAGCGGTACGGAAATAGGGATTGACGATGTCCAGGTCAGCGATACAGACCTTTTTCCCCTCCGACGCCAAATGCAGGGCGTAATTGACTGCGATATTGGTCTTGCCGCTACCGTAATGGCCGGCAAACAGGGTCAGACGTTTATGTTCCATATTACTCCTTGCCGGGGATCGCCCAGGGGTTATCCAGCGTATATTTCACCGTGTCGATGATAGCTTGCTTCATTTCCGCCGTCACTGCCATATCGCCCAGGTTTTGGGTGGAGGAATGGCGCAGATGGGACGGTACGGAATCCAGGTTGATCTGGGTCACAGCATTGCCGGTGAACTGGGCGTACCAGGCATAGCCGATCATCAAACAGCCGTAGTCATTCAAATGGGTGTGATCCCGATACAACTGAACCTCGGGGATATTCAGCTCTTTAAGGGCATACATCAGCGGCGTGCCGGAGGTCACGTGACCTGCAAACATGGGGTCATCCAGGACCGTATCGATGGCAGTTTGGTTGGTCTGGGTCAGCTGTGCCAGCTGATCCACCTGGGATGCCTCCACAGGGTTGTCGTACAGCACGGGATCGGTGGAATTGAACCATGTGGAATGCCACCAGTAGGTATGGGGCGTCTGTACACAGCCATCCACATATTCCGTAATATATTTCCGGGCATTCTCATTCATGTTGTTTTCTGTGTCGCCGTTGCCGGCCTGCAGGACCACCACATCCCAGGCCTGGTCCATAAGACCCACATCCATGATCACGCCCTTGGTGATCTTCCATCTGCCGTCGGTGTTGCAGTAGTAGTCATAGGCGGCTTCGTTGTTTTTCATAAAATCCACATGCATGGACATGCTGCAGCCGCTATGGTACATGATGCCAAGGACCACCTTCTTATCGGGCATTTGATCCGTGAAGGCAGTATGGAGCATTTGAAAGGCATTGACAGAACGGCTGGAGCCCAGGATCATGATCTTCAGTACCTCTGCCTCCTCCGGACTTTCCGTTGCCTGGGTGGTGGCAGTGGTCTGCGACGGCGCTTCATTGCCACAGCCGACAAAAATGCCGACCAGCAGGCACAGACACAGGATGTAGAGCATATATCTTTTCATATGTATTCTCCTTACAGCTTTTTGCGAATAATCTTGCCGCTGGTTGTCTTGGGCAGACTCTCTCTGAATTCCACGATCCGGGGATACTTATAGGGCGCAGTCCGGGACTTGACATAGTCCTGGATCTGTTTTTTCAGCTCGTCGGTGCCCTTAAAGTCCTTTACCAGCACGATGGAAGCCTTGACCACCTGGCCACGGATCTCATCGGGGGCGGCGGAGACACCGCACTCCAGCACGTAGGGAAGCTCCATGATCACGTTTTCGATCTCGAACGGTCCGATCCGGTAACCGGAGGACTTGATCACGTCGTCGGCACGGCCCACATACCAGTAGAAGCCGTCCTCATCCTTCCAGGCCAGGTCGCCGGTATGGTAGAAGCCGTCACACCAGGTCTCGGCAGTCACATCGGGACTTCCCTCGTAAGCAAAGCTGAGGCCGCAGGGCAGGCCCTTGGAGATGTCGATACAGATCTCGCCGGTCTCGCCACGGTCCACGATCTTGCCTTCGGAATTCAACAGCTGAACGTTATACAGCGGTACCGGCTTGCCCATAGAGCCAAGCTTGTGACTGCTGCCAAGGAGATTGCCGATGATCAAGGTGCTCTCGGACTGACCGAAGCCCTCCATGATATCCAAACCGGTGGCGTTCTGGAACTGGCGGTAGACCTCCGGGTTCAGCGCCTCGCCGGCAGTGGAGGCATGCTCGATGGTGCTCAGATCAAAACGGCTCAGGTCCTGCTTGGCCAGCATCCGGTACATGGTGGGCGGCGCGCAGAAGGTGGTGATGCCGTACTGCTTGAACATGGGCAGGATCTTCTCCGCGTCGAAGCGGTCGAAATCGTAGACAAACAGGCCTGCCTCACAGAGCCACTGGCCGTAGAGCTTGCCCCACATGGACTTTGCCCAGCCGGTATCGGAGATGGTCAGGTGCAGACCGTCGGGGCGGACACAGTGCCAGTATTTTGCTGTGATAAAATGACCCAGGGGATACTTATAATTGTGAGCCGCCAGCTTGGGATAGCCGGAAGTGCCGGAGGTGAAGAACATCAGCATGGGGTCAGAGCCACAGGGCGCATCGGCTGTTCTTGCAAAGTGACTGCTGTACATGGAATATTCTTCGTCAAAATCATGCCAGCCTTCCCGACTGCCTCCCACCAGGATCTTGTGGGCAAGTCCGGGATACTGGGCGGCGGCCTCATCCACCGCAGTGGCGGTGTCACCGTCAGCGGTACACAGGATCGCCCGGACATCTGCCGCCTGGAACCGGTAGGCAAAGTCCTTGACAAGGAGCTGGTTGGTAGCAGGGATCGCCACAGCGCCCAGCTTGTGCAGGCCCAAAATCGCAAACCAGAACTGGTAATGGCGCTTGAGCACCAGCATCACCCGGTCGCCACGCTTGATGCCCATGGCCTTAAAGTAGTTTGCCGCCCGGGCAGACTCCTTTTTCATATCCTGGAAGGTGAAGGTGCGTTCCGTGCCGTCCAGACTCACATGAAGCATGGCGCGGCGGTCCGGCTTCTTTCTGCCCAGGGCATCGATGATGTCGAAGGCGAAATTGAACTTATCTTCGTTTTTGAAGTCAATGGCAGTGATCCTGCCCTGCGCATCTTCTGTGGGAATGATAAAGTTGTGGTAAATGCGTTGCTCCGGATCCACACCGGGCAGTTTTGCAGAGGGTGTTGCCACTGCCGCCGCCTGCTCACCCTCACGGGCGGCAGAGTTTCTCAGTACGATGGCATAGAAAGCGCAATCCTCCCCTTCCGCGGCAACCATGCCGTGGGGCGTGGCAGAATCATAATAGATACAGTCGCCGGGGTGCAGGATCTCCGTATGACCGCCGATCTGGATCTTCATATGACCCCGGATCACGATGTCGCACTCCTGGCCCTCATGGGTGGTCAGCTCCATATCCTCAAACTCGGCGCCCTCCCGGTAGGCAAGTTCCATGTAAAGAGGCAGAGCGATACGATTGCGGAAATCAGCCGCCAGGTTATATCCCACCATATGGTGCGCTTCCTCAATGCGCTGTCCCTCACCCTTACGGGTCAGGGCATAGGAGCGCAGTTTGGGGCTGTGGCCTTCCAGAAGGTCGCTGAAGTCAACGCCGAAGATCAGCGCGCAATGGTACAAAAAGGCAATGCTCATATTGCGGGAACCGTTTTCGTACTGGGTATACTCCTGCACAGAAACACTGGTGCGCTGAGCCATCTCCTCCACGGTGAAGCCGCTGATCTGCCGCAGCTCCCGGATACGCCCTGCAACCTCCCGTATCTTGTAGTCCATGCCTGTCATTGTCTGTTCCATAATTACCTCTTAAATCAAAACAAAAAGCTCGTCTCAAAGGATAGTTTCCTTGAGACGAGCTGTTAAAAAGCAACCCGCGGTACCACTCAAATTGCAGTTGCCTTACGGCTCACTGCCACTCATCGAGCGCAGACACGCTCTAAGCATTGACGCAGCTGACACGTGGAGGTTCTACCGGCAAATTGCTTTCTTCCTCCCGGCTCCGGAGGGACACTCACACTGCTTCTGCCATGGCTTGCACCAACCGCCAATTCTCTGAGGCAGGGTCTGCAGGGGAGATTCTCCATCACAGCCTTTATGATAGGAAATCATATCATTTTTATATGAAGTTGTCAATAGTCTTTCCGCAGGCAAGCTCCGGTTTCGCCAGCAGAGCCCGCAAAATCGGTTTTACAGCTTATTGCGCATGATCTTGCCACTGATGGTCTTGGGCAGTTCCGTGCGGAACTCCACGATCCGGGGGTACTTATAAGGCGCAGTGTGCTGTTTGACGTAATTCTGGATCTCCTTTTTCAGCTCGTCGGTGCCCTCTGTGCCGGGAACCAGCACGATACAGGCCTTGACCACCTGGCCACGGACTTCGTCCGGAGCGGCGCAGACACCGCACTCCAGCACGTAGGGCAGTTCCATAATGGTGGATTCGATCTCGAAGGGTCCGATCCGGTAGCCCGAGGACTTGATCACATCGTCGGCACGGCCTACATACCAGTAGTAGCCATCCTCATCCCGCCATGCCACATCGCCGGTATGATACATACCGTCATGCCATGCCGCATCGGTGGCTTCCTTGTTCAGATAGTAGCCCAGGAACACACCGCAGGTAGGATTGGGATCGGTACGGATAACGATCTCGCCGTTAATACCGTCTTCCACCGGGTTGCCCTCGGCATCCACGATATCGATGCCGTAGCCGGGGACAGGCTTACCCATGGCGCCGGGCTTGATCTCGGTGCCAAAGAGATTCGCAATGCCAAGGGTCATCTCAGTCTGACCGAAGCCCTCATGAATCCGCAGGCCGGTCGCCTTTTCAAACTGATAGAACACCTCAGGGTTCAGCGCCTCACCTGCCGTAGTAGCATGGTGGATCGTAGAAAGATCATACTTGCTCAAATCTTGCTTGATCAGCATCCGGTACATGGTAGGC
>JAFQTO010000025.1 GCA_017408985.1 Clostridia bacterium
ATGCCGTCACGCCCCCTGCACGTATCAAGGATGGAAAAACTATGAATCCGAATTACTCTTCGTCTTCGTTTTCTTCGCGCCACTTGTCTTCAAGCGCCGCCCAGTCACGGATGGGTCTGATATCTATCCAGACCTCAACGCCGTTCTCGATGCGGTAGGTGTGGGAGTTGGTGGCTTCCTGAATGTGTGCGTAATACCACTTGGAGGTATCCATATTATCGGGCCATTCGATCATACCTGATACGAAGTGCTCTGCATCGGGATGACGCTCAAGGGTACGGTTGACAACTGCGATAGCCTCGGCTCTGGTAATGGTGTCATCGGGGCGGAAGGTTCCGTCGGGATAGCCCTCGATAAGTCCCAGATTGTAAGCCTCGGTGATGAATTTTTCTGCCCAGTGGCCGCGGATATCGGAGAATGCGCACTCGTCGCCGACTTCGCTGTCGTAGAAGGCGGTGGCTATGGCAACCAGCTCTGCACGGGTGATGGGATCGTTGGGTCTGAACTCGGTCTCATCACCCAAGAGGATCTCTGCGTTTCTCAGAGTGGAAACTGCTACGTTGAACCAATCCTCTGCATTGACGTCGGTGTAATCATTGGTATCGCTCCATACCTGCTTGCGGCTATCGTCGGTCAGCATACGGAAGAAGATGGTGGCCGCCTCGGCTCTTGTGATGTTTGCCTCGGGTTGGACCGTTCCGTCGGGGTAGCCTACGATATATCCGAAGTGATCGCCGCGCTCAAGCTCTACCGCTGTATAGACGTTGGTGCAGGTAACGCGGGTGGACTGCTGAGCGTATATAACGAATATGCCGTCCTGATGAGAGCAGGTGTAATCATGCTTGTATCCGTCGATGTGAGGATTCTTTTCTACCAGCTTGTAGGTGCCGGGTTCAAGCTGAACGATAGCCGTTGCGCCCGCATAGGTGGTGGTTGTAGCTACGGGAGTGGTGAGGTCGTCGATGCTGTAGATCTCAAAGACGTACTCTCTGCTCAGATCAAAGCCGTCGGGAGCGGTGACTCTCTTGTCCAGCAGCAGCTGGGTGGGACGGTAGGTGGAGGTGAAAGTGCCTCTGATCTCAACGTCAGCCCAGGGCATCACGAACACGCCGTTTGCGGTTACGGTCTGCTGGGTCTCAACGTTTACAGGGCTGCTCCAGCCGCTGAATACGAAACCTGCTCTCTGGGGAGCATCGATTATATCGTGTACCTGACCGGGCTTGACGGTCTCGCTGTGATATACCAAACCGTCAACGTAGTAGGTAACTGTAAAGTCCTGAGGATTTACGGGAACATAGGTGCCGTAGATGCTGACGTTGTAGGCGGGCATCGTAAAGGTGGTCTTGCCGACGATGTCAATATTAGCGCCGTGCCAGCCGTCGAACTTGCGGTTGGAGTAGTCGGCCATCTTGTCTGCGACCGTAACAACTGCGCCGTAAGGAACGTTGGTCAGGTTATAGCTTGCGGGGATAGCGGGTGCATCATCGGGCTGAACGCCTGCGTAGGTGTAGGTGACGTTGAAGGTCAGGCGGTTGTAGTACAGATTGAGTACCAGACTGCCGTCGCCCTTGATGCTGCCTTCAAACTCATTGTTATCAACGCTGAGAAGGAAGCCGGTATACTCTATATAGTGGCTGGTGTAGGCGTTGACGTAATGACCGGTAACGCCCGTGCCGCTGACTCTGTCGGCGGTTACTTCTGCGTAGTTTTTGCTGTTCCAATCCTTGGTGCCGCTGCCGTCCAGAGTCTCCTGCCAGTACTTGACGGTATAGCCTACGGTGCCTGTTGCGAAAGAGCCTGTAAAGGTTACGTCATTTGCAGGCATACTGAAGCTTGTGCCCGTGTAGCTGACGTCGGTGGTCGTCCAGCCGCTGAAGGTATAGCCGGGGATACTGAAGCCGCCGTGTACGTTTACGGTACTGCCGAACTTGACCGTCTCGGATGCGGGGGCTGCAGCGCCCTGAGGAACTACCGCGCCGTTTATAACGTAGGTAACGGTGTATTCTTGTCTGTCGTAGTAGAAGGCGAATACTATGGTGCCGTCGACTATCTTGGTCTTGAGTACGGTCTTGGCGGCGTCTGTGAAGCTCTTTCCGCCGTTTTCGGTCTCGGTCTTATTTGCGTTGTAGATATAGCCGTGGATGTCGATGGCAGAAGCGGTAACGTCGGTGCCGTAGTTTGCCTGACGGATATCCGCCGTGCCGTGGAGCTCGTAGCCCAGATCGGTCTCAACGTAATGCTCTACCTTGTAACTGTAACCGTTGACGGTGTAGGAGCCGACCAGGGTCACGTTTGCTTCGGGCATCGTAAAGGTCGCGCCTACGGGTACGCCGTTAAATGTCCAGCCGCTGAAGGTGTAGCCTGCAACTGCGGGAGCGGGCTTGACGGTGACCACGGTACCGTGTGCTACGTCGGTGTCGGGGGTGGGAACTGCTGTGCCTGCGGGAGCTGCCGAGTAGCTGTAGGTGACGGTGTATGCAACTCTCTCATAGTAGAGCTTGAGGGTCAGGCTGCCGTCGGCCTTGACTGTGCCGCTGCGGGTAGCTGCGCTCATTGCCGAGTTGTAAACGTAGCCGCTAACGCTGATGGGATGTGCGGTGGCGTTTGCACCGGTGACGCCGTCATAGAGGGTCTGGGTCTTACTGATGTCGACAACGTAATCGCCTGCGGTGTTCTCGAAGTAATGCTCTACGGTGTACTTGGTATCGGTGTTTGCGCTGAACTCACCGAACAGCTGGATGTTCTGCGCGGGCATCTCAAAGGTGCCTGCCACTACGGTATGAGTACCGTCGTTGTTTCTGTACCAGCCGTGGAAGGTATAGCCCTGTGCACTTGCTGCGGGCTGTACGGTAACGGGAGCGCCGAACTTGTACTCTGCGGTGTAGGGAGCGCTCTCAAGCTGGGTCTCGGTGGGGTTTGTGACCGAGGGAACGGTGCCCTCGTACTCATAGATGACCTTGTAGCTGTTTCTTGTGTAGTACAGCTCAAGAACTACGGTCTTGCCGTCCTCGACAACGTCGCTGAGCTTTGTTCCCGCGGCAGTGGTGTCAAGGGTAAAGCCGGTCTCGTGGAGTCTTATCGCTGTGACGAGCTCACCGTCGGCGGCTTTCAGTTCCTGAGTCTTGTCGGGGGTTGCGGGATAGGTGCCGTCCAGCTTCTCAAAATAATGTTTTACGGTGTAGCCGGGATCGGTGGTGCGGATAAAGTGACCTGTCAGATACACGTCGTTTGCGGGCATCGTGAAGGTTGTCACGATAGCGTGGGAGGTATCGTTTGCGTAGTGCCAGCCGTGGAATTCGTGGTTATCAGCGGCTGCTGTGCCCTTGGCGGTCACCTGTGCGCCGAACTTGTATTCCGTGGTGTAGGATGCAAGCTGAGACTCGGTGGGATTTACGGTGGAGGGGATGGTGCCCGTGTAGGCGTAGTAGACCTTGTAAACGTTGCGCTTGTAATAGACCTTGAGAACAAGGCTGTCATCGCCTTCGATATTGCCTTCCAGCTTGTTGTTGGTATTGGTTGAATCAAAGGTGAAGCCGGGGACTGTAAGAGCATTTGCGTAAGCCTTGGTATCGGTAACGCCTGTCAGGTTCTCGGTTCTGGAGTCGTCACGGGTAAAGTCGCTGTCATTGATATTCTCAAAGTAATGCTCTACCTTGTACTTGGTGTCGGTATCCTTGGTGAAGTAGCCGCGGATGGTGACATCCTGTGCGGGCATCGTGAAGGTCACGGTGGATGCAGTAACCGTGCCGCCGTCGCTTGCCCAGCCGTGGAAGGCGTAGCCCGAAGGAGCGGTGGCTTTTGCCTGAACGTTGACGTCAGTGCCGAACTTGACCTTTACGGTGTAAGGAGCACTCGCAAGCTCAAGTTCTGTGGGAGAAGCGCCTGCGGGGACTGTGCCCGAGTAGACGTAGGTCACGTTGTACTCGATGCGCTTGTAGTACAGCTTGAGGGTCAGGGGGTAACCGTCAAGGACTGTGCCGCTCTCGACTGTGTCGGCTGCCAAGGGGTCAAGCTCGAAGCCTGTTTCGTGGAGTCTGACGGCTGTGACGGGCTCGCCGTGGGCGGCTTTGAGATCCTGGGTCTTGTCAGGGGCGTTGGGGTAGGTGCCGTCAAGCTTCTCGAAGTAATGCTCTACAGTGTAGCCGGGGTCGGAGGTGCGGGTAAAGTGACCGTTGAGGTACACATCGTTTGCAGGCATCGTAAAGCCTGTCACGATGGTATGGGTGGTATCGTTTGCGTAGTGCCAGCCGTGGAACTCGTGATTGGTGGCGGTTGCGGCTGCTTTTACGGTCACCTGCGCGCCGAACTTATATTCAGCGGTCCATGTACCAAGCACGGGATCGGCGGGATCTGCCGTTGAGGGGATGGTGCCGGTATAATCATAGTAGACCTTGTAGCTGTTTCTTGTGTAGTACAGCTTGAGGGTCAGGCTGCCGTCGCCCTTGACTGTGCCGCTGACTACGTTATTGGTATTTGCCGAATCAAATGTAAAGCCCTGAACGTTGAGCGCCTTTGCGGAAACGTCGCTGTCGGTCAGCGCGTGGAAGGTCTCGGTCTTGGCGCTGTCGAGGACGAAGTCGGTGCCGTCGAGGTTTTCGAAGTAATGCTCTACGGTATAGATAGTATCCGCCCTGGCGGTGAAGTAGCCGCGGAGTGCGACGTTCTGTGCGGGCATCGTAAAGGTCAGATCGTCGTTCTGTACTGTGCCGCCTGCGCTGTACCAGCCGTTGAAGATATAGCCTGCAGCCGTTGCGTCAGCCTTGACGGTGACCGTCTCGCCGTACTTGTGGGTGGCGGTGTAGGTAAGCAGGGTCGCGGCGGTGGGGAGTGCATCGGCGGGAACGCCGTTGACGTATTCGTAGGTCACCTGATAGCTGTTTCTTGTGTAGTACAGCTTGAGGATCAGGCTGCCGTCGCCTGCTATAACGCCTTCGGCAACCGTGCCTGCTACGCTTCCGTCATAGGTAAAGCCCGTATACTCTCTTGCGACCGCATAGACGGCAGCGCCCGTAGTGCCGCTGAGGTCTTCGGTATCTTCTTTGTTCCAGCTGCCGTCAAGGTTCTCTGTGTAATGCTCGACCTTGTAGGCAACGTCGTTTCTAACAACGAATCTGCCCAGCAGAACAACGTTATGAGCGGGCATCGTGAAGCTTGTCAGAGCGCTTGTGCCCAGAGCCTCGTCCTGAGGATACCAGCCGACGAAGTCATAGCCTGCCAGAGTGGGGACTGCGGCTACGGTGACGGTGTCGCCGTAGTTTTTGGTATCATCGGAAGGCAGTGCGGGTCTGCCTGCAATTTCGGCGCCTACGTACTGATAGGATACTGTGTAGTCGATATCAGTGAAGCTTCCGTTTATGACCACGTTCTTCCGAGGCATCTCAAAGGAGCCTGCGGTGATGGTAACGTCGGAGGAGGTCCAGCCGCTGAAGTCTGCACCGGTTTTGGAGGGAGCGGATACAAGAGCGGAGACGGAGCCTGCCAGACGGTAGTTGGTCTCATAATCTGCGCCGTCGACCTTGTAGGTCACGGTGTTGATTGGGAGCTTGGGAGATTCGACTTCGGCAACTACACTGGTGCCCGTGCTGAGCTGTGCGCTGCCGTAGTTGGTGTCGATATACGCACCGCTTGCAGTTGCGAAGCTGTCGCCTGCCTCGTCGATGACCGAGTAGTCGGGGGTTGCGTTGATGCAGAGGATCAGCGACTTGCCGTAGTATTCGGCGGCACCCACCATACGGGGCTGCTCGGAGATATAGTGCTGATCAAAGTCAAAGCCCTGCACCCATACGCTGTTGCCGCTTACGACGGGGGTCAGCGAGCTGTCTACGGTCATTTCGCCCCAGGTGCCATCGGCGTTTTTGACCGAAGTCATTACCTTGACGCCGTTGATGCCGCCCGTGACGGTGAAGTACTCGGATACGGTATCGACCAGGACTGCTTCTTCACCGAGAGAGATGGTGGGAGTGCCAATCTCATCCGCTATTGACTCAAACAGCATCGAAAGGCTGTTGGAGTTGTCGGTGGTAAGATAGTAACCGTTAGAAGGAGTACCCGTACCTGCGGTGATAACGCCGCTTGAGGTGTTATAGGATGCTTCGGGGTAGTTGGAGGAGACGTAGTGCATAAACTTGTTGGCGTCGGTGCTGCCCAGCTGAGTGCCGTCTGCACCGTCTGCCACCGAAAGAGAATAAACGGTTATTCCCTCATCCTTAAGGGTCTTGGCGTAGTTTATCGCGGCACCTGCAACGGTGGTGCTGTAGCCGTCGGAATGTGTGGGTGAACCGTCGGTGAATACCACAACGACCTTGTTGCGGTGTGCCTCAAGCGCCTCATCCTGAGCTTCGAACAGCTTGATGGCAAGATTGATGCCGTAGTCAACTGCCGTTGCACCGCCCGAAGTCAGAGAATCCATAGCGGTCTGCAGGGTGCTCGCGCCTGCCGCATCCACTGTGGTAAAGCCCTTGACTACCTCGGTGTAGTTATAATTACTGCCGTTTTTGTGGTTGCCTTCTGCAATGAGATTATTATCATTGTAGTAATCTGCCGTGCCAAACTTGACAAGAGCGATACGGTGCTTGTCGGAGGCGTTGGCGACCGTGCTGTTTGCTGTCTCGGTGTTTTTGATGAACTGGTCGACAGCATCCTTGAGCAGCTTGATCTTGGTCTCACCTACAACGGTGGTGGTGGTCTGTCTGTACATCTGGACAACGGGATAGGAATTGCTGCGTGCTCTTTCGGTGGTGGCACCGCCGGAGAGCGCGGGATACACGGTGTGGCTTGTGCCGCCCTCAACGTATGAGAACATCTCAAATCCGTTGGAGTCGTTGCCGGCGCCGTTTGCGCGAACGTAGCTGTCATCGGAAAGCTTGACGTATACGGCGGAGTCGTCAACGCCTACGTGGTAATACAGCGTAGTGTTGGTAAAAGGCAGCTTGATGCTGGTCTCCTCTGCGTACACGGGATCATAGCCGGTGACCTGGGTGGAGCTTTGTGTTTCATTCATACTGCCCGAAAGGTCAAGGACCAGCACGATGTCGGTGGGGGTCTGCGTGGCAGTTGTGACCACCTTGCCCGTGGTATGAGCCTCGACGTAGATGTCTACCGTTCCGTCGGGCTCACCGCCTTCGGTGTGGGGTACTGCGTACTTGGACAGTACCACTCCGTCCTGCTGATTGCTGTTCTGCACTATCTCAGAACCGCCGTCAGCCACAGGCGCGGTGCCCGCCGCGAATGCGGGAATGATCGTCTCGGGGATAAGCGACAGGAACATTGCTATCGCCATTACTGCGGATATCAGCCTTTTTGTCATAATTTCCATCCTCTCTGTTATATCGGTACTTTATAATTATTTGTATAATTATCTGCAACGGTTTGCAGCGTTCATTTACAACTTTCGGTTTTGCTCGCAGGTACATATATCAATATGTGCTTTGCTGTCGGGATAGTATATACAGTCACTGCACACCGCCTCCTCGCATCCCGCCTCTCTGGGAGCGAACATCGGGCAGATATCCTGCACCGCCGTTACCAGCCTGTAGCCCTCTCCGCTGTGTACCGGCTCGTTCTTAAGATCGGGGTAGATGACCACCGGCTCGCCTCTTTCGCGTTCGTAGTCCTCGTAGTACCCGTAACATAATTCAAAGGTGTGTCCTCCCGCCGTAACGGTCTTATACAGATCACCCTCTTTGATGCTGTGGATATCCATACCAAACATAGTTTCACTCCCCTCAAGACACAAAAAAGCATCCCTCATACTTTGTTGTCAACAGTATAAGGGATGCCTTGATTTTTCGCATCGTCCCGCAAAAGTGAATTTGGTAGGAATAAAAAGAAGGTATCTCAGGGGGGATATTTGGGGAGGTATTTTTGGGGTTTCGGGGGGTATTTTTATATGTATGCGCCCAGGTCGCTGCGGCTGACAGCACCCGTTTTGTCCTTGGCGTTTTTGATAATGGACTTGACGGAAGCTTCACTCAGGAAGAAACGCTCGGCAATTTCCTTGTTGCTGAGACCGAATGCGGCAAGTCTTGCCACCTCACGCTCACGGGAGGTGAGCTTGGCGTAAACGCTTCGCTCCAAAACCAGATTGTGTACCCTCGTCCAGCCTTCGTTGTAGGTCTTGCTGAGCTTTTTGACCGTCTGTGCTATGTCAGGGGCGACCTTGTCCAGCTCCTCGTCCAGGATAGTACCCAGACTTCTGTGGTATTCTGCCAATATGCCGTAAAAACCGTCGGCTTTGCACAGCTCGATAGCCTTGTCAAGATGCATGCAGGCGTCGTTTCTCTCGCCTATGTGGGTGTAGCAGATGGCGGCGAGCAGACGCAGGTGTATCTGCTCTTTTACGCTGTTTTCGCCTACAGAATTGGAAATAAACGACTCTATTAAAAATGGATGGGTCTTCATCACGTCGGTAGCTTTGCACCCCGCAAAGTCCATATTATTGGCGGCAAGTATCTGGGTGCCCACCATAAGATACTTGAGATACTGTATCCTCGCCGCAGGGAAAGCATCGGGAGGAAGTCTGTCGTAGCGGCCTTTCTGGAACCATTCGGGGAAATCACGGACGTTTCTGATATAAAGATCGGTTACCGCGATCGACAGATGCACGATATCTCTGTCCAGATCGGTCTTGCAGGGGGCTTCGTACATATGTCTGCGCGCTCTGCGGTACAGGTCAACGTCACCCTTCCACAGCGCACACAGAGCGACAATCATACCGCCCGATATCACCGCATAGAAGCCGCTGTTGTTCTCAAGAAACAGCCTGCAGTAGCCGTAAGCCGTGTCGATATCGCCTCTGGCGTATGCCAGTTCGGCTTTGAGAAGCGCCTCAGCCTCGGGATTGCCCGCAACAGCCCTCACCGCATCGTCGGCGCTGCCCGATCGGTTAAACAGATCGCTCATCAGGAGAAACGGAGTTTTGCGCAGCAGCGGCTTGTGCCACTTCTGCACCATCACCTCGGCTTTTCTCCTGCCGTCTTCGGGTTTTTCGGCGTCAACGGGGATGCTCCAGCTGTTGCCGAACCGCACAGCGCCTGCAACTTTGCCGTTTTTGCACAGGTTTTGTACGCTGCGAACCGAGATCCCCCATTTTTCGGCGACCTCGCCGGCCGATATAAATTTCTTGTCCATTTGACGCACCTTCTCTATCGGAGCAGTTTGCGTTTGAGCGCAAGATGAGCTCATATACTTTGCGGTAAAACGCAAACTATAATAAATATGTATTGCGTTTTGCCGCAATATATGGTTTATTATATTGCGTTTTGACGCAAAATGCAATATTCCCGCAAAAAAAATTCACATTTAATTGATAAACACTTTCAAAATTAGTTGACAAACTCAACTAATCAGAGTATTATCAACCTGAGGTGAAAATTGCCTATGGATGATATAAAAAAAGCATTGCACCGCATACACCGTTCCTCCAATCTGTTCGTGGAAAAGAGCCTTGGGGATGTGGATCTTACCCGCACCGAGGTCACCGCTATCCGTTCGGTGGTTTTTCACAAGGGGCTGACACAGACATCGCTGTCCGAGCATCTGGGCGGCGTTGACAAGGCAGCCGTTGCACGTATAGTCAAGAGTCTGGAGGACAAGGGCTACATTCAGCGCATCTCCGACGAAAACGACCGACGGGCAAAGCTGGTCTACCCTACCGAAAAAGCCTACGAGCTGCGGCTGGGTGTTATCGGCGCAGAAAACAAATATTACAGATGGCTGTTTGAGTCTGTACCGCCTGACGAGCTGGAAAAGCTGACCGAGCTTCTGACCGCTATCGGGCAAAAAGCGCTCAGCGAATCCAAAAACGGCTTTAAGAACACTCTCTCAGAGGAGGATACCGTCCTATGAAATTCGTACTCAAATATCTCAGGCCGTATACGGGCAGGATAACCCTTGAACTGTTTATCAAGTTCGTGGGCACTATAATGGATCTGTTTCTGCCCTATATACTCGCACATATCATAGACAACGTAACGCCCACCAAAAACGTCAAAGCGCTGGTACTGTGGGGCGTGATAATGCTGATATGCTCGGCGCTGGCGCTGATATGCAACATAGTTGCCAACCGAATGGCATCGGCAGTTGCCCGCGATACCACGAGATGCATACGTCGTGACCTGTTCACCCGTATCTCCTATCTGTCGGGCTCGCAGATGGACCGCTACACGGTACCCTCTCTTATTTCGCGTATGACCTCCGACACCCATCACGTACACCGCACGGTGGGTATGCTTCAGAGAATGGGCGTGCGCGCACCCATACTGGTGCTGGGCGGCATCGTTATGACACTTGCCCTTGATCCCGCGCTGTGTCTGGTGCTCTGCTGTATGATGCCGCTGATGACCGTTATGGTGCTTATGGTCTCCAAAAAAGGTCTGCCGCTGTTTGACAAGCTGCAAAAATCTGTGGACGAGCTTGTACGTGTTGTCCGCGAGAACACCACCGGTGTCCGCGTCATCAAAGCACTCAGCCGTGTCAATGCCGAAAAGGCGCGGTTCAACGAGGTCAACACCCGTGTTATGAAGGATGAGCGGCGCGCCAACGTGACCATGGCGCTGACAAGACCCTCCACCAGCCTGATACTCAACTTCGGTCTTGTGCTCGTTGTGGTAGTCGGTGCTCACCGCGTCAATAACGGACTGAGCGAGGCAGGCAGCATTACCGCATTCCTCACCTATTTTACCATCATCCTCAATGCCATGATCTCGGTCAGCCGTATCATCACCATGAGTTCTCAGATGATCGCATCGGCAAACCGTATCGAGGAGGTCATCAAGACTCCCTTTGAGCTTGAGCCTCTGCCCGCAGGCGAGGTCAAAGACAACGCACCCGCCATCGAGTTTGACAACGTCTGCTTCTCCTATAATAAAAAGCGCAACAATCTGGACAATATCTCCTTTACTCTCGAAAAGGGCCAGACCCTGGGCATCCTCGGCCCCACCGGTTCGGGCAAGAGCACTCTGGCTGCTCTTCTGCTCAGGTTCTATGATATAGACTCCGGCTCTATCCGCATAGACGGCAGGGATATCAGAGAGATGACCCACGCGGAGCTGAGACAGAAGTTCGGTGTGGTGTTCCAGAACGATATGATATTCAACGACACCATAGAGGGCAATATCAAGCTGTGGCGTGACATTGACCCCTCCGCTCTTGAGCTTGCGGTGAACGTGGCTCAGGCAAACTTCATTGAAAACGCAGGCGGATTCGGTGCAGAGGTCGCCGCACGCGGTGCCAACCTCTCCGGCGGACAGAAGCAGAGACTTCTCATTGCCCGTGCTCTGGCGGGCGCACCCGAGGTGCTCATACTGGACGACTCCTCCAGCGCTCTTGACTACAAGACCGATGCGGCTATGCGCGCAGGTGTGGCAAAGCACTTCTCGGATACCACCACGATCATTATCGCACAGCGTGTAAGCTCGGTACGCAACTGTGACAAGATACTTGTCCTCGAAAGCGGCAAGGCTCTGGGTCTGGGCACTCACGAAGAGCTGCTTGAGAGCTGTGAGCTG
Source organism: Clostridia bacterium (assembly GCA_017408985.1). Classification (GTDB taxonomy): domain Bacteria; phylum Bacillota; class Clostridia; order Oscillospirales; family Butyricicoccaceae; genus RGIG3513. The sequence continues at coordinate 11,508 of JAFQTO010000025.1, forward strand.
TACCGCGAGATACATACTTTACAGATGGGGGAGGGTGAAGAATAATGGCTGCTCCTAACGGTATTCCCAACGGCGCTCCCAAGCCCCGTGGCGGCGGCAGAGGTTTTTCCAGCGGCGAGACAATAGCAAAAGAAAAACGCAGACCCATTCTCATGCGGCTTGCCAAATATATGATGCGCCACAAATGGCTGTTTTTGATAGCCATCATCCTCACTCTGGCATCCAACACCTTTGCGCTGCTGGGCCCCGAGCTTGCAGGTAAGGCGATCAACGCCATCGGTCTGGGCGAGGGTCAGGCAGACTTCCCCACCGTATACCGCTACGCAACGCTGATGATACTGTTCTATATAGCATCGGCAATTCTGTCCTACATCCTCAACATACTGATGATAACCCTGTCACGCAAGGTGGTATTCAGGATCCGCAAGGACGTATTTGACCATCTGGCGACTTTGCCCGTGTCCTTCTTTGACCGCAACGCATCGGGCGACATCATCAGCAAGATATCCTACGACGCAGACACCATCAACGCCAGTCTGTCCAACGACCTGGTTGCCATTCTGTCCTCCACCACCACTATCGTGGGCTCGTTTATAATGATGCTCCGCATCTCTCCCCCGCTGGTACTTGTGTTTGTGGTGACCGTGCCTCTTGCCATATTCCTGAGCAAGAGCATCAGCACCCGCATCCAGCCGCTGTTCCGCGTGCGTTCAAGGATGCTGGGCGCCCTCAACGGATTCGTTGAGGAAATGATCTCGGGTCAGAAGACCCTGAAGGCATACAACCGCGAAAGTCAGGTCATAGACCGTTTTGCCACCGAGAACAACAACGTGTGCGAAGCATATTACCGCGCCGACTACTACGGCAGCATAATGGGTCCCTGCGTAAACTTCGTCAACAATCTGTCTATGTCGCTTATCTCGGCGCTGGGCGCTATGCTCTATATGAGCGGCAGTATTCTTGTCGGTGATATAGCATCATTCGTGCTGTACTCCCGCAAGTTCTCCGGCCCCATAAACGAGATAGCAAACCTTTACGGTGAGCTTCAGTCGGCGCTGGCGGCAGCAGAGAGAATATTCAATCTGCTTGACGAGGAGCCCGAAAAGGCTGACAGCGAGGATGCGGAGGTGCTTACAGACGTGCAGGGCGACGTGGTCATAAAGGACGTGGACTTTGGCTATCTGCCCGACAAGCCCGTTCTTACCGACTTCCACCTCAACGCACCCCGCGGCAGTCTGATCGCCATAGTCGGCCCCACCGGCGCGGGCAAGACCACCCTCATCAATATGCTGATGCGCTTCTACGATATTGACGACGGCAGCATTACGGTTGACGGCAAGGATATCTACAAGCTCACCCGTGACAGTCTCCGCCTGAGCTACTCTATGGTACTGCAGGACACATGGCTGTTCTACGGCACGATCTACGATAACATTGCCTATGCCCGTCCCGATGCAACTCTGGAAGAGGTCAAAGCAGCCGCCAAGGCCGCCAAGATCGACGACTACATCATGTCCCTGCCTCAGGGTTACGATACAATTCTGACCGACGATGCATCCAATATATCCAAGGGTCAGAAGCAGCTGCTGACTATCGCACGTGCAATGCTGGTCAACTCCAATATGCTTATTCTTGACGAAGCAACCTCCAACGTTGATACACGCACCGAGGTCAAGATACAGCAGGCTATGCGCGAGCTGATGCGGGACAAGACCTGCTTCGTGGTGGCACACCGCCTGTCAACCATCCAGCACGCCGACCAGATACTTGTCATCAACGAGGGCAAGGTAGTGGAAAGCGGCACACACAAAGAGCTTATGGCAAAGCGGGGCTTCTACCGCAAGCTCTACGACGCACAGTTCGAATAATCCGCAAATACCCGTTGAACCGATAGGTCAACGGGTATTTTTGACAAATCGCGCTCAAAGGTGTATAATCTATCAAATAACACACAAAGGGGTGTTCGGATGAAAATTGCCATAGTGGGAGCCGGAAAGGTCGGCTCCATGCTTGTAGAGGAGCTTTCGGGCGAGGACCACGATATAGTGGTCATAGACAGCGACCCCGATGCTCTCAGACAGAATACCGAAAGATACGACGTTATGGGACTGTTGGGCAACGGCGCAACGGTCGATATACAAAAAGAGGCGGGTGTGGACAAGGCCGACCTGCTTATTGCCGCTACAAGTCTGGACGAGTGCAATCTGCTGGCTTGTCTCGTTGCAAAGAATCTGGGCGTAAGACACACCATCGCACGTGTAAGGAATCCCGAATATGCATCTCAGGTGGATTTTCTCAAAAACGATCTGGGGCTCAGTATGACCATCAACCCCGAGCTTGAGGCCGCCGCAGAGATATCCCGTGTGCTTCGCTACCCCTCCGCCCTCAAGGTCACCCCCTTTGCCCGCGGCAGGGTCGAAATGGTGGAGTTCAAGCTCAATGACGACAATCCTCTGGTGGGAATGAACCTGATACAGATCAGAATGAAGTATCAGTTGAGAATTCTGGTCGCCGCAGTCGTCAGGGCCGAGACACTTCACGTCCCCGGCGGTAATTTCGTACTTGAAGCGGGAGACCGTGTGACCATCGTGGGCGCACCCTACGATATCAACGCATTCTTCGGCAAGCTCAAACTGCTCAAGGGCAAGATAAAGAGCGTTATGATCGTCGGCGGCGGCAAGATATGCCACTATCTGACCCGTCAGCTGCTCAATATGGACATCGACGTCAAGATAATTGAGCAAAGCGCCGAGCGATGCCGTGAGCTTTGCGAAAGTCTGCCGCAGGCTACCGTGATATGCGGCAACGGCAGTGATCAGGAGCTTTTGGAGAGCGAGGGTCTGCACAGCACCGACTCGTTTGTGGCGCTGACAGGTCTGGACGAAGAGAATATGGTGATCTCGGTCTGCGCCTCCGCCGCAGGAGTACGCAAGGTCATAGCCAAGGTCAACAACGTCAGTCTTGCAGACGTGCTTGGCAGGCTTGGGCTGGACACGGTCATCTCCCCCAAGGTGATAACCACCAACAATATAGTCCGATATGCCCGCGCTATGCAGCCTCACGAGGACAGCACCATAGAGACTCTGTACAAGTTTGCCGACGGACGGGCCGAAGCCATTGATTTCAGAGTGTCGGGCGAGTCAAATCTCATCGGCAAGCCCCTCAAGGAGTTCAGATTCAAGCCGCAGATACTCATAGCCTGCATAGTACGACGGGGTATGGCCATTATCGCAGACGGTAATACCGAGATCCGCAAGGGCGACGACGTTATCGTGATCTCGGGCAGAGAATCGCTGCACAACATTGAGGAAATACTGCTCTGATGAATATAAAAGCTGTACTTAATACTCTGGGCAGACTGCTTCAGATAGAAGCGGGACTGCTTGGTCTGCCCCTTGCCGTGGCTCTCATATACGGTGAAAATACCCACCCGTTTCTGCTGACCATACTGATAATCGGCATTGTCGGTACCGTCCTGACTCTGATCAAAAAGAAAAGCTCGGTGACCTTTGAGCGAGAGGGATTCATAATCGTGTCGATGTCATGGCTGCTGATGTCGGCTTTCGGCTGTCTGCCCTTTGTCATCTCCGGCGCGATACCCAATTATGTGGATGCGTTTTTTGAGACGGTCAGCGGCTTTACCACCACGGGTGCAAGTATTCTCACAAGCTTTGATACCATGAATCAAAGCCTCATATTCTGGCGCTCGTTCACACATTGGATAGGCGGAATGGGCGTGCTGGTATTTGCTATGGCTCTGCTGCCCATGACCAACAGCCGCTCGGTACACATTCTCAAAGCCGAGACCACCGGCCCTACCAAGGGCAGCAAGCTGGTGCCCAAAATGCGCTCCACCGCCACCATACTGTATATGCTGTACTTTGCCCTGACGGTGGTCGAGGTGATCTTCCTGCTGTTCGGCGGTATGGGTCTGTTTGATGCCGTTACATACTCTTTTGCCACAGCGGGCACGGGCGGTTTCAGCTCGTCGGCCGCAGGTATCGCAGGCTACGACTCCCCCTATATCAACGTGGTAATATCGGTGTTTATGCTTCTGTTCGGCGTAAACTTCAACATCTACTATATGATGATACTGGGCAACCTCAAAAGCTTCTGGAAAAACGAGGAAAACCGCTGGTATATGATCATCGTGGCTGCAAGCACGCTGTTTATCGCGGTCAACATTATGTCCGTATTCGGCAGTTTTGCCCAATCGCTGATGCAGAGTTTTTTCCACGTATCGTCTGTCATCACCACCACGGGCTTCGGTATTGCAGACTTTACGCTGTGGCCCACGGCATCCCAGTACACGCTGGTGCTGCTGATGTTTATCGGAGCCTGCGCGGGAAGCACGGGCGGTGCGGTCAAGGTAGCGCGTGTCATAATACTGTTCAAGAGCATACGCCGCAGCATAAACAAGATGATTCGCCCCAATCAGGTAGAGGTCATACGTCTCAACGGCTCTGCTCTGGACGAGGACACGGTATCATCCACCCACACCTTTTTCTCGCTGTATATGGTCGTGCTTTTTGGTTCGGGTCTGCTGGTATGTATGGACGGGTTTGATTTTACCACCAGCTTCACAGCGGCTCTCGCCTGTCTGAGTAATATAGGCCCCGGTCTGGGGCTCGTAGGCCCTATGGGCAACTTCGGGATGTTCTCCCCTGCCGTCAAGCTGCTTTTGTCCCTGCTGATGCTTATGGGCAGGCTTGAGCTGTTCTCGGTAGTTCTGATGTTCTTCCCCAAAGCCTGGCGCAGAAGATAAAATATAATAAGGCTCGAACCTATTGTGGGTTCGGGCCTTTTGTTATTTGACGGCGTATTTGCGCAGGCGGTTTATGCTCAGTCCGAAGTTGAGTATCTCGCCCGTGAATATCATAGCCACGTACCCCCATATCCCCCAGCGGGGAACAAGCACCAACACCATACTCAGGCACACCGCCGCCTCGATGATATTGAAGCGCATGGAGTCCAGCTGCAGGCCCAGACCTTTGAGTATCCCGTCGCAGGTCAGATCAACGTAGGACACAGGGATAACGGGCGCGAGCAGGCGTATGTAAAAAGCGGCGTCGCTGCCGCCGAACAGCGTCCTGCCGATAACCGGCGCCAGTAGGTACACTCCCGCCGCCACGGCAACGGCGAATATCAGGGTATAGCGGAGGGCTTTTTTCATCAGCCGCTCGGCACGGATTTTATTGTCCCGCGCCACACACTCGGCTATCTCGGGAATAATAAGACCCGAAAAGGTACCGGGTATGCAGGACAGAAAATTGATGACGGGAAGTGCCATACCCTGCACCACGCCGTAGGCGGCAAGCCCCTGCGCAGGGTCTGCCCCGCTCTGACGGAGGGTCTTGGGGATAAGGATCTGTCTTGCCGTGACCAGCGCCGAGCGCAGGTTGGAGCTTATGGAGTCGGGCAGGGCTATTTTGAGCAGTTCGGAAAGTTTTGGGCTCTGTGTGCCGCTGTCCTCCTCCCTCTTGACAAGGTACAGAACAAAGGTGACGAGCACGCCAAGCACCTCGGCGATACACTGACCCAGCACCACCGCGGTGCAGGCGCCAAGCGCGCCTTTATGCATAAACAGTGTCAGCAAGACCGCTGTCAGGCCCATTCTGAAAAACTGTTCGGAGGTGCTGACGACGGCGTAAACGGCAGCTTTTCTGATCGCCGTAAAATACCCCGACAGCACGCAGGACACCGATATGAATGGCAGAGACAGCCCGTAGAGCAAAAAGCACTTTTTGGCGTCGGGATGCCCTATCAGTACCGCGGCTTTGCCCGACAGCAGGGTAAGCAGTATCATTGCCAGCAGCGCAGGCGCCAGCGAGTACAGAAAGCAGGTTCTGACGGCGGCACGGGTGCTTTGGCCTTTGGCTTGTGCCGAAACGGTCAGGCGTACGGTGGACAGCTTGATGCCCGACGCCGCTATGGATACCGAAAAGGCGCACACCGACAGTATCTGCTCAAGCAGACCCAAGCCCTCTGCGCCTATCCTTTGCGACAGGTATGAGGAAAACAGCAGCCCCACTCCGCGCATAAGCAAGGCAACGAAAGTAAGTATAAGGGTGTCTTTGATAAGCTTTTTCGTTTTCATATCCGATATATACGCGCCGTCGGACAAATATATACCCCCGCCCAAAAACAGAAAATCCGCCCGAGACTTTCGGGCGGTATTTCAATATTCAGCGAACGATGTCGGCTATGTCGGATGCCACGTCGCTGACCGTGCGGATGGTGCGGTTGGCTTTGCGGCGGATCTTGCGCATCGTCTGGTCGCTTGCCATACTTATGGCAGCCACCGAACAGACAGCGCCTGCAACGAATCCCCAAACGGCGGGCATCGCCATTCTCATTTTGCTCATCAGAGTACCTCCTGTGTTTTTTGATTTGTTCTGCCATACTATTATGCGCACAAGACGGGCAATTATAATTGCCGTGGGTTTTCTGCGATATAAATTCTGCCGTTTCGGTTTTGTGTCGTATTTTGTCAATATTATGCTTGCGCAGTACAACGTATTGTGGTATACTTGCTTTGTTAGTGATCAGTTCACAAGGTTTTGTACTTTTGCATAGTATGAACAGAGGACTTCGCCTTTCCATCGGCGGCGAAAATCTTGACTCATATGATTAAAAACCGTCCCCGCGTGGAAAGATATCATTGCGGATTTGTCCGACGATTTCCTGCGGAGCGTGATCTGATTTGGAACTTAATGTAAAGCGCGGAGAGATTTATTATGCCGACCTCAGCCCCGTAGTCGGGAGCGAACAAGGAGGTATGCGGCCTGTACTTATCGTGCAGAATGACGTGGGCAACAAACACAGTCCCACCGTCATCGCGGCGGCAATCACCTCTCAGCAGAACAAGACCCGTTTGCCGACACATATAGAGATTTCTGCCCCCAGCTACGGTCTGTCGAGAAAATCGGTCGTTTTGCTCGAACAGATACGGACTCTTGACAAACGTCGGCTCAGAGAGAGAATGGGATGCTTAGACCACACTCTGATGCAGCAGGTAGACAACGCTATTGCTGTGAGTTTCGGTCTCGGCAATGGGCACACGGAAGTTTAAGTGGAGGGATAAGATTTGAACACAAGAAAGAAATGGACTATCGCCCTTGCGGCAGTTTTGCTGGTCACCCTTTCGGTAACCGGATATTTTGCCATTGCCGCCGAGTACGGCAGCGAGGAGGATCCTCTGGTCACTCTCAGCTATATCAACAACATCCTGTCTCCTCAGGTGATGCAGAAGCTTGAACAGGAGCTTAACGAAAAGGCTCAGGAGGTCTCCTCCGAGATCGACACCAAGATCAAAGCCGCCAGCGACGAGCTGGATATGAAGATAGCCGCCTATGAGGCTGCCGCCGCTGAGGGTACTATAAGCGACGAGCTTATAAACTCCATTGCCGATGCCGTTATCGCCCGTATGCAGAAGGACGACAGCGACGATACAGCCAAAGCTCCCGTATGGGAGGTCGTAAGACTGGAGGCAGGCAAGACCGTTACCTGCTCCATCGGCTGTGAGATAGTGCTGAGACTGGGCTCTGCCACCTGCGTTTCCAGCGGTACTACCGGTCCTATCAATCTGACCGACGGCACGGTTCTGGGCCCCGACAAGGCGTATGCAGTCAACAATCTGTATCTGGTCACTATCGAGGGCAGAGGTCTGTATACAGCCGACGGCTGTACCGTACTTATCTGCGGCGACTACGTTATCAACTGAACACAAAAGACTTACGGCGTGAGCTTGATGCTCACGCCGTTTTTTGGTTGTTCAGGCGTCTGCAAACACCTTGATCAGCAGCAGCTTGCCCTCGCAAAGCCTGACCTCTGCCCTGCCGCCGGGCAGTACCTCGTTGCTTATGCCGTACTGGTATTCGCACTTTATCTCCCCGTTGTTCATGGGATATTTGGCGCCCGTAACGGTAATGCCCTTTGCACAGCCGCTGATATTAAGCAGGGAAAAATAAGAATACTCGTCCGTGATATACGCCGCATCGCGGGACACTATCTCCATCTCCGAAAAATCGTCTATTATCCTGCCGCGGCAACCTGCGGAGTCGAGATAAAGCAATATGGACAGATTGCCGAGGGTATGGTCAAGCCTGCCGCCAGCCACCCCCACAAGCAGAAAGTCGCGATATCCACGCCTGACGGCTTCTCTGACAGCGTAGACGGTGTCGGTATCGTCCTTTTCACAGGGCAGAGTTATAGTCTCCGTGTCAAGATGCGGGTCTGCGTAAGAGTCGAAGTCACCTACGATAAGACTCGGCTTTATTTGCAGCCGCTCCGTATGTCTCAGCCCGCTGTCGCAGCAGATAACAAAATCATCCTTCTGAAGCATACCGCGGATATACTGGTAATTGTTTATTTCCGCGCCGCCCACTATAACGCACCGATCATCTTTTTGCATATTTTTCTCCGATCTTGTTTACCGCTATACAAAGCAGCAGGGTGATCACCATATCCAGCAACGTATTGCCGATAATGATATCCGCGCGCATAAGCAGGCGATAAATTATAAAGCCCGCCAGCCACACACCAAGGTTCAGGATATTGAAAGAGCGGCTTTCCGAGTTTTTCTTCAAAAGATAAAAATCGGCTATCTGAACGGCGATCATCGGTGCAAATACCGATCCGATAAAATAGAGAAACTCCGTGATGTCATAGAGAGGAAGGAACACGGCACCAAGCATACCTATTACCGTTACGGCAACCGCGACGTATCTGCTGTTCACCCTGCTAAAAAGCGACTGTGCCGACACCCCTGCCGAGTAAGCATCAAGAAAGGTGGTGGTAACGGTTGAGAATACAACTATCAGCAATCCGGCGATACCCAGACCTGCCTTGAGCATGATCTGTGCAATATCCGAAGCTTCTGTAAAGATCGCCGCACCCATACCGATAATGTACATCCAACAGCTCACCGCCCCGTATGTTACCGCGCTGACCGCCGTTGCTTTGACGGGCTTTTTTGCCTCTCTGGTATAGTCGCTTATCAGAGGCAGCCAGGACAGCGGCATAGCCACCGAAAGCTCCACCGCAGCACCGAAGCTCATACCCTCGCCGCAGATATTCAACCCGCCGCCTTTTTCAAAGATCACAAAGCTTAAAATGACCGTCAGAACAAACAGTGCCGCCATTGCAACCGTATTGACCCTGCCGAGGTTTTTGATGCCGATCAGGACCCAGACAACGATCAGCATCCCGATTATGACGCACCATATCCGACTGCCGATATTGAATATGCCGTCTGCCGCCAGCGCACCGTCAAAGATCATAATGGCTGTCCAGCCGACAAGCTGTATGATATTCAGTGCGGCAAAGAGCAGCCCGCCTTTGCTTCCGAAGCTCATTTTTGACGTTTCCATAGCACTCTTGCCCGTTTTGCCGCCCATAACACCTGCAAGAAACAGCAGCACGCATCCGATGACGTGGCCCGTCACTATTGCAAGCAAGCCCTTTGTGAATCCGAGAGGCGCAAAATACGTACCGGTCATGATCTCGGCAATCGATACAGCCGCCCCAAACCATATAAGACCGTTTTCGAAGAGGGAGGTTCGTCTTTGTTCCATATTATTCCGCCTCCCTTGCGTATTCGCCCTGCAGGTCAAAAGCGTGATTCATCGGGCCTGAGCCTTTGCCCAGATCGAGCATCCACTCAAGAGCGTCGGAGATATAGTTTTTTGCTCTGTGTACCGACTCTCTGAGGGTAAAGCCCTTGGCGAGATTGGCTGCAACGGCGCTTGACAGAGTGCATCCCGTGCCGTGGGTGTTGGGATTGGCGATACGCTTGCCCTCAAACCGGATAAGCTCTCCGTTTGAATACAGCAGGTCGTTTGCATCGCTTATGCTGTGACCGCCCTTGAGCAGAACGGCACAACGGCAGCTGTCTCCGATCCGTTTTGCCGCTTCCGCCATATCCTTTTTTGTTTGGATGGTCAGACCGGAGAGGACCTGCGCTTCGGGGATATTGGGCGTAACAAGGGTCGCAGCGGGCAGCAACTCCTCAACGAGTGTTTTTAACGCATCACTCTTCATCAGCGCGGAGCCGGAGGTCGCCACCATCACGGGGTCAACGACTATATTTTTTGCGCCGTAGTATTTGAGCCTGTCGGCAATTACCCTTACCAGCTCACCCGATGCTACCATACCGATCTTCACGGCATCGGGACGGATATCCTCAAACACCGCATCGATTTGCTGTCTCAGAAAATCCGGTGTTGACTCTCTGATCGCTCTCACGCCGGTCGTGTTCTGTGCCGTCAGTGCCGTGATCGCACTCATAGCATAAACACCGTTCATGGTCATTGTTTTTATGTCGGCCTGAATACCGGCGCCTCCGCTGCAGTCACTTCCCGCAACGGTCAATGCTGTTTTCATTTTCATTTCTTTGCTCCTTTCGTTTTTCAGCATTGTTTTATACAGCGGCACAAGGTGGTGCCCCCGATCTGCCGCTTGAAGCTGTCGGCCTATTCAGCCGAAGCAAACTTCCAAAATCCTTCCGTATGTTCAAAATCCGCAATACAGCAATCTGCCAGATCACGGATCTCGGCCTGCCGCTTCTCACTGCTGTCAAATACCGCCACCACCGTAAACCCGTCGGCTTTGGCAGTCTGAATGGCATGTACAGCATCTTCAAATATGACCAATTCCCTGCGATGGGCGCCGAAATGCTCCATTGCTTTTTGAAAAACGGCAGGTTCGTCTTTGCCGTGTCCTACCTCGCTGCACGTAAAGATCGCTTCAAAACAGTCCTCCATCGCGCATCTTCGGAGTGCCGCTTCTACCTGATGAAGGTCGGATGCGGTTGCAATACACATACGGATCCCTGCATTTTTCAACCGTTTCAGAAAGTCAACAGCACCCGGCTTGGGCAAAACCTCGTACAGGTAAAAATGCTCAACGATCCGATTGATGTCTCTTACGATCTCTTCTGCGGAAAAAGGCAGATCATACTCCCGTTTGAAATAGCAGGCAGACTGATACAGGCTTAACGGTCTGACATCCTCGCGCACCGAAGGTCCCGGCTCTTTTCCCACCGAGCGCAGATATATCTCCGGAACATCCTCCCATATAAACATAGAATCAAAAAGCGTTCCGTCAAAGTCGAATACCGCGTATTTTATCTTCATTTGTTCACCGTTTCTTCCGACAGCCTGCGAAGTATACGGCATTCTTTTTCGATATCGTCGGCCGCAAAAACAGCACTGACCAGAGCAACTCCGTCGATACCCGTACCCGCAAGCTGAGATATGTTGCCCCTGCCTATCCCGCCGATGGCAACCACCGGAAGGTCAACCGCAGCGCAGATCTCACGGAGGGTCTCTATGGGCAGAATATCTGCGTCGGTCTTGGTAGAGGTAGAGAATACGGCACCTGCGCCCAGGTAATCGGCTCCGTTTTTTGCGGCGTGCCGTGCTTCTTCTGCCGAGTGTACGGAAACGCCGATCATCATATCGGCTCCAACTCTCCTCCGCACCTGCGCCGCTTCCATATCCTCCTGCCCCACGTGTACACCGTCGGCACGGCAGGCGACGGCGATATCCACATTGTCGTTGACGATAAAAGGTACGCTGTACCGTCTGCACAAGTCGGATATCTCGTAAGCCTCCGCCAGAAACTCCTCCTCGCTCAGATCCTTTTCGCGAAGCTGGATGCAGGTCGCACCGCCTTTGAGGGCAGACTCGACCTGCTCGTACAGACTTTGCCTGCCCGTCCACGCTCTGTCGGTAACGGCATAGAGGAGCATCGATCTCTTATCGCACTTCATATTTTGCACCTCGCTCCAGCATTTGCGGTGTCAGATTGCAGACAGCGTCAATGATGTAATTTCTGTAGGAGGCGTTGCCGTCCGTTTCGGTGAGTCTGCCGTACGCCGTCTCACCTGCATAGCCCATAGCCGAAACTGCCGCAGCAGCCGCAGTCAAAGGATGCTCCGGATTTGCCGATATAAAAGCTGCCGTCATTGCAGAAAGCTGACAGCCCGTTCCGGTGACCGCAGACATCATAGGATGTCCGTTACGGATGCAATACGCCTTTTGAGAGTCTGCAACGACGTCGATTTTTCCGGTAACTGCGATAACCGCTCCTGTTTTCTTTGCAAAAGCTTTTACAAACCCGACCATATGGTCGAGATTTTCTTCTGTTATTCCGTCTGCCACGTCTGCATCCACGCCCTTCGTACTGCCTCCTCCAAGTGCAAGGGTCTTGATCTCGGAGACATTGCCGCGGATAACGGTAAACCTGACCTCTTCGATAAGCCGCAAAGCCGTTTCGGTCCTCAGTTTAGATGCACCCGCGCCTACCGGGTCCAGCACTGTCGGACGGTCAAGCTCGTTTGCCCGTTTGCCTGCGATCAGCATAGCTTTGACAGTGCGGCTGTTGAGGGTACCGATATTGATGTTCAGGCCGGCACAGAGCGCGGTTATCTCCGCGGCTTCTTTCTCATCGTCTGCCATTATCGGAGACCCTCCGCAGGCAAGCACGATGTTTGCGCAGTCATTGACCGTCACGTAGTTTGTGATATTGTGGATCAGAGGACGTTTTTTGCGCACGTTCTCAAGCATATTACCAAACATTTTTATTCCTCCTTATTTGTTGAGAGACTGCTGCATCGTATGCAGAACACCCGATCTTTTCAAACTGTAGATCAAGACCGCAGATACTGCCGCGCCTCCGACGGTGGAGATCAAAAACGGAATGATGTACGCATAAAAGGCAATATCTGCCGCACTTTGACCCATAAAGAAAACTGCCATCGGGTAAGCACACAGTCCGCCCAAGACGGCCGTACCAAACACCTCACCGAGCAGGGTCGCAAGGAGGTTTTTGGTCTTTGCGTAAACCGCTCCGCACAACAATGCGCCGAACATACTTCCCGGAAATGCCAGCAGACTGCCCAATCCCAGCATATTGCGGATCAAAGCCGCCGCAAAAGCCGCACCGAGACCGTAGCCCGGGCCCAGCAATACGGCACACAGTATATTGACCATATGCTGTACGGGAGAGCATTTGCTTCCGAAAATGGGAAAGGAAAACATACTGCCAACTACCGCAACAGCGCAGAAAATACCTGCGATAACCAATTTTTTTGTGTTGATCTTGTTCATATTCAATTTCTCCTTTGTGTGAATCAGGAAACGTCAGTCATCAGCGGCGCTTCCAAAACAGTAATAGTTATCCCAAAGATAACCGCACGGAAGTTCGGTCGATGCTCATTGGCATCCTCTCACGCCGGAACACGGCTTCCCATCGCTGATATACGCAACTCAGGGCGCTCCCCCTCAGTCCGCCACCAAAGTGGATATCTCGACCTCCTTTTGCACAAGGTATAAAAAAACAGGGGGATACCTTTTGTGGTATCCTCCTGCAGCAGAGCAAAAGCGTTCCCTACGGCGGCATTATCCACATCAGGTATAAGGGTCGAAGGGCACACCTTCCTCTCAGCCTGCTGCTATGTGCAAGCTCCCCCGTATAAAATTGAAAAACAAAAAACAGGAGTACGCCCGTATGCGGCGCCTCCCGTAAAAAATCCTCGCGTGTGACTTCCTACGGCGGCATTATCCGCATCAGGTCATAGGGTCGAAGTTCGATTACTTCCTCTCAGCCTGCAAGCACAAGCTCCCCTGTATTTTTGGTTTGGGTGTATTGTACACCCGTTTTTTGATAATTGCAACAGTTTTTTCAGTTATTTTCATAAAGCTGCAGGGACTGCACCTCAATGATCATTATAAGCGTGCCGTCAAGCTCCGCTTCGGCGCTTTTAAGAGCAAGGGTCTCGCGGTCAAAGGTCAGCTTGTGTCTTATCTCGGCGTTGTCGTAGCTGCTGAGGTATTCCGCCGTCAGGGTCTTATCCGACAGATCGTACCAGACGGGAGTCAGGTCTTTTACAGCGTCAAACAGCGCGCTGAGGGCATCTATGGGAGACGCGCCCCAATAATATGGCAGCAGGGTGTCCAGATATTTGCCCTCGTAGCTGACGCCCGCGCTTCCCTGCTCCACGGTGGCTGTTATGCCCGCTACAGACTCGGGCGCCAACACCTCTATAGTGTCGGTGCCATCCTTGCGCGCAAAAGACAGAGTATATTCGCAGGCAGGCTCACTAAGCGCACACACGGCGGCGGTGCAGGTAATATCCCCCGAGTATTTGTCGGGAAGATTGCCCAAGGGGTCGGTTTTTGCGCAGCCTGCGCAGACAAGTATGATCAAAAATAAAACTGCAAGCTTCTTCAACATATCACCTCGACCCATTAATATGCCGCCGGGCGCAGGTTTATGCAAATTACCCTTGCTTTTTTAATATAAATGTGATATAAATACTATAATTGCGATGACGAAGAGAGTAACGCGGTCTGTCCCCTCAGAGAGAAGCGGTCTTGGGCTGAAAGCCGCTTTGGGTGCGCGGGTGCGTGAAGTTCACTTTTGAGCAGCACGGCTGAAGTTTGGGTATGTGTAGGCTGTGCCGGGGCGTCCCGTTACAGACGGTAAAGAGTGTTCCGCACTATGCGGAAAATCAGGGTGGTACCGCGGAAGTATGCTTTCGTCCCTATTTGAGGACGGAGGCTTTTTATTTTTTGATATAAAAATTATAAAATACAGAGGTGCAAAAGATGAAAGAACAGCTTAAAAAGATCCTTGAGGAAGCTCTTGGGGTCATAGCTTCTGCCCAAAAGGGCGAAGAGCTGGAAAACGCCCGCGTAAAATATCTGGGCAAAAAAGGCGAGCTTACCGCTATTCTCCGCGGTATGGGCGCGCTGAGCGCTGAGGAGCGTCCTATAGTCGGTCAGATGGCAAACGAGGTCAGAGCCGAGCTGGAAAAGGCTATCGAGCAGGCCGGCAACAAGCTTGCCGCCGAGGCTCTCACACGCAGACTTGAAGAAGAAGCTCTGGACGTGACCATTCCCGGCAAGCCTGCCGTAAAGGGTCACCGCCATCCTATGTATATCGCACTGGACGAGATCAAGGAGATCTTTATCGGTATGGGCTTCACCGTTCTGGACGGCCCCGAGATAGAGTTTGCCGAGCTGAACTTTGACCGTCTCAACGCCGAGGAGAACCATCCCTCCCGCGACTGGTCGGATACATTCTATTTTGACGAGGACAGCAGAGTTATGCTGAGAAGCCAGACCTCGCCTATGCAGGTCCGAGCTATGGATACCATGGAGCTGCCCATCCGCATCGTTGCCCCCGGCAGAGTTTACCGCAAGGACGAGGTGGACGCCACCCACTCGCCTATGTTCCATCAGGTAGAGGGTATGGTAATCGACAAGGGCGTTACTATGGCCGACCTCAAGGGCACCCTCAACACCGTAGTCGAGCAGCTGTACGGCAAGGGTACCAAGACACGTTTCAGACCCCATCACTTCCCCTTTACCGAGCCCAGCTGTGAGATGGACGTTCAGTGCCACAAGTGCGGCGGTGTGGGCTGTCCCACCTGCAAGGGCGAGGGTTGGATCGAACTGCTGGGCGCAGGTATGATACATCCCCGTGTTCTTGAGATGGCAGGCATCGACACAAGCGTTTATTCGGGATGGGCATTCGGTATCGGTCTTGAGCGCACGGCAATGCGCCGCTTCAAGATAGCCGATCTCCGTCTGATATTCGAGAACGACGTCCGTTTCCTCGAGCAGTTTTAAGAAAGGAGCCTGTGTAATATGAATCTCAGCAGAAAATGGCTTAACGAGTTTGTACAGATAGACGCCTCCGACAGAGAGTTTGCAGAGGCACTTACCCTTTCGGGTTCCAAGGTGGAAGTCACCTATGACCTGAGCGCCGAGATCTCCAACGTGGTGGTCGCAAAGGTCGTTTCTATGAAAAAGCACGAAAACTCCGACCATATGTGGGTATGTATGGTGGATGTAGGTCAAAGTGAGCCCATTCAGATAGTTACCGGCGCACAGAACGTCAAGGTCGGCGATCTTGTTCCCGCCGCTCTGCACAAATCCACCCTGCCCGGCGGTGTCAAGATCGAAAAGGGAAAATTAAGAGGTGAGGTCTCCAACGGTATGCTCTGCTCGTTTAAGGAGCTGGGTCTGGATAACCGCGATTTCCCCGCCGCTTTTGAGGACGGCATCTGGATCCTGTCCGATGACCCCGAGCTGGGCGAGCTGACCGTGGGTCAGGATATCTGCTCGGCAGTTGGCCTGGACGATCACGTGGTGGAGTTTGAGATAACCCCCAACCGTCCCGACTGTCTGTCGGTCATCGGTCTTGCAAGAGAGGCTGCCGCAACCTACGATAAGCCCCTCAAGCTGCATGACCCCGTTATCAAGGGCGGTGCAGAGGGTAAGCTCTGCGAGCTTTGCAGGTGGAGACACCCGACAGCGATCTGTGCCCCCGTTATACCGCGCGTATGGTACGCAACGTCAAAATAGCTCCCTCCCCCAAGTGGATGCGTGAGCGTCTGCGCGCTATGGGCGTGCGTCCCATCAACAATATAGTCGATATCACCAACTACGTTATGCTTGAATACGGTCAGCCTATGCACGCTTTTGACTACCGCTACGTCAAGGGCGGAAAGATCATCGTCCGTCGTGCCAAAGACGGCGAGGAGCTGACCACTCTGGACGGCAATCTGCGCAAGCTGAACGCCGATCATCTGGTCATCGCAGACGAAAGTCGTGCCGTGGGTCTTGCAGGTATCATGGGCGGTATGAACTCCGAGATAGTAGAGGACACCGCAGACGTGGTATTCGAGTCTGCCTGCTTTGACGGTGCCTGCATCCGTAAGGGCGCTCTGGCTCTGGGAATGAGAACAGAGGCTTCGGCAAAATTCGAGAAGGGTCTGGATCCTCAGAACACCCTGCCCGCCGTTGACCGTGCCTGCGAGCTGGTCGAGATGCTGGGCGCAGGCGAGGTGCTTGACGGTGTTATCGACATAGTCAACAATATCCCCGAAACCACCGTTCTCAAGCTGGAGAGCGACAAAATAAACGCTCTGCTGGGCACCGATATCTCTATGGCCGATATGCAGGCTATTCTGACCAAGGTAGGCTTCACCGTTGAGGGCGACAAGGTCACCGTTCCCTCCTGGAGAGCCGACGTACTGCGTATGGCAGACCTGGCAGAGGAAGTGGCCAGATTCTTCGGCTACGACAACATTCCCTGCACCCTTATGCGCGGTCAGACCACCCAGGGCGGCTACAATGAGAGTCAGAAGCTGGAAAATCTGCTGGGCGAGACCTGCCGCAGCTTTGGCTACGACGAGATAATCACCTACTCCTTTATCTCTCCCTCCTACTATGACAAGATCTGCTGGAGCGCAGACGATACGCGCCGTCAGTCCTTTAAGATCCTCAATCCTCTGGGCGAGGATACATCTATAATGAGAACCACCGTTCTGCCCTCTATGCTGGACATCCTGACCCGCAACTATAACTACCGCAACAAGAACGTCAGACTGTACGAGGTAGGCAGAGTGTATCTGCCCGGCAACGGTGACGGACTTGCCACCGAGAGCAAGGTGCTGTCCATGGGTGCTTACGGCGACGATACCGATTTCTTCACCGTCAAGGGTCATATCGAGGCTCTGCTTGGCGCTATCCGCGCACAGGAGGTAACCTTTGAGCCCTGCCGCACAAATCCCAGCTACCACCCCGGACGCTGTGCAGAGGTTTATGCAGGCGGCACCAGGCTGGGCGTATTCGGTCAGGTGCATCCCGCTGTGGCCGTGAACTACGGCGTTGACTGCGAGCTGTACTGTGCCGAGCTGAGCTTTGACGCTCTGTTTGAGTCCAAGGGTTCGGACCCCGAGTACACCCCCCTGCCCAAATTCCCCGCCGTTACCCGTGACATTGCAGTCGTCTGTGACGAAAAGGTCACCGTAGGCGCTCTTGAAAAGGTCATCGCCAAGGCTGCCAAGGGTCTGCTCCGCGAGATCAAGCTCTTTGACATCTACCGCGGCAAGGGCGTTGACGAGGGCAAGAAGTCTGTGGCGTTCAGCCTCATTTTCCGTGCCGACGACCGCAGCCTGACCGGCGAAGAGGTGGACAAAGCCGTTACCAACCTGCTCAAGGCTCTTCTTGACGAGCTGGGCGCCGTGCTGCGCGGATAAAGGCTTTACATCCCCACGCGAGTATGTTATACTGATAGAATAAGAAATAGCATCATTTTTACAAAATACAGGGAGGAACAGCTATGCTTGACGGAACACAGGTATTCAAACTCAATAACGAAGTTGTCGATCAGAACAAAATCATCCTCCGCAGTGTGTATGATGCCCTCAACGAAAAGGGTTACAACTCGATCAATCAGATAGTCGGATATCTGCTGAGCGAGGATCCCACATACATCACGAACTTCAAGGATGCCCGCGCTCTTATCCGCAAACTTGACCGTGATGAGCTGCTGCGAGAGCTTGTTCGCAGCTATCTCGCCAAATAATTACATCAAAACCGGGAAAGCTCTGCAGATGCAGAGCTTTCTTGGGTCGATTTTGGTGAATATGCACAAAAATCACCTTTTATTTTTGTGCATAAAAATAGTTACAATTTGTAACCTTTTTGTTTGACTTTTGTTACCTTTTAGTTTAATATAATATAGGAGGCTAATATGAATCAATTTCCGCTTACCTATAAGGGTCACGCCCTTATGCGAAAAGACAATATCATCTACTACGGAAGTATGTCCGACAAGTACATCGTTATGATCCAGATCCTGTCATCCTCCCCTCTGGAGGACGTTAAGCTGTCCGGCAAGGTGCTGGTACAGCTGCAGTTCACCGATCCCGAGATCAGCGCAAAGGATCGTGTCATCAAGTCTGCCGAACGCGTCGGCTTGTGGAACGCTGTGGATCTGGCTTCCGTTTGGCTCGAAAGAGCCCTTGCCCCCAAATAAATCTTGATGGAGGTCATTATTCTATGAAGTCAACGTTTGTGAGATACCTCGTTCTCGTTTGCTGTTTGACTGCACTGCTTACGATATCCGCATTTGCGTATGATATTCAGGGCGGAATAGTCGACGTTAATTCTTCTCTCAATTTCAGACAGGAAGCCAACACCTCCAGCAAGGTGCTCAGCCGTCTGTACGACGGAGACAGAGTTATTGTCATCGGCAAGAACGGAGCGTTCTACAAGGTATGCTTCGACGGAACGGTCGGTTATCTCCATTCCGATTACGTTGCCGTTCAGAACGTCATGAACATTGACGGCAGTAGGGTCAGAGTTACTGCTGACGCTCTCAATATGCGTAAAGGCCCCGGTGTCTCCTATGCCAGGATCACCTCTCTGGGTGAGGGCACTGTTGCTCAGATCATCGGCATCAACAACGGCTGGGTCAAGATCAAATACAACGGACAGACCGGCTATGTGTCGGGTCAGTACGTAGAGTTCGGCAAGTTTACTGTCAACTCCTCCGCTCCCTCCGTCACGGTCAACGCATCGGCTCCCTCAACCTCTGCCACTTCCGCTCAGACGACCGCCGCGCAGAAGGAAGCTCAGCTCCGTCAGGATATCTGCGACTATGCTGCCAAGTTTTTGGGTGTTCCCTATCTCTGGGGCGGCACCACTCCCAACGGCTTTGACTGCTCGGGTCTCGTGCAGTACGTATACAATCACTTCGGTATAAGCATCCAGAGATGCTCCTACGACCAGTATCACAAGAGTGTCAAGAAGATCAGCAAATCCGAGCTGAAGCCCGGTGATCTGGTATTCTTCACCCGTGCCGATACCGGCAACGAAGTCGGTCACGTAGGTATATACGTCGGCAACGACACATTCATCCACGCACCCAGAGCGGGCAAGAACGTTGAGTACGCAAAGCTCAGCAGTACATACTACACCGAAAACTACGTCGGTGCAGGTACGATGTTCAAATAAACCCGATAATCTATCCCTCACCTCTGCGGGTGAGGGATTTTTTGTTGCGCGCGGTGATATGCGGGCGATCGAGGTATATTGACAATCCCGTATTTTCGGGATTATAATTATTAGTAAGGATGTCTGCAAAGTTTGTATTGAGGGTCATTATGAACGCATTTTCAAAGCTGATTTACACTATCAAAAATCTCTCACATAGGCTTATCGACGGGTGCAGGGCATTCCGCAAACGTATGCTCCCCCATCCCGTTTTGTACGTGGCGATGATCTCGGCTTTTCTCGTCTTTGCCGTTGAGGTGCTGAGCCGTCATTCTTTTGCCGGAACCTTCAGGTTTATTATTTTTACACCTCATCTGTTCGTATATAACTGCATCATCGTGGCGCTTACGCTTACCATTGCTTTTTTGTTCAAGAAGCAGGATTTTATGCTCTTTCTTATCTCACTTGTGTGGCTGGGTCTGGGCATAACCAACTGCTGTGTGCTGATGTTCCGCATCACTCCGCTGGGTGCGGTGGATATAGCGCTGATAACCTCGGTGCTGGACATTTTTGACCGTTATCTGGAGCTGTGGCACATTATACTGATAGTTGCAGGCACCCTTGCTTTGCTTGTCCTTATGGTCCGACTGTGGCTTCGTTCTCCCAAGCATTCGGTCAGGTACGTGCGTGCGATCTCGGCTGTTGCGGTTATGGCACTGGTGACTATGGCTGTGACTCAGTTATCCCTCAGTGCGTCAGCCATCGACGATGAGCTGGGCAATCTTGCCGACGCCTATGACGATTTCGGTTTTGCCTACTGTTTCAGCGCTTCGGTGGTGGACAGAGGGATCAACCGTCCCGACGATTACTCGGCAGAACGCATAGGCGGGATAGTTTCTGCCTTGCCCGAAGAGAAGGACGCGCAGGAATACCCCAACATCATATTCGTACAGCTTGAGTCGTTCTTTGACCCCACCTATCTCAACGGTCTGACTCTGTCTCAGGACTGCATACCTAACTTCAGATATATCAAGGACAACTACCCCAGCGGTTTTCTCACCGTTCCGTCGGTGGGTGCGGGTACTGCCAATACCGAGTTTGAGATAATCACCGGAATGCGGCTGTACGACTTCGGTACGGGCGAATATCCCTACAAAACGGTGCTTCAGGATGCCTGCTGTGAGACGGTCAATACCTATCTGTCCTCCCGCGGTCTGCAATGCCACGCCATACACAACAACGCGGGCAACTTCTACGACCGCAACAACGTGTATAAAGCGCTGGGCTTTGACACCTTTACCTCGCTGGAATATATGGATAACGTCACCTACAATCAGCTTCACTGGGCAAACGACAGCGTCCTGACTCAGGAAGTTCTGAAAGCTCTCGACAGCACAGAGGGCCGCGACTTTGTCTATACGGTCACCGTACAGACCCACGGCAAGTACCCCGACGAGCCTATCACCGAGAACGCCATTACGATTTCGGGTTTTGCTGCTTCTGAGCAGACGGTGGGATTTGAGTATTTTGTTAACCAGCTGTATGAGACCGACCTTTTCATCGGCGAGCTTACAGCCGCGCTTGCAGAACGTGACGAGCCCACGGTGGTGGTGCTGTTCGGAGATCATCTGCCTACGTTTGATATAACCGAAGAAGATCTGCAAAACGGCAGTCTGTACCAGACCGAGTACGCCATCTGGTCCAACACGGCTCTTGATACCGATCGGCAGAGGCAGGATCTTATGTCCTATCAGCTGTACTCCTACGTGCTTGAGTGCATAGGCTCTTCGGGCGGGATAATCTCACGCCTCCATCAGTCGGATACCTCCCCCGATGATCTGCTGCAGATAGAGTACGATATGCTCTACGGAGGCAATTTCGCATTGGGCGATCCCGTGACACCCACCGATATGCGTATGGGCGTTACCGATATCACCCTGCAGATAGGATATACGGACGACGAGTATCTGTACGTTGCGGGCAGCGGTTTTACCCCGCACAGCAAAATAACCGTAAACGGCGAGCCTGAGAACACCGAGTATCTGTCCTCGAACCTGCTGAGATGCGAAAAACTCCCCGATGACGGCGATATGATATGCGTCGGTCAGTACGGCAGCAACCGCGAAGCTCTGAGTCTGACAAACGAGATCGAATACAGCCAATAAGCTCTTCCCTCACCCGACGGCGTGAGGGAAGTTTTTTACATAAGCAGTCTAACAGCCACACCCGACATCACAAATGCCGCAAAATCGGCGCAGAGGGCGGCAGGCAGGGTGTATGCGGTGTTTTTGAGACCCAGATATGCCGAGTATACGGCTATGGTGTAGAAGCTTGTTTCGCTGGCACCCAGCATTACGGCGGCCACCCTGCCCGTATAGCTGTCTGCACCGCTTGAGCTCATTATCTCACTGCCTATACTCAGCGCACCGCTGCCCGTAAACGGTCTGAGCAGCGCCAGCGGGATGCAGTCCACGGGGATATTGAGCAGCTTCGAGCAGGGTGTCAGCGCGTAGGCAAACAGTTCGGTACCTCCGCTTGCTTTGAACATTGACGTAACGGTAAGCATAATGACCATAGCGGGAAATATGCCGATACACACCCGCACTCCCTCGCCTATGCCGTGGGTCATAGCGGCGTATATGTCTACCTTTTTTGCGGCGCCGTATACGATTATCAGCAGTATGGTCAGCGGAATTATCCAGTCGGTCATTTTTTGCTCACCGCCCGAAACAGACAAACCGCACCCACTCCCACCGCTACAGAAACGGCGCTTGACAGCCATACGGCGGGCAGAATGTCAAAAGGCTGAGGACTGCCCAGCGACGCTCTGACCGCCGCTACGGTAGTGGGCAACAGCTGCAAAGACGCGGTATTGACCACAATAAGCATAAACACGCCGTGAGGGCGCAGATTCTTTGCTTTTGACAGGGTGAACATACGCTTGGCGGCTTTCAGTCCCGCCGGAGTGGCTGCCGAGCCCAGCCCCAATATATTGGCCGCCATATTCTGACTTATGTACTGCACGCATTCTGCGTCACGGGCGTACTCACCGAACAGCAGTCGGATAACGGGTCGAAGCAGCCGTGATATCGTCTTTGACAGACCGCTGCGGTTCATTATTTCCATAAGTCCGTTCCACAGACAAATAGTCCCGCCGATATTGAACATCAGCTCGGTTGCCTGTTTTGCCCCCGATATCGCAGCCTGGGACACCTGACCCATACTCCCCGTCAGACAGCCGAAAACAATAGACGCCGCCGTCATCAACCCGATAACCCACGTCATTATCATATACACTTCCGCCTCCGTCATTGACAATATACATAATAATTGCTAAAATAAGCTTATTGATTGATATGTAATGAAAAAGGTGATTATGATATGAAAACCTACGCTCCCGCTCTCGTAAAGGAGATCAAACGCACCCCCGGACTCAAGGGGCTTATCGTCAGCGCCCGTCAGGACGTGGCGTACTACTATGCCGAGAATGCCGAGGAGAACATCTGCGCTATGTGGATAGAGGCTTGCCAATTCGGCAAAACGGTCGCCTACCCTTGTATGCTCAAGGTAAAAGAGGACATAATGATATACAGATCAAAGGCTGCCGCCAACTCGTTTGAAAAGGACAGCAACAAAAAGATGATGACTGCATGGGCGGTGTTTATGAAGCCTGCCGATTTCGGCAGCTTTACGCTCAGCCGTATGTCTGACGACGATTTTGCCGCCAAGCTCAAAACTTACACCCCCAACGTCTGACAAGCGGGAGGCTCAATAATGAACGAAAATTACAACATCACCCTGCTCAATACCGAGAGCGATAAGCTGCCCGAGCATCTGCGCATCAACGTGCGCTCCAGAATAGACCACACCCTGCTCGACCCTGACGCCACCTCCGATCAGATAATCAACCTGTGCGAGGAGGCGTTGGAGTTCGGATTTGCATCGGTCTGCGTGGCACCCTGTTGGATACCCCTGTGCCGCCGCAAGCTTTTTGCGGGCGCGCCCGTGCGTATCGCCACCGTAATAGGATTCCCCCACGGCAACGACAGCACCGACTCCAAGGTGTTTGCCGCCCGTGACGCCATTATGGCAGGTGCCGACGAGATAGATATGGTCATCAATATCGGCTGGGTCAGGCAGCGCTCAAGCGTTCTGCTGGAGAATGAGCTGAGACGTATGGTATCGGTCTGCGGCAGACACGTTATACTCAAGGTCATTATCGAGTGCTGTCTGCTTTCTGACGAAGAAAAGGTCTATATCTCCAAGCTGTGCGCCGATGCAGGGGTTGACTACGTCAAGACCTCCACGGGATACAGCACGGGCGGTGCCAAGCTTGAGGATATCCGCCTGATACGTGACGCCGTAGGCGAGAGATGCAGTATCAAAGCCGCCGGCGGTATACGCACCCTTGAGGATGCGCGGGCATTTGCCGCCGCAGGCTGCTCACGCATCGGCTGCTCAAAAAGCGTGGCTATCGCACAAAAAGAGATCGAAGAAGAAACACGCTGGCAGACCGAGAAGGATATGGCTGAGTTTTGGGACCGAACCGAGCGGATAACAGGCTATATGGAAAAGCACTACGAGCGTGACAGAGCTGTTGCGCAGGACGTCAAGCACCGCCGTGAGGAATACGAAAAGCTAATTGCGGCAAGAGCGGCAGGCAAAGATGTCGACGAGCAGGAGCTTAAGAGCCTACTTGACTTTGATATATATCAGCTCAAGTGGGACTACGACAAATCACACGGAAATCCCCCCGACTATACCCTGCTCCCCTATCTGAAAAACGTTGATAAAACGTAATGATCAACTGTCAAAAAGTTCCCCATAAGATAACTCTTATGGGGAACTTTTTTATTGATCCGCCGCGCAGGACACCTATGTTTGCTGCGCAGTGAAATTTGAGCTTGCGTTGAAGTTAAGGTGTCGCTTGCGCGACGAATCAAAAAGGCTCCCTCCGGGAGGGAGGTGGATTTTGCGAAGCAAAAGACTGAGGGAGAGCGCGTTATCCAATCCGTCACCGCAGGTGGCTCCGCTATTTGTAGTGGAGGCAGCCCTCTGCCTCCTGATATATTTATTACTTTTGTTAATCCTCGGGCTATTGCATGCCCGAACCCATGCGTTACTTTTGGTGTCAAAAGTAACCAAAAACGCAGGGGGCCTAACAAATAAGTGACGCAAAGCCCCCTGCACCCCTACGCGTTCTGCTAAAAGGATGCTTGAATGTCAAATAGGCTTGTAGGGTCGGGTCTCTGTGCCCGACCGAAAGCCTACCGTTTTCACCAATCTTATTCTGCGGCAAACAGTAGGGGCGATCAGTGATCGCCCGCTTTCATTCTTCTTTCACACACAAAAAAAGCAACTGTCAAAAGGTATACCTTTTGACAGTTGCTTTTATGTAGTGATTATACCACAAAAATCAGGAATTTCAACCCCTAAATTGATGTTAGCGGCTGAAAAACG
>JAFQTO010000002.1 GCA_017408985.1 Clostridia bacterium
CCGTACCGACAGCCGCTATATCACCTCTGACATGGCGGAAACTGCCTCCTGTGTGATCCACCTTGCGGCGAAGTTGCCGCCCTTTGATAAGTGCAGCAGCTTCTATCCCCTGGTGGAGCTTATGGTATCCGACAAGGACGTGACCGACCATCACGCTATCATTCCCACGATGGAGACCGAAAAGGTGGATATCTCCGCTTTGCCCGTGGGCGAGCGCAATTTGTTCCTTCTCGTCTGTTGCCGTTTACTTTGTGCTGCGGCGGAGCCCTTCCATTATGAGACGGTAACAGCCTCCTTTGAGTGCGGCGGTCATACCTTCACGGCAAAAGGCAAGCATATCCTCTCCGAAAGATGGCGTGAGATCGAGCGTATCTTCCGTTCTTCCCTGAAGGAAAAGCTGGAGAACGAGGACGGCGGCGCGGAGCTTCCCGAGCTTACGGAGGGTGAGACCTACGATAACGTATCCGCAGAGATCACCGAGCATTACACCCAGCCCCCGAAACCCTTCACCGAGGATACCTTACTTTCCGCTATGGAGAACGCGGGCAAGGCAGATATGCCGGATGAGGCCGAGCGTAAAGGTCTGGGAACCCCTGCGACCAAGGCGGCCATTATCGAAAAGCTGGTATCAGCGGGATTTGTGGAGCGCAAGGGTAAAAATCTCATTCCCACAAAAGCGGGTATGAACCTTGTAACCGTCCTCCCCGAGCCACTGACCTCTCCTATGCTTACGGCAGAATGGGAGCAGCGCCTAACCTCTATTGCAAGAGGTGAAGCCGATCCGGGCGAGTTCCTGGACGGTATCTGCGCTATGGTGAAAGATACCGTATCGACCTATTCCCATATCTCCGAGGAAGGACAAAAGCTGTTCGCCCCCGATAAAGAGGTGATCGGCAACTGTCCCCGCTGCGGCAAGCCGGTATATGAGGGCAAAAGCAATTTTGCCTGTTCCGACCGTTCCTGTTCCTTCGTCCTCTGGAAAAATGACCGCTTCTGGACTTCCCGCAAGAAGGAGCTGACAAAGAAGATGGCGGCAGACCTTTTGAAAAAAGGCCGTACCGCCGTGAAAGGTATGTGGTCCGAAAAGAAGGGCGACACCTACGACGCGACCGTAGTTATGGAGGATACGGGCGGCAGGTTTATCAATTTCAAGCTGGAGTTCCCCAAAAGAAAGGATGGTGCTAATGGCAGAAAATAAAGATATTCAAAGTTTACCCGAAGTCAGGGCGGCAGTCGCCGCCCTTTCTCCTGAAGATAAGGAATTGCTTGCGGCAGTGCAGGCATCCCCGTTTAAGCTGACGACACCGGGGCAGTTCAAAGAATTTGCGGCAAATACGGACTATTTCGTATTTGAGCCCAACGTCCGCGATCTGAACGACCTGGGCCTGCGCTTTATCGCCCAGCATACGGATATTCTTCTCACGCCCGAGCTTTTAAGTGCCATTGATCCCGTCCCCTTCGGGCAGTATGCGGCAAAGGAGGAACAGGGGCATTTCACGGAACACGGGTATATCTCTCTTTCCGGCGACGAGTGGCAGCATGAAAAGTCTGCGGAACACTCTGCCAGGGATACCGAGAAAAAGCCCTCCATCCGTGAACGGCTGGAACAGGGCAAAAAGGAGTGTTCCGCAAAGCAGACGCCAACAGCGGCAAAAGGCAAAAACGAGCAGGAGTTATAAGGAGGTGACGAATAATGCCGAACTATGAATATGACAAAGATTATCCCTTTGCGGCCTTTATAACCAACCTGGGGAAATACAACGAGGGCGAGCTTGTGGGCGAGTGGGTCAAGTTTCCCACTACCGCCGATGAAATGAAAAAGGTCTTTGAGCGTATCGGTATCGGGCAGGCGGACGAGTTTGGCTGCGTCTATGAGGAATGGTTTGTAACCGATTATGATTGCTACGTGGACGGCCTCTATGACAAGCTGGGCGAGTACGTCAACCTTGACGAGCTCAATTATCTGGCGTCGCGTTTGGATGAAATGACACCCAGCGAATACGAGCAGTTCCAGGCAGCAATAGAAATGGGCGATCATACGCGCAGTCTGGAGGATTTGATAAATCTTACCTATAAACTGGATTGCTACGG
>JAFQTO010000026.1 GCA_017408985.1 Clostridia bacterium
CTTCTGTCCCCGTTCCCCCTGTACTTGTCGCCAACGGCGACATATCGAGTTGCCGCGGCAACATATCGAATTTTGCGACAGCAAAATATATCGAGTTTGAGCGCAAGCTCAAACATATCGACTACTAACCAATCCGTCGGCCTGCCGACACCTTAATTTGTCTGTAGGACAACATCGTTTTTCGCGCAGCGAAAACTCCGTTGGCACGTGCCACTCCGTTTGCCGCAGGCAACTTCGTTTGTGCCCGAGCACAACCTATCCCGTATCAATCGCTTCGGCGTTGGTAAATAAAAAATAATTTTTTAGGAGGCATAAATATGTTTATGCACAAAAGCAAAAAAGGCTTTACCATTGTAGAGCTGGTTATCGTTATTGCGGTCATCGCGATCCTCGCCGCAGTTCTGATCCCCACCTTCTCCAATCTGGTAAAGAAGGCTAATATTGCTTCGGACACCTCTCTTGCAAAGAACATCAACACCGCTCTTACTTCCTACGACGCAACCAACGGTGTTGAGGAGTTCTCCGATGTTATCGCAGCTGCCAAAGAGGCTGGCTACATCATCTCTAACCTGAACCCCACCACAGAGGGCTGCTATTTCGTATGGGAAAGCAGCACCAACCAAATTCTGCTTGTTGACAGCACCGATGGCTACAAGGTCATCTATGCTAACAACGAGAAATACGCAACTGCAGGCAACACATGGTACTTTGCAGTTCGTACACAGGCCGAGGCTGACGCCATCAAGGCAGCAGCAGGTATGGCTGACGTCAACGCAAAACTGGCTATCTCCAAGACATCTACTCTGAATACCGAAATCAACGTTGCCGGTGAAAAGACCGTGTACATTGACGGTGGTCTTGAAGTTGACTCCGAAAATACTATTAAGCTTGATAATGCCGACGCAAAGATTACTATTGATATGGGCAGCAGTTCCGTTACCGGAGGCTCCAATGATACTTCAGCTAGAGCATTTCCCTTCTATGTAACAGCCGGTGAACTTAATATTAAAAACGGCGTAGTTAGCGCAACTTCTGCTTTTATTGATGCTGACGGAGAGACTCGTGAAGCTGCATTATATGCTGAAGACGGCATTGCCAATGTAGAAGGTACAGATTTTAATATTACAAGCGGCGATAGTCTGCTCACTTATGCAGGTGCAGACGGTCTGATAAAGGATGTAACTTTCAATACTCCCAACTGCAACAATATAATTAACGTTAACCATGGTTCGCAGGTTACTGTTGAAAACTGCATCGTAGAGGCAACATACATTGCGGTTCATTCTACATACGGATCTACTGTAACAATTAACGGCGGCACATATCATGCAACTGTCTCTAACCTTCTTACTGTAAATAATAAAGGTATCATAATTGTCAAAGATGGTATCTTTAATTGTGATGCCAAGAACAAGACATTTAAGTTCTATAACTTCAGCGAGAACGAGATTGTTATTGAAGGTGGCACATTCAATGGTGTTGCTTTTGACAAGCTTGACAAAGCCACCCTTGAGGGTTGGTGCAACCTGTCCGACTGTGCTAAGGGTGTCGATATCTACAAGAGAAACGGCGCTTGGGTTATTGATGTTAAGTAATTCTTTATACGTTTCTTTAGAAGACTGATTACACAGCCTGAGCCGATCAGGCTCAGGCTGTGATTTTAAGCCTTCCCCTTGATGGGGAAGGGGGACCGCGTAAGCGGTGGATGAGGTGGAGACCAAACTTTCACCTCATCAGTCTCGCATTCGATCGACAGCTTTCCCATCAAGGGGAAGCCTTTTGTAGGGGAGGCAGCCCTCTGCCTCCCTGAAATCTCATATAATTATAAGGAGAATAATTTATGAAAAGGATGAATCGTAAGGGCTTTACTATCGTAGAGCTGGTTATCGTCATAGCTGTTATCGCTATTCTGGCCGGTGTTCTGATTCCTACATTCAGCGGTATTGTCAATAGAGCACAGACCTCTGCCACTATTCAGGAAGCAAGAAATATGTATACCGAGTACACCGGCATGCACGACTATACAAAAGGCGAGCCTGCAAAGAACCTTGTCATTATGGTTAAGCTGGGTGAGTTTAATACCACAACCAAGATAGAAACCGGCAAGGGCGAATATATCATCGTCAAGAACGGCAAGATCGACACTTCCAAAGTATATACTACCCTGAAAGATGCTGTTAACGCATTTGGACAGAGCAACTCCAAGTATGCTGCATTCGACAAGACAAGCACCGATGCACTGGATGCTTCCTTGAAGACCAAGACTTTCATAGTAGCTTATACTGCCGATGCTGCAGCAAGTGATTTCCAAAACGATAGCACAAATACACACCCCGGATATACAGCTGAATAATCCCCTTACCCTTTATCTCTCAAGTATAATTACAAAAAGGCTCGGTGCGTTATGCATCGGGCTTTTTTGTTGCGGGGCGTCGGGGACGCCGCCCCCTACAGGGGTGACGCAGATTAAGCGACATTGTAGGGGCGATCATTGATCGCCCGCGGGAGGCAGAGGGCTGCCTCCCCTACAAAAGCGGGCGGGGCAACCCCGCCCCTACGAAAACGGCGGGAGCAAGTTCTCGCTGCGGCTCGGTCACGCTCGCGTTCTAACAGTCCACCGGACTGTTATTCATTACGCTCGCGCCGCTTCGCTACCCCGCCCCTACGGAGGTGCCGCAGATTGGGATAGGATGCAAATAATAGGCTTCCACCTCATCCACCGCAAGCGGTCCCCCTTCTCCTGCATAGGAGAAGGCTTAAAACCGAGCTCGGAGAAATCGATGGATTTCGCGGATTATACAAGTAACTGACGCGCAGACAGTACTCTGTGTACGGCAAGCGGAAGTTACGCAGTAGAAACGCGAAAGGCGCGATTTCGTTAAACATAAGGAAACAAAAAACACGCCGTTTTTCCGGCGTGTTTTTCCTATCCATTATTTAGCAAAAGAGTCGCAGTAGAGGCATCGATAGACACCCTTCTCACGGTCGGTGAGCTTGAATATATGTTTCAGCTCGGGTTCGGATGATGTGATACAGCGGGGATTTTTGCACTTTATTACGTTTGTGATGGTTTCGGGCAGCTGGGGGCGGATCTTCTGCACTCTTTCACCGTTTTTGATGATATTGACGGTGATATTGGGGTCGATATATCCCAGCATTTCGTAATTGAGGTCGATGACCTCGCTGATTTTGAGTATATCTTTTTTGCCCATTTTTTCGCTGACGGCGTTTTTGATAAGCGCCACTTCATATTCCACGTGCTCAAGGTCGAGATAGCGGAATATCTCCATACCCTTGCCCGCGGGAATATGGTCGATGACGATGCCGTTTGTAATGGTTCCTATGATCATTATTCCACCTCCAGCAGCTTGAGGATAAGCGCCATACGCATATATTTGCCGTTTTTGACCTGCTTGAAGTAGCAGGCGCGGCTGTCCTCGTCGATCTCCATGGGTATCTCGTTGACGCGGGGCAGGGGGTGCAGAACGCACATATCGCTCTTGCCCAGCGCCATCTTGTCGGCGGTGAGGATGTAGCTGTCTTTTAAGCGGATGTAGTCAGCCTCGTTGAAGAACCGCTCCTTCTGCACTCTGGTCATATACAGAATATCCAGCTCAGGCATAGCCTGCTCAAGAGAGGCGGTCTCGAGCCAGTCAGCACCAGCACTCTCCAGCTCGTCGCGGATATAATCGGGCACGCGCAGCTCGTCGGGGGAGATGAACACCAGCTTGATACCCTCGTATCTCAGCAGAGCTTTGACCAGCGAATGAACCGTTCTGCCGAACTTCAAATCTCCGCAGAAGCCCACGGTAAGGTCGCTCAGGCGGCCTTTTTCGCGCTTGATGGTGAGCAGGTCGGCAAGTGTCTGGGTGGGGTGGCTGTGACCGCCGTCACCCGCGTTGATGATGGGGACGGGGGAGTACATGGATGCGGCCAGGGGCGCACCTTCTTTGGGGTGGCGCATTGCGATGATATCGGCGTAGCAGCCTACCACGCGCACCGTGTCGGGCACGGTCTCGCCCTTGGTTGCGCTGGAGGAATCGGCGGATGCAAAGCCCAGCACGTTGCCGCCCAGCTCGTACATAGCCGCCTCAAAGGACAGTCTTGTGCGGGTGGAAGGCTCAAAAAACAGGGTGGCAAGCTTTTTGCCGCGGCACTTTTCCGAATATTTGGCGGGGTTTGCGATAATATCCTCGGCGGTGGCGATCAGACCGTCTATCTCAGCAGCAGTCAGGTCGACGATGTCAATGACGCTTCTCATTTTTGTGCACCTATCCAGCTCTCGTCGGAGGGATTGTTGCGGAAGGCGATCAGGCGTGCAATATCCTCCTGCTTGATGTATCCCTGCTCGGCGGCGACCTCGGCAACGGTGTCAAAGTCGGTGAGGCTGACGTTCTTGACATCGGCTGCGGCAAGGCGCTCAAGGCCTTTCTTCATCCCGTAGGTGAAGATGCTTGCAACGCCCAGCACCTCTGCGCCGGCGTCACGCAGAGCGTTGACCGTCTCAATAACGCTGCCGCCGGTGGAGATCAGATCCTCGATGACGACGACCTTCTGTCCGGGGAGCAGTTTGCCCTCGATCTGGTTCTGTCTGCCGTGGTCTTTGGCGCCGCTGCGGACGTAGCCCATGGGCATACCCAGCAGATGGCCTGTAATAGCGGCGTGAGCGATACCTGCGGTGGAAGTGCCCATCAGCACCTCGCACTGGGGATAATGCTCCTTGACGGTCTTGGCGAGACCTTCTTCGATGATGATTCTGACCTCGGGTGCGGTGAGGGTCAGGCGGTTGTCACAATAGATGGGGCTCTTGATGCCGCTTGCCCAGGTAAAGGGCTCGTCGGGACGGAAAAATACGGCGCCGATCTTTAAAAGACCGGATGCAACAGACTTCTTCATTGATTTATTCTCCCTTCACAAACTCGTTGATGCATCTTCTGTAGGCGGCCACGGGGTCGTCAGCTTTGGTTATGGGTCTGCCTACAACGATGTAGTCAGAGCCAAGCTCGCGGGCTTTGGCGGGGGTGGTGACGCGGCTCTGGTCGCCCTTGTCACCGTCGGCAAATCTGACGCCGGGGGTGACGGTAAGGAACTCAGCGCCGCAGTTTTTATGGACTGTGCCTGCCTCCAGAGGGGAGCAGACAACGCCGTCGAGGCCTGCCTTGGCGGCGTTCTTGGCGTAGTGTGCAACCACCTGCTCGATAGGCTGATCGATCAGCAGATCCTGAGTCATGGCCTCCTGAGAGGTGGATGTGAGCTGGGTGACGGCGATGAGCAGGGGACGGGTGCCGTCGGCGCGGGTGAGGCCCTCGATTGCGGCCTCCATCATAGCCACGGTGCCGCCTGCGTGGAGGTTGGTGATGTCAACGTCCAGATCGCGGAGGACTGCCATAGCGGATTTGACGGTGTTGGGGATGTCGTGGAGCTTGAGATCGAGGAAAATCTTGTGGCCGCGCTCTTTGATCTCGCGGACGATAGCGGGGCCCTCGGCATAAAACAGCTCCATACCGATCTTGACAAAGGGTTTTTCTTCGGTGAACCTGTCGAGAAAGCTCATTACATGAGCTTTAGAGGGAAAATCCAGTGCGATAATTACGTCTTTTGCCATCAGTGGGCACCTCCTATTATATCCGAAAGATTATCTATACGCAGTCTCTGCATTTCGCGGGGGAGATCCTCGATGATCTTCTTGCAGGCGAAGGGGTCAACAAGATTTGCAGCGCCCACCTGCACGGCAGTAGCGCCTGCCAGCATCATCTCGATAACGTCGCTGCTTGAGCTGACGCCGCCCATACCGATGATGGGGATGCTGACGGCGTTATACACCTGCCAGACGCATCTCAGCGCAACGGGGAACACGGCAGGGCCGGAAAGTCCGCCGGTGGTGTTGGCAAGCAGGGGACGGCGCTTTTTGAGGTCGATGCGTAACCCTAACAGGGTATTGATCAGGCTGACGCCGTCTGCGCCTGCACTTTCGCAGGCTTTGGCGATCTCGGCGATATTGGTGACGTTGGGGGTCAGCTTCATAATAACGGGCTTGGTGGTCACGGCCTTGACGGCTTTTGTGACCTCCTCTGCGGCTTTGGGGTCTGCGCCGAAGCTCATACCGCCGTTGTGGACGTTGGGGCAGCTGATGTTGACCTCGATGAAAGCCACCTGCTCCTCGCTGTCGATCTTGCGGCAGGCTTCCGTATAATCATCCAGCGAAAATCCGCTGATGTTGGCCATGATAGGCTTGCTGAAGCAGGCGCGGAGCTTGGGCAGCTCCTCGCTAATCACCTTGTCGATGCCGGGGTTCTGCAGGCCCACAGAGTTGAGCATACCCGATGCGGTCTCGGCGATGCGGGGGGTGGGGTTGCCGTAGCGGGGCTCCACGGTAGTGCCCTTGAAGGACAGGCTGCCGAGGACGTTGATGTCGTATATATCGGCATACTCGTAGCCGAAGCCGAAGGTGCCGCTGGCAGGGATAACGGGGTTGTCCAGAGTAACTCCGCAGAGGTTGATCTTTGTGTTTACCATATTATCTCCTCTCTCGTGAGCACGGGGCCGTCCTTGCAGATGCGCTTGTTGCCGTACTTGGTCTTGCAGGTGCAGCCTACGCAGGCGCCGAAGCCGCAGCCCATACGCTCCTCAAAGGAGAAGTATGCGGGAACATCTGTGGCGTCATAGATGGCTTTGAGCATAGGCTCGGGGCCGCAGGCGCAGATGCAGCTGACCTCTCCCGCCTCGGGGATGGCGGCGGTGACGAAACCGCGGATGCCGCAGCTTCCGTCGGCGGTGGTGACCAGCACGCGAGCGCCGAGAGCCTCAAACTCCTGCTTGTAGAATACTTCTCTCTCGGTATTAAAGCCCATGATGACGGTGACTTTTTTGCCACTCTCAATAAGCTGACGCGCCAGATAATACATGGGAGGCACGCCTACGCCGCCGCCGATGAGCAGGGGGCGGTCGCCGACCCGGGTCAGGTCGTAGCCGTTGCCCAGGCCTGTGAGGATGTCCAGAGTCTGTCCTGCCCTCATATGCGCCATGGCGTGTGTGCCGTCGCCTACTACCTTGTAGATGATGGTGAGTGTGTAGCCCTCTTTGTCACAGACAGAGATGGGGCGGCGCAGGAACAGACCGTCGAGCTTGATATTAACGAACTGACCGGGTGCGGTAATGGCTGAGGTATCACCCTGCAGCTTCATACGGAATGTGTCGCGGGTGAGCGCCACGTTCTCGATTATTTCAAATATACCCTGCTTCATGCGTCGATAGTGGAGATGGAGAGGGTGGTTTCTTCCAGAACGTCAAGCAGAACCCTGACGGTATCCAGAGAGGTGAACAGGGTGACGTTGTTCTCCACGGCGGTGCGGCGGATGTAGGAGCCGTCAGAGGTGGAACGGTCACAGCCCATATCACGGGAGTTGATGACGTAGGTCACGTAGCCCGAGCGGATTGCGTCCACGATCTCGTTGGAGCCCTCAGAGAGCTTCTTCTTGATACGGGTACGGATGCCGTGCTCCTTGAGGAACATAGCGGTGCCGTGGGTTGCCTCGATATTGAAACCGAGGTTGTAGAAGCGGCGGATCAGGGGCAGAGCCTCTTCCTTGTCCTTGTCAGCCAGAGTGACCAGAACGGTGCCGTAGTTGACAACTCTCGTGCCGCCTGCCTGCAGAGCCTTGTAGAGGGCGCGGGTAAGCTTGTTATCGTAGCCGATAGCCTCGCCGGTGGACTTCATTTCGGGGGACAGGTATGCGTCCATACCGCTGAGCTTGGAGAAGGAGAATGCGGGGACTTTGACGTACCAGCGCTTTTTCTCCTCGGGGTAGATGGAGAAGATGCCCTGCTCCTTGAGAGAGGTGCCCAGCATACACATGGTGCCGATGTCGGCCAGCTGATAGCCGGTGGCTTTGGAAATAAAGGGTACGGTACGGCTGGAACGGGGGTTGACCTCGATGACGTAGACGTCCTCGTTCTGGTCAACGATGAACTGGATGTTATACAGACCGACGATGCCGATGCCCAGACCCAGCTTCTTGGTGTACTCGAGGATGATGCCCTTGACCTTCTCGCTCAGGGAGATGGTGGGGTATACGCTGATGGAGTCGCCCGAATGGATACCGGTGCGCTCAACGTGCTCCATGATACCGGGCACGAATACGTCTCTGCCGTCGCAGACTGCGTCGACCTCGCACTCTTTGCCCGAGATGTACTTATCGACCAGAACGGGCTGATCCTCATCAATAGCAACAGCCTCGCGCAGGTAGCGGCGGAGAGAAGGCTCGTCGCTGACTATCTGCATGGCTCTGCCGCCCAGAACGTAGCTGGGACGAACCAGTACGGGGTAGCCGATACGTGCGGCGGCGGCAACTCCGTCCTCAATATTGGTGACGGCTGTGCCCTGAGGCTGGGGAATGCACAGGTCTTCCATGACTTTTTCGAAGCTGTCGCGGTTCTCGGCGCGCTCGATAGCTTCCATACCTGTGCCGATGAGCTTGACGCCGCGCTCGATCAGAGGCTGTGCAAGATTGATAGCGGTCTGTCCGCCCAGCGATGCTATGACGCCGTCGGGCTTCTCGAAGTCGACGATGTTCATAACGTCCTCGCAGGTGAGAGGCTCAAAATACAGCTTGTCTGCTGTGGTATAGTCGGTGGAAACGGTCTCGGGGTTATTGTTGATGATGATAGCCTCGAAGCCTGCCTTTTTGATGGTGGTGACGGCGTGGACGGTGGAGTAGTCGAACTCAACGCCCTGACCGATACGGATGGGGCCCGAGCCGAGGACGAGGATCTTCTTGCGGTCTGTGACCACGCTGCGGTTGGCTCCGTTGTAGGAGGAGTAGAAATAGGGGATGTAGCTGTCCTCACCCTTGGCGCAGGTGTCGATCATGCAGAAGTCGGGGGTGATACCTGCGGCTTTGCGCATTTTCCACACCTCGATCTCGGGGGTGTTCCACAGCTTTGCGATATATTTGTCGGAGAAACCAAGCTTCTTGGCGGCCTTGAGGGTCTCTGCGCAGCCGACGTTCTGCTTGAGGGCTTTTTCATAATCCACGATCTTCTTGATGGATTCGAGGAAGTATGCGGTGATCTTGGTGGCCCTGAAGATAGTATCGATAGCCACGTCGCGGCGGATCAGCTCGGCGATGGCAAAGAATCTGTCGTCGGTGCCGTCCTTGACGTAGTTAAGCAGCTCCTCGGAGGGAACGGTGTCGAACTTGGGCATATACAGATGGCATACGCCGATCTCCAGCGAGCGGACGGCTTTGAGCAGGCTCTCCTCGAGAGTCATACCGATGCTCATGACCTCGCCGGTGGCCTTCATCTGAGTGCCGAGCTTGTTGGATGCATCAGCGAACTTATCAAAGGGGAATCGGGGCATCTTGGTGACGATGTACTTGAGAGAGGGATCGAATGCACCGTCGCGGTCGGTGATCATGATCTCGTTGAGGTCCATGCCTACGGCGATCTTGGCGGTAACACGTGCGATGGGGTAACCGCTGGCCTTGCTTGCCAGAGCCGAGGAACGGGAAACGCGGGGGTTGACCTCGATGAGGTAGTATTTGCTTGTTACAGGGTCGAGAGCGTACTGAACGTTGCAGCCGCCCTTGATCTTCAGCGCGCGGATGATCTTGAGTGCGCTCTCGCTCATGATGCGGTTTTCTTCTTCGGAAATAGTCAGGCAGGGAGCGACAACCACGCTGTCGCCGGTGTGGACGCCGACGGGGTCGATGTTCTCCATATTGCAGATGACGATAGCTCTGTCGGAGCCGTCACGCATGACCTCGTACTCGATCTCCTTGTAGCCTTTGACGCTCTTTTCCACCAGAACCTGCTTGACGGGGGACAGATCGAGAGCGTGGAGCATAATCTCGCGGAGCTCTTCTTCGTTGTCGGCAAAACCGCCGCCTGTGCCGCCCAGAGTGAATGCGGGGCGCAGAACTACGGGGTAGCCGATCTCGAGGGCGGCTTTGACAGCCTCGTCAACGCTGTGGGTGATGATGGAGGGCAGAACGGGCTCGCCCAGCTCCTCGCACAGCTTCTTGAACAGATCTCTGTCCTCTGCGCGCTCGATGCTCTCCGAGCTTGTGCCCAAAATCTCTACCTGGCACTCGTCAAGCACGCCCTTTCTGGACAGCTGCATAGCCAGATTGAGGCCGGTCTGACCGCCGATACCGGGCAGGATTGCGTCGGGACGCTCGTATCTCAGCAGACGTGCCATATATTCCAGAGTCAGAGGCTCCATATACACCTTGTCTGCCAGTGCGGTGTCGGTCATATACGTGGCGGGGTTGGAGTTAGCCAATACCACCTCGTAGCCTTCTTCTTTGAGGGCGATGCAGGCCTGAGTGCCTGCGTAGTCAAACTCGGCTGCCTGACCTATGACGATAGGTCCCGAACCGATAACAAGTATTTTCTTAAGATCTGTACGTTTGGGCATAAAGCTTCCTCCTTTTATATTGAATGAACGGTCTTGCCGTCCACGATCGTCAACATACATCTGCCGTAGACCTCTCTGCCCTCAAGGGGGGTTGCGCGGCCAAGGCTCTTGAAGTCTGCGGGGTCTATTTTGTAATTTGCGTTGAGATCGTATACGCAGAAATTGGCTTTCTGCCCCACCTCAACGGGATTGCCGATGCCGAACCTGCGTGAGGGATTGGTGTGCATCAGCTCTATCAGTCGGTCAAGGGTAATCCTGCCGCTTCTGACAAATTCGGTATACATCACGGGGAAGGCGCACTCAAGTCCCACAACGCCCATCATGCTCTTGAGCAGGCCGCGGGATTTCTCCTCGGCTGAGTGGGGTGCGTGGTCGGTGGCTATCATATCAATGGTGCCGTCCAGAATACCCTCGATAAGGGCATCTCTGTCCTCGGCCGAACGGATAGGCGGGTTCATCTTGAATCTGCCCTCGTCGCGCAGGTCTCTGTCGCACAGCACGAGGTAATGGGGTGCCGTTTCGCAGGTGACGTCCACGCCGCGGGCTTTGGCATCGCGGATGAGCGCAACGCTCTCTTTGGCCGAGATGTGGCAGACGTGGTAACGAACACCCGTGATCTCGGCAAGCACAAGGTCGCGCTTTATCTGCCCCCACTCGCTCTCCGAGCATATTCCGGGCAGGTTATGTGTCTTTGCAAATTCGCCGTCGTGGATGCAGCCGCCCCGAACCAACGACATATCCTCGCAGTGGGCGGCGATTATCTTGTCCAGCGATTTGGCCTCCAGCATAGCGCTGTGCATAAGCTCGCCCGTCTGTATTCCGCTTCCGTCGTCGGAGAAGCCTGCCACTCTCTCGGCCATCTCGGCCATGGGCGCAAGCTGCTTGCCCGCGCGGTTTTGGGTAATGGTGCCGTAGGGGATCACGTGAACCCAGGCGTCCCGCCCGATGATGTCAAGCTGCTGCTGCAAAGTCTCGGCGCCGTCGGGTGCGGGGCTGAGATTGGGCATGGAGCATACGTGGGTGTAACCGCCCGCGGCGGCAGCCCGGGTACCCGTGGCTATGGTCTCTTTATAAGAAAAACCCGGCTCTCTGAGATGAACGTGAACATCAATGAGACCGGGCAAAACAACACAATTATCAAAATCACAAACAACGGCGTCACTACAGTCGACGGCGGGAGAAATGTCAACAATAAGTCCGTCGTGCACCAGCACGTCGGCCTTTGTAAGACAAGACTGGGTATAAACCTGAGCGCCCTTTATGACCAGCTTCACGTTGCGTCCTCCTCAACAAACTTTTTCAGTTTATTGTACCATTTTTATAGGGCTAATGTCAAGTTTTGCGGGTATACTATTTGCTGCAAAATTAAAAAAAGAGGTGGTAATTATCAGGCTTACCAAACAGGAATACAAAGAATTGTACCAAAAGCACTCTCCCGCATCGCCCTCGCTGATAAACGTGCCCACGGCATTTTTAGTGGGCGGCGGTATTTGCGCGCTGGGTCAGCTGCTGCTGACCCTTTATACGCGGGCGGGACTTGAAAAGACCGCGGCTTCCGCCGCAGTCAGCTGTACCCTTATCGCGCTTGGCGTTATCCTCACCGCCGTGCGGGTCTTTGAGCATATCGCCAAGCACGCGGGGGCAGGCACGCTGGTGCCCATCACCGGCTTTGCCAACGCGGTGGCGTCTACGGCTATCGAGTTCCGCGACGAGGGCTTCGTTTTGGGCACAGCGGCAAAAATGTTCACCATCGCAGGCCCCGTCATCGTCTGGGGCGTCTCTGCCAGCGTTATTTACGGCGTTATCTATTGGCTGACACAGATACTTTAGACAAAAAACGGTTGAGCCGCAAAAGCTCAACCGTTTTTTTAATGCGTATCCAGTAGGATCGTTGTCTATATACTGTCGGGTTTGGTTTTTACTTTCCGAATCCCTGCATCAGCCAATCTGCGGCGGCTTGATCTGCTGCGGAGAGGTTTATCATCACTATTCTGTCCTGCAGCATAGCCACGTAGTAGACGTCCAGATACACGCCTGCGGCGGTGTTTACCTCAAACGCCGCCGTTTCAAACTCCACACCGCAGATATCGGCGGTTTTGCGGCTGTTTTCTATGAGGTTTACGTAGTCCAGAGAGGCGGCGGCAGACACCAGATTAACGTCCACGAAGAACGGCGCGGTGTACTCGGCATAATTGTAGTATGAGGTAAGGAGCAGGGTGTTCGTGCCGTCGTCCGTGACCATCAGTTCATAGGCGGTCTCACCCGATTCCCCGCCCACAAACTGATACAGTTCCTGACCTGCCAGCGCGATACCGTCTTCGGGCACCGTGTAGCTTATGCCCCAGTCGCTTGATGTCCATACGTTGTTTTCCAGCTCGCCCGCTGTGGGGATGCCGCCTTCATAACAGACCTCGTTGGGCACGCCGTCGTAATCGTCAAACATAGCAAACATATCTATCAGCGCGTCCTCATGCACCAATGTGAAGATCAGCGCAGTCATATACCCGTCTTTTTCCTTGAACAGACCGACCTGACTGACGGTGACGCCCATTACGTCCAGCGTCCATTCCAGACCGGTGCAGACCGCGGAGCAAAATGCTATGGATTCGGGGCCGTATACTACCTGATAATTTCCGCTTGTTGCGGCAAGCTGGGTCTTGAGTATCTCGATATATTCAAGCTCGGTCATAGCGTAGGGGAGCTTTTCCACTGTGACGGTGACGTTGTTGCCGTACGGATCTTTTGCCATCATCTCGTAGCTTGTGGCAGCCTGCGCGGCAAGGGCAGCTTTCTCGCTGTCGGTCATACCCTCGTACAGTACGCCCGCACCGATAAGGGTGCTCTCAATAAGCTCCCGCTGTGTCGCCATAACGTAGGAACCTGACAAAGTCGCTTCCAGACCCAGCCACTCACTGCCCCAATAGCCGTCCTCAACGTAACCCCGCTGATAGGTGTCGGTAGGCTCCGCGGGGGTGTCGTCGGAGGGGGCATCGGAGGGGTCGGGAGCAAGCTCCACATAAGTTTTGAGCTTGTCGGAAGGACGGGTGAAGCAGTTGTACAGATTCTGCACGAGCTTTACGTTTTTGTAGCCGACGAGGATATAGATGATGCAGTCACCCTCCATAGAAGCGGCGTAGGCGGTACTGCTGAAACGCTCATCGGAAGAAACCGAGCGGAAATGCCTGAAAGTCCTGCCCGCGATAACTATATCCTCGGTCTCGGTGAGGGTGCCCGAGGCGTTCTCGCGGTAATTGAGCAGATAATCGTCGGCAGATTTTATTGACTCATCAACCTCGATAACGTAAAGCTGAATGACCTCTGCCGAGCCGGTGATGCTGTAGGACTGCATTTCGGCGTGGTTGTTTGCCATCTCCGAACGCTCGGGGAAGTAGGTGTCCATCTCAAAAGAGCTTATGGGCTCAAACGCCATATCCGCCCACGTGCTTACCCAACCGTAATCGTCGCAGGTGCCCTTGACGTAGCCGTTTTCAGGCTCTGTGGGAGTGGGATCTGCCGGTGTGGGATCCGCGGGAGTGGGATCGGTGGGCAGATCGGAGGGGGTGGTGTCTGAGGGCTTGCCCGCGCTGTCGGGGTCGGGGTCTGCAGGCTTGGTGTCGTCGGGTTTGGTATCGTCGGGTTTGGTATCGTCGTTACCCGAAGAATCGGGAACAGTGCCCTCGTTGTCCTTGGCAGTCTCGCCGCCGTCGCTCTTTCCGCAGCCTGCAAAAAGCGTGCAGAGCAGGGCAAAAGCAAGCATAAGAGCAATAAGCTTTTTCATAGTGTTACCTCTTTTTCGAAAGATACCTTAACTATAGCATAGAATTTCGCCCGAAACAAGTGGTCATATAAGCTCACCCTTGAGCACCACCCGTCCGCCGTCGGGGCAGGAAACGGTAAAAGTGCGGTCTTTGCTTTCTCCCGAGTCCAGCAGAGCGCCGTTCTGCAGGGCAAAAACGTAGGGATAGGCTCTGTGCCACAGCTCGGCGCACAGAGGAGGGCAGAGGTCGGAAACGATAAATTCGTCTCCCGTTTTGTGATACCCGCTCCTGCAGCAGGACGAGAGCACGGTCAGTTTGATTTGGGTCATAGCAGTACCTCCGTGAGAGATGAATTGCAGATCATATCTGCAAGAATTGACAATAACTTGTCGTGAATTGGCTGCGCCATAAATTGCAATCTTCGATTGCATGAAGGTGTCCGCACAGCGGACTTTATTTAATAGGTCGGCGACGCCGACACCTTAACGCGCCGCAGGCGTGCATCACGGCGCAGCTGCATCACTTTTATCAATCTGTCACCGCAGGTGACACCTTACCTGTTACCTCGCGCCTGCGCCAGTATCACCCCTGCCAGCCTCTCCATTCCTGCGCGGTCGGGGTGGAGATCATCGGGGGAGGAGTAACGGGCGGCATCCGCGGTCAGGTCGATAAAACGGCAGTCAAGCTCCTGCGACAGCCTTTTTATTGCGGCGCTGTAGGGGTCGGGCGACATAGCGCGGGCGCTTTGTGCCGTGGGGATACTTAAGCACCAGATTTCGGCGCGGGGGTAGTTGTTTTTCAGCTTCTGCACCATAGCTCCGTAAGCAGGCTCAAACGCCCAAAGCTGAGCACTTTCGCCCTCTGCGGCGACCCGCATACCCCGATCGTTGGCGCCGAGCAGCACCATAATAACGTCGGGAAGAGCGTCAAAACGGTGCAGCGAGCCCGTTCGCTCGTTGCTGCAGCCGTAGGAGGGGTATTCGTACAGAGGATCGCGGGTCACCGTACTGCCCGAAAAGGCGTCGCACACAAGAAGTCTGCCGCCAAGTGCGTCAATGACCATACCCCACCAGGTATCCTCCTGCGTAAATACGCCGAACTCACGTTTTCTGCCTAAAGCATAGAACTCGGCACCCTCGGGCTGAGAGACCCCCTGCAGGGTGCTCATAGAGTCGCCCAGGACCGAAAAATACTTGCCCTTGTACCTGTCCGTCACGCCTGCCCACTCCTTGCTGCGGTTTTTCTTGATTGTACCACACTTTTGAGCCGAGGGGCGCAAAAAATATTGACTTTGGGAGGGTTTTGTGGTAAA
This sequence comes from Clostridia bacterium, assembly GCA_017408985.1. Lineage (GTDB taxonomy): Bacteria > Bacillota > Clostridia > Oscillospirales > Butyricicoccaceae > RGIG3513. Next base: position 15,491 of record JAFQTO010000026.1, read on the forward strand.
ATTCTTAAAAATATACTGTGGAGGTATTTTGTTATGGAACATATCAAGACTATCGAGACCCGCAACCTGTGCGATGCAAAGGGCGGCTGCGGCGAGTGCCAGACTTCCTGCCAGAGCGCCTGCAAGACCTCTTGCGGCATTGCAAATCAGCAGTGCGAAAACACCGAGAAATAAGTTGATTTCTCAAAATGCCGCTTAACCAAAGCGGCATTTTTTATTGGAGGAATTTTATGATACATCAATTCAAACTACTTGGTCTCAATATCGTGCTGGACGTATGCTCGGGGTCTGTTCACGCGGTGGACGAGGTGGCGTACGACATCATCGGTATGTTTGAGAGAGCATCCCGCGAGGAGATAATCGCCGGGTTGAGTGCCAAATACGCCGATAGAGCCGATATAACCCCCGGGGATATCGGGGAGTGCTACGCTCAGGTGCAGGCACTCAAGGACTCGGGCAAGCTGTTTGCCCCCGATACCTTCCGTGATATGGCGGGCACGCTCAAGGACAAGACCTCCGGCGTGGTCAAAGCCCTCTGTCTGCATATCGCCCACACCTGCAACCTCAATTGCGCCTACTGCTTTGCGTCTCAGGGCAAGTATCAGGGCGAGCGTGCTGTAATGAGCTTTGAGACGGGCAAACGCGCTTTGGATTTTCTCGTGGAGAATTCGGGCACGAGGCGCAATCTTGAGGTGGACTTTTTCGGCGGTGAGCCGCTGATGAACTTTGAGGTGGTCAAGCAGCTTGTGGCCTACGCCCGCAGTATAGAAAAGGAAAAGGGCAAAAACTTCCGCTTCACCCTGACCACCAACGGTCTGCTTGTTGACGACGACGTTATAGATTTTGCCAACCGCGAGTGCGCCAACGTGGTGCTCTCTCTGGACGGGCGGAAGGAGGTCCACGACCGTTTCCGCGTAGACTACGCGGGAAAGGGCAGCTGGGACACCATCGTGCCCAAGTTCCAAAAATTCGTTGAAGCCCGTGGCGGCAAAGGCTACTATATGCGGGGCACCTTTACCCACCACAACCCCGATTTTCTCAAGGATATCGAGGAGATGCTCTCCCTCGGATTTACCGAGCTGAGTATGGAGCCGGTGGTCTGCGCTCACGGTGAGCAGGGCGAGCTGACCGAAAGCGACCTGCCCGTGGTGCTTGAGCAGTACGAGAAGCTTGCCGAGCTGATGCTCAAGCGGGAGCGCGAGGGCAAGCCCTTTACCTTCTATCACTATATGATAGACCTGACAGGCGGCCCCTGCATCTACAAGCGTATTTCGGGCTGCGGTTCGGGCACCGAGTATATGGCGGTGACGCCCTGGGGAGATTTGTACCCCTGCCATCAGTTCGTGGGCGAGGAGCGCTTCAGATTAGGAGATATCTACACGGGCGTTACCAACAAAGCGGTGCAGGATGAGTTCCGCGCCTGCAACGTCTACGCCCACCCCGAATGCTGTGACTGCTGGGCGCGCCTTTACTGCTCGGGCGGCTGTGCCGCCAACGCATACCACGCCACGGGCGCGGTAACGGGCGTGTTTGAATACGGCTGCAAGCTGTTCCGCAAGCGTATGGAATGTGCGCTGGCGCTTGCAGTACACAAGGCGCTGGGTGAATGATATGAACACGCCTATCTGCGATTTTGTCAAAAAATACGCCGAAAGCTCCCCGCTGCGTCTGCATATGCCGGGACACAAGGGCAGCGGTGCATTGGGTTTTGAGCATCTGGATATCACCGAGATAACGGGTGCCGACAGTCTGTTTGAAGCCGACGGAATAATAGCCGAAAGCGAAAAAAACGCAGGGGAGATATTCGGCGCGCAGACCTATTACTCCACCGAGGGAAGCAGTCTGTGCATCCGCGCTATGGTGCATCTTGCACTTATGCAGGCGCAAAAGGAGGGCAAAGCCCCTCTTATCGCCGCAGGCAGGAACGCACACCGAGCATTTATGAGCGCCTGCGCCCTCAGCGGTGCCGAACCGCTGTGGCTCTACCCCAAACAGGGCAGCAGTTATCTCAGCTGTGCGCTGACGGCGGAGGACGTTGAGGAGTTTCTGGACAGCTGTGCCGCTCTGCCCTGCGCCGTGTACCTGACTTCACCCGATTATCTGGGCAATACGGTGGATATTCTGTCGATTTCGGCTGTCTGCCGCAAGCGTGGCGTGATGCTGCTTGTGGACAACGCCCACGGTGCGTACCTGCGGTTTCTTAATAAGCATCCCATACAGCTGGGCGCCGATATGTGCTGTGACTCGGCACACAAGACCCTGCCCGTGCTGACGGGGGGCGCCTATCTGCACCTGCGGCAGGATATTGACGGGGAAATTGCCGCAAACGCCAAAAACGTGCTTGCCCTCTACGGCTCCACCAGCCCGTCCTATCTCATATTGCAGTCGCTGGACAGCTGTAACAAGTACCTTCGCGATACCTTCCCCCGTGCGCTGCGTGAGTTCGTGCCCCTTGTGAGGGAACTTAAAGGCGCGCTGCGGGGTATGGGCTACACTCTCTACGGCGACGAGGAGCTGAAGCTGACCGTAAGCGCCAAGCCCTACGGCTACCGCGGACGGGAGATAGCCAAACTGCTGGAGAACAAGAACATCCACGCAGAGGCCAGCGACGACGACTTCGTGGTGTTTATGCTGTCACCCTTATTGGGCGAGGAGTGCATAGACGCGCTGTTTACCACCCTGCGCCACATCCGCAAGCGCCTGCCCATACAGGACGCTCCGCCCGTTCTTGCCCCCTGCGGGAGGGCAATGAGCATCAGGGAGGCAAGCCTTGCCCCCTGCGAAAAGGTCAGAGCCGACAAAGCCGAGGGCAGAGTGCTGGCACAGCCGTCTGTGTCCTGCCCGCCCGCAGTACCCATTGCCATCTGCGGTGAGCGGCTTAACAAAGCGGCGATAGAGGCGTTCAAGTATTACAAAACAGACTATATAACCGTGGTAAAAGAAAGGACGGAATAACAATGCTCTATCTCAATCAGCTCGATTACCCCGAGATCCCCTACGTTCACCGCACCAAACAGCCCGACGGCCCCGTTACCTCCAGCGTGAAAAAATCCGGCTGCGGTCTGTGCTGCAGCTGTATGATGGTGGATCACCTGACTATGCACAACCTGCCTATTGAGGACTGCGTAAAAATGGCAGAGGAAAACGGCGCCAACAAAGGTGCAGGCTCCAGTCAGAAGGTGCTGGGCCCCGTGCTTGCCGAAAAGTTCGGACTTGAGTTCTCCCAGAGCTATGAGATCGAAGATGCACTCAAGTGCCTGCGCGAGGGCGGCGAGGTCATCATCAACGTAGGCGGCGACCACGACGATTATATCGGCGTATACAGCCACGGCGGCCATTACGTGCTGGCTATCGGCTACGACGGTGAGGAGCTGTGCATCCTCGACCCCTCCTACAAAGAGGGCAAGTACGAGGAAGAAGGCCGTCAGGGCAAGGTCAGAGTGCAGTATCCCTTTACCTATTGCACCCCCGAGGTCATAGTTGAGGATACCCGTAACCGCAACCCCTGCTTCAGTATGTATAAGAGACAGAAATAACATAAAAAACACGCTGCTTTGGCGTTGTATCCTTACGGGTAACGCCAAAGCAGCGTGTTTTTTTATGTCTGTACGCAGGGACGAGTTAGTTGTATATCAACGGGATCCACGTTCCCTTTTTCCCGTACCCTTATTTAATTTCGTCGACGAAGTCGACACCGTCGCTATCAGCTATTGGCTGTTCTGCTCCCGTTTTCAAAAAGAACACCGATTTTTTGACTACCTTTTTCTCAAATATCTTTTGGGCGGCGAGGGCGTATATCTCCAGCTGATCGCGGTGGACTTCCGCAGCGGCTTTTTCCCGACCCGCTTTGACCGAATCGGTCTTAAAATCCACCACCGTCAGCCCGTCGTCGTTGAGCAGGAGCATATCTATACTGCCGTTGAGCAGGATATACTCGTCATCCTCCATACCCAGCTTGAGCTCGCGGGGGGTGAGCAGCACCGAGAACTGATACTCACGCAGACATTCACGGGCGCGCGATGCCTGCGCACCGAGCCCGGAGCGCAAAAATCCCGATATCATCTCCGCATCCTCCGTACAGCACCCGTCAAGGGTCTGCATTACCTCTTCTGCCGTCATGGGGGCAAGGGCGGGCAGACGGGAGATAAGCTCGTGGACTCTTGTGCCCTTTTCTGCGGCGGTAAGTCCGTCGGAGCCGCGGGAGTCAGAGCCGCGGGCGGAAAAATACACCGATTTTTGGGTATTATCCCTGATGTCACGGGCAGCGGAGGGGGTTATCTTGGAGGGAAGACGGGACAGATGCAGGTAGGGGTACTCGGTTTGGCTCTGCGGCAGATACTCCGCAGGGTCAAAATCGCAGACGGGAGCATCCGCCGTCAGCGCGGGCAGGGTACTGCCCGCAGGCTGTCTGACCTGCCGCACCTCCGAGCATATAAGGGTGCCGTTTGAACCCTCGCGGCTGTAATGGAAGGCGGGCAGATAGCTTCTCAGCAGGCTTGCCCCCGGGTGGGAGAACAGCACGGCGATAAGCCAGCCTGAAGCGGCGGTCTGCTCTTTGATAAAATACTCGGTGGGGAATTCCCCGGCCTTTTGGAAAATATTGGTGACCATAGACCCGACCGTGCTTCTGCCCGAGGATATGACCAGAAACAGCTTTTCCCGCGCGCGGGTCATTGCCACGTACAGCTTGCGAAGCTCCTCGGCACGCCCCTCGCGGAGGATATTGCGGCTGATGATAAACCGCTTCTTGGTGGCCGTGCGCACACGGTTTTTGGGATCGGCACGGCGCAGGGCAATTCCCTTTTCGGTGTGCAGGAGCACGTCGGACTTAAGATCGTCGGTGTTGAAGCTCTTGCACAGATCGCACAGAAACACGAAGGGGAACTCAAGTCCCTTGGACTTGTGTATGCTCATTATCCGCACGCCCTCGCCCGCAGGGGCGGCGGCGCTTTTGGCGGCAACGCGGCGGTCTATGTAGTCAACGAGTGCGGAAACGTGGGCAAAGGAGCCCTTTTCGCAGTTGAGCGCCGCCTGATACAGCGTATCTAACGTGTGGGTACGCTGTTCTTTTTTGCCCAGAGCGGCAAACACACCGTAAGCGCCCTTGACTGCGTACACGTACTGCAAAAACTCGCCGCAGCTCATATCCTTGGCAAGCTGACAGAGGTCTTCTATCTCGGTTTTGGCGTTCTTTGCGCCTGCGCTGCCCTTTTCTGCGGCACGGCAGAGGGCGTCCCACAGATCTCCGCCGCCGCTTTGTGCGCGTACCTCGGCTATCTCGCCGTCGGTCATACCCACAAGGGGCGAGCGGAGCAGGCTCAGCAGGGGGATATCCTGACGGCGGTTGGACACCACGCGGAGCAGGGAGACAATGACCCTGCCCTCAAGGGTGGAAAAGGGGTCCTCCTCCTCTTTTTCGGCAACGGCGTCAAGTCCCTGACGTGCCAGCGCCGCCTGAAACACGGGTGCTTTTCCCGCATACGAGCTGAGCAGTATGGCAAAGTCGGACGCCTTTGCCAAACGCTGACCGCCCTCGCAGGGGACGAAACAGCTGTTTGAAAGCAGCATATCCTTTATCCGTGCGGCAACGTACTCCGCCTCCGCCTGAGCGGTGGACACGCCCTCGTCGTCGCTTGTCTGCTTGAGTGAGGGGGTATCCAGCAGGCACAGCTCCGAGGGGAGAGCCCCCGTGCTTTCCCTGCCCGCCTGCAAAGGCTGACCGGGCTCTGCGTAGTTTACGTCACCGAAGCTCTCGGTCATGGAGCGCCCGAAGAAGTAGTTGCACACCTCCAGCACCTCCCCGCGGGAGCGGAAGTTTGTGTCCATGGCGATATACTCGCTGTCGGGCGAAAGTTGTGCCAGCTTGCATTTTTCGGCAAATATCCGTGGGTCGGCTTTGCGGAAGCGGTAGATGCTCTGTTTGATATCGCCCACGAAGAAGGACGAGCCGCCGTCGGGTGCGACCAGTGAGAATATGGTGTCCTGCACCTTGTTGGAGTCCTGATACTCGTCCACCATCAGCTCGCAGAGGTAGTGTCTCAGCTCAAGTGCCAAAGCCGTTGGCTCACCGTCGTCGTCCGAGAGCAGTCTGACGGCGTAATGCTCCAGATCGTTAAAATCCACCACCTCGGCACGGTTTTTCTCCTGCCTGAGATTTTCGCCGTATTGCAGTACCAGACGGCACAGACATTTTTCGGCATTTTCGGTGTCCTCGCCACCGTCGGGCAGGGAGAGGAGCCCGGATATATCGTCAAGAGCGGTTTTGAAGGTCTTGCGTGCGTCCTTTGCAAACTCGGCGGCGTGCTCGGGCGCGGTCTTGGGCACGCGGATGTTCACCGTTTTGTAGCCGTTTATATAGTTCAGAGCGCCCTCGGCGTCGTTTTTGAGCAAAATTTCGTTAAGCTCACGGGCAAAATTGCCCAGATAGTCAAAACACCCGCCTGCGGCTTCGGCTACCTCAAGGTAGCTTGCCTGCAGTTCGTTCCGCACGTTCAGCACGCTCTCAAAAGCGCTTGACAGCATAAACACGCACTCGCGCAGAGAGCCGCTGAGTGCGTTCTCGTCACCGCCGTCCCTTTCCGCCTGCTCAAGCAGCCAGCTTTCGGGATAGGGCAGGCTCTGCAGGCGGTCAAACACCCGGGTTATCGCGTTTGCAAGCTTTTTGTCGCCACGTTCCTCGCACAGACAGCGGCGCAGCTCCCAAAACCCCTCGGGCGGTGCGGCGTAGGCATCGTTGAGGGTCTTGTCCACGGCGGTTTTGCGCAGCTCGGTCAAAACGCTCTCGTCACCTATGGAAAAGTGGGGGGACAGCCCCAGTATACCTGCGTTTCTGCGTACCAGCTCAAGGCAGAATGAATGTACTGTCTGCACCTTGGCGCAGGGCAGTTTGCCCACCTGCCTGCGCAGATGCTCGCAGAGGGAGGGGTCATTCAGGTTTTGGGTAATGCGCTCGCTGAGCCCTGCGGCGATGCGCTCACGCATCTCAAATGCGGCGGCGTTGGTATAGGTCACCACCAAAAAACGGTCGATATCGGCTCTGTCCTCGCACAGCCGTGACAGAATACGCTCGGTAAGCACGGCTGTTTTGCCGCTTCCCGCACCTGCCGAGACAACGACGGTCCCGGCGCGGGAGACTATGGCGCGTTTTTGTGACGGGGTAGGGTCAAACTTCGCCATTGCTCTGTCCCTCCTCTCCGTTTATGACTGCAAGCACGGTCTCCGTGCTGTTGGTATCGAGCCCGCCTGCACACTCGGGGATATCCTCGGCAAAGCAGGCGGAGTAAAAAGCGCAATATTTGCAGGCGTCCTCGCCGCAGGGTGAGATATCCACCTCACCGCTTGATACCAATCGGGAAAACTCCGTGAGCTTTTCCTCGGTGTACGCGATTATCCTGTCCATCTGATCTTTAAGGGCGATGGAGGATTTTTTGGGGTCTAAGCTTCCGTCACGTCTGAGGGAAACGGGCAGCCATCGCGCCTTGCCCGAACCTGCGCCGTGCTCAAGTGACTCCAGAATATCCCTTTCTCCGCGCACAAGTCCCAGCCTGCGCACCGACTCGGTGCGCTTTTTGGCTATCCTGCCGTCGTCAAGCGCCTCGTCCGAGTCGATATACTCGGCTTTGGCAGGCAGAAACAGCGCGGCGCAGTTTTCGCCCAGCTGAGCCTTTTTGAGCATAAGCATATAGATAAAGGGCTGCAGATTTTTGCCCCTGAGAATGTCGCTGAGTGAATATTTCTTGCTGCCCGTCTTGTAGTCCACCACCTTGAGCTTGTCGCCGCAGGTGTCCACGCGGTCTATCTTGCCCCTGAGTGCAAACTCCAGCCCGTTGGTTTCCCAGGTATAGGGGGCAATATCCCCCTTGCGGGAAAAGTTCAGCTCAAAATACCTCGGCTTGAAGTCGCTGTGCTCGATCTCGTCCCATACGTCCTGCACCACCACGGCGGCGTTGTCACGTATCTGCGCGATAAGCGCCTGCATACGTGGCGTGTCGGCACCGCGCAGGGCAGCGGCATACTCGCGGGTATATTTTTCGGCGGCGGCACGCACGTCGCTCTCCGTACCGTCGGACAGCGCCCTTACGGCGTTTTCCACGATGGAATGTACCATGGTGCCCACCTCCAGCGCGCCCAGAGACGCCTCCCTGCGCTCACGGGCGCGGAGTCCGAACTGACAAAAATAGGCAAAACGGCAGGTGTAGAATTTTTCTATGGCAGAGGCGCTGACCGACAGACAGCCGCCGTAGAGTTTTTTCAGGGTGTCGGGGGGTATACTGCTCTTTTGCCGCAGGGCAAAGGCGCGCACCTGCGTGAGCTTTTGGGCGGTCTGCGTATCCCTGCTCAGCCAGTCAAACGCCGCCTGCGCCTCGGGCTGTGCACCCTCGGTGCCCGCAGAGCAGGCAAGCTCAAATGCGGTGGCGGGGGCCGTCAGCCGCAGCTTCCTCAGCCTGCTGTCGGCACTTTCCTCGGTAAGCTTTGGCAGCAGCTTCTGCATATATGACACCACAAAGCTCTTCTGGCAGGTGCTTCCGTCTGCGCCGGTGCGGGGGTATATGACCGTCAGACTGAGGTCGGGTGCGTTAAAGGCGCGGTAGACGTCGCTCTGCTGAGAAAGCGCCTTGTCCTCGGCGCGGGGCAGACGGATACCTGCCTTTTCCAGCGCGTCGCGCTCGCTCTCGCCTATAATACTGCCCGAGGGTGCATCGGGGGGCAGAGCGCCCGCCCTTGCGCCCAGCACGATAAGATGTTTGACCCCAAAGGGGCTGAGGCGGGAAAAGGGGCCGAATGTCACGCTGTCAAGTGAGGTGGGGATGGAGCTGACGTCGTATCGGCTGAGCGTCAGCTTCAGCAGCTTTGAAAACTCGCCCACGTCCATATCCAGCCCGCCGCATACGGCGCTCAGCTGAGAAAGCGAGGCAAGCAGGATATCGTACAGCTGACTGTACTCCTGCGCCTGCTGATACCGTCCCGACTTTTCCAGCTGTCTTATGCGCTCTTCGAATTTTCCCCGAAGATCGGACGCCTCAAGATGACGGCAAAATACCTGCACCAGCTCCTCGCCGCTGTGCCTGCCGCTTGTCTGCTCTTTCAGGTCGAGCAGGGGTGTCATAAGCCGCAGACGGAGGCTTTCCAGCTGTTCAAGGCGCTCACTCTCGTCCGGGTAGGGGGTCTCAAAGCCGCAGGTAGGCTTATAAAAGGGCTCGAACCACGCCTTGCCCGAAATGCCCCACAGCAGGGCGTAATTTTCCAGACTGCACAGCTCCCCGTCGCTTTCGCTGAGCAGACCGCAGCGCAGATAGGACAGCACCTGCTCAAGGCGCATCCCGTCGCTGATACAGTTGAGCGGGCCCAGCGCCGCTGCAAGGGCGGGCTTCTTAAGCACCTCCTCGCGTCGGGAGAAAAAGCAGGGGATGCCGTAACGGATGAAAGCGCCCTCCATAAGACCGCTGTAGCTCTCCTCGCTGCCGCAGCAGATGGCGATATCACGAAGGCGCGCACCCTTTTGTACGGTCAACTGCCGCACCGTTGCCGCGGCAAGCTCACATTCTTCCTTTTCGTCACGGGCGGAAAACAGCTGTACGCTGTCGCCCGGTGCACACGTGCAGGGGGTCTTGTGTGCGTCAAACAGATGCTCAAGGGCGTTAAGGGGCAGACTTCTGCCCTCGCGCCTATGGGGCAGAACGGTCTGCTCTACCGGCTCGCCGCGGCTCTGCGCCGACCCGATAAGTCTGTCTGCCATCTTGTGCGCGTCACAGAAGGTCACCCGGTCACCGTTTGTCAGTATGGCAAACGTACTGCTCTCGCAGTTTTCCCGCAGCGCCTCGATAAATCGCAGTTTCTGCTCGGAATAGGCCGAAAAATCGTCAAAGAACAGATGCACGCCCCGAAGCTGCGGGCTGTTTTGCGCCTTTTCGCGGGCGCGGTCAAGCATCTGTGCGGGGTCAAGACTTCCCGCACGGCAGATGTCCATATAGGCGCGGTATATCTGCGCGATATCATCCATTTTTGCGCTGAGGTCGGGGCTTGAGAGGGCGGGATGATCCTCCGCAGTCCCCGAGAATATAAACTCGTTGACCGTGTCAAGCATAGAGGACACCAATGCGGCGCGCTCTATGCGGTCGTCAAAATAGCGCAGTCTGCCGCGCAGAGAGCGTATGGCGCGGTACATACACAGAACCCTGCCGCCGTCGTCAAGATACCGTGTCGTGTCCCCCGCGCTCTTGAGCATGTCGCCTGCAAGGCGCGACAGAGTGCAGACGCGGGCGCAGCGGGAGACTTTGTTTCCGCAATGCAAAAGAAGCCTGCGTTCGGCAAGATGCGACATACTGTCAGGCACGATAAGCAGGCTTTGTTCGCCCTTTTGGGCAAGTGATGAAATATTGTCGTAGAGCAGGCGGCTTTTTCCGCTGCCCGCAGGTCCCAAAATGATCCTGAGCATCAGCGCCCCTCCCGTAAAATCGGATTTGAGATCAAAAAGAGTATATAAGATAAGATGTACGGAAAAAAGGACAAAGGAAAGCTATCAGCTTTTCGCTCCTTTCGCTCCCTTGGCTCCTATGCTTGCCGTTTGCAGAAGATTGCTGTCAAAGCTCTGTGTCAGGGCGTTTTTGCGTCTTTGGCGCTTGAACGCAAGGGCTATAAGTCTGTCAAGCAGAGCGCTGAAGCTCATTCCGCTTGCCTCCCACAGATAGAAGCTCAATGACCCCGGCAGGGTGTTTATCTCGTTGACGAACAGCTCGCCGCTGTCTCCGTCGATCATCAGATCGACCCTTGCGATGCCCTCACCGCCTATTGCGGCAAAGGCTGATTTGGCAGTCTCCTGCACCTTTTTTGTCATAGCTTCGTCAAGGGGTGCGGGAACGAGCCTCGACAGGCTTGCCATACCGCTGCCGCTTTTTGTGCCCGAGGGAGAGCTTTTTGCGCCCTTGACGCCTTTTGTGCCGCCGCCCTGCTGATACTTGTCGGCGTAGGACAAAAACTCCCCTGCGCCCAAGGGCTGCTCACACACCGAGGCCAACAGCTCCTCGCCGTCGCCTATCACCGAGCAGTTTATCTCGGTCAGCGCGCCGATACATCTCTCGCACAGCACCGCGTCGGTATAATTGAATGCGTCCTCAAGTCTGTCTCTCAGCCCGTCTGAGTCCTTTGCCTTGCCGATGCCCACGCTTGAGCCTAAGTTGCAGGGCTTGACGATAACGGGGTAACCCAGCGCGCTTTCGATGCGCGCAGCGGCATTTTCGGGGGAGGAGAAGTATTCGTGTCTGCTTATGCGCACGGCACTCAGGCAGGGCACACCGGCGAGAGCGAAAGCCGCTTTCATCAGGTATTTGTCCATACCAAGTGCCGAGGCGGCAACGCCGCAGCCTGCGTAGGGGAGCTTGAGCTGCTCCAGCATACCCTGAAAACATCCGTCCTCGCCGTAAGTGCCGTGAAACACGGGCAGAGCCACGTCCAGAGCGTACAGATTTTTGGAAAAAGCACCCGGCTTTTTAAGCCAAACTTTGCCCTTTTCGCGCACGGGATGCACCCGCACGGCAGATTTTATAAGTGCGTCAATATTGCGGTAGGACTCTATATCCCCAAGCTTGTCGCCGACGTAAAAACTGCCGTCCTTTGCCTGATATACGGCGACGGGCAGGTATTTTTCGCGGTCCAGCGCGGCATAAGCCTGCAAGCCGGATATGACCGAGACCTCATGCTCTACCGAGCAGCCGCCAAAGAAAACGCCAACGGTGATCTTCATAGTGTTACTCCTTACTTACAGATAATTGTCGGGCAGGTCGTTAAGCAGCAAGACTGCCTTGCTGCCGCCGGGCAGAGCGGCAAAAGCGTCGCTTACCGACTTGAGTGTGAGGATTTTTTCTTCGGCAAAGCCGCCGTCTTTAAGTCCTCTGACCAGCGCGTCGCGGTTGGTACTGCCCACAATAATGGCAAGATCGCACCTGCCTGCGGCATAAGTGCCCAGCGCCTCGTTCTCCGTGTCCTGCCTGCTGCCCAGCTCAACCAGACCGGGGGTAACAAGTACGCGGCAGGCGGGGACGAACAGCGAGAGTGCATCCAGCGCCGTTTTTGCGCCCTCGGGGTTTGAGTTGTAGGCATCGTCGATTATGGTGGTGTCGCCCGCGCTCTTAAGCTCAAGTCGGTGGGGAACGCTCTTGAGCAGGCGCACCGCAGGCACCATCTGCTCAAATGTTACGCCCAGCGAGTGCGCGCAGGCGATGGCAAGGGTCAGGTTCTGCACGTTTGCATCACCCAACAGTTTTGTGGAAAACTCCCGACTCTCCCCGTCGGGGGAAGTCACGGTAAAGCGCAGACCGTTTTTGTCCGCGGTTATCTTGCTTGAGCGGTAAGCACCGTCTTTGCCGCAGGTGACTATCTCGCCTTTAAGCTCGGGCAGAGCGTCACGCAGAGGTGCGCTGTCGGTGTTCAAAAAGGTCACGCCCCTGCCGCACACGGCATCGTGAAGCTCAAGCTTGGTGCTGAGCACCCGCTCAAGGGAGCCGAAAGTCTCAAGATGCTGATTGCCCACCGAGGTTATGACCGCAACGTCGGGGGGCGCAAGCTCGCAGATCTCTTTGATATCGCCCACGTGCCGCGCGCCCATCTCGCAGAGGAATATCTCGTGTACGGGGGACAGTCCCTCACGCACCGCGCGGGTAACGCCCAGAGTGGTGTTGAAGTTGCCGGGGGTCATATATACGTTGTATTTTTGGCTTAACAGCTCATAGAGGAAATATTTGGTGCTGGTCTTGCCGAAACTGCCCGTGATCCCCACCGTCTTGAGGCGGGTATGCTCACGGAGTATACGGCGGGCATCATTGATGTAGCGGTTGGAGATAGCCTTTTCCGCAGGTGCGCAGACCGATGCCCACGCGATCAGCAGATAAGGGGTCAGAATGACCGCGGCAGCCAGCGACACGCCCAACGCCCACACGCCTGCAAAGGCGGCAGGGGTGCAAAGCACACCCGTCAGCACCAGCGACACGGCACACAGCCTGCGCACGCGGGGGGTGTAGACCAGGGGCTTTTTCATCTTCTGCGGAGGGTTTATCAGTATGAAAAGTGCGGCGGGCAGCAGAGCAAAATACGGTGCAAATGCCGCAAGAAAGGCAAAAACCGCCATGGGGAACAGCACCTTTGCGCCGAAGAAGCTTTTGCGGTAGGTTTTCAGCGCGCGCTTGTAGCCGGGGAACTGATACCCCTCAAGCTGAAACAGATGAACAGACCGTCTGAGGGTCAGCCACAGACAGCAGAGCGCGCAGAGAGAGAGAAGGAGCGTTTTCATATATCACCTCAGAGATAGGCATCCAGCACGGCGTAAAATTGCCGCGGATTGTCGATATAGGGGAAATGTCCCGCGCCGCTTATAACGGCAAGCCCCGAATTGGGGATAAGGCTCTCCATCTCCCTGCCGTCACAGAGGGGGGTGGCGGTGTCTTTTTCGCCCCAAACAAGAAGCACCTCGGCACCGATGTCGGGCATCGCTCCCCGCAGGTCAACGGGCAGAAGATTGGACATAGTCCGCTTCATAACATCGGATGCGGCTTTGTAGTCGGCGCTGGAGCGCTTGTCGCGCACGCTCTCGTACAGCTCGGAAAACAGCGAGCGGAGCAAAGGCGCCGTGCCCAAAAACCGCAGACACTTGTAAAGGCGCAGGGAAAGCTTTTGCCGCAGGGACTTTTTGGCGGGGATGCCGGCGGCATCCATCAGCACGGCGCGTGAAGTTTTCAGGGGGCAGTTTTTGTCGCTCATCAGCCGCAGCGCTATCCTGCCGCCGTTTGAGTGGGCAAAAAGCAGGGCGCTGTCAAGCCCAATATTGCGGCAAAACTCAAGGGTAAAGCTGACGTAATCGTCAAGGGTGAGCGGCGCGGGCGGCTCGCTTGTCTGACCCACACCGGGACAGTCAAAAGCGGCTATGCCGTAGCCCTTTTGACGCAGGCAGTCCAAAAGTGGCTTGTAAAGCTCGAAGGACGCACCCCACCCGTGGAGAAACAGCACGGTGGGCTTGCCCTCGACAGGCTCGAATATGTAGTTGACGGACATGTTTTGAATTATCATAAAAACCTCTTTATTGTGCGCAACTTGCTGTGCTCAAATATACTTCACCAATATTATATTATACTATGCTCCCGTGCATCTTGCAAGAACAACAAATATAAAAATAGCGCGGGAAAGTAATAGGTAATAAGTTCGTGTCACCTGCGGCGACGGATTGGATATAATATTCCCTCAGTCATTTTTCTGCAAAAAATGACAGCTCCATAGTCTGAAGGAGCTTTTTTATTCGTCGGCAACGCCGACACCTTCATGAGCCGATAGGCTCAATTTACGGCGCAGCCAATTCATGACACTGTCAATTCATGCAATCACAGATTGCAATTCATTTCATTTTGCATTCAGCATTTTTACCGCACTTTAACACTTTAACGTGTTGACATTCTGCGGCAGTTTAGTGTATTATAATAAGTAACGGAGCCTTTTTCGGCGTGTGAGCTGCAGAATAACGGAGTTGGTCATTTGATTTGCTGTGTGATATGGGATTTTAACGGTACCCTTATAGACGACGTGCAGACGGCGGTGTGCTCGGTCAACGACACTTTGCAAAAATGCGGCCTGCCGCTGACCGACACAGAGCAGTACCGCCGCAATATGGATATGCCCATCACCCGATATTACGAGAAGCACTTTGACTTAAGGCGCGTCACCTTTGACTTCCTCTCAAAGGAGTATCATCAGGGCTACGAACGGTACAAGGGGCTTATCAAGCCCGCCCCCGGCGCCCTTGAGACGGTGTGCGAGCTTAAAGCGCGGGGCGTGCGGCAATGCGTTGTGTCGTCCTTTGAGCAGGGCAGACTGCTTTCGCTTTTGAGCGAGTATGGTTTTTTGCCATATCTTGACGGGGTGTGCGGTGCCGAGGACGATATTTGCGAGAGCAAGGTGTATCGGGGCAGCCGATGGATAAGCCGGCAGGGCATAGATCCCCAAACGGCGGTTGTTGTGGGCGACCTTGTCCACGACAGCGAGCTGGCGCAGGCAATAGGCTGTGAGTGTCTGCTGTACTCTTGGGGACATCAGGACAGAGAGCGGCTGTATAAAAGCGGCTGCAGGGTAATAGACGATCTCAGGGAGGTTTTGGAATATGAAAAAGAGCATCAGAGATAAGAATATGGACAAGCTGTTCGAGGCGATACTTGCGCTGGAGACCCTTGACGAGTGCTACGCGCTGTTCTCCGATCTGTGTACGGTCAACGAGCTGTTTGCGCTGAAACAGAGGTTTCTGGTTGCCCGTATGCTGGCAGACGGTATGATATACAGCGAGATAGTGGAAAAAACCGGTGTCAGCACGGCTACCATCAGCCGCATCAACCGCTGTCTCAACTACGGCGACGGCTATGTGACCGCACTTGACCGTATCATCGAGAAGAAGATAGAGAGCAAAAGACCGAAGAAGGAAGAATGAAGCGCCTGCGGCGCGTGATACTGCCGAATTGATTTCGGCAATAGCTGATCGATCGACACCCCCCGCAAGACCTGTCTTGCGGGGGTGTCGGCAAGCCCACGGATTTAATAGGCGGGAGTGGTTTCCACTCCCGCCTGTTTAATCGGTCACCGCAGGTGACACCTCAATTATTCATTATGCATCTTTCATTATTCATTGCTCGCTTTGCGAGCCATAATTTCCTCATAAAACTCCGGGGTCGGTACTTCAAACACCATTTCCTCGTTTGTGGTCGGGTGGCGCAGGGTCAGAGATTTGGAAAACAGCGCCCAGCCGCGCATTTTTTGCTCCACTCCGTACATAAAATCTCCCCACACGGGATGCCCCAGATGTGCAAAATGCACCCGTATCTGATGTGTCCTGCCCGTTTCAAGCTCAAGTTCCACACGGCTCAGCCCGTTTGCGCGCTCAAGGACGCGGTAGTGGGTGACGGCGCTTTCCCCGTCCTCTCTCACGCACCGCTTGATGCCGCTGCCCGGTTTAAGACCGATGGGCAGGTCGACAGTTCCGCTGTCCTCTTTCACCTCGCCGCACACCACGGCTTCGTACACCCGCCGGATGCTCTTTTCGCCCATCTGCGTGCTGAGAAGTGCTCCCGCGCGGGCGTTTTTGGCGACGCACATAAGTCCGCCCGTACCGCTGTCCAGACGGTTGACGGCGCGGAACACCAGCGCCTCGCCCTTTTGCCCTGCGCGGTACGCCATAATATTGGCAACCGTGTCTCTGCCGTGACCGGGGGAGGGGTGAACGGGCATCCCGAAAGGCTTGTTGATTATGATCAGGTCACCGTCCTCGTAGACGATATCCAGCTCGCCCTCGGCAGGCTCTATATTGGGTGAACTGACCCTGTCCTCGCTTTTGAGCCTGAGCACCTGCCCCGCGCGCACCGTCGCGCGTACCGTGACGGGCTGTCCGTCAAGGGTGATGCCTGCGGGTATAGTCTTGAGCCTGCGCATCAGGCCCGAAGACAAACTGAGGTCTTTTCTCAGCAGCTCACGGAGCATTTTGCCCTCGTCGGCGGCTGTGATGACGTATTCCAAACCTTTCACCCCTTTGCAGGTAAATTGTAACATAATTATAACATACATTGACACGCCTGTCCAATTATGATAAAGTTATACTATCCCCACGAGCGGGAAATCTACGGTAAAGGAAATATATTTTTTATGAAAAAGTTTTTATCTGTAATTCTGGCATTTGCTATGATCTTCAGTCTGCTTGCATTTGCAGGCTGCGGCAAGGACGATGCGAGTGCCAAAGACACCGACAAGGAGCAGAATCAGCAGGATCAGAATAACGACAACCAGCAGAATAACGACAACCAGCAGAATAACGACAGCCAGCAGAATAACGACAACCAGCAGAATAACGACAGCCAGCAGAATAACGACAGCCAGCAGGGCAACGACAGCCAGCAGGGTAACGACAACCAGCAGGGCAACGACAACCAGCAGAATAACGACAACCAGCAGGGCAACGACAGCCAGCAGGGTAACGACAGCCAGCAGGGTAACGACAGCCAGCAGGGTAACGACACTCCCGCGCCCCACACCCACAGCTGGGACAGCGGCGTAGTTTCCAAGGAAGCCACCTGCGGCGCAGAGGGCGCAATGCTGTACAGCTGTGCCTGCGGCGAAAAGACTCTTGAGAGCATCCCCAAGAAGACCGAGCACAGCTATGACAACGGCGTTGTTTCGGGCGCTACCAAGACCTACACCTGCACCGTCTGCGGCGATCAGAAGACCGAAAAGGTAGAGGGCGTCCACGAGCACGAATGGACCAATCCCACCACCACCAAGCAGCCCACCTGCGGTGAAGAGGGCGAGATGACCTTCTACTGCTCCTGCGGCGAGACCACCAAGGGCATCGTAAGACCCACCGGCAACCATACCTGGAACGCTCAGGGAGTCTGCACCGTCTGCGGCGAGGTCAAGAGCTCCGCTTCCCCCTCCGACATAGGCTGACAGATCTACCCGTCATAAAAACTGAAAGGTTCGCGGCAAAATGTATGCCGCGAACCTTTTTTCGTGTGTTTTTGCGTGTTTTGTTTGCGCGTAGGGGGAGCAAACGGGGACGAAACCGCGGGGAGTTATTCTGCGCTGTATACCACTTTGCCGTCGATGATGGTCATATAGGTCAGCGCGCTGCCCAGAGCGGTCAGGGGGTCGGCGTTCCAGATGACCGCGTCGGCATCCTTGCCCGCTTCAAGCGAGCCCACTCTGTCGGCAATGCCCATATAGGTGGCAGGGCTGATGGTGATGGCACGCCAGGCTTCTTCATAGGGCAGACCTGCGCTTGCGGCAAGTCCCGCGCACATGGTCAGCGACTCAAGGGGCAGAACGGGAGCGTCGGTGATAATGGCGATGGGTACGCCTGCGGCGTGGAGCTTTGCGGCGGTCTCGAACTCCTTGTTCTTAAGCTCTACCTTGGACTTGCTTCCAAAACTGGGTCCGACCAGTGCGGGATAGCCGTCCTCGGCAAGCTCGTCGGCAATTCTCGAGCCGTCGGTGCAATGGTCAAGGGTCAGCTTGAGATCAAACTCCTTGGCGATGCGGATAGCGGTAAAAATATCGTCTGCCTGATGGGCGTGGGCTTTGAGGGGGATCTCCTTTTTGAGCACGGGGATCATAGCCTCAAGCTTCAGGTCAAATGCGGGGTTCTTGCCCGCTTCCTTGGCATTCAGATAATCACGGGTCTTGTACAGCAGCTCGCGGAGCAGGGCGGCAACGCCCATACGGGTGACGGGGGTCTTTTTGCCGTTCTGGCCGTAGGCGCCCTTGGGATTTTCACCGAAAGCGCATTTCATACCCACGGCTTCCCTGATGACCATTTTGTCAACACGCTTGCCCACCAGCTTGATGGCTGCAAAGGTGCCGCCCACCACGTTGGCGCTGCCCGGGCCGGTGCAGGCGGTGGTAACACCGTGCTCGACGGCGGTGCGCAGGTACTCGTCAAAGGGGTCGATGCCGTCTATGGCGCGCATATGGGGAGTGACGGGGTTGGAGCTTTCGTTGTAGTCGGCGCCCTCCCATCTTACGGCTGCCGAATGCAGACCTATATGACAATGTGCCTCGACACAGCCGGGTGTGACCAGTCTGCCGCCTGCGTCGATGACGGTCGTGCCCTCGGGAGCGGTCAAGTGTTCGCCAACTGCGGCAATCTTGCCGTCGTCGCCCATAAGCACACAGCCGTAGGGAATATCCGCGCCTGCCATCGTCTTGATGTGTCCGTTCTTGATAAGAAGCATAATAATACCTCCCTGAAATAATGTTGTATAGATTATATCACCGAAATCCCCCAAAGAAAAGAAAAATCCCTCAAAGAGGGATTTTCTCATTCCTATACAAAGTTATCAGCACGTTTTCGCGGGAGAAAATATAAATATATCCTCCGTAGAGCAAAGCCACCTTGTTTTCTTCGCGCTTTTCCGATTCCTCAAGCAGATACGCCGACGATTGTTTGATCTGCCTCTTGCTTTTCCCGAATCTATAGGCACTGAACGCCTGTATATTGGCTCGGTCATAATCGGTTATCTCCAAGCGCTCCGCCAAGCGCTCGCGGGCATGGGTTGTCAGTCCCACGGGATACTCCCTCAGGCTGTAAAACCCGTCTTTAATTCCGCGCTCGGTATCATACAGCCTGTCATATCCTCCGTCAACGTTCCTTCCCTGACGGTTATAGCCAAGTTTGTTATACCCGTGAAAATCATACCCGTAATCATCGTATTTCGTTCCGTTGCGGTGGATATGATCAGAGTCAAAACCTCGTGAGTCATATTCTTTCTGCGATTTTCCCGACCTTGTCGCCGCGATCAGCGCGACCAAAACCAAAATCAGAAAAATAATCCCTATAATCATATCAGACACCCATATTTGCCTTTGCGGTTTTGCAGGAGGATATAAGCATGACCCGAATGTTGGCACATTTGTCGGACAAAGCTTTATACAGATTTGCATCGATATAGTCGGTTCTGTAAAGCAGTTCTAACCAATAGCCCGTTTCGCTTGCTTCTTTGAGGGCGATTTCAAGCTTGGATACAAAATCTCTTTTGCCTTGAGCATACTGCGCCTCATGAATATTCGCTCCGATCGACGTTCCGCTTCTGCCGATTTGGTTGGCGATAACCGACTCGTGATTGGCCTTGAGATGTTTGACGAGATTGATAATATCAACCGAAAATTCCATAGATAATTCGCGGAGTTTGGATTCAGCCATAACAGCACCTCTCTTCAGGCTATATTATGTCATAAATTCAGTTGTTTGTAAACGGTGATGTTGCGGCGTTGCCGCAGCGGAACACATCGTTCCAAAAACAAAAAGCACTGCATAAGCAGTGCTGGCATAAGGCAGATTTTTTGTAAAACTCAAGTAGTACCAGTTACAATCCTTACTTTTCCTCATTAACTTGCCGGCAAGACGGTGGACCACTGCTTGGCGCCTTGATAGTGGTGTTTTGCCTGCGCAAAAGTGATGTTGTGCCCCATGGCACAGTGATGTATTGCTCCTTCGTCGCAAAGTGATGTGATGTGTTCCGCATCCTCACGCGCGAAGCGCACATCACTTGCAAAGCAAACATCACTCACGAAGTGTACATCACGTTCCGCTTGCGGAACACATCGTTCCAAAAACAAAAAGCACTGCATAAGCAGTGCTTTTTGTTTTTGGAGGCGCCACCCAGATTTGAACTGGGGAATCGAGGTTTTGCAGACCTCTGCCTTACCACTTGGCTATAGCGCCTTATAACAGAACAGGAGCTTTTACAAACTCCTGTCTGTATTTTTGGAGCGGATTACGAGACTCGAACTCGCTACCTCCACCTTGGCAAGGTGGCGCTCTACCAGATGAGCTAAATCCGCA
>JAFQTO010000027.1 GCA_017408985.1 Clostridia bacterium
AATATCTTGCGCGGTACTCACCGCGCCTCGCTTACGCTCGGTCAGCCGCGCTGACACCCCGCAAGACAGGTCTTGCGGGGACCCCGATCGATTAGATATTGTCGGAATAAATCCGCCAATATCTTGCGCGGTACTCACCGCGCCTCGCTTACGCTCGGTCAGCCGCGCTGACACCCCGCAAGACAGGTCTTGCGGGGACCCCGATTGATTAGATATTGTCGGAATAAATCCGCCAATATCCTGCGCCGCACTCGCGTCGCCTCGCTTACGCTCGGTCAGCCCTTGGCTGCCCCTAACCAATCCGTCGGCTTTGCCGACACCGCAATTCTGCATTCTGCGTTCTGCATTCATTTTGCGTTGCTGCTTTGCGGGCTTCTCTCTCTTGACAAAACTGCGGTTTTGGCGGATACTGTAAGGTAACGGGAAATTTGCAGTAAAGGAGCTTTCGCTTATGTACGATGACCTTTCCATAGAGCAGATATGCACACACTACGGCGAGGAAAAGCACAAAAACCGCGGCGCCGTGGTAACGCCTATTTTTCAGACTTCGTCCTACTCGCTGGACAGCGATTACGAATATACGAGAGGCAACGTTCCCAATTTTGAGGTGGTGGAGCGCAAGCTGGCAGCTTTGGATCACGCGGAGGATGCCGTACTTGTGTCCTCGGGCTGCTCGGCTGCGGCGGCGGTGCTCCACGCAACCCTCAAAGCCGGTGATCACGTTCTCTGCGTCCGTGCCGCCTACCCCGGCTCGCGCAAGAACATCGAGGCGCTTGAGGCGCTGGGCATCACCCACACCTATATACAGGGCAAGACCGTAGAGGAGTTCGAGGCGGCGCTGAGGCCCAACACGCGGCTTATATATCTGGAGAGCCCCACCTCCTTCGTGTTTGAGATCCAGCCTCTTGAGGAGGTAGTTGCCCTTGCCAAAGCCCGCGGCATCTGCACCGCTATCGACAACACCTGTGCCACACCGCTGTTTCAGAATCCTCTGGACTGGGGCGTTGATCTGGTCATTTATTCTGCCAGCAAGTATTTCGGCGGTCACGCCGACGTGGTGGCAGGCGTGGTTATAGGCAACGGCGAGCTTATCAAGCGTGTGCGCACCGAGAGAGGCGTGTACGGCTGGATAACCTCACCCCTCAACGCCTGGCTCATCGAGCGGGGTCTGCGCACCTTGGTTGCCCGTATGCCCGTCATCAGCAACAACGCCAAAGCCGTGGTCAAATATCTGGAAAATCACAAGCACGTCAAAAAGGTCTTCTACCCCGAAGCCGAGAGCTTTGACCAGAAGGAGCTGTACCATAAATATATGCGCGGCTCGGGCGGTCTGTTTTCTTTCCAGGCAAAGACCGAGGACAGGAGCAGATACGCCGATTTCAAAGACCGCTGCCGCATATTCCAGAACGCCGTCAGCTGGGGCGGCCACGAGAGCCTTGTTTACAGCGTAGGCGCTATCAAGGCACCCACCACACCTCAGTCGGACGCTCTGCTTCACGGCGGAGTTATGAGAATGTACACCGGACTTGAAAATACAAGCGATCTGCTTGAGGATATCGAGCAGGCGCTTAAAGCTTTTGATTGATAAAGGAGCAGTTATGGATATACTGATCAGAGGAATGACCCCTGACGGGCTTGTCAAGGCCGCCGCCGTTGACACCACCGCTATGGTGGAGGAGATGCGCCGCATCCACAACACCACCCCCGTGGCAACTGCCGCTTTGGGCCGTACCCTCAGCGCCGCAAGCATGATGGGCGACGAGATCAAAGACGAGCACGGCTCTGTAACCGTGCAGATCAAGGGCGACGGCCCCCTCGGCACCGTGCTTGCCGTGTCCGACTCCTGCGGCAACGTCCGCGGCTACGTGCAGGATCCCACCGTTGACCTGCCCCTGCGTGCAGACGGTAAGCTCAACGTAGGCGCCGCCGTAGGCTGCATCGGCATATTGACGGTCATCAAGGATATCGGTGCAAAAGAGCCGTTTTCGGGCAAAGTCGAGCTGCTGGGCGGCGAGATAGCCGAGGATATCGCCGCATACTACGCCGAAAGTGAGCAGATCCCCACCGTCTGCGCCCTGGGCGTGCTGGTGGACAGAGATTACTCGGTCAAGCGCTCGGGCGGATATATCATCCAGCTTCTCCCCGGCGCGGGCGACGAGATAATCGAGCGCATCGAGCGTGGCGTCAGTCAGGCTGGCAGCGTTACCGCACAGCTGGAGAAGGGCATGACCCCCGAGGAGATACTCAAGGGCATACTGGGCGAGGATTTTGCGGTCATGGACTCCCACGAGGTCAGATACGAGTGCAAATGTTCCCGCGAAAGGGTGGAAAGCGCCCTCATCAGTATGGGAACCGACGATCTGCAGCAGATAGTGGAGGAGGGAAAAGACATCGACGTCACCTGCCAGTTCTGCGATAAGGTATACAAATTCACCCCCTCGGACGTAAAAATATTGAAAGAAAAGAAAAAATAACAAAAAAAGTATTGACAGCGGTAAAGATTATGAGTATAATAATCTCTGCCGCTGAAAGTATGGAAGCATAGCTCAGCTGGGAGAGCACCTGCCTTACAAGCAGGGGGTCACAGGTTCGAGCCCTGTTGTTTCCACCATTAAACGGCCGAGTAGTTCAGTTGGTTAGAACGCTAGCCTGTCACGCTAGAGGTCGAGGGTTCGAGCCCCTTCTCGGTCGCCATACTTGCCTTTGTAGCTCAGTTGGTAGAG
>JAFQTO010000028.1 GCA_017408985.1 Clostridia bacterium
AGCTCTTGAAAAGATGGGCTTGAAGCGCGGCAATATCCTTGAACCCTCCTGCGGTACGGGCAACTTTATGGGTATGCTCCCCGACAGTATGAGCGAGAGCAAGATCTACGGCGTAGAGCTTGACAGCCTTACGGGTAGAATTGCACGGCAGCTCTATCAGAAAAACGGAATAACCATTGACGGATACGAAAAGACACACTTTCCCGACAGTTTCTTTGATGTTGCGGTAGGTAACGTTCCTTTCGGTCAGTTCAAGGTCGTGGATAAGAAGTATGACAAGCATAATTTCCTTATTCACGATTATTTCTTCGCAAAGACCTTGGATAAGGTACGCCCCGGAGGTGTGATTGCTTTCGTAACAAGCAGCGGCACTCTCGACAAGGAGAACCCTGCCGTGAGAAAGTACCTCGCACAGAGAGCCGACCTTATCGGCGCTATCCGCTTACCCGATACGACCTTCAAAGACAATGCCGGAACAAGAGTTGTTTCGGACATTATCTTCCTTCAGAAGCGCGACCGCATTATTGAAACTGAACCCGATTGGGTTCACCTCGGAATGGACGAGAACGGAATACCGATTAACCAATACTTTATCGACAATCCCGATATGGTGCTTGGTGAAATGGTGATGAGGTCAGGTCCTTTTGGCGACGAGCCGACCTGCCGCGCCTACGAAGGACAAGACCTCGGAGAGCTTCTTTCGGGTGCGATAGCCAATATCAATGCCGAGATACAAGAGGTTGAGATGGACGAGCTGACCGACGAGGAAAGCAAAGCTATCCCCGCCGATCCAAGAGTCAAAAACTTCTCCTACACCCTTGTTGACGGCAAGGTTTACTACCGTCAAAACAGCGTTATGAACCCCGTGGAAACCTCGGTAACGGGTGAAAACCGTATCAAGGGTATGATCGGTATTCGTGACGTGGTACGCGAGCTTATCGACGCGCAGCTTGAAGATGCTCCCGATAGCGAAATCAAGGCTCTGCAAGCAAAGCTCAACACCCTATACGATACCTTCACCAAGAAATACGGACTCATCAATAGCCGCGGTAACGCTGCCGTTTTCTCGGACGATAACTCTTATTTCCTCCTTTGCTCCCTTGAAATTCTCGACGATAACAAGGAGCTGAAGGCAAAGGCAGATATGTTCACCAAGCGCACCATCAAGCCGCAGACGACGGTTGAAAAGGTGGATACGGCAAGCGAAGCTTTAGCCGTTGCAATCGGTGAGCGCGCATTTGTGGATATGGAGTATATGACCGAGCTGACGGGCAAATCTGAGGAAGAACTGTTCGCTGACCTTAAAGGCGTTATCTTCCTTAATCCCTATCACGGAAACCGTATCGGGGAGAAAAAATATCTGATGGCAGACGATTATCTTTCGGGCAACGTGCGAGAAAAGCTCGCCGTGGCAAGAAAGACCGCAGAGCTTTACCCCGAGGACTACGCCATCAACGTGGAAGCACTTGAAAAGGTGCAGCCCGTTGACCTTACGGCGGCGGAGATCGGTGTCAAGCTCGGCTCGGTATGGGTGCCGCAAGAGGACGTGCAGGACTTTATGTACGAGCTGCTCGGCACTTCACGTTGGATGCAAGGACAGATCGAGGTCAAGTTCGTAAAAATGACGGGTGAATGGGTTATCACCAATAAAACCCACGACCGAGGAAACGTCAAGGCGAACAACACCTACGGAACGAAGCGTATCAACGGCTATCAGATCATCGAAGAAACGCTGAACCTAAAAGACGTGCGTATCTTTGACTATGTTGAGGATGCAAACGGTAAGAAAACACCCGTGCTCAACAAGAAGGAAACGGCAATCGCACAAGGCAAGCAAGAGCAGATCAAGCGAGCCTTTGAGGAATGGATATGGCGCGATCCCGAAAGGCGCGAGAGGTTGTGTCGGCTCTACAATGAGAAGTTCAACAGCTACCGCCCGCGAGAATACGACGGCAGCCATATTCAGTTCTACGGTATGAACCCCGAAATATCCCTTCGCCCCCATCAGAAGAACGCAGTCGCAAGAATTATGTACGGCGGAAACTCTCTCCTTGCCCACGTTGTTGGCGCAGGCAAAACCTTCACGATGGTTGCCGCTGCACAAGAGAGCAAGCGGCTCGGACTCTGTAACAAGAGTATGTTCGTCGTACCCAATCACCTTATCGAGCAATGGGCGAGTGAGTACCTTCAGCTCTATCCCTCGGCAAATATCTTGGTGGCGACGAAAAAGGACTTTGAAACCAAGAACCGCAAGAAATTCTGCGCCCGTATTGCTACGGGAGATTACGATGCTATTATCATCGGTCACTCTCAGTTTGAGAAAATTCCCGTATCCGTCGAAAGGCAGATACGCACACTTGAAAACGAGATTGAAACGATAATGCAGAGTATGGAGGAACTTTCCCGTGAGCGTGGAAACCGCGTGACCGTCAAGCAGCTTGCCAAGTCGAAAAAGGCTCTTGAAGCAAGGCTTGAAAGGCTCAACGACCAATCCCGCAAGGACGATGTTGTAACCTTTGAGGAACTCGGTGTTGACCGTCTTTTCATCGACGAGGCGCACTTCTATAAGAACCTTGCCGCCTATACCAAAATGAGAAACGTGGCGGGCATTTCACAGACCGAAGCGCAGAAATCCTCTGACCTCTATATGAAGTGCCGATACCTTGACGAGCTGACGGGCGGTAAGGGTTGCGTGTTCGCAACGGGTACTCCTATCTCCAATACGATGGTGGAGCTTTACACGATGCAGAAATACCTGCAATACGATGAACTCCGCTACCGTGACCTCTTGCACTTCGACTCTTGGGCATCGACATTTGGCGAAACCGTGACGGCAATCGAGCTTGCCCCCGACGGTACGGGATACCGAGCAAAGACACGCTTTGCAAAATTCTTCAATATCCCCGAGCTGATGGCAATGTTCAAGCAGGTAGCCGACATTCAGACGGCGGATATGCTCAATCTTCCTACCCCCGAAGCACACTTCCACGTTGTAAAGGTGGAAGCGAGCGAGATACAAAAGGACTTGGTTCAATCCTTTGCGGAGCGAGCCGAGAAGATACACAAGCGCGAGGTCACATCCGACCAAGACAATATGCTTCTCGTCACCAATGACGGGCGCAAGGCGGCTCTTGACCAACGCTTGATAAACCCGATGCTTGAAGATTTTGAGGGCAGCAAGGTCAATGTATGCGTGGAAAATATCTACGGTATATGGGAGCGCAACGCCGACAAGAAATCGGCTCAGCTTGTGTTCTGCGACCTCTCCACACCGAAGAATGACGGCAATTTCAACGTGTACGACGATATACGAACCAAGCTCATCGAGCGCGGCATACCGCCCGAGGAAATCGCATTTATCCATACGGCGGATACGGACACGAAGAAGAAAGAACTGTTCGGCAAGGTGCGCCGAGGTCAAGTCCGTATCCTTATCGGCTCTACCTTCAAAATGGGTGCGGGTACAAACGTGCAGGAGCGCTTGATAGCTTTGCACGACCTTGACGTTCCGTGGCGACCGAGCGACCTTGAACGTGCGCCCGTAAAGGCGACATAATAAATATACCTTTAGCAAGGTATTAGGATAGTATCTTAAAGTCCTATCATCAACCGATTTACCTGTGAGGGAAACCAAATATCAGGGAACATAGCACATCGGTAAAGCCATAAGTCAGCTAACTACCAAGCTGCGACGGAATGGGGAGATGAAAAGTTAGGTATGAGGATAAAGCCCATACTGGTTAAACGATAGTCCAAACGGTCTGTGTCGGGACTATGACGTAAGGTAGTTATAAATCGTCATATTACAGCACTTATGTTTCGCTGTTCAGGAGCATAAGCCAAGATAGGCTGTAACGTATATGCAATAAGCATAAAAGGACGGAAGTCGTATCCGACAACCTAACG
>JAFQTO010000029.1 GCA_017408985.1 Clostridia bacterium
ATAGGTTTCGTTTTACAATAGCCAGTTTTTCTTCTTTACTTCTTATGGTGTACTTTCTTGGCATATTACCACCTCCAATTCTAATAATAGCATAAAAATAATGGTAGGCACTTTCGTGTCTACCATTATTTTATCACTTCACCCAAAAGGATGTCGTTTTTCATATTTTCGAAGAAAATATATCATAGCCTTGCGAAGCAGGCTGTATCATTTTTCAATAATTGCTTTCGAAGTTTATTACCACCCAGTCGCCGTCAAGGCGTGCGCAGTACACTTCAAAGGATACGTATTCCTTTTCGCCCAGGACCTTGATGTACGCATCGGCCTCCACTACGGCTATCTCGGTGATGGCCTTGACCTCTTTGTAGGTGATATCGTAGTCATAGAACACGTCCAGCTCATCCAGCGCTTCGCCGATGGCGTTGTCGGTATAGGAGCAGAGTCTGACTTCCTCGATAACTATCTTGCCGCCCAGACCGAAGTCGCCCATCTCCTTCTCGTACTCGCTTGCTATTCTGCCTGCGCTTGCGTTTTCGTTGAGATCCAGCATTTCGGCAATATTACGCAGTACCCAGGGCGCGGTCTTGCGGAGGGCTTTGCGGATATTTCCCTCTGCCATAGCCTCAATGTAATCCTCGGCTACGTTTTCGGGGCCCACGGTTTTTTTGGCAAGGGATACCACACCGAACATAGCAGCCATAAAGATGACCACGGCAACTACTGCGGCGATGCAGGTGATCACCGTTTTGGGGTTCTTGAGATCGAGTTTTATGCGCTTCTTTTCCTTTTTGGCGGGCTTTTCTGTCTGCTCGGTTACGACGGCTCCGGCCTTTTCTTCGGCAGTCTGCTCGTCGGTCTGCCCGACCTGCTCTGCCTTGGCCTCTTCTGTTTGGGGCTCCTGCTCTTTCAGTTCTTCTTTGCAATAGGGACAGACGTTCTCTTTGTCGTCAACCTGTGCTCCGCACTTGGGACAAATCATAGTGTAATTCCCCTTTACTCTTTAGTCTCCCCGATGGAGTATATTAAAAGTTTACATTATTTGAGGCGGAATGTCAACTTTCGGGTCATTTTTGCCCCTCTTTGATGCGTTTTACCAGCTCTTTTGCCTGCTTTGCGTCCTGCTCGGTGACCGTTTTTTCCGAATAACGGGCGGTCAGATATACCTGACGCAAAGGCGAGGTCTCACTGCTGCAGGCAACCTCCCTGCTCTCTGCCAGCCTGTTTATCTCGCCGCTGTCCAGAGAGGGCTTGAGCGGCACATCGCGGCTTCTGCAATAGCGCAGATACCGTCTGTAGTGCCAGCGCACCGCCTCGCGGGGGTCTTTGGGTGCGAGGAGGGTATCTTTTTCGGCCTTTTTGGCAGGTGCGGGCAGGTCGTGGAGTGAAAATCCCGCCGCATCCTGACGCTTGCGGCGATAGAGCATACGCCTGAATATAAAATATGCACAGATAAGGCCGATTATGATAACTATGACCATTATCACGGTGACGAAGGTCTTGCTGTCGGGGGCTACGTAGCCCTCCAGCAGGTCCATCTCTTCCTTGATGCCATCCTGCACCTCTATCTGAGGCTTCTCGAAATTATCGTTGCCGAATACCCTGCCCAAAAAGCCGAACAGCGCCATTACTCCGCGCATAAACACGGTGAAGGCCCAGGACACCGCTACCGCCGCCGCCTGAAACACGGGTGCAAGTATCCATCTCAGCGCGGCAACGGCTTTGCCCGTTATTTTCAGGAAGTTTTTGGAGCTTATGGCCCACGCCGCCGTCAGCAGAGCGCCCACGGTCAGCGCGTTCTGCAGCTGAAAACGGGGGCTTTTCAGCACGTCGGTGCTGTGCCGCATCATACGCATAGCCAGCACCGCCGACAGCAGAAAGAGTATCAGCGCGGGCAGGCAGTAGTTTTTCAGCGCGTGCATATCGGGCTTGAACACGAATATGAAGGGCAGCGCAACGAGGGTCTTGAGCTGAAGTGCAAACAGCTCCTTATACTCGTTGCCGTCGGGCACGAACGCCTCCTTGATGCACACCGCCCACAGATATATAAGGGGCGGGACCATTACCACAAAGTCCATCAGCGTGTGTCCCTGCAGCAGCAGGAGCATAGCCAGCGCGGGGGGAAGCAGGCGAAGTGCTCCTTTTTTGGCACAGACGGCAGACAGCGCGCCCGCAAGGCACATTACGCCCACCGTCAGGGCAAAGGAGTAGGTGACCCCTATGTATCCGCCCAGATAATGAGCAAACACGAAATAGTATCCGATATCGCTGAGCAGCTTGGTAAAAAGCAATACTATCATACGCTCTCCTCCTCACTAAGCTCCTCGGCGGTTATGACACGCAGACAGCCTCCGTGCAGAGCGGTCAGACGGTCGATGGACTTCTGGTACCCGGGCAGCATAGAGGGAGTGATGATTATCCTGCCTCTGCCCGTATCGCTGCGGCGCATGCAGCGGGCAATAAGACGGTCAAAGGTCATTATCCTGCCGTAGCCTGCCCGGGCAAGTCCCTCAAGCACGGTCCTCAGATGCCGTTGGCCTATGCCCTCCTCAAGGGTATGCCATCTGCCCAGCACGCCCTCGGTGGTGGCGTTGGTGATAAAATCGTAACGCACGCCCTTTTCTTCCAGCGTTTCGCAGACACTGCGGGCGATGCGGTAGCATTTTTCCACCTTTTCTGCCATTTCACGGGTCAGGTCGCCCCGGTATTCCACGTTGAGCACCACGGTGACCGAGGGCTCCGCGGTATAGTCGTACTGCTTGACCATCAGTCCCCGGCCTCTTGCACTCTGGGTCCAGCTGATAGCGCGGAAGGGCTCTCTGCCCGTATATTCACGAAAGCCCACGGTCAGCACGGGGTCCTCAAGTATAAATCTGCGTACCGATATATCCCCCAGAAATCCGCCCAGCACCTCCTGCAGTTCAAGGCTCTTACAGGGTCTGGGGCAGACCGCCACCTCGGTATTCCGGGACACGTAGCGCACGTCCTGGCTCACGCCGATAAAGTCGCCGCCGTAGAGGGTACATCCGGTAAAAAAATACCTGCCGCGCTCGGGCAGGCTGACCTGCAGACTGCGGCGGGAGGATCTGCGCCCTCCCAG
The DNA here is from genome assembly GCA_017408985.1 of Clostridia bacterium. Taxonomy (GTDB): domain Bacteria; phylum Bacillota; class Clostridia; order Oscillospirales; family Butyricicoccaceae; genus RGIG3513. The sequence goes on from JAFQTO010000029.1 coordinate 3,098, forward strand.
ATACAGCGACGAAGTCAGCTGGGTATGCTCAAGGTCGCGGTGGATGTTGAGCTTGTCCTCGTTTTCGAATATAAGCTCTTTGGGCATAAGCTCCTTGACCCTGACGAAGGATATGGGCATACGCTTGCGGTTTTGGAGCGTGGTGGTTATCTCAAACTTCTCAAGCGGGTCTACCACCTGCTTTGAGGACTCGAGAGAATAGATGACCTCGTCAAGTCCGTGCTTGAGGGTCCACCACTCCGCCGCTCCGCCGACAGCAAGCAGAATGAACAAAAAGATCAGCATAGGCTCAGTTTACCTTTTCCAAAGGTACTTCTATGGTGTCTATGAGCTTGCGCAGATACTCGCGTGCATCACCCGAGCGTGCCGACGAGCCTGTGGAGATACGGTGTGCCAGCACGGGCAGGGCAAGGCTCTTGACGTCTTCGGGGATAACGTAGTCCCTGCCCTGCAGAGCGGCGGTGACCTGAGCGGCTCTGTAGAGGGCGATGCCGCCTCGGGTGGAAACACCGGTGACGAAGCGGTTGTCGGTACGGGTCTTTTCGATAATGTCCATCATATAGCTGCGCACGTCCTGCGATACCTTGACCTGCTGCCAATTCTGCTTGATGTAGGCGGTCTCCTCGGCGGTGACCACCTGATCGAGGCGGGCGATAATATCGGGTGCCGACTCGCGGGCAATAACGCTCATCTCCTGCTCACGGGTCATATAGCCCAGCTGCAGACGCATAAAGAAACGGTCGGTCTGTGCCTCGGGCAGGGGGAAGGTACCGTAGGACTCGATGGGGTTCTGGGTAGCCATTACCATAAAAGGCTCTGCCATAGGATAGGTAACGCCGTCCACCGACACCTGCCGCTCCTCCATCGCCTCCAGAAGAGAGGACTGGGTGCGGGGTGTGGCGCGATTTATCTCGTCGGCAAGGATGATGCTGGAAAACAGAGGGCCTTTTTTGAACTGGAACTCGCCGCTCTTCTGGTTGTAGAAGTTGATGCCCGTCAGATCGGAGGGCAGCAGGTCGGGAGTGAACTGCACACGCTTGAAATCGCCGCCGATGCTCTTGGCAAAGGCGCGCAGCAGCATAGTCTTGCCCGTACCGGGAACGTCCTCCAGAAGCACGTGGCCCGAGCACAAAAAGCAGACCAGCACCTGCTCTATGACCTCGTCCTTGCCCACGATGACCTGAGCACAGTTATTGACGATCTTGTTGCGATAGTCGGTAAAACGCTTGAGCTCCATATAAAAAACCTCCGAAATACACATAGTTTAATAATTAATTGTACCTTATTTCGTTGCTGTCTGTCAACATAGGGTATTGTAAATATTATGTGTATCCCAAAGGCCGGCGGCCGTCAGCTGTCGCTTACACCGTAGGCGCCCGTCTGCCCGTCGCGGAAAAGGGGCAGATATGGCGGATGAAAGGTAAAAAACACGAACACTGCCAGCACACCCGCCATGACCGCAATGGCGGTGGATGCTCTGCCCCCTCTGCGGCTGCGCTTGTATACCCGCGCCCCCACCGTCTGACCTATTGCCGCCGACAGCGCCAGCAGGGATATATCCACCGCTAAAATATGCCTGCCTATTACCCCCGTGTACAGATAGTACATAGCGGGCATGGACGCCACCGCCGCAAGCGCGGCGCTGAGCGCGCCTTTTGCCCAGCGGTCACGGTCTGCTGCGGCTTTGTGCCGCCTATAACCTATCCCCCACCACAAAAGTGTGGGCAGATACGCCATTTTGGTATGCTCCCACACGCTCTCGTTGACGGGAGCAAGGCAGGCGGCAAGAAAACTCCTGCCCGTCAGCTCATAGATATAGTGCATTGCCGCACCCACTGCAAAAATAAACGGTATGCCCCACAGCAGGAATTTTTCCTGCGCGGAGCGGCGGGTCTTTGACATCGCCGACACCTCCTCATATATGTTATGATATGAGAAAAAGGTTATGTTTATGATTGCATACAGTTTTTTCGGCATTAAACGGAAAGTTATTGCGCCTTTACAGTTTATTAGCCAAAATATGCCGATTATTCGACATAAATCGCCCGATTGCAAAAAAGAAATCCAATGTTATCAACAGTTTTACACATTATCCACAGAGTTTTCCACAGAAAAAAGGTGTATATTGATGCATACGGTGTATAAACGAACTGTAATATTGCTCTTTGCTCCGCCTCCGCAGACCCGAAACCGCGATATATAACAACATTTCTGCAGGAAATATGTAACAGAAAATGATAAAAAAACAAACGGCTGAACCCCAAACAGGGCTCAGCCGTTTTTGTTATGCTCATTCAAAGAAGTAGCGGTCTGCGTAGATACGCTCGGTATACATTATGGGCAGTACGTCCCATTCGGTACTGTAGATCAGCGTACTCTTGGTTCTTCTTCCCTGCCCGTCGGTTTCACACTCATATACACGCTCCAACCCCAAGACCATTTCACCGTTATCGGGATACTCCAGCACGGTCCTCGTTTTTTTGAGGTGTCCGTTTTCGTCATACTCATAAGTGACGGTAGTTCGGCTCTCGGTATATTCGTGAAGCCAGCTTTTGGAATCTTTGACTGTCTGCACGAGCCTGCCGTTTTCATCGTAGGTGTAGGAGTATTGACCGACGCCTTCGATGAAATAGGTGTTGTTTCCCACTACCCTGCCCTGATCGTCACACCGGTAGATTATCTCACGTCCATCTCCGTACCTGCCGCTTAAAAGCACGCCGTTTTCGTCATAGACCAAAGTAAGCTCCTCGGTGACATTATCGGCATAGTACAATATTTCCCACTCAGAGATTTCGCTGTTGCCGTTATCAACGCGGCGCTGGGCATCACCGATGGTCTGCACCTTTGCAATTCTGCCGTTTTCGTCGTATATATAGCGCAGAGGGTCATATCCGTCTCCGCCGTACAGCTTATCGCCAAGGGGATCTCCCAGAACGGTCCTCAGGCTCCCGTCGGGATAGTAGTCGACTCCCTTGCTTACCGAAATATATTGCTTACCGGCAATATTGCCGGTCTGATACTCGCTGTAACTGCGGGCACCTACGTACACGTCCTCAAGCACGGTAAATCTTGCCAGATACTCGGCACTGTCGCGGTAGTCGCCCAAAAACTCAAAGGCTTCATACAGTCTCTTCAGCGCGTCGTTGCCCTCGGGCATAGAGGGACGCTCGTCCAGCTCGCAGTAATAGGTGGGGTTCTCGCCGTTTGCCATCGCCTCAAGGCACTTTTCTGCGTAGCTTACGGCTCTGGGATAGACGTATTCCTTCCAGCTGCGGTCATAGCCGTAAGGCAGGGCATAGTAGTATTCCTCGTTGCCGTTTGCATCGGTCAGGACGGCAAAATACAGCTCACCGCGTTTTTCTGCCGCAAAGGTGTACTTGTCGCCTATCTGCACCTTTGCCTCGGTGTCGGTATTTACGCTGACCGTATAAGCAAATTTGCTGCTGTCAAGACTGACCTCTGCGTCCTCAAAAAACAGACTGCCCGGCATAGAGGCCGCCCCATTCAGGTCGTACCATCTGGAATAGACCGTATCCTTGCCGTGTGACAGCATGGGTATCTTCTCTGCGGTGACCGACTGTTCGCTTTCATTTTGCTGTTCGTTTCCGGTTTGCTTATCGTCCCGCTCTGTACCGTCGGTGTTATCGGGCAGCTCTTTGCAGGCAGCAAGGCACATAGCCAATACAATGCACAAAAGAACCGAAATCAACCTCATAAAACGTCTGCTCATACTGTCATCCCTTTCTGTTTTCGGTATTTTTATCCTTGTATCTAAATTATATCATCGGGTTTTGGCAAAAAACAAGGAACAATATAGTAACAATTCGGTTACAGATTGTAACAATTTGAAAAGGAAAAGAACAAATGTGACACCGTTGGTGACGTGATATAACGCCTGCGGCGGATCCACCTCACCTTGCAACAAGGGGAGGCTTACGGGGGTGAGAGGGTTGTAGGGGAGGCAGCCCTCTGTCAAGAGCAAGATTGTAAACAGGTGTGCAAGAGGATTGTATACACATTTTATGTCTTGGGTTCATAAAGCGGCGCACAGCTTAATCGAGGCGCGAAATACGGCGATTGAGCAGCTGTTCGGTTCGCAAATCAACCTCTGCGATCTTGTAATTGCGGTAGCATAGCGAGGCAAAATCTGCACCATCCGGTCGTAATATATTTATGGGGGAGTACGCGGCCTTGGAAAATCGCCTTTTGTACACCCGTATTGACAAATGCCCGTAGTTAATATACACTGTAAATATACAATATGCTTGAAGGAGGTGGGAACTATGATAGACGAAAGCTTTACGGAAACGGAAAGTGCAACCAAACCCCGTTCATTAAGAAAGGAGCATTACTGCGAAAAAAGATTTAAGACGCATTACCGCCCTGATCCTGCTTTTGGCATTTACCGCTGTTCCCACCTTCGCCATAGTCCCGCCCGAAGACGCCGCACCCCTTTATCCCGATTGCTAATCTTGATGGTGGGTATGTAGGTCGTTGCGGTCCCACAGCGATAACAAGCATTATCAAGTCTTTTGGTGCAAAATACAATATTTCTATTATCAATAATGACACCCCGGAGGAAGTCTTCAGCGCGGTTGCACAAATAGGAATTAATGCAACTCCATTACCCTATTATGTAAACAGTGCGGAACAAAATGGTGGAACCTATAGAAACCTATTGACGCTTTATATACCTGAAAGTTTCCAATTCTATGACACAGAAGTAGCGGCTGTTGGGTTATATGCAGCAAAGCCGTATACTAATATTAAAAGTGCGTTGGAAAGAGGTAGTCTGTTGTATTTAGCGCTATCGGGAAGTACGGTATACCAAGGCAACCATTCTGTAGTTTGTTACGCATATACAAGATTGTTAAGCAATACGGACGGAAGTGCGGTTACTTATTTGAAAATTGCTGATGGCTGGGTGGATGCGCCAAGGTATTTGGATATGGAATCTATGACATACAATGACCGATATATGGAGGTAATGTATTGAAGAGGAAGTCTTTGTTTACAGCATTGGCAGCCTTGGTGTTGGTAGGTACGATTGTGCTTCCTGCATGTCAGCGTGATAAAGCCGAAGACTGTTTCGAACTCGAAAACGTGGTCGGTATTACCATTACAGACGGAGACAACGGCGTCAAAACCCTAATAACCGATCAGGATGATTTGCAGTGGTGTATTTCGAAGCTCGGTACGGTAAAATACTCCCGCAAGGTAAACGGTGGAGGCGAAAAAAGTGGATTTACGTGGAGCATAACCATTGAATACGCAGATAGAGCGGTGGTCTTTACATACAAAGGAGACCGATTGGAAAGCAACAGTTCGGCTTACATCCTATGCGACGGGTCTGCCGAAATACTCCAAGAGATAATCACCAAATATGCAAGTCAGGATTCATAAGTAAAGCATTATATAAAAAAACAGCGTCGACGGCAACCCATTACGGGATCGCTGTCGACGCTGTTTTATCGGTTATTTTGAGGTTTAAGCTTACTTAGCTGCCTTGGCTGCGCGGATAGCCAGGATGCGCTGCATCTCGTTGTAAACGATCATGAAGCCTTCGTCAACACCCATACCGGGCTTTGCCAGGATCTGTACGGGCTGGGTAGCCATAGCGCAGTTTACGCAGACCTGAGCACTTCTGTCGGTCTCGTTGCAGGTACCGCCCTGGTATGCGCCGATGCCCTTCTCCTTGCAGTAGAGAACAGCTTCGATGGTGTTGTTGACACCGCCCAGGTCGGGAGTCTTGATCTGAACCATATGGCCTGCCTTTGCGTCGGCAAACAGCTTGATGTCCTCGAGGGTGTTGCACCACTCGTCAGCAACCAGCTCAACGTCGCAGCCGCGCTCGTCCAGTTCCTTTGTCAGAGCGGACAGAGCCTCGATCTGAGCCTCACGGGTGCTGTCGCAGTCCATGGGGCCTTCGATGCGGAGGTGGAAGGGCTTTGCGATCTTGCCCAGCTCTTCGATGTAGTCAGCCATTACCTTGTAGTTGTTGTTGCCGAATGCAGCGCCGATGGTGCCGTAAACGTCAATGTGCAGAACGGGGTTGTAGCTCTCGTCGATTCTCTTGGAGAGGATACGGTCACGGAGCCATGCAACGTACTCAGCCAGCTTCTCACCCTTGGTGCCCAGCTTGGTTTCTACGTTGTTGATCAGAGCGTGGGGCAGAACCTGTGCGCCCTTGATGATCATCTTGTCGGAGTTGTCGTAACGGTCGTCACCGGACTGGGTGAAGATGTCGATGGGCTTGTCGGAAACGGTGCAGCCGTACTCGTCTGCAACGACTTCGCACATCAGTCTGCCGGTTGCCTTTGCAACTGCATCCAGCAGAGCCTGGGACAGGCCGTAGCGGATAGCGGTGTGGAGGCGCTTGCCGTCAACGGTGATAGCTTCCATAAAAGCTGCCAGCTCGCGGAAATTGTCAGCTTCCTTGCCGATGAGCTTGGGAGCGATCTCCTTCTCGATAACGGGGATAAAGTCCTTTGCAAGGAACAGAGGATCACGTCCGCCTGCACCGGAGTACTGAACTGCTGCGCAGTCGCCGTATGCAACCTGACCGTCCTCGAGGATGATCATAACGGAGATGGACTCACCTGCCTGACGGACAGAGGTAAAGCCGTCGGTTACGGGAGCGCCGATGTAGAAAACGCCGTCGTGGCCTGCGCCCTTCTTGATAGCGCGCTGATCGTCAAAATAGAAGCCGGTACGTCCGCCGGAGCATACAATATTAGCTATTTTCATCTTGAAAAACTCCTTTATTTTTATTAGTTGTTAACGTGATTGACTCAGATGTTCTTGGGACGGCCTACCAGTCTGCCCTTGCCGATTGCGTAAACGTCGTCAATGACCATCTGGAAGGATGCGTCTCTCTTCTCGGCCTTTGCACGCTCTGCGATCTTGCCTGCGTGGAAGTCCTTGAGTTCCTTGCTAAAGGGCAGGTTACCGGTGTTGAGGATACGGACTGCGCCGTCGTTGTCACGGCAGGGCAGCATGAGACCTGCGTTTGCACGGCAGGGTGCGAAGGGAACGTCCAGAACGCCTGCTTCTACACCGCGGCATACGCCCACAGCGATGTCGCCGGAGCCCAGCTCGAAGCACTTGTCAACGATAGCGCGGGTCTCCTCACTGATGATGGCGATCTCGGTGTCGAGACGGACATCCTTGAACTCCTGATCGGCCATCATATTGACGACCTGCTTGGTGCAGCGCATACCCTCTGCGTTAGCTTCCATGGTGGGGATACCTACTGCCTCGTGGGGGCTCTTGACGATGACCTTGGTAGCCTTGGACAGAGCTGCGATGAGGGAGCCGGTGGAGATAACGCCGAATGCCTTTGCTTCGTCTGCGGGGAAGCCGCCCATCCACTGATGGAGAACGGTGGTGACAACTACGTCTTTGTAGCCGTACTTTGCCATATACTCATCGGTCAGAGACTGCAGGGAGCGGATAGCTGCGATGTCCTGAACAAGGTTGCCGCACTGGCCGTAGCCGACGGTGATGTTCTTGACACCCTGCTCAGCTGCCAGCAGAGCCTCGATGATAGCTGCTGCGTGGGAGATACAGGGAGGTACCAGAGTACCGGTGAGGGGGCCGTAGGGCTCACGGTTGATGGATACGCCCATTTCCTCGTACAGACCGGTCAGACGGTCAACGTACTGCCAGTCGCGGATGGTGCGCTCCATGGGAACGTTCTTGCAGTAGGGCAGGTTGTAGGAGATACCGCCGCCCTCGTAGGAAGTGAAGCCGCCTGCGTAGGTGATCTCGGTCAGCAGACGAGCGTCGGGAGTACCGTGACGTACCTGCAGAGGAGTGTTGACACTCTCAACTACCTGACGGCACTTTGCAACACCGTGGTTGACTGCGGGGAAGCCGTTGAGCATTGCTCTGCCCAGACGGATGGACTCCTGGATGCCGTTCTCAGCTTCGGCATAGCGGTTCTGACGGGTATAAGAGTCGATGGTGGAGGGCAGCAGGTCTGCCTCGCCCTTCTCCTCGAGGAAGCGCATCAGCTTGATGTGCTCTTCGACAACGGGAACGCCTGCACGGGGCTGGATCAGGGTGCGGCCTTCGTTCTTGGCCTTGATCAGCTTGTCGCCGAAGCGGCGCTCCTGGGGGATAGCCTTCTGATATGCAACTGCCTCTTCAAGGTTAACATCCTTACCGGTGGGCCACTGTGCCAGAACTTCCTGGCGCTGACGGGCAAACTCGGCTTCGGGGATACGTTTATTCTGTAAATCCATTCTTCTCAAGCTCCTTCTTCATAATTCGTAAAGCCGCTGCGGGGTAGTGAACAGACAGAAGACCCATCGCGGCCAGGATGTATTTTCTGTCCACCCATACGTCTGCTTCCTTGGGACGCAGGGATTCGGGATGCATCGGACTGTAAAGCGCGTGCTGTGCGATATTGGCTGCATCGGGATTGTGGATGATGCTGCCGCCCGTGACGATGATCTGCTTGACACCGGAGAGATCCTTGCCCGACTGGACAAAGGTCTGACCCATCATGGTGTAGGTCTCCTCCATAGTGCCCGCGTGCCGCATAACAGCCGTTTCCACCGCCAGCGATGCCAGCGCGTAGTCAAGCCGTCTCAGCTCCGTATCGTCGCCGGGAAGTGTCTCGGTGTTGCTGCCCAGATAGTCGATAAGCTGCTGTGCCCTCCGGGGAGTCAGTCCCGAAAGGGAGGCAACTCTGCCTATTCCCGCCGCCTCCACGATACCGTGTATGCTGTAGCGCATTCCGATGTCGCCTTCGACCGTGCGTTTGGAATAAGGCTCGGGCAGGCCCTTGAATACCGTGTTGGCGGCTCTGGGCATACCGTCTGCGATAGAGTAGATGTCGGTGGTGGCACCGCCCACGTCTACCGCGATAAGATCGCCGATGCCGACTTCGCCCTCGGTGCCCTGCGCAAGCAGGTTCATAGCCTGAAGCACGGCGGAGGGGGTGGGCATCATAATGTCGCTGAGCAGGGAGTTGACCTTACTGAGGCCCTTTGCCAACACGATGCGGTTAAGAAAGATATCTCTGATCTGCTTCTGTGTAGGTGCGATGTTCAGCACGCCGAACTTGGGCATCACGTTTTCGCAAACGTAGACCTCGCAGCCCTCAAGCAGTCTTTTGCACTGTCTGGCAACGCTGCGGTTGCCTGCTATTACTACGGGGAATGCGGGTTTCATCTCCGAGAGCATCTTGGCGTTGTGCAGTATGCACTCGCTGTTGCCGCCGTCGGTGCCGCCCACCAGAAGCAGGATGTCGGGTCTCAGGCTCTCGATATCCTCGATATCATCCTCGGTGAGCTGGAAGGAATAAACCCCAACCACCTTGGCGCCTGCGCCTAACGATGCCAGCCTTGCCGCCTCAGAAGTCAGCTCGGGGACCAGACCGGACGTTACCATCCGCAGTCCTCCCGCCGCCGAGGAGCAGGCAAAGGTCTCCGCATAGTCGAGCTTGCCGACCTTTTCTTCCAGAAGGGCAAGACCCTTGTTAAGACCGTCGTTGATGTCGGTCTGTACCGTAGTATAGGATGCTGCCGTGCCCAGCAGCTCCTCGCTGTCAATATCGACAGCCGTGAGCTTGGTATATGTGCTTCCGAAATCTATCAGAAGAACAGGCTTCATACCCTTTCGCCCTCTCAGTCAAGCAGTTCGTGCAGAGCAGCGATGGTAACAGCAGGGTCTGTGCCGGGGCCGAATGCTCTGTCAAAGCCCATAGCCTTGAAGCGCTTCTCGACCTCATTGAAGTCCTGCTTGCCGATAACGATGTTGCCGCCTACCAGCAGGGGGATATCCTTGAGGCCTGCCTCGTTGCACTTTTCGCGCATACCCTGGCAGTCAAGCTCGCCCTGACCGTAGAGAGAAGAAATAACGATTGCGTCTGCGTTGGACTCGATCGCTGCAGCAATGTACTCCTCCTGAGAAACCATAACGCCCAGGTTTACAACCTCAAAGCCGGCTTCTGTAAAGGAATGGTACAGAATAGTGTTGCCTACAGCGTGTACATCGGCACCGATAACACCGATGACAATTACTTTCTTGCGGTTTTCCTCCATTTTGTACACCTCAAAAATCAGTATGTTACCCCAGTACCCCAGGGTAATTGTTATGTACTTATATACTACAATGAACTCCCCCTCAAGTCAAGGGCTTTTTGCCCCAAAAGGGCGAAAAACTCTTGACATTTATAGAACAATTCGTTATATTGTTATATATCAATCTGCCGAGGTGACTCATTTTGAAGGATTTGTATCACATAGACCCCACTCTTGACATACCCATATACAGACAGCTGGCAGACTCGGTGCGCTCGGCTGTCAAGAGCGGAAAAATGCCCGTCGGCACCCGTCTGCCCACCGTCAGGGAGCTTGCCGATATGCTGCAGATAGCCCAGGGCACGGTCAAGCGCGCCTACGACCGTCTGGAGCAGGACGGGCTGATACAAAAGACCCAGGGCAGGGGCACCTTCGTCAGTTATTCCCCATCACCCGTCACCAGCCGCAAGGACCGCGCCCTTGCCGCCATAGACAGCGCGCTGCGGGAGATGGAGGATATGGGATTTTCGCTCAGCGAGATCAATATATTCCTCAACCTCAAGCTGCGGGAGCTGGCGTCTTTGCAGGACAATATCAAGATAGCCATAGTTGAGTGCAACCGCGAGATACTTGACCAGCTGCAGCAGCAGCTTTGCAAGCTGGAGCGGATAGACCTGTATACCACTCTGCTCAGCGAGGCGCAGGCTTATCCCTACCCGCTCAGCGAGGATATGGACATCATTGTTACCACACAGACCCACTCGGAAGAGCTGGAGACTCTTGTGCAGGACAGCCGCAAGGTGGCAAAAATAGCCCTGCGTCTGTCCAGCAAGTCGGTCAAGCAGATAGTCAAGCTTGAACCGGGCGAAAAGGCAGGTATCCTCTGCGTCAGCGAGCGGTTCGGCAGTCTTATCCGTCAGGCCTGCCTGTCGTTCACCGACAACGTCACCCTTTCCGAGCCTGCGGTGCTGTCCGACAATCTGCTGCTGGAGAAATTTCTCGCTGACAAAACGGCGCTGCTGCTTCCCGACGGCTACGAGCGCTACTGCTCCAACGACGCTATGTGGCAGCTGCAGAAGTTTGCGCGCACGGGCAAACTCATCCCCTGCCACTACAAGATAGACGAGGGCTCGTTTATGTATCTGGAGGAGAAGATAGACAGACTGATCGAGCAAAAGAGCATATAAGCCCGTCGGCTGCGCCTGCGGGCAATGATATCTGCCTTGCGGCACGGATAAAGAAACAAGGCCTGCTTCGGATTTACGTAATCCCCATAACGAAGATTTAAGAAAAAGCACTTATGATAACGATCAAAATCGTTCGCCATAAGTGCTTTTATGCTGCTTTGTTATATCTCCCGACGGTTGCGGTGAAGTTTTCGCTGACGCGAAAGTGAAGTTGCCGTGCAGTGAAGTTCGTGCGATAGCACGAGTGAAGTTAAGTTGCCCACTTTGCCGCAGGCAAAACTTTACTATCCGCAGGATAACTTCACTCGCATAGCAAACTTCACTTGCACCAAGGGGCAAACTTAGTTAATGGGCACGCCTGAAAACTGCGTTTTCGGGTGTGCCCATTTTGAAGCAGGTCTTTTGTTTTACCTATATGTTATATAATTACAGGCCGACGATAAGGGGCAAAAACTGGCAGGCCAGAACCACGAATATCAGCGCTACGGGGTAGGTTGCGGCATAAGAGATGGCAACCGCCTCCGACTTGGTCATTGTGATAAGTGTGCCCAGAGCAGGTGTGGAGGTCATACCGCCGCAGATGGAGCCCAGAGAGGTCAGCACGTCGATCTTGAAGATCTTGCGTGCCAGGATATAGCCGATGACCATAGGAACAACGGTCATCAGAGCGCCCAGCAGGAACAGGATAACGCCCTGATCCTTGAGGACTTCAACGAAGCCCTTGCCCGCCTGAGTGCCTGCGCCCATAAGGAACAGAGCCAGACCGACCTCACGCATAACTTCCAGCGTGGACTTCTTGACCGAGATGGAGATATTGCCGATCCTGCCGAAGTGACCGAAAATAAGACCTGCCAGCAGGGGGCCGCCGGAGGTGCCCAGAGAGAAGCTTGCGCCGCCGGGCAGGGGGATGGTGATCTCAGCGATAAGCATACCCACGATAACAGCCAGAGCAAAGGGCAGCATACCGAACTCGTCAAGGCTGCGGGCTTCCTTTCTCTGCTTGAGGGGAGATGCCGCCTCTTCCTGCTGAGAAACAGCGGCAAGACGCTCACGCTCGGCGTCGATATCTATCTTGAGGAATTTGGGGATAAGCTGAACGAACAGAACAACGCCCACAACGCCGAAGGGATAGGCGATGCCGTAACCGATGGATGCCATATCGCTGCCCGTTGCTTCTATAGCGGCAGCCAGACCGGGGGTGGAAGTCAGAGCGCCCGACATCATACCTACGGCAAGGTCAACCGAGATGCCGCCCAGCTTGACAACGGCCAGACAGGTCAGCGCACCCGTGCAGATGATAACGATACCCAGAATGATGAAGGACATAGCCTTTTTCTTAAAATTGCGGAAGAACTTGGGGCCTGCGATAAAGCCGACGGCGGTAACGAACGCCACCAGACCTACGTTGCGGATGATGGAGGGAACTTCCAGATTGAAGTGACCGAATACCAGCGCAACCAGCAGAACGCCCGAGGTGCCCAGAGACAGGCCCTTGATGGTGATACTGCCCAGCGCATAGCCCAGAACGGCTATCAGGAACATTATTACCAGAGGCTGTTCAATAAAGCTCTTGAAAAAATCCATACCGTTTATCTCCTTTATGACCCCTGAGGGCCGTTTTGTCCGTTAAGAGGATATCACACCTTTCTCCGCTTGTCAATGAAGAACGGACAATATTTGCCGCCGCCAAAGTCTCATAACGGCATAGAGGGTGCGCCGCAGTCAAGCGACGCACCCTCCGTGCTATATGAATATGTGTTCCGCGCTTATTCAGTTCTTGCTGCCTTCCAGCGTAACGGTAAGATCTATGCTCTTTCCGTCCCGCTCAACGGTGACGGTGACCGTGTCGCCTATCTTGTACTTTTCCTTCTGGAAGTTCAGCTGTGCGTTGCACCATACCTCCACGCCGTTGAAGTGGGTTATCTTGTCGCCCACCTGTATTCCCGCCTTTTCGGCGCAGGTGCCCGCACCCACCTCGGTGACGGTGATGCCCGCCTGATCCTTGTAGATTATGGCGTACTCGTACTGGATGCTCTCAACCGTGATGCCCAGCATTGGACGGGATGCTACCTTGCCGTATTTGATAAGCTCGCTTGCTATACTGAGGGCGGTGTTGGCAGGGATGGCAAAGCCGATGCCCTCAACGTCCTCGTCCACCATTTTGGCGTTGACTATACCTATGATATAACCGTTGGAGTCTGCCATGGGGCCTCCCGAATTGCCGGGATTGACGGCGGCATCCACCTGAAGCAGGCTCATCAGAGTGTCCTCGATAGCTATTTCACGGTTGACCGACGAAATGTAGCCGCAGGTCATGGAAAAAGCCAGCTCGGGGCCCAGAGGACTGCCGACAACGTATGCCTCATCACCGATCACCACGCTGTTGCTGTCTGCAAAGGTGGCGGCGGCAAGTCCGGTCTCGTTTATCTTGACTACGGCAACGTCGGTGTTGGTATCAGCGCCCACCACGTATCCGTCGTAGGTCCTGCCGTCGTACAGCTCCACGGTGATGCGTGTAACGCCGTCAACTACGTGAGCGTTGGTCATAATATATCCGTCCGAGCTGAGTATAACGCCGCTGCCGTAAGATATCGCGGTGGAGGTCTGGGGCTGCTGACTTCCGCCGCCGTAATTGCCGCCGAAGCCGCCCGATCCGCCGATACTGCCGAAAGCGTCACCCGAACTGCCCGTTGTGACGTCGGTCTCACAGATGAACAGCACGGCACTCTGTGCTACGCGCTCGTAGACCAGAGCCGCACCGGTCTTTTCGCTCTTGCCGGGTGTGACCTGCTGTATGGTAACGTCGCCGCCCACGTAGGAATTGCCGTCTGCGGAGGCATCCTGCGAGCCGCTCTGACTGCCGGAAGAGCTGTCGTTGCCGCCGTCGGGTTCAGGACTTCCTATATTGCCGCTTGAGCCGCCGTCGGGTTCAGGACTGCCGATATTGCCGCTTGAACTGCCGTCGGGCTTCTGAGAGTTATCCTTGCCGCTTGAGCCGCCCGACCGGTCCGAAGACGCGCTTATCTGCTGCATTCCGCCGTGCCCGTCCCGATCAATATATCTGTCATAGACGAACATACCGCCCACAGCGCCGCCGAAAACTACTGCGGCAACCAGCACCAGAGCAGCTGCGCTCTTGAGGATATTGCCGCCGCGCTTTTTCTGCGCCTTGCGTTCCCACTCAAACTGAGGGTCGCTTTTTACTATGATTATGTTTTCTTTTCCGTCCATAAAAATTGCCTCCTTGGGAGTTTATGCTTATATTATGCATCAAAAATATGAAAAATCAATATTGGGCAGGTAAACAAAATGTTAAGGAGTGTCGATTTTTACGGTACGGAATAAACTCTTTTATGGCCGCATATTATTTTTTGGGCGGTTTTTTCATATTTGCGCGCACAAATCTGTTAAGATGCATAAGGCTCGTGCTCTGCCTGTTTGACGGCTGAAGCAGAGGATTTTCGGGTTTTTGCTTCATATTCACGCCTCCTGTTCGTATTTATTGTCTGCAAAGTTTGGGACAATATTTAGAAAAGGATTGCATTTTTAATTTTTTATGTTACAATAAGAATGTATAAATATTTTAAGACAAGGAGGTGCCCTAATGGCTTACAAAATCGGTGGAGAGTGCATCGGTTGCGGTTCCTGCGCAGCTCAGTGCCCCGTTGACGCTATCAAGGAAGATGGCGGCGTTTATGTTATCGACGAAGGTGCTTGCATCGACTGCGGTTCCTGCGCAGCTCAGTGCCCCGTTGACGCTATTAAAGGCTAATTCCGGGAGATAATACTTATGAGCCGTTTTGGGTTATCCCGAAGCGGCTCAGTATCTTTTTATAACCTTTTTTGGAGATGATACTATGGACAAAAAATCTATCGGTATATTGGGCGGTATGGGGCCTCTTGCCACCGCCGACCTGTTTCGCAAGATCGTGCTGATGACCAAGGCCGAGCGCGACAGCGACCATGTACGTATTTATATAGACGACAACTGTTTTATCCCCGACCGCACGGGTGCTATCCTCCGCGGCGGCGAAAATCCCCTGCCTCAGATGCGCGACTCGCTGAGCAAGCTGCAGTCCTGCGGCGCCGACTGCATAATAATGCCCTGCAATACGGCACACTACTTCCTCCCCCAGCTGAAGAAGGACGCCCGCGTGCCCTTTATCAGCATACTTGAGGCCACCGCCGACTACTGTCTGGAGATGTATAAGGGCAAGACCGCCTGCATCCTCGGTACGGCGGCTACTCTGGATATGAAGCTCTACGACAATGCGCTCTCTGCCAAGGGCGTTAAGTTCGTCACCCCCTCCGAGGAGGGCAAAAAGACCCTGATGCGCATCATCTACGACGTGGTCAAGGCAGGCAGGCCCGTTGAGGAGTGCCGTGCAGACTTTGAGGCTGTCATAGCCGAGGGACTTGAGCAGGGCGCAGATTATTTTATCCTGGGCTGTACCGAGCTGCCCATTGCCGCAGACGAACTCAAGCTCCCCTATCTCTTTGCCGACCCCACCTATGCCCTCGCCCGTGCCGCAATACATTTCTGCGGCTACGAAACTAACTGAAAGTCAAAAACGGCTCCGTCCGTCAGAGGAATACCAAAATATGAAAAGTCAAAGATCGGCACGGCTGTGTATGATATTCAGTATGCTCGTATTCGGCACGGTGGGAATATTCGTGCGGCAGGTGTCCCTGCCCTCCTCGGTGATCGCGCTGGTGCGGGGTGTTATCGGCACGGCATTTCTCCTTGTTTTCAGTACCCTGCGCAAGACAAAGGTGGACCGATCGGCCATCCGCGCCAATCTGCTGCTGCTTATTCTGTCGGGCGTGTGCATAGGGTTCAACTGGATACTGCTTTTTGAAGCCTACCGCTACACCACCGTAGCCACGGCGACCTTGTGCTACTACTTGGCCCCCGTGTTCATCATCCTCTGCTCGCCCCTTGTGCTCAAAGAACGGCTGACCCTCAGTCGGCTGCTCTGCGTATTTGGCGCGCTGGCGGGTATGGTGCTGGTGTCGGGGGCTGCGGGGCTCAGCAGCAGCCGCGAGCTCATCGGTGTCATGTTCGGCGTGGGTGCGGCCACCCTCTACGCCACCGCCGTGCTGATGAACAAAAAAATGGGTGAGATAAGCGGCTTTGACCGTACGCTGGTTCAGCTTGCCTCGGCAAGTGCCGCCCTGCTGCCCTACGTACTGCTCACCGAAAAGCTCGGCTCGCTGACCCTGACAAAAACCGGCATCATTCCCCTGCTGGTGCTTGGCGTGCTTCACACGGGCGTGTGCTATGCACTGTATTTTTTGTCGCTGAAAGACCTGAGCGCCCAAAGCTCGTCCATACTCAGCTACATTGACCCCGTGTTTGCCGTAATTTTGTCGGCGGTACTCTTAAAAGAGCCTATGACCTGGCAGACTGCCGTGGGCGCCGTGCTGGTGCTTGGATGTATGATAATCAGCGAATTGAATATAAGAAAAAAGCTCCCCTGAGGGAGCTTTTTCAATGCAGAACGCAGAAGGCAGAATGCAGAATTAACGCACCAAGGGCGTTATATCACGTCGACGGAGTCGACACCGAAGCTATCAGCTGTTCAAAACTGCGTCCGGCATCCTCGAAAGCAGGGATTTTTGAGCAGATTTGCGTCAGTACAACTAACTCGAGCGCAGACAGTACCGTGTGTACGGCCAAAAACCGCGTCCGGATAGTTATGCAAGAGGATTTTGTGCAGATTTCGTTCATATGCAAATAACGCGAGGGTTGGCAGTACTATTTGTACGGCGACCCGAGGGTTATGCAGCAGATGGGCGAAAGATGTGCAAAATCAAACGTGGAGTTCGCCGGAGAGGTAGAGTATAGCATTGCCGGATATCTTGACGCGCTCTCCTTCATCTCTGCAGAAAAGGTCGCCTTCTCTCTTACTCAGCTGACGTGCGTGAAGCTCACACTTGCCCAGGCGCTCTTTCCAGAAGGGGATCAGGGTGCAATGGGCAGAACCGGTGACGGGGTCTTCGATTATGGCGTCGTTGGGGTCAAAGTATCGGGAGACAAAGTCGCAATTATCGCCCTTTGCCGTGGGAACGAAGCCCAAGCAGCCTTTGATCTCACGCATCTTGTCAAAGTCAGGGGTCATATTCTTGACGCTTTTTTCATCGGGCACCACGATTATCAGGTCGCGGCTGAGATGGGTCTCAAGCACGGGCACGCCCAGACACTCGCTGAGTCTGGGGTCCACGGGCACGGGGGTGGGGGCGCGGGAGGGGAAATCAAGCAAAAATCTGTCACCCTCGCGAATTACGCACAGCTGACCGCTCTGGGAGTTGAAATACACTCTGTCGGCCTCTTTTTCCAGCTGGGTCAGCACCACGAAGCCCGAAGCTAAAGTCGCGTGGCCGCACAGATCTATCTCAAAGGCGGGGGTGAACCATCTGATGCGCCAACCCTCGGGTTCTTTGACGATGAATGCCGTCTCGGGCAGGTTGTTCTCACCTGCGATGCGCTGCATCTGCTCGGGTTCAAGCCAGCTATCCAGCAGACACACGCCTGCGGGGTTGCCGGAATAGAGTCGGTCGGTGAATGCTTCTACGATATAATACTTCATTTTTCCACTTCCCTGTCCTTGTATTTTATTAGATTTTACCACCTTTGCGGCGGTTTATCAACAGCTTTCGCATAGAGTCAAGAGGGATAACGGTCAGCGACAGCAAAGTGACCAGCGCCAATTGGGCAAAGCTCAGTCCCGAGGTGCGGAACATTCTGCCGCCGAAGTAGATAAGACACAGCTGAACGGCCGTCACCGCCGCCATTATAGTGATAAACGAGCGGTTGCGCCTGAGTGAATAGAATATATTTGCCCTGACCGTGCGGGCGCAGAAGGCCGATGCGATACCGCAGAAGATGAACAGCGCAAAAAATCCCGTCAGCAGGTATTCCCGAGGGAAGGTATACGCCACGAACTTCGAGCAGAGGAAGAACACGTACAGCGCTACCGTATACAGAGTGATGAATGCTATCTGATTTTTCATCCCGCCGTTAAGCAGAGGCGCATCGCGTCTATCGGGGGCAACGCACATATATTCGCTCAGCGGCGGCTCACCTGCAAACGCCAGACCGCCCAAAGTGTCCATTATCATATTTATCCACAGTATCTGGGCTACGGTAACGGGGGTCTCGATACCGATAAAGGGCCCTATCACCGATATGCCCACGGCACACAGATTGACGGTCAGCTGAAACACGATAAACCGCTGTATGCTTTTGAGTATGGTGCGTCCGTACAGCACGGCACGGCATATTGACGAGATGTTGTCGTCGGTGATGATTATGTCCCCTGCTTCTTTGGCCACCTCGGTGCCCGAGCCCATTGCAAATCCCACGTCGGCAAGGCGCAGAGCGGGGGCGTCGTTGATCCCGTCACCCGTCATACCGCAGACGAACCCCGCATCCTGCGCTATTTTGCACAGTCGGCTCTTGTCCTCGGGCAGTGCCCGCGACACCACCGCAAGTGAGGGCAAAACCGCCGCAAGCTGTTTGTCGGAGAGCCTGCGCAGCTGTTCTCCCGTCAGCACCGTCTGACTGTCTGAGTGGAGAATATTACAGCTTTTGGCTATATTTACGGCGGTGGCTTTGCCGTCGCCCGTGACCATTACCACCTGCACCCCTGCTTTTTGCAGGGTGCGTACCGACTCCGCCGCTTCCCTGCGGGGCGGGTCGGATATCACAGCCAGACACTCAAAGCACATATCTCCGCTGCCCTCATCGGGCATCTTTGAGGCGGTGCAGATACACAGCACACGTTTGCCCTGCTCTCCCTCCCTCTCCACACGCCGCAAAAGCGCCGAGCAGGAGCCCAGCGGCTGCTCCGAGCCGTCACTATTGCGGCAGCTGCGGCAGAGGGGAAGGAGCTTTTCGGGCGCGCCCTTGACGTACACCCGCTCCAAAGTCTGCGCCGCCGAAAACTTGCGGCTTGAATCAAAGGGCAGATACTCAAGCCGTTGGGGCAGCTTCGGCAAGGAGTCCATACCCTGCGCCAGCGCCAGCAATACCCTGTCGGTGGCGTTGCCGCCCGCGGGTTTGTTTTTGACAAGCACCGACGAGGTATTGACGTATCCCGACACAGTCAGTATCTCGCGCAGACACGGGGGCAGGTCGGCCGTACCGCCCTCGCCCTGCCGCCATATCAGCTTTTCCACCCTGGGACTGCCGCAGGTGAGCGTACCCGTTTTGTCGGTGAACAGCAGGTTCATACTGCCCGCCGTTTCTATCCCCGCCAGCTTGCGCACCATAACCTTGTCGCGGAGCATCTTGAACATATTTTTGCTCAGTACCACGGTTATCATCATAGGCAGACCCTCGGGCACAGCCATAATAACTATGCTTATCGCCAGAGTCAGCGCGTGAAGCAGGTGGCTTGCCATATGAGGCAGGCATTTAAGCTCGCACAAAAGCAGCTCCGCATCGCCTCCCGACACGCTGTACAGACGGATAAACAGGTCGGCAAGGGCGACCAGCGCGGCGGCGGCGTAGCCCACGTAGCTGAGAGTTTTGGCAAGCTTGCCCAGCCGTGCTTTGAGGGGGCTTTCGCGGGGGAGAACGGACAGCGACGCCGCTATCTGTCCGAATACGGTGCCGTCGCCTACCGCCGTCACCTTCATTGCTCCCTCCCCCGACTGCACCACCGTACCCCTGAACAGACCGCTCTGAGAAAGGGTACTTCGGTCGGTCTCGTCGCCGCCGGGACGTTTTTTCTGTTCGCGGCTCTCTCCGTTTATGGGCGACTGATCCACGCTCAGCTCACCCTGCACAAGTATCCCGTCGGCAGGGATACGCTCACCCGCCTGAAGCAGTACCGTGTCCCCCACCACGATATCGTCAATGCTCAGGCAGGCAGGCTTGCCGTCACGCAGAAGACGGCCGGTGCATCGGGATGCCTCCTCCTGCAGTCTGATAAAGGCGCTTTCGCTGCCGTACTCGCTGAGTGTGGACACCAGCGACGCCATAAATATTGACAGCGCAATGCCCACCGTCTCAAACCACCCCTGCCCTCTCAGCGAAAAGAGTATGTTAAGCGCCAGCGCGGCACAGAGTATCTTGATTATCGGGTCGGAAAAGGCCGCCAGAAACTGAAGGGCGAACCCTCTGCGCTTAGGCTTGCTCAACGCGTTACTGCCGTGCTGTGCCCGCGACAGCTCCGCCTGCTTTGCGCTCAGCCCCGTTAAAACCGAACTTTTGTTAATGCTCATACAGTCACCTCTGCTAATGGATATGCTTCTTGTCCGATTTTTATGAAGACAGGTTTTTAACTTGTCAGGTTATAAGATTTTGAGGCATATCTGCCCCGCCGCCGTTATGAAGATTTTGAAATTTTGTTACAAAAAGCGGGGCAAATCCGCGGTTTTGGAGCATTTTACGGTTGATTTGGGATAAATATTTGCATTTTTGTCACTTTTCATAGGTTGACTTTTGAAAAAATTATGGTATCATATTCCTACAAAAGGTTACAATATAGTTACAATATACTGTTTTTCAGGAGTGGATTTTCTTGTCAATTGCAAAAAGGCTGACAGCCGCGGCTATGTGCGCAGCAGTCCTTCTCTGCCTGTCGGGCAGCGTGTGGGCGCTTAACCCCGTCGGTGCGGTCAAGGCCTCTTCCCCCGTCACACAGACCGATACCGCCGCAAAAAGCGCAAAGGCGCAGACGGTCACCGCCGCCACGGTCACAAAGACCGCCGCACAGACCACGGTACAGACGGCAGCCGTACAGAAGCCCTCGGAGGTCTCGGTATGGCTCAACGGTGAGCAAATGGAGTTTATGATAGCCCCCCTGCTCCAAAACGGCACCACCTACGTTTCTCTCTACGATTTCTGCACCATGATGGGATGCAGGGTCCTTTGGCACGACGAGGGCTACGCCACCGTCACCCGCGGCAGCGAGCTGGATATGGTATGCATCCCCGGCGAGATATACCTGACCGCCAACGGCAGAGCGCTGTATCTGCCCACCCCCGCCAGAATAATCGACAGCCGTATCATGATACCCATCCGCGCACTTGCCGCCGTTTTTGATATGGACGTTAATTGGAACGGTGAGCTGCTCCGCGTAGAGCTCAGCGGCGGCGGCCTGCTTCAAAGCGGCGACAGCTATTACGATGCCGACACACTCTACTGGCTGTCCAGAATAATCAGCGCCGAAGCGAGAGGCGAGCCTCTCGTGGGACAGATAGCCGTGGGCAACGTGGTGTTCAACCGGATCGCCGACCCCGAATTCCCCGAGACGGTATACGGAGTCATATTTGACAAAAACAACGGCGTACAGTTTACCCCCACCGAAACGGGCGATATTTATGAGAGCCCCAAGGATATCTCCATCCTTGCCGCCAAGCTGTGCCTTGAGGGTGCAGACTACAGCTGCGGCGCCACCTATTTTATCAGCTACAAGGTCACCGAATGCTGGGCAATGTCCAACAAAGACCTGCTGACCGTCATCGGCGGCCACCGCTTCTACGGCGACAAATAAGCCGACCGACACCGACCGATACTCAAGCGCTCAAAGGCGCGCCGTCTTGCAGACGGTGCGCCTTACCTGTTCTCATAAAGCAGCATCCCCACGGCATAATGCCGCGGGGATGCTGTTTTATGCTGTTATATTTTTCAGTTGCCCGGTGCGACCTCCTGCGCTATCTGCTGCAGGGTGGTTATCTGATCGGCGGTAAGGGTGCCTACCTCGGTGACTTCATTAACGCCTACGGGGGTCTTACCCGTCAGATGTGCGTATGCGATGCACGCCATCAGGTATGCGCCGTTGGGGCCGGGATAATCCATATCGCCACCCTGACCGAAGGGATCGATATTGGCGCTCTGTGCCTGCTCAAAGGCGGTAATGGTGTCTATCAGCTTAAGCTCAGCGTCCACGGGCTTGATATACTCCTCATAGACCTCCATAATGCCGCGCTTGTGGTCGGCTTCGGTGTAGATATTGGCGCCTCGGGACTGATATTTGGTATACCAGCTGCCTGCGGTGTTCTGACGCCAGGGACCCATAACTACCATTATCTGAGCATCGGGAGAAGCGGCGCGTATCAGCTTGACGATATTCTTGAAGGAGCTTACTTCCTCGCTTCTCGTGCTTGCCGTGGAAACGACGTGGTCTCTGCCCACCTGAATGATAACGGCGTCGTAGACCTTTTCTTCCAGCTTTTCCTTGACTTTGGATCTGCCGCTGCCCACAAGACCGCTCTCAAACAGATTGTAGTCGTTGCCCCTGGTGATATAATCCACCGTCACGGGCTGATTTTCGGTCTTGAGCATAGCGCCCAGATACTCGCCCACGTCAAACTTGCCGTCACGCTTGACAGCACCCGAACCGATGATCAGAACGTTCATCTTGCCGTCGTCATCGGGCTTGATAGAAGGATCTATCTCCGCACCGGGGTCAAGCTCGGTGGGGGTGTATTCCAGACCCAGCAGGTCGGAAGCTATCTCCTGCATAGTCTTGGCGTCGGCGGCAGATACCGTGCCTGCTTCCGACTCAAACACGTTAAGTCCTACGGGGGCGGTGCCGGTTATCTGTCCGTAGGCTATGCACGCCATCAGGTAGCCGCCGCTGAGGCCTGCGTAGTCGGAAGTCTCGCTCTCAAAGGGATTGATGCCCTTGTCCAGCGCGTTTATGAACGCCGTAACGGTGTCGATGCACTTGATGTCCTCGGCAATGGTCTTGATGGACTCCTCGTAGTATGCCAATATGGCCTCTCTGTGGTCAACGGCGGTCTTGATACTGCTGCCGCGGTCGGCGTACTTGCCGTACCAGCTGCCCGAAGTGTTCTGTCTCCAGGGAGGCAGCAGGGCTATGACCTGCACGTCGGGAGAGCTGTTCTTTGCGGCGTTGTAGATAGTCTTGAAGGCGCTTATCTCCTCACCGCGGGTGGAGGTCGTGGTAAGAACGTTGTCTCTGCCCAGCTGGATTATGACTGCGTCGTAGGTCTTTGCTTCAAGCTGTTCCTTGACGGTGGATCTGCCGCTGCCCGTCAGGCCGCTTTCCCAGATATTATAATCGTTGCCGCGGGTTATGTAGTCGATCTTGGCGGGCACGCCTGCGGCTTTGAACAGATTGCCCAGATATTCGCCCATATCGAACTTGCCGTCGCGTCTGACAGCGCCCGAACCAACCAGAAGCACGTTGACGGTCTTCTGACCTACGGTCAGCTTTGCCGCCTGAGAAACGGTCTCGGCGGTCTTGCCGTCAAAGGCGCGGGTGGCGGTGACCACGCAGTATACGTAGGCTGTCTCGCCCGACACAAAGGCATCGCTCATAGCCAGCTGAGACTTGACGGCGCCCTTTATGGCGGTGCCGCCGCTGTTCTTGGGCTGAGCGGTCTGATACCACTGATAGGAGTATGCAACGCCGCTCTCGGCCTCAACGGCAATGGAGGGGCCCTTCTTGGCGCCGTATGCAACTTCCATATCCACAGGCTGAGTCTTGATGGCGGGAGCATTAAGCTCGCCTACCGTGCTCTCGTCCAGGGGATAACAGAGAGAGGGACGGAGGATGCAGAATGCGCTCTGTCCGAACAGTCCGTCCAGCACCAGCTCGGCGCTTACTTCAGTTACCTTGCCATCCTCGACGGTGACCGTTCTTCCGTCACCCATATAAACGTACAGCCTGGAATATCCCTCGCTGAGCATCAGCGTGCTGACGATGATATCGCCGGGGATGACCGTCTGCTCGTATACACCGCGGATACGGATGCCCACACCGTCCGAAAGGTCGTTGCAGGCCTTGCCGCCGTAGAGATTGGGCACGAAGCTGAGACCCGTGATGGTGTCGGCAGTCCACAGAGGTCCGGTCTGTGCCTTGGCTTCGTTGCTGGGGTAATTCCGGAACAGATCGCTGAGGTATTTTTCGCTGCTCTGTGCGGCAACGCCCATACCTATCGCGCTGTAGATCTCCTTTATCAGAGCTTCCTCGGTGGCAGCCTTGAGGGAGGAGGTGGCAATATCGGTGATAGCTGCCTGCTTGTCGGCACTCAGGGTCACGCCAACGTAAACGGGGGTGTCGTTGAGAAGGTATCCCTCTATCTCGGTGTTATTCAGGTGTATAAGCTCACCGATGAGGCTTGCATCCTTCTTGACGCGGAGGGTGTACTCAATGGTCACGGACTTACGGCCGGGGACGGTGACAGTCCATTTCAGTTCACCGTTATCATAGGTGTCTGCGCCCGAAACGTACTCCATACCGTTGGGTACGTAATCGCTGATGGAGAATGTTGCATCCTCGCCCAAGCGGTTGTTCTTGATCTGAATGGTGATCGTGACCTCCTCACCGGGGGTTACGCTGATGCCCTCGGGAGCGGTGGAGGTCTTGTAGATAACGATGTTCTGCAGCTTTTCGGCGCGGATCTTTGCCTGCTCGTTGACTACGCCGCCTGCGTTGAAGGGACGGAGCAGGGCGACCTTGTTCTTTTCGTCAAACAGATCGCGCTCGGCAATGGCGTCGTCAATGGTTATTCTGCGGATAGCGCCGTTTTCTTCCACGTCGTCCTTGTAGGTGTTGTAGCCGTAGTCGTTGCCCGTGCAGTGGAGCATATTGCCCTCACCCATATACAGCCACAGATGGTTGTTCTCAACGTAGTTGTAGTAGAGGATGTCGCCGGGCTGAATGATGCTGAGCAGCTCTTCTTTGGCCTGTGCCTCAACGTCGGGGGTCTGACCCAGAGTACCGACAAAATGGAACACGCGCTCGCCGTAGGTGTTGGGATAATCGTTGCCCAGTATGGAGGATGCGCTGTCCATAACGTAGCCGATGGTCTGCTCGTACACGTTGCGGATGAACACGCCGCAGTCCATGTGGACTATCTTGTTGGCGGTGGCCGTTTCGGGGGTGACCCGCTCGGTACGCATACTTGTCTTGCCGATGCGGTTCATATTCAGCTGATCGTACTGAATGTAGCGCAGACGGTTAAAATACGCGTTGGCGGTGGCTTTGAGGTACTCAAAGTTCTCGTGATATACCTCGTGTGCCCATCTGGGGTCGGGCTGATCAAGCTCGCTGAGGTCGGGAAGCTTGATCTCGCCGCTGTTATCTTCCTGCTTGTCGTCGGGCGGAGTGGTATCCTGCTGATTTTGGCTGTTGTCCTTGCCGTCGGCTGATGCGTCGGGTGTCTTGTCGCCGCAGGCGGTCAGCAGGGTAAGTACTGCCAGCACAGCCAGTAAAAGGGCCAAAAACTTCTTCATAACTGCACCTCTCTGTCGCTATCTGTGTGAGGGTTATTTCTCTATAGTTGCCCAACGGATGCCGAAGCCGAAGCCGCTGATATAGCCGTCGGCGGGCAGCTTGACCTTCTCGTTGAACAGGACCTTGTTGGGACGCTCGTACAGAGGAATGATGACCAGATCGTCAAGGATCATCTTTTCAAGAGTCTGACAGCCCTCGATGATGGCTTCGTTGTCCTCTTCGAGATGCAGATTCATAATGCTCTCGTAAACGGCGTCAAACTCGGGATTGTTGTAGCAGAAACGAGGGGGAGAATAGTCGGAGCGGTAGTAGGTAAAGGTGGAGCGGGGATCGTTTGCCGAGGGAAGCAGCGAGCCGAGAGCGATATCGTATGCGTTGGGGTTGTCGGGGTTCCAGCGGCGCAGGCTGCTTGACTGACCTGCGGGAACGATGTGCATAACAAGATCCATCTTGTTGCCGAATGCCTCACTGTACTGCTTCTGCATTATCTCGGCAGCGCCCTTGATGTGGGTAGCGGTATCGGTGTAGAGAACACGGGTCTCGGCGTAGGTTATGCCGCACTCCTCAAAGGCTTTCGTCAGGTATTCGTTTGCCTTCTTAACGTCGTAGATGGTGGTGGGATCGGGTACGTAATCGGCTTCAAAATCAATAAATGCCTTGCCCGTTGCGGGGTCGCCCACGACGGCGCGTCGAACCAGACGGGATGCGGGATGAGAGCCCAGAGTCTTGGCTATCTCGGTACGGTCGATGCCCCAGTAGAGGGCTTTGCGGTAGTTGAGATTGCCCAGCACTCCGCCCTGATCGGGGTTGCCCAGATTGACGAATGCGTACATCAGCGAGTCGCCGTAATACTCAAAGAAGCGGGGATCCTCGCCGTATGCTTCCCAGTTGGTGTAGGGCACGTCAACGTAGTCTATCTCGCCGCGCTCAAACAGCTGCAGAGCGGTGTTGGCGTCGGGCACCTGAATAAAGGTGTAATACTCGATCTTGATGTCGTCCTGATAGGGGTAGTCGGGGTTGCGCTTGAGAACTATCTTGCCGTCGGGGATCCACTCCTCCAGCACGAACTGACCTGCACACATATAGGTGTTGAGGCTGGTGCCGTATCTGGTGGCGGTGAAGTCCTCGTTCATACAAGCCTCGTACAGGGGCTGATAGACCAGAGGTCTGTTGAGCATACGCTGAACGTTAAGGGAGATGGAGGGCTCCTCAAGCTCCACCCGGAAGGTATAATCGTCGATCTTCTCCACTCCGACCTCTTCCCAGGGGTAAGCGCCCATCTGGTACTCGTAGATGTTCTTGATCTGGCAGTATGCGTTCTGGGTCAGGGTGGACGCGGTCAGGTTCTGCTGATAGGGATCGGCATACTGCTGATAGGTAAAGATGATATCGTCAACGGTGATCTTGTCGCCGTTGGACCACTTGAAATCGTCACGGATCTTAACTTCCCAGACCAGACCCTTTTCGTCCACCTGCTGAGGGAACTGGGCGGCAAGCTCAAGTGTCCACTCCCAGCCGGACTTGTCGGCCTTGACTCTGTCCATATACAGATATACAGCGCAAAGGCTTGCAACCGTGGTGGTGGAAGTGTTGGTGCTGGTCAGCACGTTGAGGGTGTTGGGGATAGCCGTAAAATAGTCACGGAAGGTACCGTAAGGCTCGTTTCCCGTGCTGTTATCGGCATTCTCACCGCTGTCGGGGGTGTTGTCGGGGTTATCTGCAACTGCATCGTCCTTGCCGCAGCCTGCAAACGCAAACACCAGCATCAAAACAGCAAGCAAAAGTGCCAAATGTCTCTTCATAGTGAATCCTCCTGAGAATATAAGATTAACTGAATTGATGATTACATCTTACAATTTTATTAAGAAATTGTCAATATCCGCATAAATCTTTGTGCACTCTGCACTACCCCCCCCCCCCCCCATTTTTTGTATAATACGCACAAAAACTGTTAACAAGAATAGCAAAAGGATAATGGTCAGTATATGAAAAGGCGAATAATGGGCAAAAAATTATCAACCCGAAGGGTCGTATCTAAAGTAAAAAGTAAGAGGCAGGAAGTTGAGGTATCGGCGTTGCCGACACCTTCTCGTCCTGCAAGGGACATATCGAGTTTGAGCGGCAACATATCGAATTTTGCGACAGCAAAATATATCGAGTTTGAGCGCAAGCTCAAACATATCGAATCCTAATCAATCTGTCGCGCAGCGAAACCCCCACAAGACAGGTCTTGCGGGGACCCCGATTTAATAGACTGCGGTCGGGCACAGCCCTTCCTGCGTCTTGCGCGGTACTCACCGCGCCTCGCTTACGCTCGGTCAGCTGCGCTGACACTCCACAAGACAGGTCTTGCGGGGACCCCGATTTAATAGACTGCGGTCGGGCACAGCCCTTCCTGCGTCTTGCGCGGTACTCACCGCGCCTCGCTTACGCTCGGTCAGCCCTTGGCTGCCCCTAACCAATCCGTCGGCTTTGCCGACACCGCAATTCTGCATTTTGTCTTCTGCTTTCTGCATTCATTTTGCATTTTGCGTTTAGCCTTTCGCATTATTAAAAAATCCGCCCGACACATTTCTGTGCCGGGACGGATTTTTGACTATGAAGAATTTTAGGATAATGTCCGTGTTACAGGCTTATTTCTCGGTCATGCTCATGTACTCGTTACCGAAGCCCCAGCCGATGACGTAACCGTCAGCAGGCAGCTGTACGTTGGTTTCGTACAGAACCTTGGTGGGGATCTCGTATACGGGAACGATAACCATCTCGTCCAGCATCAGCTTTTCCATCTTCATGCAGTACTCGATGACCTTTTCATTGTCGGACTCGAGATCCAGCTCCATGGATTCTGCGAACAGCTTGTCGAGTTCGTCAGAGGTCCAGTAGAATCTGGGAGGTACAACAGAGGACAGATAGAACTTGAAGGTCTGGCGAGGATCGTTTGCGGTGGGCAGGAAGGAGCCCAGAGCGGTATCAAAGCCGGTGGGATCGTCGGGATTCCACTTACGCAGCTTCTGTGCCTGAGCAGAGGGCAGAGCGTGCATGATGACGTTCAGCTTGCCTGCGAAATGATCGTGATACTGCTTCTGCAGGATCTCGGCGCAGCCGCGGAGGTGGGTAGAGGTCTCGGAGTACAGGATACGCATATCGACCTTGGTCTGGCCGCACTCTTCGTATGCCTTGTCCAGCAGCTGATTTGCAAGAGTCTTGTCGAATACTTCCTCACCGGTCTTGA
Source organism: Clostridia bacterium (assembly GCA_017408985.1). Lineage (GTDB taxonomy): Bacteria > Bacillota > Clostridia > Oscillospirales > Butyricicoccaceae > RGIG3513. Next base: position 31,767 of record JAFQTO010000029.1, read on the forward strand.
CGTAGTCGGTGGGCAGGGTGTAGAAGGGAACGCCGGTTGCGGGGTTGGACATAACAGCGCGGCGGACCAGACGGGTTGCGGGGTAGCAGCCGATGATCTCAGACAGTGCTACACGGTCAACGCCGTGGAACAGAGCCTTGCGGAAGTTCAGGTTGCCCAGGATGTTGCCGAAGCTGGGGTTGCCGTGGTTGATCATGAAGTACATCAGAGAGTCGTTGAAGTACTCATAGATGCGGGGATCGTCTTCGAACTTTTCCCACTGATTGTAGCTCAGGGAGACGTAGTCCAGCTCGCCGTTCTCGAACAGCTGCAGAGCTGCGTTTGTATCGGGAACAACGGTATATACGATGCTCTCAAGCTTGATCTCGTCAGCGTGAACGTAATCGGGGTTGCGGGTGAGGACGTACTTGCCGTCGGGGATCCACTCGGTCAGAATGAAAGCGCCGCAGGATGCGAAGTTCTCGACGTCGGTGCCGTACAGAGTGGCGGTGCCGTCAGCGTTCATACCCTTCATGTAAACGGTCTCGTTGACCAGAGCGCGGTTACATGCACGGATAGCATCGTCCTGAGTTGCGGGGGTGGTGAACTCTACCTGGAAGGAGTAGTCGTCCAGCTTCTTGTAGCCGACCTGGCTCCAGTCGGTGATCTCGCCGAGGCCGTACTCATAGATGTTCTTGAGCTGGCCGTAGGAGTTGGTGGTCATCTGGGTAGCGGAAACGTATGCCATCTTGGGGTTTGCGTGCTCTTTGAAGGTGAACTCGAAATCGTCAGCGGTGATCTTGTCGCCGTTGGACCATACAGCATCCTTGACAATGGTGTACTTCCAAACGTAACCTGCGTCGTCAACCTGCTCGGGGAACTTGGCAGCCAGATCGGTAGCCCATTCCCAACCGGTCTTTTCCTTGTTGAGGACCTGACGGTACAGGCAGGCAGTGGTCAGATCAATCAGGGTCCAGGGGTTGGTGTCCTGGGTTGCCAGACAGCTGACGGTGGGAGGGGGATTGGTGAAATATGTACGGAACGTACCGTAAACCTTGGTCTCTTCCTTCTTGCCGCAGCCCGCGAATGCTGCTACCAGCATCAGAACCGCGAGAACAAGCGCTAAGTATTTCTTCATTGGGTAAGCCTCCTTGTCTTTTATAGCCTTTTTCGGCTTTATATAAGTATATATTACGAGTTTGTAAATATTTTGTCAATTCGCGCAGATAACGAACTCCGCACGAGTTTTTTGTGCAAAATGCACAAATTTATACCCCCCCCCCCCCCTATAAATGATGCAAAATGAACAATGTAAAATGAACGGTTGAGGTGTCGGCGCAAGCGCAAGGCAATAGGCTCGCAAGCGGGCAGTGAATATTGAATAATTGAGGTGTCACCTGCGGTGACCGATCAAATAGGCGGGAGTGGAGACCACTCCCGCCCTAATCAATCCGTCGGCATCAGCCGACACCTTACCTATTCTTTCAGATCACGTTCTGTTCTTCGCACAGCCAGTCCATAGTCACGCCCAGCGCTTTTGCAAGGGCGTACAGCTCAGCGTCACAGACGTGGCGCTGATTTTTTTCGATCCGTGAGATTATCAGAGCGGTCATATCCATCCCCATCAGATTGATCTTGCGGGCAAGCTCCTCCTGAGTCAGCGGGGGCTTGTGCAGCGCCCTGCCTATGCGCACTCTGTCGCCGCAGATATTACCTTTTATAAGAAACAAGCTTCTGGACATAGTCATTCCTCCGATAAACAGTTTAGATATTTTTTATCCACTCTATTGATTTTAGAAAAAAATCCTATATAATTATTAACAAGGTAGATAGAAAATATCTAAAGTAGATATTACGCAGAGATAATTTGTTATCCGAAACGGGGGCGCCGATGAAAAAGAGTTACACCCGCGAGTTTAAGATAGGACTTTGCCAAGCCGTGATATCCGGAGATATCGGGCACAACGATGCCGCCGAAGAACACGGCATCAGTCCTATTATGCTTTACAGATGGATAAGCGAATACAAAAGCAAGGGTGATCTCGCTTTTTGCGGCAAGGGCAGTATGGCGGCTATTTACGGTCAGCTTGACCGTCTGCGTGAAGAAAACCAACGCCTGAAAAAAGAAAACGAATTCCTGCAGGGACAGAACGCAGAGTATTATATTAAACTTATGTGGTACGAAGCTATGGAAAAACGATAAATGATGAAAGCTGATAGCTGATAACGAATAGCTGATAGCGAAGGTGTCGGCAAAGCCGACGAAATTGAATAAGACGGCGGGAGCAAGCCCCCGCCCTACAACCA
>JAFQTO010000030.1 GCA_017408985.1 Clostridia bacterium
ACCTCTGTATGAGCCGTCCTGAGCCTTTTGAGCCATAGCAGCCTTACGCTGTAGGTCAACGTAGTACAGGGCTTCGGCAATGGCACACACAGCTTTTTTGACTTTTTCAACATGAGCCTCCACAGTAGGAAAAGCAAAAGTGAGCCTGCCAAAAGTGAGAGTGTCAACCTCATCACTTGCAAGGCTCAGCCACTTATTAGCATTTTCCTCTGTTAAGGTATCACCGAAGAAGCCGTCTTTATAAAAAGCGTGGTCTGCGTACATTGCCATAGGTCAGCCCTCCTTACTGAGCGTTGCCGTTGTCAGGGTTGCCACCTGCGGCGTTGGTCTGCTTTTCCTTGCCGGATTTAGCAGTCTTGCCGGTTACTTCCTTGTAACCGCTGGATTTCTCCATAAGGGCAACAGTGGCAGCGTTCTTTGCTCTTACCACATTGCCGGTCTTAACGTTAATAAACTTTTTCATAGTTTACTGTCCTCCTTGATAGATTGAATTACGCAGATTCTTCTACGCCGGTGAAAATGAGGTCAGGGGTAACAGCCTCAGTGCCGTAGTGGTAGAAGAGAGATACTGCGTATGCCTCAGACATGGGGATCTTCTCAGCGGTGTACTGGTTAGCCATAACAGGCTGAGCAACCGCGCCGTCCACCATGAGAATGTAGCGGCAGCCGTCAGGCAGGTGGGTGCTGGACTTGCACTCAACGCCGTGCCATGCGTAAAATTCCTCAGAGCCGGTATCAACATTGGAGCGTACCTGCTTGTCGAGGTTGTTACGGACCTTGCCGTAGTAGGCAGTGTTGAGAACGAGGTGCATCATAGCACGGGGAACACCGTCAACAAAATCGTTGGAGGTGTTTTCGCACTCCTGAATGATCGTTTCCAACTCATCCTCAATGGATGCACCGGCAGGGATTTCAACCTGAACGGCGTTATCATACGCAACGTCAAAGAAGTCCCTGTCGAGGTTGGAAGCCATGCGGATAACGTGGTTTGCAGAACGGCGGTCAAGCAAGCCGTCAACGCCGTACAAACGGGTGTCCTTCTCTTCGATCTCCTCAACGATTTCCTTATCGTTCTTGATAGCAACGGTTACGGGCTTAGCCTTAACCTTGTTGCCAGCGCCGGCAGCACGGGCAGTGCCGTACTCCTGAGCAGTAGCATTTACAAAACGCTTAGCCTCTACAGAGCCGGAAGTGGGATCGCCGGAGAGGTCTGCGTTCTTCATGCCAGCAGATGCGAGGGTTTTCATAACACCCTCGATAACCTTGCCGTAAAGTTCAGCAAGGTATTCCTTACCTTCGCCGTCAGCGACCAAGATAGCTAAAGACTGGATTCTTGCCATAGTGAATTACCTTCCTTTTCAAAATTGATTTTTAGAATACTTTGGGAGGCGTAAACTTCTTATCACCGCCACCGGCAGGATCGCCAGTAGGACCTGTGAAAGTGGGAGCTTTCGCCTTTTGTGCAGCGGCTTTTTCGGCCTCTGCTTTTTCTTCGGCTGTCTGATACAGGCCGTTATCCTTTTCCTTTGCCGATTTCATAAAATCGTCAAAGCCAAAGTAAGCTCCGTCCTTCCAAGATAAGCCGCTATCCTCTGCCATAATGTCAGAGGTGAGCTGCCTGCGCGCATAGGGCGAAGTAACGCCGTACTCATCCAGCTTTTTACCAATCCAGTCCCTCTGATCGCGCTGAGTCATTTCACGGGTATATTTCTTTTCCACTTCCTCAGCTTTGGTCTTGTAGGTCTGGAGTTCGGTCTGAATCTGCTGAGGATCAATGCCCTCAAACTTTTTCAGGGTTTCGTTGGCCGTATCGAGCTGAGCCTTAAAAGCGTCGCGCTCACCCTCAACAGTGGTGATCTGCTTTTTGTGCTTCTCAATATCCTTGCCGTTCATAGCAAGGACCTGAGTAGCCTGCTCTTCAGTCAAGCCAATAGCGGTCA
>JAFQTO010000031.1 GCA_017408985.1 Clostridia bacterium
GAACTCCGGACACCCTCTAATCAATAGGGTCCGGTCACCGGACGCACCGCGTCCGGTGTTCGAATCTCCGTTGGGTCGGGCGCTTTTAATCATAGGATGAGTCGAACTCCGGACACCTTATTAATAAGGTACGGTGTTCGTTTTGCCTATCCGAGCTCCTGCGCGCAGCGCACGCCGTACCTATTGATTATTACCGCACAGATATACCTGCCTTTATTCTGCATTTTGTTTTGCGTATTTTGCTCATTAACACAATATTAACAAACGCCTTGATTTTGGCGTATTGCACAGCCTGAATTTTACATATTTGTGCAAACTGCACAAAATATAGGGGGGGGGTTCGTCAATTGTGCTAATTGACGAATGACGTCGAGAGGGGTATAATATTTTTGTGCTTAGCCAAGGCACAAATATAAAAAGGAGGAAACGCACCATGAAAAAATATTTGGCACTCATTCTTGCTGTTCTGATGCTGGTCGCCGCTTTCGCAGGCTGCGGCAAGACTGACGATACAGCCAAGGATCCCGACACCGGCAAGGAAGACGCCGGTAACAAGGACGAAGGTAACAAAGACGAAGGCAACAAGGACGAAGGCAATAAGGAAGAAGAGAAGGACAACCGCTACGGCGGCACTTTCAACAACTACTTCACAACCTCTGTTACCACTGTTAACCAGCTGGCAACCCAGGACACCAACCCCGGCACCATCATTGGTTTGACCGCCGCAGCCCTGTACAGGGATGTAGTTAACGAAGACCTCCAGAGCTTCAGCTACGTTCCCGAGCTGGCAGCTGAGATGCCCAAGCAGGTCGACGCTGACGGTTTGTATGGGAGTACAAGATCAAGGAAGGCCTCAAGTGGACCAACGGCGATCCCATCACTGTTGACGACTTCGAGTTCACCTACAAGATGTACGCAGATCCCCTGCAGCAGAACCTGTCCGCTTCTTCCCAGACCAAGTCCGGCTACGGCGTTCTCGTAAACATCTACGAGTATCAGATGGGCGAAGTCAAGGATTGGGCAGACGTCGGCTACAAGAAGATTGACGACTACACCTTCCAGGCAACTTTCAACAGAGTTCTTACCCAGTACGACGCTACCATGGCTCTTAACCGTACCCTGGTAAACGACACCCTGTATCTGGCTAATATGACCGAAGACAAGACCGCTACCACCTACGGTACCTCTGTTGAGACTTACACCTCCTGCGGCCCCTACGAACTGGTTGAGTGGATCACCGATGCTAAGTACGTTCTGAAGAAGAACCCCGACTACGTATTCGCTGATGAATACTTCCTCGACGAGATCATCTTCACCGTTGTTCCCGACTCTTCCACAGCTCTCCAGCTGTTCCAGAAGGGCGAGCTGGATTACTCCGCAGTTTCCTACTCCATGTGGGAATCCTTCGAGGATGACCCCCGTCTGTACGAGTACTACAACGATTCTCTGATGTATATGTTCGTCAACTGGGGCAACACCAACTACAACGGCCTGCTGGGCAACCTGAACTTCCGTCAGGCTCTGTACTATGCAGCTGACCGTAACGAAATCGCTTCCACCCTGGGCGTTTACCCCGCATCCCGTCTGGTTCGTAAGGCTGTTCTGGCTGACGCAACCAAGGGTATCGCTTTCGTTGACATCCCCGCTGACTACGTACCCGATCCCTACAGCCTCCTCGATGTAGAAAAGGCTAACCAGAAGATCGACAAGGCATACGAGCAGTGCGGCATCACCGAGTCCGTCCTGCGCATCCTGACCGGCGATACCGCAAACCCCGCTACCTCTCATGTCCGCGCAGCTTGCGAGATGCTGATGAAGCAGTACAACGAGCACTTTGCCGGCAAGATGACCGTTGAGTTCCAGGTCGTACCCTCCAACCAGACCACCAAGCTCCGCCGTTACAATCCCGATGATCCTACCGCTTTTGATACCGCTGTCGGCAGCCTGCTGCCCTCCGCAAAGGATCCTCGCGCAACCTTCAACTTCTATCAGTCCACCTATTCTCCCCCCAGATTCTGCTATGCTGACCAGACCTTCGACAGCTGGTACCTCGAGGCTATGAGCCTTGACCTCCAGAAGGATAACGAAGAGATCATCAAGCTCTGCCAGAAGATGGAAGAGAAGCTGCTCGACGAGCTGGCTGTTATCCCCTTCTATGAGACCGCTACCAAGGTCGTATTTGCAGAAGGCTACAACATTCCTTATGACAAGTACGTAACCGGTATCGGCTTTGATACGTATCAGGGCTGGTGGGACGCTAAGTAAGCAATCCTCCGCAACTTAATATTGTAGAAAAGTATTGCCAAGTACTTTTTCTATAGGGTTTTTCCCTACCTGCGAAACGGAACACCGATAGGCTCACGCCTATCGGTGTTTCGTTTATGCGGGAAAAAGTACTTGGCTTATTGCCCCACGGAGCAAATGCTCCGCGGGGACCCCAACCGATTTATTAGTTGCGGCGCAGCCAATTCATGCGCCGCAGGCGTAATTCATTCTGCATTCAGCATTTTCTTGTTGCCTTTTGCCGAAAAATATTGCATAATGGCTATGGCAAGCCGCAGAGTTCAGGCGGCAGCCCAAAAGGAGAAAACTATGTTACCCGAGATACTTATGCATACAATGGAGTGGATAGGCACGATCGCTTTTGCCGTGTCGGGCGCACTGGTAGCCATCAGTTGCAGTCTTGACCTGTTCGGCGTGCTTATCATAGGCTGTATAACCGCGGTAGGCGGAGGTATTATGCGTGATATCCTTATACATAACCTGCCTCCCAATATTTTCAGCAATCCTGTTGTGCTGGGGCTTGCCGTGTTGACTTCGCTGATGGTTTTTATCATTGCATACCTCAGGCACAGGAGCTTCGGTCAGCTCAAAGAGCGCATCGACCGCATCAACAACGTATTTGACGCGCTGGGTCTTGCGGCGTTTTCGGTCACGGGTGTCGAGGTCGCCTGCGCATCCGAGTACAGCGGCAACGTGCTTCTGGTCATAACGTTAGGCGTGCTGACCGGCGTGGGCGGCGGTGTGCTTCGTGACGTGCTGGTCAATGAGAAGCCCTACATTCTCACCAAGCATATCTACGCGGTGGCGTCCATATTGGGCAGTACGCTTCACTACCTTCTCAGCCACCGTCTGGGTGTGCAGGTGTGGGGCGCGGTGATAGCTTCGGCAGTGACGGTGACCATACGCCTGCTTGCGGCAAAATACCGCTGGAATCTGCCCAAGATCAAGGTGGAGCACCCCCGCGACTGAGCCAAATCCCCAATATTGCGGTTGCGTGATATATAAATAAATGGTATAATAAATAGGTTAGACCATAACAAAGAGAAAGAGTGAGGGAATTATGAAAAAAGGCAATCCTGTCGCCCTGCTGCCTATCGGGGTGTTTGCGGTGCTGTATCTGACTCTGGGAGTTGTGTTCGAGTACGTTATGAAGATCCCCATGGGCTTTTACAGCGTGCCCGTAGTTGCGGTATTCTTAGTGGCTCTGCTGGTAGCCTGCCTGCAAAACCGCAAGATCTCTCTGGATGAGAAGTTTGAGATAATGGGCAGGGGCGTGGGTGACAAGAACATTGTCACGATGCTCATAATCTTTATGCTTGCGGGTATATTCGTAGGCGTGGTGGGCAGAAGCAGCGCCGAGAGCGTTGCGTACTTTTTGCTGTCGGTCACACCTCCCCAGCTGTCGGTGCTGGTCTTGTTCATCGTCAGCTGCTTCGTATCCACCGCTATGGGTACCTCGGTCGGTACTATAACCCTGATCACCCCTATCGCCGTGGCTATCGCCCAGACCTCGGGATTTTCTCCCGCTCTGTGCGTGGGTACGGTCGTAGGCGGCGCTATGTTCGGTGATAACCTGTCCTTTGTTTCCGATACCACCATTGCCGCCTGCAACGGTCAGGGCTGTGCAATGAAGGATAAGTTCAAGACCAACATAGCCATCGTCACACCTGCGGCTGCTGCCACCATCATCATTATCCTGCTGCTCACTCTGGGCACGCCCATCAATTCCAACATCACTCAGGATTACGATCTTATTCAGATAATCCCTTACGTGCTGGTGCTTATCAGCGGTATAGTGGGCATCAACGTGTTCATCACCCTGATGATCGGTATCTTTTCGGGCAGCGTTATTATGCTGGCTACCTCTGCCGTCAATTTTGAGACCTTTATCAAGAATATCGGCGCAGGCGTGTCCAATATGTTCGAGACTTCTATGGTCGCAGTGCTCGTTGCCGCTATCTGCGCCCTTATCCGTTACAACGGCGGCTTTGACGCTCTGCTCAACGGCATCCGCCGTATATTCCGCGGCAACAAGGGCGGTCAGCTGGGCATCGGTATTCTGGTGGGACTTATGGATATCGCCACCGCCAACAACACGGTCGCAATAGTTATGGCAAACCCCATTGCATCCGAGATGGCAAAAGAGTACGGGATCGGCAACAAGAAAACGGCGTCCATTCTGGATACCTTCTCCTGCATCGTTCAGGGCTTTTTGCCCTACGGCGCGCAGATACTGGTGGCGCTCAGCGTGGTCAACACCCTTGATATGCAGCTGTCGGCATTCGATATCATAGCAAATATGTTCTATCCTATGCTGCTGCTCGTTTCCTCACTGGTGTTTATCTTCCTCATCCCCGAAAAAAAGAGCAGGAAAGACTGACCCTTATATAACCACGCGGGGCGGCGCTCCGCAGGCAGGTGATAGCTAATGCTTTTTTCTAAAAAAGATCTGTTCAGGATCATGATCCCCCTTATAGCTCAGCAGCTGCTGGGCATACTGGTGGGTATGATAGACTCGGTCATGGTGTCCTCGGCAGGCGAGGCGGCTGTTTCGGGCGTCGCGCTGGTCAATACGGTGGACAACCTGTTCTTCTTTGCCATTTCGGCAATGGCGACGGGCGGTTCCGTTATCGTGGCGCAGGCGCTGGGGCGCAAAGACTACGATTACGCCGTTAAGGGCGCCAAGCAGGTGCTGTACGCAGTCACCTCGCTGGCGGTTGTACTCAGCCTTATCGTTGTGTTCTTCCACAAGGGGATACTGAACCTGGTCTACGGCAGCATCGAGGCCGACGTTATGGAAAGTGCCCGCAGATATATGCTGTTTGTGGCGTTTTCTTTCCCTTTCCTCGCCCTTTATAACTCGGGTGCCGTGGTATATCAGACCATGGGCAAAACGGTTGTGACGCTGGGCGTGTCCGTGGTCATCAATATAGTCAACGTTATCGGCAACGCCGTGTGCATCTACGGCTTCAAAATGGGCGCTGCCGGCGCCGCCGTGGGCACGCTGATCGCCCGTACGGTGGGCGCGTTTATCATAGTGTATATGGCTCACAACAAGCAGAACCCTGTACATTTTGAAAAACTGCTTTCCTACCGTCCCGACTTCAGGATGGTCAAAGAGATATTCGGCATCGGCATCCCCAACGGTATCGAAAACAGCATCTTCCAGATCGGCAAGATACTGACACAGTCCCTTATTTCTTCTATGGGTACCGCAGTCATAGCCGCCAACTCCATGGCAAGCGTGGTGGTCAACTTCCACTACCTGCCCGGTGCGGTAGGCTCGGGTATGATCGCCGTCGTGGGCAGATGTATAGGCGCGGGGGAAAAGGAACAGGCAAAAAAATACGCCCGCACCATAGTGGGCATAGCCTATCTGGTGATGTGGGCAATAGTTCTGGCTACCGTGGTATTCCGTAATCAGATAATCGGTCTGTATGATCTCAGCGAGTTCAGCAGTCAGCTGGCGGTCAGAATGATCCTGCTCCACTCGCTGTTTGCCGCAACGCTGTGGCCGGTGGCATTCCCGCTTGCCAACGCTTTCAGAGCGGCAAAGGACGTCAGATTCACTATGGTGGTGTCTATGATCTGTATGTGGGTGTTCAGAGTTGCGCTGGCATACGTCTTTGCTCTCGACACGGTCAGCGTGTTCGGTCTGTTCAGCCTGCCCGGTCTGGGTATGGGCGCTATGGGCGTTTGGATCTCAATGGGTACCGACTGGGTAGTGCGCGCGGGAATATATCTGTACCACTACTTCTCCGACCGCTGGCTCAGAAAATGCAATTTTGAACCCAAAAGCGTGTGAATAAAACGGACATCACTCGATAAGAGTGATGTCCTTTTTGCTATTTGAGGACGGTTTTTGTAAGCTCATAGCCAAAGTCTGTGAGATACATAAACGGGATCAGATGCAGGGTGAAGGCAAGTGTGCAGACAAGCATACTTTTGGCGTTTTTGGATGATTTGAGTGAGCGGATGAGCCTTGATATAAACAGCCACAGCAGCACGGCTGCCGCGCAGCCGCCGATTATGCTTACGGGCAGCGCTATTGGGTGACGCTCGGGATGGGTCATAACAAAACAGCCCGCAAACATCAGCATACAGTCCAGTCCCAATGCTGCGGCAGCCGACACGCCAAGCGCCAACGCGGTGTCGGATAGGGAGGATGCCCTATGCATCAGCAGGGATACTCCCCAGCACAGCACACCAGCTGCGCCGAACAGCAGACACATACAGCATACCTGCCCCGGGAGAGTGCGCATATAAAATCTCATAGTGGGAATTCCCGCGCCGCCGATGATATCGGGAGAGCTGAACAGCACGGCGGGCAATACGAGGCCCAAAACAGCCGTGATGATGCTGACGATCAGCATAACGGTGGATACTTTTTTCATATTACGTCCTCCTCACACACACTTGCTGCGCAAAAACTCCAGAAACTCCCTCACGTTACCGTGATCCTGATGTGGGTCAAAAATAACGTACACCGTCTGCCGCGCGGTAAAATCCACCACGTCCAGATAACGGATGTTGCGGCTGACAGGATCTCCGGCGTCAAATCTGCCGAATCCTATGCCGATGCCCGCCTCAACGTATTTGGTGTAGCATTGCAGGTCGTTGGTCTGCACGGCAAAATCCGGGGTGAAGCCCTGCTTTTTGCAGGCGTCAACAAGCATCTTGTGGGTGCTGGTATGCTCACCGAAAGACACGAATGCCCGTGAGCACAGATCGCGCAGATGTATCTTTTTGCCGCAGAGGGGATCGTCGGCGGCGGCACGCAGACGGATGAGCTTTGAGCACAGCTCGAAGCTTTCGTAGCCGGGGTATCTCTCGGGATCGTCGTCTATGATGATGTGAAAGCTCTTGTGCTCTTTTGAGCCGAAGTCGAACACGGTATTAAAATCCACCGACGGATGCAGAGCTTTGTACTCTATTATATAATCGGTGACCGCAGATCTCAGTGCGCGCACCGATAGCTTGATCTCGCGGGTGTCGGCGGCGTCGGGCGACAGGTCGGCTTTGACCCGATCCAGCTGGTCAAAGATCATAAACAGCGATTTTTGCAGCCGTCTGCCGTTGTCGTTGAGAACGATGCTGTTTGAGCGTCTGTCAAACAGCTGACATCCCAGCTCCTGCTCAAGCCGCTTGACCGACGCCGATACCGAGGTTATGGGCACCATATATTTTTCTGCCGTTTTGGAAAAACTCTCGGTCTTTGCGCTTTCAAAAAAATACCGCAGCTGCAAAAGCTCCATATTTATCACCTCGTCTATATGGTACATCATCTTGAAAGATTATGCAACTTAAATTTAGATGATTATTTACAGTAATGTAGCGGCGGGAGTATAATCTACTTAACACAAGCGGAGGTGCGGCGTGTATGAAACCGATCTTTGAATATATCGAGACCAACCTGCAAAAGTACGTGGATTTTCTCAGGGATATCTGCTCCTTTGAAGCCACCGCCTACGACAAGGCAGAGCTGGACAGAATGGCTGATTTTATGGAGGATTTTGCGCTCAGAGAGGGTTTTGCGGTGAGACGCGAAGCTTTTGAAAAATGCGGTGATTTCCTCACCGTTGAGATGAACGCAGGGGCTGAGAAGGGTCACGTGTTTATGGCACACACCGACACGGTACACAAAAAAGGCGTGTTCGGCGCTGTTCCCGTGCGCATCGAGGGCGACAGGATGATCGGACCCGGCACAATAGACTGCAAGGGCGGTATCGCCATCGCCATGCTGTGTATGAAGGCGCTTATGGAGTGCGGATATAACCGGCATCTCAAGCTGCTGCTTACTTCCGACGAGGAGATATCCAACGTGCTGGGAGGTGCGCAGGAGCAGGAGTATTTCAGGCGGGAGACCGAGGGCTTCAAGAGCGCACTTAACTGCGAGACCACCGAGCGTAACGAGGTGGTGGTATCGCGCAAAGGCATTCTCCGCCGCCGCATCACCGTGCGCGGCAAGGGCGGCCATTCGGGCATAGCGTATTTTGACTGCGTCAGCGCCGTACGCGAGGCGGCGTACAAGATAATCGAGCTTGAAAAAAGCAGTGTCCGCGGCGGCACCACCTACAACTGCGGCGTTATAAACGGCGGCAGCGTGCCGAATATCATTCCCGAGACCTGCACCTTTACCGTTGACGTGCGTGTGGTGCGTGCCGAGGATATGCAGGCGGCTTCGGACACCATCGAGCGGATCGCGGCAACCGATCATATCGGCGGCACTACTGCGGTGGTCGAGCCTATCAGCACCCGTCCTCCCATGAACCGTGACGAGGACACCAACCGTCTGTTTGACGCTATGCAGACCATCAGCCGCAAATATTCTTTGGGTGAGCTTGAGGTCAGCGAGTCGGGCGGCGGCTCGGATTCGGCGTATACTCAGGCTTACGGCGTGCCCAGTCTGTGCGGTCTGGGCGGCAGCGGTGAGTTCTGTCACACGAACCGCGAATATATCCGCATCAGCTCCATTGAGCAGCGCGCAAAGCTGCTCAGCGCCTTCTGCAAAGAATACTGAAAAGCACGTAACACCCGTCGGGATTTTATCTTATTCCGACGGGTTTTTATCTATTGACATATCCTCGGGCAGAGACTAAAATGAAGGCGAAAACCAACCTCGGGAGGGAATATGATGGCGCAGAAAAATATTGCCGATATAGACAAAAACTTAGCCGTTCAGACGGTGAACGCTCAGGGCGTACGGCTTATTAACGTGTTGGACGCGCCCTTTGAGATATACGGACTTTTTGAACCCCGAAAGACTGCCCGATTCGAGCGTATGCCCGAGAGTATGCAGCGGCACGAGGGCATCAACGACGGCGCCCGCCGTCTGATGCGCCACACCGCAGGAGGCAGGGTGCGGTTTATCACCGACTCGCCCAAAATAACCGTCAAAGTAAAACTGCCCTTCCGCACGGTATTCTCACATATGCCCGCAACGGGCGTATGCGGCTTTGATATGTACGCACGCACGGATGGCGGCGAGGACAGATACGTCAAGACCTTCGTGCCGCCGCAGGACACAGGCGTTTTGGAATACGAGGGAGAATTCAGCTTCGATTCGAGCCAAAAACGGCTGATAACCCTGCATTTTCCCCTCTACAACGAGGTCAGTGAGCTGTATATCGGTTTAGAGCAAAACAGCACCCTTGAGCCTCCCACGCCTTACAGATGCCAAAAACCCGTGGTGTTCTACGGCTCGTCGGTCACCCAGGGGGGATGCGCCTCCCGACCGGGAATGTGCCACACCAATATCCTGACCCGCTGGCTGGACTGCGACACGGTCAATCTGGGCTTTTCGGGCAGCGACAGGGGTGAGTGCGCGCTGGCTGAATATATCGCAGAGATGCCTATGTCGGTATTCGTTCACGGTTACGGGTACAACGCCCCCTCGCTGGAGCATTTTGAAGATACATATTACCCGTTCTATAAGATCATCCGCGACCGTAATCCCGACCTGCCCATAGTAATGATGTCCAACCCCGTCGCCATATCCTCCAAAGAACCCAAGCGCGAAAGCTACCTTCGCCGCCGCAGGGAGATAGCGATGGAAGCCTACGTGCGTGCAAGAAGCGAGGGGGACAAGAGGGTTTATTTCGTTGACGGTGCGGCGGCGCTGGGCGGCAGGCTCGAGGCGCAGGAGGCTACCGTGGACGGCACCCATCCCACCGACCTCGGATTTATAAATATGGCAAAAATTATGTACCCTCTGCTGCGCAAGTTAGTGTACGAGTTTGAGGAGGAACAGATATGAGCAAAAATATCACCGATATCGACAAAAACCTCCTGCAGCAGACCGCTTTGCCCGAGGGTACGGTACTGCATAACGTTTTAAGCGAGCCGTTTGATTTGTACGGACTCTACCGCCCAAGAGAGACGGGACTGTTTCACAGAGCGTCCGAGGCGGCACAGAACGACGGGGGCATATTGGAGGGCGCACGCAGACTGATGCGCCACACCGCAGGCGGCAGAGTGCGGTTTAAGACCGACTCCAGGAACATTTCGGTCTACGTCAAGCTGCCCTCGCGCACCAAATTTTCCCATATGACCTATGCGGGTATATCGGGCTTTGATATGTACGTCTGTGCCCGGGGCGCGGACAGACACGTCAAGACCTTTTTGCCGCCGTCCGATCAGACGGTCACAGAATATATCAGCGTGCATACATTTGAGAGCGCCTGCCTGCGCGAAATTACCCTGCACTTTCCTCTCTACAACGAGGTGAGTGAGCTGTATATCGGTCTTGACGGCGGCGCAGAGCTGCAAAAAGGCAGGCCCTACCGTCACAAAAAACCCGTGCTGGTCTATGGCTCGTCGGTGACCCACGGCTGCAGCGCGTCACGTCCGGGTATGTGCCATACCAATATCCTGTCAAGATGGCTGGACTGCGATACGGTCAATTTCGGCTTTTCGGGCAGCGACAAGGGCGAGGCGGCGCTTGCGGAGTACATCGCAAAACTGCCTATGTCGGTGTTCGTTCACAGCTACGGGCCCAACGCGCCATCTCTTGAGCACTACGAGCAGACCTATTATCCGTTCTACAGAATAATCCGCGACCGTAACCCCGACCTGCCCATAATTATGATGGCAAACACCACCGCCGTTACGGGCAAAGAGCCACTGCGTGAAGAAAAACTCACCCGCCGCCGCGAGATAGTGATGAGCGCGTATCTGCGCGGCAGACGTGAGGGCGACCAGAACCTATGGTACGTGGACGGCTTCTCCGCCCGGGGCTTTGAGGGTGAGGAAGCCACCGTTGACGGCGGCCATCCCACCGATATCGGATTTTACAATATGGCAAGTGCGGTCTGTCCCGTACTGCGGATGATCCTTGATCGAAAGGGTAAATAATGAAAAAATATCTGCCAAAAGACGAATACTACATCAACCGACCGATGTACGTGCTTCACGCGGCACTGGCATATTTTATCACCCTGATAACCTCGGGAGCGTATCTTGCCAAGCTGACTACCACCATCGGTATCTCCGACGAGATGACGGCTGTACTCAGCGCGGTCACGTCGTTGGCAGGCGTATTTCAGCTGTTGAGCATACCTCTTGCATCCCGTGCAAGGGCAAAAAGAACGGTCATCCCCCTGCAGATAGCCTATCAGCTGCTCTATGCGGCGCTGTATCTGATCCCCTTTCTGGGTCTGTCGGGCGGTACTAATTCGGCGGTATTCTTCGTGTGCATATTCCTGTCACTGGTGCTCCAGCAGGTAAGCGCACCGCTTAAGTTCAACTGGTTTATGGGGCTTGTGCCCTCCCGTGAGCGCCCCGCCTTTCAATCGGTGGTGCAGATATTCTCCCATATATCGGGTCTGGCGTTCACATTTACCGCAAGCTGGCTTATAGACCGATTCGAAAAATCGGGAAACCTCAGCGGAATGTTCATCACATTCTCTGCGGTCATATTGGTCATAAGCCTGCTCAATATGCTCACCCTGATAGCCTCCAAAGAAAAGGAAACAGAGCCCCGCGGCAAACAAAACGTCTTTGCCGCCTTTTCTGCCCTTGTGCGCAACCGCGGTTTTCTGCTCTATCTGCTTATGTACCTGCTCAACTCGGTGGGCACCAACCTCTCGGGGCCTTTTCTGGGCACCTACCAGATAAAAGAGCTTGGACTGAGTATGGTGCGCATCTCGGTGTTCAACGCCATAACCGTGGTCACCTCGGTCAGCGCTCTGACCCTGTTCGGCAGACTGTCCAAAAAGAAAGGTATGACGGGCATAATGCTCTGCGGTTTTGTAATAACCGCGCTGTCCTATACGATGGTCAGCCTTGCCGCACCGGGACGGGGATTTCTGTTTTTCTGCCTCTACTATCTTATCCACGCTATCGGCGGCTCGGCAACCAGCATCGGTATAGATACCATGCTCCTTGACATAGTGGGCGAAAATGAGCGCGTATCGGCTATCGCTTTGCGCTCGGTGATAATCGGCCCAATAGCCTTCCTGACCACTATCGTGATGACCCCCTTCCTCAGCTTTGTACAGGGCAGGGGAAACGTGCTCTTCGGCATTCCCGTATACGCTCAGCAGATAATGGGTGCGCTCAGCTGCGTGGTCATACTGTGTGCAGGTGTGGTATACAGGGTGTTTGCATCAAGACAGAAAAAATAAACAATGATCGCAAAGGTGAAAAATATGCTCTTAACAACGCAACAGATCTATTCCGCCGCACGCGGAGCCGTCAGGTATGAGGAGACAGAGAGAGGTTTGCTTCTGCACAGATTTACCCGTGAGCAGCAGGAGACCTACAGACTGTACGCCTATGAGGTAAAAACCGAAGCCCGCCGCGAAGAAGTCCTGCGCTATCACCGCAATACTTCCTCGTCGGCCGGCATCAAGCTGGTATTCCGCACCGACAGCCGCAGCCTGACCGTGGATGCCGATTTTGAGAGTGCCAACTCCCGCAAGTTCTTTTCCCTCAACGTCTTTGCCGACGGGCGCTATATTGGCAGCATAGACAACTGCTTGGACACCGAGCTGCCCGAGATATACAGCACCGTCGAGCTGCCCGTAGAGAGAGGGTGCAAGAGCTTTGATCTGGGCGATGGAAGCAAGCTCGTCACGGTGTTTTTGCCCTTTAACTGCATTACCTATATAAACAAGATCGAGCTTGACGACGGATCGAGCTTTGAGCCCGTGCGCCTTGACAAGAAGATGATCTTCTACGGCGACTCCATCACTCAGGGCTATGATGCGGTGCGCAATTACAACCGCTACGCCCATAAGGTAGCCGAGGCGCTGGGCTGCGAGGAGTACAACAAAGCCATCGGCGGCGAGGTATTCTTCCCTCTGCTGGCTCTGCACAAGGACGATTTCGAGCCCGACTATATTCTGGTTGCCTACGGCGTAAACTGCTGGAGGGTCGGCGACGTGGATATATTCGAGCGCAAGTGCCGCGATTTTTACAAAAATCTCAGCCTGCTCTATCCCAACACCAAAATTTTTGCTCTGTCGCCCATATACAGAATGGATGCCGAAGATTATCCAAACCCCGGTCTCGGCAGATTTGAGCTGTTTGACGAGCGCATCCCACGCCTGACTCAGGAGGCGCCCAACGTCATCAATATCAGCGGTATTGATCTTGTACCTCGGGAGTCAAGACTTTTTGCCGACGGCTACCTGCATCCCACAGACGAGGGCTTTGGGCACTACGCCGCAAATCTTATCAAAAAATTAACCCCATACCTATAATAAATATTTGACAATCGGCGTGATTTGTGATATTTTTTACTGTGTGGATGCTATGATGAAGAGAGTAGCTCAAGCAAGCTGTTTCAGAGAACTGTCGGTGGGTGCAAGACAGTAACGGCGCTTGTGTGAAGAACACTTCGGAGCTTGCGGAAGAACGCCGCTTTTTGCGGTCATTAGACCCGCACGGTCGGATCACGTTACGGTCATTTGAGAGGGCAGAGCATAGTGCTTTGTCAATTTGGGTGGTATCGCGGAAGATATCTTTCGTCCCATTTTTCGGGGTGAATGATATCTTCTTTTTTCGTTTGTGCATTAATTGATAATAATATATATAAAATATAGGTTAAAAAGGAGCAATTACAATGCTGAGAACTCACACCTGCAACGAGCTCAATACCGAGCATATCGGACAGTCCGTCAAGCTTTGCGGCTGGGTCGAGACCGTCCGTGACCACGGCGGCGTTATCTTCGTGGACCTGCGTGACCATTACGGCGTCACTCAGGTAGTCTTTTCCGACGATAAGCTGCTCTCCGGTATCACCAAGGAGACCGTCATCTCCATCTGCGGCGAGGTCACCCGCCGTGCCGAGGAGACGGTAAACGCCAAGATCGACACCGGTCTTATCGAAGTCAAAGCCGACGAGCTTGAGGTGCTTGGCCCCTGCCGTATGAGTCTGCCCTTTGAGATAGGCGCATCCCACCTGACCCGTGAGGACGTCAGACTCAAGTACCGTTTCCTCGATCTGCGCAACCCCAAGATCCACGACAATATCGTTCTGCGCTCCAAGGTAATCCGCCACATCCGCAACGAGATGGAAAAAATGGGCTTTATGGAGATCCAGACCCCCATACTCACCGCATCCTCTCCCGAGGGCGCACGCGACTATCTGGTACCCTCCCGTAAGCACAAGGGCAAGTTCTACGCTCTGCCCCAGGCTCCTCAGCAGTTCAAGCAGCTGCTTATGACCTCGGGCTTTGACCGCTACTTCCAGATAGCACCCTGCTTCCGTGACGAGGACGCACGTCAGGACCGCTCTCCCGGTGAGTTCTATCAGCTGGACTTTGAGATGGCTTTTGCCACTCAGGAGGACGTTCTGACCACCGCCGAGACCTGCATCTACAACACCTTCAAGGAGTTTTCTCAGAAGAATATCTCCAAGCCCCCCTTCCGCCGCATCCCCTTCAATGAGGCTATGCTCAAGTATGGTACCGACAAGCCCGACCTGCGTAACCCCCTGATCATCCACGATCTGACCGAGTTCTTCGGCAAGGATGAGTTCGTATACTTCAACGGCCGCACCATTCCCTTCGTGGGCAAGCAGGTCAGAGGTATCGTTGCCAACTATCTGGTCAAGAAAGACGGCGGAGGTGACGGCAAAAAGGCGTTTGAGAAGGCTATCGACGAGTATTCCCGCTCCATCGGTATGAAGTTCGGTATCGGATATCTGAACCTTGAAAACGGTGAGTACAAGGGTCCCCTTGCCAAGTTCCTCACCGACGAGCAGAAGGCTCGCCTCACCGAAATGGTAGGCATCAAGGAGGGAGAGACCCTGTTCTTTATCTCCGATGCACCCGCAGTCGTCAACAAGCTTGCAGGTCAGATCCGCACCTGGCTGGGTGAGAACCTGAACCTTATCGACAAAAACAGCCATATGTTCTGCTACATCGTGGACTTCCCCATGTACGAGCGCAACGAGGAGACGGGCGGCATCGACTTTACCCACAACCCCTTCTCCATGCCCCAGGGCGGCCTCGAGGCACTTAATACCAAAGATCCTCTGGATATCTTTGCATACCAGTACGATATCGTCTGCGACGGCGTTGAGCTGTCCTCCGGTGCAGTACGTAACCACAACCCCGATATTATGAAAAAAGCCTTTGAGATAGCAGGCTACGGCGAAGAGGACGTCAAGACCAAGTTCGGCGCTCTCTACACCGCATTCAATTACGGCGCACCTCCCCACGCAGGCATGGCCCCCGGCATCGACCGTATCGTTATGCTGATCGCAGGCGAGGAGACAATCCGTGACGTTATCGCATTCCCCCTCAACGGCAATGCTCGGGACGTTATGATGGGCGCTCCCGGCGAAGTCACCGAGCAGCAGCTCAGAGAAGTTCACATCAAGGTCAGAGACTGACCTAACTATCCCATAAGGAGGTCTTTATATGGAAAAAACCACCTTAATCTCCCTTGAAAAGCTCAATCAGCTCCGTCTGAGTGACGAGCAGAGAGAGTCGGTGCTGGCGTTTTTTGACGCACAGCAGAGCCGCAGAGCCGAGCTTGAGCGCATCGACACCGAAAACGTGGAGCGTATGGTACACGTGATGCCCATTATGACAGTTGTCCGTGAGGACGTGGAGAAGAAGCTGTTCACCCGTGAAGAGCTTCAAAAGGGTGCACCCGAGACCGTTGACGGCTACTGGCAGGTACCCCGTCTGGTTGACTGAAGGGAGGCAATACTATGAAGATTTATCTTGCAAAAGCCGACGCAGCAGGCAAGTCTGTTGCGCTGGATGATATGATACTCACCAAAGCTCTGCCCACCACCGCAGGCAGCAAGATGCTGGATGGCTATATGAGTCTGTTCGACGCCACCGTAGTGGAGAAGCTTGAGCAGGCAGGCTACAGCGTGGCCGGCAAGCTTAACGTCGGCGAATTCGGCTTTGACGTTACGGGCGAGACCAGCTACTTCGGCGCTGTCAAAAATGCTGACGGCGCATACGTCTCGGCATCGGCCGCCGCCCTCGATGAGGGTGAGATTGCCGCCGTTGTCACTCTGGACGTCAACGGCGCACCCCGCCGCAGCGCAGCACAGAGCGGCAAGGTGTTTATCAAACCCACCTACGGCACAGTTTCCCGCTATGGCACAGTGCCTGTTGCCTGCTCGGGCGAGACCGTAGGCGTTATGGCCAACACATCCGACAGCGTCAAAGCCGTGCTGACCGCTATCGCAGGCTACGACTGCAAGGACGGCACAATGCATCCTCAGTCCAAGATCGATGCAAGCCTGCGTGATGCCAAGCCTCAGAAGATCGCATTTCTCACCGGCTTTGACACCGATGAGGCAGTGAGCGCCAAGCTCAGCGCCTTCAAGACCGCCTGCGAGAGCGCAGGAGTGGAGACCGCGCAGGTTGACGGCAGTATCTTCAAGCTTGCTTCGAGCGCATGGAATATCCTTATGTGCGCCGAGCTGTGCAACAACGTCTCCCGCTACGACGGCATCAAGTACGGCTACCGCAGCAAGGAGTACACCACCATCGATGAGCTGTACACCAACAGCCGTACCGAGGCATTCGGCGACGAGCTGAAGGCCGCTATCCTCTACGGCTCTGATGTGCTTTCCACCAAGAACTATATGCCCGTCTATGACAAGGCTCTGCGCGTCCGCAGAGTGCTGGTTGAGGCATTCGGCGAGCTGTTTGCACAGTATGATGCAGTAGTTATGCCCGCCTGCTCCAGGCTGGTTTACGGTGACGCAGACGTGGCACCCTATGCCTGCTACGAGGAGAATGTTTATACCGCACCTGCATCCATCAGCGGCCTGCCCGCAGTAGTCTGCGCAGGCGTGCAGATAGTGGGCAAAGCATTCACAGACGGTATGCTCCTTGAGCTTGCCAAGATAGCAGAGGAGGGCAAATAAGATGAAGTACGAAACCGTCATAGGACTGGAAGTTCATATCGAGCTTGCCACCGAGTCCAAGATCTTCTGTTCCTGCTCTGCGAAATTCGGAGGCGAGCAGAACGACCACGTTTGCCCCGCCTGCTGCGGTATGCCCGGTATGCTGCCCATCGTCAACAAGCACGTTGTCGATCTGGGTATGACCGCAGGTATGATGCTCAACTGCCATATCAACCGCACCACGACTTTTGACAAAAAGAGCTATTACTATCCCGACCTGCCCTGCTCCTACCAGACCACCCAGCTGTTTGCCCCCGTGGCAGTCAACGGCCTTGTTGACATCGAGACGTCCCAGGGCAAGAAGCAGATCCGCATCAAGCAGATCCATATGGAGGAGGACGCAGGCAAGCTTGTCCACGATGACTGGAGCGATACCTCTCTGGTGGACTTCAACCGTACCAGCGTGCCTCTCATTGAGATCGTTTCTCAGCCCGACCTGCACTCTGCCGAGGAGGTCATTGCCTACCTCGAGCGCCTGCGCTCTCTGCTGAGATTTGCCCGCGTATCCGACTGCCGTATGGAGCAGGGTTCAATGCGCTGCGACGTCAACCTGTCCGTGCGCCCCGAGGGCAGCAACGTGCTGGGCGTCCGCACCGAGATGAAGAACATGAACTCCCTCTCGGCAATCGAGCGCGCCATTGAGTACGAAACCGCCCGCCACATCGACGCTATCGAGAACGGCACCGAGGAGCTTGTTCAGGAGACCCGCCGCTGGGACGACCTGAAGGGCAAGTCCTTCTCCATGCGTACCAAAGAGAACGCAGGCGACTACCGCTATTTCCCCGACCCCAACATCATGCCCGTTGTCATTGATGACGAGTGGTTCGATTCCATCAAAGCCACCCTCCCCGAGCTGCCCGAGGTCAAAAAGGCCCGTTATATGGGTGAGCTGGGTCTCAATGAGTACGATGCACAGCAGCTTTGTGACAGCCGCGCTCTGTGCGACTGCTTCGAGCAGGCCTATGCCGTATGCGGCAACGCCAAGGAAGCGGCCAACTACCTGATCTCCGACTGTATGAATATGCTCAACAAGGCAGGCCTCACCGCCGATCAGCTGACCCTCAGCGGCGCAGGTTTGGGCAAGCTGATCAAGCTGGTCACCGAGGGCACGGTTTCCCGTCCCAACGCCAAGAAGATCCTCGCCGCCCTCTTTGAGCAGGATGTCGATCCCGAGACCTATGCCAAGGACAACGGCTACATCGTATCCAATGATACCGATCTGCTCAAGACTGTGGTCAAGGCCGTTGTTGCATCCGATCCCAAGACCGTTGCCGACTACAAAGCAGGCAAAGAAAAGGTGCTTATGGCCCTCTTCGGCAGATGTATGAAGGAGCTCAAGGGTAACTGCGATCCTCAGACCCTGCGCGAAGTCCTCATTGAAGAAGTCATGAAGGCCTGAATTATAGGGGAGAGTATGTGATGAAAAAGATCCTGACCGTATATACGGGGGGCACTATCGGCTGTGCCCCCATGGGCGGACAGCGTGAACTCAACACAGAACTTGCCAAGAGATATATCGCTCTGAGGTTTTCTCAGAGCGATTCTCAATATGCAAATCTGTGCCACAGTCTGTTTGAGGATTCATGCCTGACACACCAGACCCTCAGCGAGAATATGACCCTCTCCAAGCTGCAGGGTATCATAGACCACCTGCGCTCTTTTGATCTTGAGCGCTACGCGGGTGTGATGATAATGCACGGCACCGATACTCTTGCATACACAGCGGCCTTGCTGAGTATGCTGCTGTGCGACACTCCCGTGCCCGTGATGCTTATCTCGGGCGCCAAGCCGCCTATGGTGGATGGGACAAACGCCAATATCAACTTCCGCACGGGTGTGGAGCTGATAATGAGCGGCATTGCTCCCAATGTCTACGTGCCGTACCGCAACACGGATACAGAAGTTTATTTGCACCTGGGCAGCAGGATTATGCAGAGTCGGAATTTTTCCGACGATTTCTGCTCGGCAGGGGAGAAGATTGAGGTAAAAAACACCCAAAATCTTCTTGATACCTGCGCACTTTTGTCAAAAGCGCGCGGCAAAAACCCCTTTGGCACAACACTCCGACTGCACTCCTCCGTCCTCGCCCTGCAGCCCTGTACGGGACTTGATTACGGCAGAATTACCCTTGACGGCGTCAAAGCCGTGGTCCACGGCACCTACCACTCGGGCACCTTCTGCACAGAGCGTAACGATGAGAGCCAAACATACTCCCAATGCTCGGTACTGCACCTTGCCGCAAGGTGCAAAGAGCGGAATATTCCGTTGTTTGCCGCCCCCTGCGTGCTGAGTGACGAGCAGTATTCGTCGGTTTTTGACGGAGTGCGAAACGGAAGTATTATCCCGCTCAATATGACAAACGAGTGCGCCTATATGAAAGCCCTGCTGGGGGTGGCGGCAGGACTGTCGGGCAGAGAGCTTGAGCAGCTTATGCAAACCCCGCTGAATAATGAAATAATGTAGAAGAATTCCCATACAAGTCGCAAATGTCAAAAAAATATCAGCACACAAGGGCGGAGATAAAACTCCACCCTTGTGTGCTGATTTGGGTATATATCCGGTTATACCTGACGGGAAAACTACCTCGGTTTATAAGCTCAGGCGGATAGACCGGGGTATCGGTTTTGTTATCAGATTTTGACAGAGATGCGGTCTCTCACCAGAAGAACACCAATATCACGGCTATTCCGATACATACGAATCCAAGCAGCCTTCCTGCCGTCAGCGCTGCATCGGAGGGCTCGGCATCTTTGTACAGCCAGCCTCTGCGCAGATACCAGCCGGAGTACGGTGATACGATGTTGAGTATTCCCACGGCAAGCAGAAACAAAACAGCCACCACCTTGAGCGGTCTTACGGAAGTCGATATGCCCTTTTTTACAGCGCTTGTCAGCAGGTCTCCCGTAACGTAATCTTTTTTTATCTCTCCGCTGTAGCGATTGCTGTCCGAGTAATAAGACGCACCGTTAGGATAATAGATGTTGACACTTGTATCGTAACCGATGGTGGTAGCCTTGTATCTGTATGTATACGTGCCGTCCTTTATTGTTTGATTGCCCTTGTCCACTTCAAGCTTTGTGCCCCATTGACGGGTAGTGTAATGATCCTTGACTTTGGCGCAGGCGCACAGCGAAAACAACGTCAGCAGACAAAGCGCAATAACAACTACTTTCTTCATTGATCACTCCTCAGCGAACCTCGGCGCCGCCCCATTCAACGACGGTAAAGCCGCTGCGCTCAAAATCCTGCAGCTCCTGCGCCTCAATGTCAACGGGCACGGAAACGGCCTTCCACGCCATAAACACTCTAAGCATACTGTCGGGCGCAGGCGTGACGGTCAGAACGGCGTTGTCGGTGTATATCTCCTGCTGAAAAGCTATCAGATTGTACGCATTGCCCTCCATCCGGGACAGCCAGTAGATGATAAACTCGTTTGCTTCTTTGTCTGTAAGACCGAGCTTGACCAGAGCATCTTCCAGAAACTCCGCCGTGTCCTCGCCCTTTACGCAGAAGCCTTTGGACAGATCGTACTCGACCTGAGTCTCACCCTCCCAGAACAGACAGTAATATTCACGGTCGGAATCATCAGTCAGAGTGCCGTCGGGCTGCGCCACAACAGTCCAGCCGTCCCGATAAGCAGGATAAGTACTGGTCAGCCGACCGTTAAAATCAAGCTCCACCCTGACGAGGGTCTCCTTTTCGGGATAGAGGTATATTACGGGTTTTTCGGGGCGATTGGGTTCGGGCTGGAAATAGTCATAAGACCCGTCATCTGTAGAGGAGTCCTGATTTTTCGCCTCATCTTTGCGGCAGGCGCACATTGTCATAGTCAGCAAAAGGCTCAGCAGAAGGATAACAGCTTTTTTCATAACGATACCTCCGTTTCAAGTATTTTGTTGGCTGTGATACTGTTATTATATCATAGCCACCTGCCCCAAATAAACAGTTTATCGAGGCTCTTTGATATGTTAGACCGCAAAAAAATGAAAAAGTTCCCAAAATCCGATTTTTTATAAATCGTGAAGCCGGATATGTATCCGCGCATCAAGGGATAACCCATTGCATCATTTACATTCCCGCATTTTTGTGATATATTATCTCCCGTAGCCCAAAAGGGGAGGGAAAACCGTGAAAAGATCCGCATTATTATATATCGTGCTGGCGGGCGTGCTGTGGGGCAGCTCGGGCATATTCGTCAACCTTTTGTCGCCCTACGGCTTCACGCCCGTGCAGATGACCTGTATGCGCAGCGTGGTATCGGCTTTGTGTATGGGTATATATCTGCTTGTGCGTGACAAAAGCTGCTTCAAAGTCACCCTGCCCCAACTGCTGCTCTACGCCCTCAGCGGTGTCAGCGTATTCGGTACAGCCACTTTCTACTATGCCGCTATCGGTTACTCGTCGGTGTCTGTTGCCGCGGTGCTGATGTACACCGCACCCGTGTTCGTTATGATTTGCTCGGTGGCGTTTTTGGGCGAAAAATTCAACCTGCGCAAAGCCCTCTCGGTCGTGCTGGTCATAGCGGGCAGCGTGCTTGTGTCGGGACTTGTGGCGGGCGCAAACTTCAGCCTGCTCGGTACTGTGCTGGGTCTTTGCTCGGCTCTGTCTGCCTGCGTATACAACGTAGTCACCAGGGTGCAGATGTCCAAAGGCTGCCGTCCGATGTCTGCGACCTTCTACATATTTTCGGTAATGGCGGTCATCTCTCTGTGCGTGTGTGACCCTGTTGATCTGGTGCAGAAAACCGCCCGGAACCCCGCCTATCTGATTATGCTGATAATCGGAATCGGCGTGTTTACCTGCGTGACGCCCTATCTGCTGTATACGCTGGCGCTCCGTGATATACCCGCAGGTACTGCTTCCTCGCTGGCGATCATTGAGCCTATGTCGGCTACCGTGTTCAGCGTGGTACTGTTTTCCGAAAAGCTTACGCTGGCCTCCATCACCGGCATCGTGCTCATTCTTGTGTCTGTGTTCCTGCTCAGCAAAAGCGAAGAATAAAGAAATATTGAAATGCAAAAACCGCATCGGGCAACACCCGATGCGGTTTTTTGTGTTCATTTTTTCAACATTCGGTTGATGATACCCAACAGCATAAGCATATCGTCTTCGCTGAGTTTCTTCATTCCCGTCAAAGCTTTTTGGACTAATTCGGGGTTCTGCTCGGACTCGTTGAAAAACTGTTGAGGAGTGATCTCAAAATAATCGCAGATGGCAAAAAACTCCTTTAGAGGAGGCAGCGCCTTGCCCGAAGAAATATTATAAACATAACTGCGGCTGTGTCCCAAATCGTAGCTCATCTGATACTCTGACACACCCTTTTGCAGCCTGAGCTGTGTAATCCTGTCGCGTACAAACTTTTCGTACACCTGCTATCACCTCTAATAGTATGATAGCTCGCCGAACGGATATTATAGTACAAATATATTTGTTGTTTATTGTTGAAAAAACCAAAAATATATGCTATAATCATGAATAAGTCGTATAAATAACATAAATACGGCAATTTAATCAAAAAGGGGAGATGTAAATGGCGGACATGGGAACCAAAGAAGCCGGAGAATTGTGGGGCGTTTCACAAAAGAAAGTACAGGAGTTTTGTCGCAGAACAATTGCTGTTGACAAGAGAATCACGCAGGATAAAAAGGGAAGTCCGTATCATATCCCGAAAGATTATCCGAATCCGTTTTTAGATAATAAAACCGAGGAGACACTATAATACAAGGGGAGAATATTGAATGGAAAAATCAAGAAAGTGCTCTTGTGTATTTTCATACTACTAATGTGCGTGAGCTTGGTAATGTGCTTTGCTGAAGATTCTGGTGGTGATGGTAAGACAACATGTCTTAACTGCGGAAGGGCAAAGAAACTTGTTCTGGGTACGGATTCTGCAGCACATGCTATGATGGCTTTAGCGACTGGCAGGACAGAACATATAACTAACAGACAAATTAAAAGAGAGTAAAACTGGGATTAAAAAGGAGAAGATTAAATGAAAAAGATTAAATCCGTATTGTGTGTGGTATTTGCTCTGATGGTTTTGCTTTGTGGTTGTGGTGCAAAAACACCCTTGGAAAAAGCGGAGAAGCAAATAAAAAAATGGAATAAAGATGGATTATATGAATGTACATATGAGACAGATTTTGAAGAGGATAAGTTTGGTTTAGGTCTTGATGTATACAATGTTCATATGACCGATTTTTGTTGGGATGACTATACTGACTTTTATAAGATGTATTCACTCAATAATAATCTACCAAAGGTGTATGACGAACTTAGAAATATTTTTGGAGCAGACAGTTCGGTAGTTATTATAATTCGATACTACGATGGAGATGGCAATCTTTTGTATACGACTATAGATGGAGAAGATTTTGTCGATTAGGAATTATGTAAAACTCTATAGATAAAACCATAACATATTGCACCATTCTTTTCTTTTTGTCTCTGTCCGAGATAAATATTGGTGAGCAAAAAATATACATTTTTATATAAGATTATGCATAAATAGATTTTTTGCTGACAGAAATAATTATGTTCCCTTACAAAAACAATTTTTGTAGGGGGACTTTTTATGTTTGGTGTTGACTTCAATTTTACCGATATACAAAAACAAATTGCTGTGGCTGACTTAACAGGTGAGCAAATCCAAGAGTTAATGAATGCTTTGCAGACAAAGAAAAATGCAAAGCCTAAACTGACCACCGAAGAGTTGGCATTCTTCCAATGTTGCAGAGAGCATAGAAGTTATGCTAACAACAAGGATGTGGATACTGTTGTCTGCCCTCATTGTGGCTCTGTTAAGGTTATCAAATATGGAACAAGCAAAGGCAGACAGAGATATCTGTGCAAGAATTGTGAAAAGACATTCGGGGATACCAATGGTACAGTTGCCTTTCGTTCCAAATTGTCTGTTTCACAATGGATTGAGTTTATTAAGTTGACCTTACAAGGTGAGAGTTGCCGTACCATAGCCAAAGAACTTGGTATCAATAAGCAGACAGCATTACACAACAGACATAGAGTGTGTTCTGTCCTCCTTGAACTTGTCAGTAATCAGGATGATTTTAAGGGTTTGGCTGAGAGTGACGAATATTACTATCCTCTGTCCTTTAAGGACGTTAAAGACCCTATGTTCTTCTTGGGTACACTCGGCAGAATGCCATATACCCATAGGAGCATTGAGAACAAAGAAAAATATGTTGAAAAGCAAGGATTTGATACTGAGTTCTTGCATACCCTCCACAAAAATGCAAAGTTGGTTAGAACCGAGTTATTGAACTATGTTCGTGAGAAAGACTTGAAATCACAAGAGAAGTTTTCCAATGCTCTGAATGGTATGGATACAAAGAAAATTATCGAAGTCTTGAATACCCTACACGAACAGCAGAAGAAAAAGAGGGGTATCAGTAATCAGCAGGTATGCTGTCTGTCTTGTGTGGACACGAACAACAACCACTTCTTGCAGAGTGTTTGTGTCGGCAGAATACAGCCTACCCATATCGAGCAGACCCTTGTTCCCCATTTCACCGATGATACAGTTCTGGTTACAGACAGCCATAGAGCATATAAGACAGTAGCCAACAAGTACAAGATACCCTTAAATCAAACCCCAAGCGGGAAACATACAAGCGGTGGATTTCATTTGGGTCATATCAACGGCTACCATCACAACATTAGTGATTTTATGTATCTGTATCACGGTGTAAGTTCCAAGTTCCTTGATTACTATTTGGCTCTGTTCTATTGGGTCGAGAAGAACAAGGGCAAGACCTATCTTGAACAAGCCTATGACATTATCACTCTGTTAGCCAATCAGACGAAGAAGATACCTCTTGCCAAGTTTAAGTACAAGCCTATTTCCTTTGATATGAAGAGGTTAGCAATCTGAAAAAAGTTTAAATTTCAACTTCTGGAATGAGACAAATAGACCGAAGTATGCTATGATATAGCCATAGTTCGGAACTTTTTGCTGGTTTTTCCGTCTAAATAAATAGAACTACAATTTTATAAGGAGGTAACTCGTATGAGAAAATACATAGCATTAGTTTTGGCATTGACCTGTGTGTTGTGTCTGATTGGGTGTTCTACCAAAGACGAGGTAATAGAAAAACAATCAGAGTTTGAAGCCACAGTATTAGAAGTAACAGACCATTATTTGCTTGTTGAACCCATAGAGGGTAGTATTGAACTTAATAGTTCTGATGAAATCAAAGTAGGATTACAAGATAAAACTTCGTGGCCTATCCCACAAGTCGGTGAAATGGTGAGAGTGGTATACGACGGACTTATTCAGGAAACTGACCCAGCTCGTATTCCAAATCCTTACAGAGTGGAAATTATTATTTCTGACGAAAATGACACAATACAATTTCACGATAAAGTAGTCAGTAAGTCAGACCTGTCTCAAGAAACAATAGAGTGGCTTGAAAAGTACAATGAGTTGAGCGAAACTGAACAGTTGTCAATTAGTTCTATTCCCTCTGATTTGTATAAACTCTGTGGCTATGGTAATGCAGAAGATGCTCCAGCAGTAACAGAGTAATTTTAGTTTGTTGAACTAAATACTGACCAATAGGAGCAAGGTTGAAATATGCCTTGCTCCTTTTTAGTGGGCATTCACAAAAAATGAATAAAAAGGTCAGTTATGCACACCAATACTTATCTCGGACAGAGACTTCTTTTTAGATCAGGATGGTGCTTTTCTGTATAAAACATACAATTTGTGAATCGCAAACCCCATTTACATTCCCGTGTATTTGTGATATATTATCTCCCGGAGCCCAAAAGGGGAGGAAAGTCTATGAAAAAATCTGCCTTGTTATATATAGTCCTTGCAGGCGTGCTTTGGGGTACGTCGGGCATATTCGTCAACCTGATGTCGCCCTACGGCTTCACGCCCGTGCAGATGACCTGTATGCGCAGCGTGGTGTCGGCTTTGTGTATGGGTATATATCTGCTTGTGCGTGACAAAAGCTGCTTCAAAGTTACCCTGCCTCAGTTGATGATGTTCGTGCTCAGCGGCGCGGCGGTGTTTGGTACGGCAACCTTCTATTACGCCGCCATCGGCGCATCCTCGGTGTCCACCGCGGTGGTGCTGATGTACACCGCACCCGTGTTCGTTATGGCGTACTCGGTAGCGTTCTTGGGCGAGAAGTTCAACCTCCGCAAAGCCGCCGCAGTAGTCCTGGTCACCGTGGGCTGTGCGCTGGTCTCGGGACTTGTGGCAGGCGCGCGCTTCAGCATCCTCGGCACCGTGCTGGGACTGTGTTCGGGACTTTCCTACAGCGCCTACAACGTAGTCACCAAGATACAGATGCTCAGAGGCTGCCGCCCGCTGTCTGCGACTTTCTACAGCTTTTCGGTAATGGCGGTCATCTCTCTGTGCGTGTGTGACCCTGTTGATCTGGTGCAGAAAACCGCCCGGAACCCTGCTTATCTGATTATGCTGATAATCGGGATCGGCGTGTTTACCTGTGTGCTGCCCTATCTGCTGTACACTCTGGGAATGCGCGAGATCCCCGCGGGTACGGCGTCTGCGCTGGGCATCGTTGAACCTATGTCGGCGACTTTGTTCAGCGTGGTGATCTTCTCCGAAAAGCTTACGGGCGCAGGTATCGTGGGCATCGTGCTTATCCTGACGGCCGTGTTCATGCTCAGCAAAACCGAAGAATAAAGAATAAAAACGCCTGCGGCAGTAACCCGCAGGCGTCGTATATTATATGGTGTTATCTTGTGTACTCGCGGTACTCGATCTCGCCGTTTCTGCCGCTCTCGCTGACGGCA
The DNA here is from genome assembly GCA_017408985.1 of Clostridia bacterium. Classification (GTDB taxonomy): domain Bacteria; phylum Bacillota; class Clostridia; order Oscillospirales; family Butyricicoccaceae; genus RGIG3513. The sequence goes on from JAFQTO010000031.1 coordinate 26,954, forward strand.
AAATAGCGAATTGTGCCGCTCTCGTCCTCAAAGCTTATGCCGTATACCGTACCGCTACCGAGGAACATAACTTTGGCGACAAAAGGCTTGTCGGGGGTCAGGGTGTCCAGGGTAAAAAGCTCACTTACCTGCTCAAATCCGCCGTCGCCCCAGGTAAGAGTGTGGAAACTGACGTTTTTGAGTTCCTGCATAGCTCGGAACGCCACAAAAGCCACTCCGTCAAGACTGTCTGTGCCGGAATACAGATGATGTTCGCTCGCCATCAGGGTGCGGTCGGCGTGGGCTGCCGTAATTGGGGGAGGATTCTGTGCAAACTCGCGTGCGTAGGTCAAGTCTACCCAGCAGCTTTCCTCTATCTTGCCCCACAGATTGCCCTCACCGTCGGAGGCTTCCTCGCGGATATAATACTCGCCGCTGCCGCCCACAACGCCCATAGGCATACTGTCATAGGTCGGCGCGGAAAATATGGAAAAAGACGCATCCAGCCATTGCGCGTAGGGGAATTTGTCGGGCTCAACGGGCGTATCGGGGGTGTCCGAAGGGAAAGTGCCGGAAGGGGAATCGCCGGTGCTGTCAGGGTTGGAAGGAGAAGTACCGACAGGGTCGGTACTGCCGTTTGGGTCGGTGTTGTCGGTGCCGGAAGGAGAAGTACCGTTTGGGTCACCGACGCCGCTGTCTGTATCACCCTTGCCGCCGGTGTCGGTAATATCCGTACCGTTACCGCCGGTTACATCATCGCCGCCGTCTTGCGCTCCGCTTTGCTCTTCATCTATTCTATCCGGCGAAGTCGGCTTGTCTGCCCCCACCGGCACACAGGCACACAAAAACGCCAAACAAACAACAAGCATCAATATCGTCAGCGTCTTCATAGGATATCACTCCTTTTTACCATTATACCATAACCTCACCCAAAACAAAAGTACCTGCGTTGACCGATATCGGTACCAATTCATTTGCACATTTGTAAATGATTGATACACGGACGGCATATATATTAGAAGCCTGATCACAACGCGAAAAAGTTATCAAGGTTGAGACTGTATAAGAATCAGGTGCTTGATGATCAGAATAACCCTCTGTTATATTTGAATTGCGCGTATAGGATAAAAATCAACCCGACCAAAACGCCTACGCCTATTAACAATCCGCTTGCCGCCATGTGACCCAACGCTTGTACAACTGCGCCTGCAATTACAGCCGCACCGACAGTAAGAGTTCCGAGACCGATGAATGTACAATATGCCTTCTGATTTTCCTTTGTGACCTTACGGCGATTGTACCAATGGATCGAACTGATATTTCCACGCATATTGAAGATACCGAGCAGTACGCAAATAACGCCCAAAGCTAACTGAACCAAGCTCTCTCTCAGCGGCTTGATAAAGATGAATCCCAATATAAACAGACCGATAGCACAACCTGCCGCAAAACTGATGATGACTTTTTTCTGTTGGTCTATAGTTCTGTTCTTTGATACAAGGATTTCTTCGTTACTCTTGTTGGGGATCAACTCGCCGATCGTGATACCAAAATAATCGGCTAACAGCTTGAGCGATTCGTCACCCGGCAACCCCAAACCGTTTTCCCATTTTGCTACAGCTGAACGCGAGATATGTATATCTGCCGCAAGCTTAGCTTGGGAGATATTTCGTTCATTACGCAGCTTTTTTAGTTTTTCGGAAAATTCCATAGTAACATCTCCATTCTCTCCAAACAGATTTTATAATACTTTCGTCTGAAAATCTACCCTTTGAGGTGTTACCTTAATAGGGTGCGCTGTTACTTTTATAAATAACAATAATAAATATGCAAAGAACCTACGGCCTTCGGGTTATCCCTGAGGGCCGTTCGCAGTTGTGTGTCGTCTGTCTGCGCCTCGATACGCTCGGTGTGACATACTCGCACTTTATGCGACACCGCTTGAAAATACAGTTCACCGGACTGTTTTTTCTGCGCTAACCCAACGAGTTGCGCTCATCGGTCTATAACCCGAAGTCGTTGATACAAACTCTGGCACATTGCTAAACAAAAAACAACACCCTGATGGCACCTACCGTAAAGCAGTTTTATATCAAAGCAGAAAAGGGACGAGATTTTCTCGCCCCTTTTTCACACGATCTTGCTTGCAAGGTATAGTGTGTTATACGATATTTTGTTTTCGGAAGGAATATAAGTGATGTTTTTGC
>JAFQTO010000032.1 GCA_017408985.1 Clostridia bacterium
TATTTTGCAGATGAAGCGTTCCAAGACGAGATAGGTCATATCCCCGTTCTGCCTGCGCTGGATCACAGCTACGGTGCGACAGGCTGCACCAACTGCGGTCGACCCACGCCGGTTTATACGAAGATCACATCTTATGAGCAATTTCTCACGCTGGACCCCAACGCCTCGTTCATCGCGGTGGCTGAAATCGACAACGGCAACGGCGGCAAGGACTACTATGTCCTGAAAAAGGAGATCGCTACCACTATGGCCGACATCGACGAGGATGGACAGCCCGATATTCTATTGGTGGATGACAACAGCAACGGCATTTCCGACATTTTGGAAACCGACGAAAACGGTGACGGCGTGGCTGATGCGATGGAATTTGACGGTGTCTACAGCGGAGAGCCCGATGGAGTACTTGATAGTGAAGAAATCTGGGAATACTTGTTCTATCTGGAGAATGAATATACCGACGGCTATATTCCCGGTTTGCACATAATGGGAGTGATCCCCGTTACACCCGCCGCTGACGGCACCATCTCGGTAAAGGGGCTTGACGCGCTGGAGTGGATCATGGAGCGCAAGTATTCCGATGATGAGCTGGAAGATCAATACTATGGTGACGGCGCCACCGTGAAGGACTACGAGAACGATTTCACCTTCCGTATCCCCAACTTCTGGATTCGCCCCGTAGTGACGATTGACAACAACTTCTATCAGCAGCCCTATGAACAGGGCGACTCCAAGTGGTGGGGCGTTCTGTTTGGTAAGGACGGTAAGGAGCTTAACAGCTACCTCTATGAGCCTATCTATGGGGAGGACTATCCCGATGACGCCGTTATCCTTTACACAGAAGCCTTTTACAACCTCAATGCCGACGGTCAGTTGGAGCATGCACTGCGCTTCCTTGTCAACGGCGAGAAAAAGAACTTTATTATGACCTCCGACAGCTTCTGGGAGGAGCTGGAAGGCACCCAGTATCCCATTTACCTCTACTGCTCCGATGCGGGAGAAGAGTATCACGAGCATATTTGGGGTTCTTGGACAAAGATGAATGAGGAAAATCATAAGCGTGTTTGCACGGTAGACGGCTGCACGGCATTCGATATTGGTTCTCATAACAAGGACGAAAACCGTGGATGCACTCCCGATACGGAAGATTATGAGTTAGGACACTGGGTCTCCTGTACGGATTGCGGCGGTGAATATCACGAGTATCACACCCGTGAAGAAGCCGGCAGATATTACCCCAACTATTGGAGAGATACCGGCGACGGCGTTCATCACGTTGTATATTGCACAGAATGTGGTGGCCCCGTCGAATATGCGGAGCATCGCTGGTCCGATTGGTACAGAGGATCCAAGCAAATTGACGGTGAGTGGGTAATGGGACATTACCGCGATTGCGAAAACTGGCCCTGCGAGGCACAAATATGGCAAGCAGAATGTATTTATGACGAAGGCACTGTAACAAAGGAACCGACCTGCACGGAAAACGGTATAAAAGAGTACGTTTGTACGGCAAACGACTGCGCGTGTGATACAAAGTATCATACCGAAGAGATACCCGCTTTGGGGCACGATTGGGGTGAGTGGACACCTTCCTTGACCGATTCGACAAAGGAAGAACGAGTTTGTAAGAGAGACCCGAGCCATACGGAGGAACGCACTGCTCACGAACATTCCTGGAGTAATTGGGTGGATGACCATACAACCGAAACACATACTCGCCAATGCACCTTAGAAGGCTGTACCGCGAAAGAAACAGAGCCGCACAACTGGGATAGCGGCGTTCAAAGCGGCGTTGCCGGCTGCACCGAAGGCGCCAAGACCACATACACCTGCTCGGATTGCGGTGCCACCAAAACCGAAACGGGAGAGGAGCTTGGCCATGACTGGGGCGAATGGGTATATGACAGCGTAGACTCTCACATCCGTAACTGCAAGAGAAATTGCGGCGTTGAGGAAGAATTCGAAGGCCACGAATGGGGCGAATGGCAGGTTTACGACGAAAATACGCACAGAATGTATTGCGACATCTGCCACGGCTATCAGGAGGAAGACCACGATTGGAATGGCGGTGTTGAAACTATATCTCCTACCTGCTATTCTACCGGTGTTATGACTTATACCTGCGGCACATGCGGTCATACAAAGACCGAGGAAATCCCGATGACGGAGCACACTTGGACAGACTGGTATCCCGACGGTGAGCAGAACCACAAGCGCGACTGCATGGATGCCAACTGCGATAAGTTCGAGACCCTGCCTCACAGCTGGGACGAAGGCGAAGTCACCAAGCAGCCTTCCTGCTCTGAAAAGGGCGAAATGACCTATACCTGCCAGACATGTATGTACACCCGCACCGAAGATATCCCCACCCTCGATCACGAGTTTGGCGACTGGACTCCCAACACAGATGACAAGACCCATTCCCACTCCTGCGCCTGCGGCGAGAGTGAGACCGAGGATCATAATTTTGACAGCGGCGAAGTGACCCAGGCCCCCACCCACGAAGCCAAGGGCGAGATCAAGTATACCTGCGCAGACTGCGGTTACAGCTACCTTGACGAGCTGCCCGAGATCGTCGAACATCAGTGGGACGATTGGGTCATCAACAAGGTTGACGAAGCAAACACCCACATCCGCTACTGCTTCTGCGGCGAGAGCGAGACTGCACCTCACGCATTCGATAACGGCGTGGTCACCGTAAAGGCCACCCACACAAGCAAGGGAGAGATGACCTACACCTGCCCCGACTGCGGATACTCCTATACCGAGGAGATAGAGGAGACTCCCGAACACAGCTGGACCGATTGGGAAACCAACTTCGACGGCACACATAGCCGCGCCTGCCGCTGCGGCGCATACCAGACGGGTGATTGCGTTTGGGATGACGGCGTGGTCACTACCGAGCCCACCCACACAGAACCCGGCACCACGACCTACACCTGCACCCTCTGCGGCGACACCTATACCGAGGAGATCCCCGTGACAGCCGAGCATCAGTGGGACGATTGGGTCATCAACAAGGTTGACGAAGCAAACACCCACATCCGCTTCTGCATCTGCAACGCCGGCGAGACCGCACCTCACGCATTTGATAACGGCGTGGTCACCACCGAGCCTACCCATACAAGCAAGGGCGAGATGACCTACACCTGCGCCGATTGCGGTTACACCTATACCGAAGAGATCCCCGAAACACCCGAGCACAGCTGGACAGACTGGTCGCCCAACGCAGACGGCACCCATAGCCGTGCCTGCCGCTGCAACGCAACCGAGACCGCAGCCTGCACGTGGGACGAGGGCATAGTCACCACCGAACCCACCCACACAGAACCCGGCACCGTAACCTACACCTGCACCGTCTGCGGCGGCACCAGGAGTGAATCCATCCCGCAGCTGGTCAAGGTTGACAAGATCACCGCAAACGGCAGCACCGGCGCAACTATCGCCGCACCCACGGGCAGCAGCGCCGTGCTTGATCAGAACACCGTGCTCAACGTGCAGGAGGTCAACAGTCAGCCTGCCCCGGCGGTCAAAGAAAACATCGCCGTGATCACCGACAGCGACAAGGCTGAGGTGCTCGCCACCTACGATATCTCCCTGCTTCTTGACGGCGCGGCCGTTCAGCCGGGAGGCAAGGTAGAGGTCACCCTGCCTGCTCCCGAGGGTGCAGAGGAGTATGAGTCCCTGCAGGTTGTCTACATAGCCGATGACGGCACAGTAACCCCCTGTGAAACACGAATCAACGAGGACGGCACTATCACCTTTGTTACCGATCATTTCAGCCGTTATGCCATCGTAGGCGTTCCTGCGGCCTCCTCCGCTCTGTGGATCACCATTTCGGTGGTATCCGTGGTGCTGATCGCCGCCGTTGTGATCGCCCTGATCGTATTCAAGAAGAAGAAGGGCATCGCATAACCCCCTCGCCCACATCCTCAGACCAAACAAAAAAGAGAGAACCCACCGCGGTGGGTTCTCTCTCTTATTATGTATCTCTTTACAGTACCTTGGACAAAAACAGCTGCAGGCGGGGATGCTCGGGATTGGTGAAAAACTCCTGAGGCGCTTTGTCCTCCAGAATGTGTCCGCCGTCCATAAATATCACTCGCTCGCCAACCTCGCGGGCAAAGCCCATTTCGTGGGTGACCACAACCATGGTCATATTTTCGGCGGCAAGATCCTTCATGACCTGCAGGACTTCGCCCACCATCTCGGGGTCGAGAGCCGAGGTAGGCTCGTCAAACAGCATAACGTCGGGCTGCATGCACAGAGCGCGCACAATGGCGATACGCTGCTTCTGACCGCCGGACAGCTGGATGGGATATGCATCCTCTCTGTCTGCAAGGCCGACCTTCTTGAGCAGCTCGCGGGCCAGAGCTTTGGCCTCCTCGAGGGGCATATTCTTGACCTTGGTGGGTGCGAGGGTCAGGTTCTCCATAACAGTCATATGGGGGAACAGATTAAAGTGCTGGAACACCATTCCCATGCGCTGACGGTGCAGGTTGATATCCACATTCTTGTCGGCGATGTTCACGCCGTCAAAGATTATCTCGCCTTCGGTGGGCACTTCCAGCAGGTTCAGTGAGCGCAGCAGGGTGGACTTGCCGCTGCCGGAGGGGCCGACGATAACTACCACCTGACCCTTGTAGATGTCCAGATTGCAGTCGTTGAGGGCGCAGATTTTGGGAGTAAAACGCTTGGTCAGATTCTTTACGCTGATGATGGGGGTGTTATCTGTGATCGCCACGGCGCATCCTCCTCTCAAGTAATTCAATGATCTTGCCTGCGGGGAAGTTGATGCAGAAATACACAGCTGCGGCCAGCAGGTAGGGAGACATGGTGAGGAAGGTAGCACCTCCAACGGTCTTTGCAGCCCACATCAGCTCGTACATGCCGATAGCACCGCAGAGGGAGGACTCCTTGATCATGGTGATAAGCTCGTTTGCCAGCGAAGGGAGTATGTTCTTGATGGCCTGAGGAAGCACCACATATCTCATGCTCTGTCCCTGAGTCAGACCCAGCGAGCGTGCAGCCTCGCCCTGACCCTGATCCACGGCCAGAATACCGCCGCGGATGATCTCCGCAACATAAGCTGCGCTGTTGAGAGCCAGCGAGATGATGCCGGGGATGAACATCGCAATGTTCACAAATCCGAATATGTAGAATGTTGGGATCTTGATCATGGAAAAAACGCCCAGATAGATGATAGACAGCTGCACATACAGAGGTGTGGAGCGGAATATGGCGATATAACCGCCGGCGATAATGTTAATGAACTTGTTTTTGCTCAGGCGCATCAGAGCCAGACCCAGAGCGGGTATGATGGCTATGAGCACAGCTCCCAATGCCAGCAGCAGAGTATATGCCACACCCTGAGTAAAGTAGGGCAGATATCCGGGCAAAAACGAGAAGTCAAACATCGTGCGCACCATTGTACCAAAGGTGGACAAAACGACAGGTGTCATACAAAACTCCTTCTTTAGTGGAATAAACACCGGCCGCCAACTAAACGGCCGGTGTTATAGCTCGTTTGTATTGATTACTCAGCGTCGCCGGAGAGCTTGATAGCTTCGTCCATCCAGCTGACCAGCAGGCCCTGCTTGTCAGCCTTCTCGATAGCGGCATTGATGATGGGCAGCAGGTTCTTGGGGTCGCCCTTCTTGACAGCTACACGGTAGGGAGCAGCAACACCCAGAGCAACGTCGGAGATGACCAGATCGGTGTTAACATCGGCATACTGACGGGCAACAGCTGCATCCAGAACGACTGCGTCACACTTGTTGAACAGCAGGTTGTTGATCAGATCGGGAACAGTGGTCAGGGAGAGCAGCTTTGCGCCTTCCATATCGGTGGTTACCAGGTCTTCCTTGGTGGTGGCAGCCTGTGCGCCGACGGTCTTGCCGCTGAAATCGGCGATAGTCTTGAAGTTAGCGGTGTCAGCCTTGCGGACCAGGATCATGGGAGGCTCGTCGGTGTAGTAGGGGTCGGAGAAGTCAGCTTCCTTGGCGCGGTCGGGATTTTCTTCCATAGCGGCGATGACCATATCGATGGTGCCGTTCTTCAGCTCCTGAATGAGGAAGTCAAAGCCGATATCCTTGATCTCGATGTCCATCTTTGCTTCTTCAGCGATGAACTTTGCCAGAGAAACGTCGTAGCCTACGATGGTGTCCTTGCCGTCGATGAGGGTGTGGAACTCATAGGGTGCGTAGTCGGCGCTTGTGCCGAAGATGATGGTGTTTTCTTTGTCGCCGCAGCCTGCAAATGCAGCACAGAGCATCATAACGCTCATAGCCAGGGCAAAGATCTTTGCGATTTTCTTCATGGTGTTTTACCTCTCTTTTTTCTATTTAATTGTGTATTAGTCATACAAAAGTAATTATACAAGCTTTTTACTAAATATACAATCAGCATATTGCACAAAGGTTTGCGCGAAAATTTGTATATTTTGCTGAACAGAACAAAATCGGACAACCTTCTTGTAAACGGGCGGCAAGTGTGGTATTATTCATACGCAACAAAAACGAAAGCAGGGGATAGAATGGGCGCGATAGGCACGATGATACTCGCCACGGCAATTGCAGGCGTGCTGGGCACGGGCTTGGGCGGACTCGTGGGCGCAATGCTCCAAAAAAACTCCAACAGAGTCATCAGCCTGCTGCTCAGCTTTGCGGGCGGCGTTATGCTCAGCGTAGTGTGCTTTGACCTTGTGGTCGAGGCTCTGGACACGGGCACGGGGATATTTGCCGTTATCACGTCGGTAGCCTTCGGCGTGGCGGTGACATTTTTGCTCAACCATATCATCGACCGCAAGACCTCCGCGGAGATCCCGCATATAGACGAGAATCACCCCAAGACCGCAGACGATCTGGACGAGCTGATACACAGCGACCATCTGGAGCATCACTACTCCCGCAACGATAACAGAATGTCCCTGTTTATAGCGGGTATCGTTATGGCGTGCGCCATTGCTCTGCACAACGTGCCCGAAGGTATGACCATCGGCGCATCCTACGCGGGCAACGACGGCGTGCTCGGCTCGGCGGCGCTGGTGCTGGCGATAATCATCGGTCTGCACAATATACCGGAGGGTATGGCGGTGTCCGTACCCCTTATTTCGGGCGGAATGAGCAAGCTCAAAGCCGTGTGCATCACCGCCGCATCGGGCATCCCCACCATATTGGGCGCGCTTCTGGGCTATGCGCTGGGCGAAATAGGCCCGCTGGGTCTGACCGTCAGCTTGGGCTTTGCCAGCGGCGCCATGCTGTACGTGGTGTTCGGTGAGATACTCCCTCAGTCCATACTGATGTACCGAAGCAAGCTTCCCGCCTTTTCGGCTATCGTGGGCATACTTGCGGGCATCGTCATCATATTTGCCTGAACTTTACCTCTGCGGAGAACCCTCCCGCAGAGGTTTTTATTTTGCCGCCGAGCCAAAAAATCAAAGGCGTTTTCTCCATAATGCGGTTGCTTTCGGCACTTTTGGGTGTATAATAAAGATGTGTGGCGGTTTGTGTGTTGTGCCGCCAAATAATTATATTTGAGAGGGTATTGTTATGCTGCCTCCCGTGATCCTTATCCTTGCACTGGTTATCGTGCTGATAACCGCACTCGTGGGCCTTGCCCGCGGATTCAAGCGTTTTTATCCGTCCCTTATCGTTATTGCGGCAAGTGCCGCATTGGCTCTCGTTGCCGCGCTGGTGCTCAAAAGCACCTTTGGCGCCGCCGTCGGAGAGCTTATACGCGAACTGGTGGCAAGCGGCGAAGCCGGTCTCGTTGACGAGATCACCGCCTCTATGCCCACCGCCGCCGCCTTTGTTGAGGCTCTGCCCACCGCGCTGGCTGCCCCCGTTGTCTTTGCCGTATGCTTCGGCGTGATAGTGGTCGTTGCCGATATCGTCCGTGCCATCGTTACCGCCGTCATCCGCAACTCCAAAAAGGCTCCCGCCGCAGCCCCTGCCGAGGCGGCAAAACCCGAGCCTGCGCTGACCGAAACAGCTGGAACTGCGGAAACTGCCGAAACAGCCGAAACAGCCGAAACAGCGGAATCTGCCAAAACTCCCGCCGCACCCGCACCCGAAGCTCCCGCACCCGCAGCCCCTGCCGCTCCCGAAAAGCAGGGCAAAAAGCGCCTTCTGGGTCTTCTTGCGGGTGTTGTAGGCGGACTTATCACGGCATTCTGTCTGCTGCTGCCCCTTATCGGCTATCTGGGTATGGCAAACGCTGCATTGACACAGCTTGAGCAGGTGTCTCCCGACGCCGTTGACGGCGTTTTTGCCGATGCCGATACCAAAACCGCATACGACAGCTACGTTGACCCCATCATTTCCGACCCCTATATCAGGATCTCCTATACAATAGGAGGCAAAGCCGTGTTCAACCTGCTGTCCTCTGTCAAAGTCGGAGGCAGCAGCTACCCCGTTTCCGAGCTTGCAGAAACGGGACTGAATATCTACAGCCACGTTACCCCCTTTATCGGCAAAGCTCCTGCCGACTACGGTCAGGAGCAGATAGACGCGGTGGACGCCGTTGCACACGATATCGGTGACGACCTGCTGCTGCGCAATCTGGGCGCCGAATTCGTGGCGGGTCTTGCCTCCGCGTGGGAAAAGGGTGAAAGCTTCCTGGGTATAGAACCCCTTGAGATCGAGGGCGAGTTTGCACCCGTTATAGATAAGCTTATATCCTCCTTTGCCACCGTCAGCAGCGCCACCGTCTCCTCCGACCTGCAGGACGTTTCCGACCTGTTCGCCGTTCTTATCGAATACCGCGTATTCGGCTCTCTGTCGGACGAAAATACGACCTTCAGGCAGGTGCTGACCACCCCCGGCTTTATTACCGACCTTTGCACCGCGGTGCAGAAGAGCCCCCGTCTTGAGCCCGTGTTCTTTGAGGTCGCCAAGCTTGGCGTCAACCTGGTTGCCGAAGTCGTAGGCATCCCCGCCGATGCGCAGGCAGCCGCAGGAAGTGACAGGATCACCGCTCAGGACATCACAGCCGTTCTTCACGAGGTTTCCCCCGATGATGCCGCAAACGAGTCCCGCCGCTTTGAAGAGGTCGTGACAGCCGCCCTTGCCGTTGCCGACTCCATTGACGGCGAAGATGCCGATATCCTCCGCGATATCGACGCTCAGGCTGTCGAGGACGTGATGGTGGCACTCAGCGAGACCGAGACCTTCGGTGACTCGGTCGACCTGCTGCTTCACGGTATCTGCCAGAGCAATATGCTGGCAAATACCGGCTTCTCCGGCGAAAATCTCTACCGCGATATGGTCGCAGGCGGCTACGATAATATCGCAAACACCCTGCAGACGGTCAAGCATACCGTAAGAATGTTCGAGATACTCTCCTCCAAGCCCTCCGATTCCGAACCCTCCGCGGGCGTAGGCACGGGCGGCAGCGGAAGCACCGACGCAGGCTCTGCACCTGCCGACACCGCCGCCAAAGCCGACGTCAAAGAAGAGATACAGTGGATCGTCACCAATATGACCCCCCAGACCTCGGCGATAATCACCGGTCAGATAACCGAGGAGACCGTGCAGACCTACGGCATATCCGAGCAGGCATCCGTACCCGTGTCCAACCTGATCTCCAATATGTTCGAATCTATGTCCAAAGAGAACGAGATGACCGAGGAGGAGTACAAAAACGAGTCGGATGCAATAAGCAATCTGTTCTCTGTTGCCACCGACCTTGCAGAAGGCACGGGCGGCGAAAATATCTTCGGTGAGACCGTTTCCTCCGCAAGTGAGATAACCGAGACCGTCCTCAATTCCAAGGTGGTCAGCGACGCATTGCTCTCTACCGCCGTTGACGAAAACGGCGAAGTCACCGCCGACCCCCTCGCTCTCGAAATCGAACTCAGCGAAGAGGATAAGACCGCGCTTGTCTCCGCGCTGAACGATTACTCCACACGGAATATCCCCGCCTCCGCAGACAGCGAGACCGAAACACAGAAGATCACCGCCCTCGCCGCAGTGTTCAACGTGAATATATCCATCGACGCAAACGGCGTGGTAACTTATCTGGGTAATTGAACAGCGAAGGTGTCGGCAGTGCCGACACCTTCATGTTTTTGCGGAGCAAAAATATATCATTCCTCATTTATCATCAGCGCAGCGACATCATTCCCGTCTCCCGTCTTCCCCCGCAAAGCACAAGACAGAGAACGTGCCCGTTCTCTGTCTTATTTCATCCCTTATCTTCACTTGTGCAGGGTGGTGCCCACGAGGAATGACCCCAGACTCTGCCCGGTCTCGCCGTCGCGCAGCGCGATCTTGATGTACACGGGTGTGTCGCCGTCACTCAGCTCCTTGTCCAGCGTCACCTTTTCCACATAAGTTCCCGGGTGAATGAATCCCGTCCTGCCCAGCAGCTTATCGGGCAAAAAAGTCTGCTTTCCGCTGCTGTCCACCCCCGCTTTCACGGTAAAAACCTCCGCGCGCATCTGGCAGGGGTTCTGTATGGGGTTGGTCAGGTACAGATACACGTCCCGCCCCTCGATCCTGGGGTTGCCGCACACCTGCGCCGCCGCATTGTACCCCTGCGGCATATAGAAGGTATACCCGTACTCCTCGGGTAGCGCCGCAGGCACGCCTTCGGTCTCAAGCGGATCGGTCAAAGCCGCCACCTCCACCGGCCGCGTCAAAAAATACACTATCCCCGCGATCAGCCCCAAAGCCACGATCACCGCGGGAATAGCTATCATCAGCGTCTGTTTCAGTTGTGTGCGGCAAATATGTGCCATCGGTTACCTCCACTTACGGTCAGGCTTCCGGCCTGCCCATGGGTTATTGTTGTTATCTCGCGCGACCGATTCCCGCGCCCGAGCGCACTCACTCGGCTCACGCACGTCCGCGCGACCGATTCCCGCGCCCGAGCGCACTCACTCGGCTCACGCAAGTCCGCGCGCCCGAGCGCACTAACTCGGCTCAGCCTGCGGTCGGCGGGGTGAGCGGGCTCTCGATCTTGAGTATTATCATGCCAATGGGGTTCATGGTGTTCTCGCTGATGTACCGCTTGCCGCCGTACATAGGTGTGCCGGACAGCTGTATCAGCGCCGTTGCCTCCTGTCCCTGACTCAGCGAAGCCGTGTAGTTGTTTGCGCTTCCGCTCCAGCCGCCGCCATCTGTGACAGTCATGTTCACACCGGTCACGTCGTTGAGCGCACTGTAGCTCAGCGAAAGATTGATGGTCATCTCGTCATAGCTTGTGTTTTGCACCGAAATGGCGTTTGCCGTGCCGTCAAAACCGTACCAGCCGGGATAGCCTGCGGTCGTACCCGCAGCCGCCGAAGTATCGTTGGAGGAAGCCACGTAGTTCATCAGGTTGGGATCCCACACGCCGTGGTCATAATAGAACGCCAGACTGCCAAACTCCACCGTCAGCGAAAATCTGTCCTCTACGGGAGGATCGTTGTCTGCGCGCACTACGCTCAGCACGCTCACAAAACACAAGGCAAAAATCACGGCACAAAGCGATCTTGCTATTCTGTTGTATCTGCCCATAACAAAACCTCTTTCTGCATTGATTTTTTATCTGCACCGCTGCCTGCGCTCAGGCAGCGGTGCAGAAGAATAGAGAACTCAGGGAACTGCGTTGAATGCAACGGTCAGAACACCCAGCTTGTCGCCGTCCAGTGCGCTGCCGGGGATATCGCCGGTTACGGCAACGGTAACAGTCTTTTTGATAGTACCATAAGGTGTGTCGACTGTGCAAGCGTCCAGAGTGTCGATTGCGGTCTCGCCGTTGTTGAGGGTGAAGTTCAGTGCATCATACTTGGTCTCCTTGGCCATAGAAACCGTATAACCCAGCTCCAGGTCGGAGTGGTTGATGATCTTGACGTTCTTGGTATCGGTTGTCCATCCCTCGGTGTCCTGGCTGTAGCTGTAGCTGTAGCCCTCTTTTTCGGTTACAGTCCAGTTCACGCCGGAAGCATTGTAAATAAAGGTCAGAGTGCCGTCATACTCGATATCCACGCTGTAGCGGTGACCGATCTCACCGGTGATGCCCAGTGTAACGTCAATGTTCTGATTGCCGGGCACGGTGGAAGATGCGGAAGTGGGTGCTGCAAAAGCCGAAATGCTCAGCATAGCGGCAATTGCAACAACCAGTATCATAGACAGATACTTTTTCATAAAAACTCTCTCCTGTTATGTAGAGTAAGGGAATGGGTTAGGAAGCGGAGCCCCAGAAAGAAATGGTTATTGTCGCAATGTCTTTAGTAGCAGGAACCAAGGGATCGGGAGAGGGGTTTTCTGCGAAATAAGATGCGTAGAAGTTAGCTACTGCCTTCCAGTCAGTGGATGTGCTGGTAACGGTAAATGTATCAGTAGTAACAGAGCCGGCTACAGCACCAGCTTTAGCCTTTGCTCTTCCTACCTCATGACGATTTGTATCACCCTGATCCTTGCTGGCGTTAAATGTAATTCCGTCGTTATTGTTGCCTTCAAGCATAAGGTCAGTTACAACAAAGGAATACCAAATAGATTTGTCAGAACGGTTAATAACGGTAATAGATGCTGTAACATCAGAGGGGGTAGCGCTTTCACCATCTAAAACTTTGTACTCAAGGGCATTAACATCCCAGTACATTTTAGATGCCTGAACATTAACAGTCAAAGCAGAATACTCAACTTCAATAGCATAGCGGCTTTCTGTATCGGATGCCTGAGCTGTAATCGAAAGATTGGTTCCTGTGCTACCAGAAGGTGCTGTGCTTGTGCCTTCAGCGTCACCATATACACGAGTGGGGGCAGCGAAAACGCTAACAGACAGTGCGAGAGTAAGGGTCAGTGCGAGTGCGAGAATGAGAAGCTTTTTCATTTGTTTTTCCTCCTTGTTTTTTGTTTTGGGGTTTTTATTCAAAAATATTTTGAATCGTGTGATTATATTTGCCTCCTTTTCCTACATTATTTGCTCAGGATACGGGGGCAAATGCTATGCTTATGGTGCCTGTGGTGGTGACAACGCCTTCTGCAAACTGGGGAACTTTGGACATTATCAGGTAGCAGCTGTCTGTTGCCGATGTGCCTGAGTCTCCGGGATTTGCGCCTGCGGTGGCCGCATCCACCCTTTTGGCAGAGCCGGTGGCCTCGCTGGCGTTGTCATCGGTAAGCCCTACCAGTACCGTGCCGCCGGTTTGGACGTTCTCGGTCTTGATCTCAAAGCCGATTTTGGCGCCGCTGACACCGCTTGCACGCTCCAGACTGAGAGTATAGCTGATGGCTCTGTTGGAGCGGTTGATGACCGTCAGCTTATTATTGCTGCCGTCCATTCCTACCCACTGGGAGTCTTTCAACTCTTTGTATTCCAGATCGTTTACGTCCCAATAGCTTCGGTAGAAGCCAAAGCTCATTGCGCCATACTCTATATCAATGCAGTAGCGTGCTTCATCTTCACCCGCGTTGACCGTTCTGGCGCGGATATATTCCGCGTGCGCCAGATATACACCGTCATATGCGGGGGAGTGGTAATCGGCGGGGTTGCCAGCCGCGCCGACGGCAATGTCACCGTCAACGGGATAATACTTGCGCCACTTGGCGTCGGGGGTGTTATCCATACGGAATATTGCGCCCTCGATCCTGTAGGCGATCTGTCCGTACACACGGATATGCTTGGGATCGGCATAATCGAGGCGGTAGTTATGAGCCTCACCGCCTTGCAGAACGCCGTTTGCAAGCACGATCTTGTCGGCCTTGTAATCGACCGCAAGACTGGTGCTGTCGGGATCATCGTAGTAGACGCTCTCGGGCACAAACTTGACCTTCTCACCGTCGTTGTCGGCGGGAACAATGTCGTCCAGCTCAATATAACCGGGGTTGGTAATGGGCAAAGTGTCTTCCGAAGGCGCCGCGCTGACGTAGAGCAGCCAATTCTCGATACGCAGTACCTTCAGCGGCCTCTGACTGATCGTGAAAGGAACTTTTTCGCTCTTGGCGTTGTAGGTCTGAGTAGTCAAAGTCGCCTCGACAAAATAATTGCCTGCATCCACGGGGCCGTCACCACCGGTGAGAGTGGTGATAATAGGAGTATCAAGATTACCGGCCGCATAGTAGCGGTAAATAACCTTGTTAAGATCCTCCTCGGACAGTTCTACCGACACAGGGTCTTTGGATGTGTCGGGTTTGGCAACAATTACCCACTGACCTAACGCAGTATAGGTTGTTGTACCGGAAATTTTATAGTTGATAGTTTCGGTAGAGCGTTTTGAGTCGGTACCGCTTGTCCAGTTGAACTTACCCACGGTTATAGTCTGCTGAACTCCGTCGGTAGTTGATACCTCATAGGGATAGCTGCCGGAAGTTTCGCCGTTGGCAATCGCAGACTCGGCATTTGCCTTGGCCTGTGTGCTGGTGATGTTATCGCTATTGTCACTGCCGCTGCTGCCGGGTTTGGCAATTGTCAACAGATCGCCGGGATTGGTGCTGCTTCTAAGCTCTGCCTTTGATGCGCTGAGATGCAGAATAAGATTTGTGCCATAGCCTGTGGCAAGAGTGGTGTCTTCTGCGGTTATCCACGTGTAACCGTTGTTTGTGTCAAGCCAGGGATATTTTGCTGTGTCCGTAATGCTTGCGGGATTAGAGGTGATCCTTGTGGGATCGTCGTACGAATTACCGTTTTTGGTCACTTGCCAACCGGTAACGTATTTTGGGGATACGTAGGATAAGTCTGCGTTGCCTGCTGATTCAGGCTCGTCAAAAGTCAGGAAATAATAGATATTGTTAGCATCGGGGACGATATACAACTGGTAGCTTAACCTTGCAGCGTAATAATAATAAGAATATCTGTTGCGGATATACGCAGTTCCGGTATAATTGTATATTTGGGGTTCTGGAGAAACAGTTACTGTACCGGCTGTCTGCGGATAATCTGCTGCAGTATATTTCAGCGGATACTGTTTTGCACCTACAATATCGGCTATGACAGGCTGACCGTCGTAGGTTTTGCCAAGAGCATTGACGTCGAGTGAGATTTCACCCTTTTTGATTATGGTGATCTTGTAGGAGATAGTACCAAGAGTGTTGCCGCCGTCGGTCTTTTTGATGCGGACAACGGTCTCTGTTCCTGTCAGCGTGACTGTCTCGTTAAACTCGGTGTCTCCGGTAGTGCTGTTGCGAAGTACGGTATTGTCCAGTTCAATTTTATGAATAATGTTATTCCCGTTTACCTTTTGCTGCTCAAAGGCAAAATAAAGGTTTACCTTTGTGGTGCCCGGCTCTACGTATACGGTGTATGCATAGGCGTTGGGCTTGAAATTGTCGCCTATAAGACCGTCAATTGTAGCATTGCCCTCTACATCAAGATCGGTAAAGGAAGCGGCGGTATTATCCTTCTGCATATTATGACCGGAGGGGAAGTCGATCCAGCCCGACTGGGTACCCTGCTGGGTAGCCTCAACAGTAAGGGCGATCTGATCGAACTGGGGGCTCTGGATAACGTTGCCGTTCTCGTCCGTGATGTAGTTCTTGTCGATACCGTCGATAGGGATACCAAGAGCGTAGATGCCGCCGTATTCATCGGGATGGGGCAGAGTCAGCGCAATGGAACGGAAATAATAGGGCATTTCCACCGTCTCAAGTATGGTCGATGCGGGGAAGTCTGCGTCATAATAATCGCTATCTGCGCCGTCAACCGTCTCGGCGTTGATATAGAGGGTTAATGTCTTGGGGAGATCACCTGATTCGACGTTCTTCCAATGGGTGCCATACGCTGAATGCGTGTAATCTTCAGCGCCAAGGCGTTCCTCGTATACAGTGCCTGCATTGTTGACCAGATAGCGTTTGTTGTGCTGCTGATCGATGTATACAGTCCATATATCCCCTTCAAACTCGACTTTGACGGGGGAGTACAGTGTCAGAGTACGGGTTTCGGTGGAGTGGAATTGGTCGGAATTGCTGTTGCCGTCCTCACTGGTACGCAGAAGCAGCAGATAGCCGTCGGAGTCGACAGAGATAGTGGGGACAGCGTTCGCGTCGCTGCCATTTTCGGTGAGGGAGTAGTTACCGAAGCCTGCGCAGCGCAGGTCGGCTTCCGAAGATACGTAGATAGAGTTTGTAGGAGTGCGGGTAAAAGCGCCCGCACCGATAGCGGCGGGAGCTTCGGTGGGGAAGGATTCTCCGTTAAAACCGTCCGGAAAACCGGAATAGGCACGGATAACACCGCCGTTCATATTGATCTGCATTGTGCGCTCACGGTCGTCGAAACCTTCACTATGCGTAATCTTGTCGCACGTTCCTATACCTGACGCCGCAACGCCGCCGTATGCGATGACCGTACCGCCGTTGATCTCAATCAGAGTCTGGGAGTCTCTCAAGGTGGTGGAAGTAGCGTCCTGAACACTGTCGCCGTCGCCTATACCTGCTGCCCATCTGCCTCCGTGGGCGGTGACGCTGCCGCCGTTGATCTGTATCATACCTGTGGAGGCTGCACTGTTGACCGCGCCGCCTATACCCGCGGCCTGATGACCGCCGTAGGCTTCTATATTACCGCCGTTGATGATAATATTACCGGGAGCGCCGTTGGTGAATTCCTCAGTATTGGTACCTTTTGTCTGTAGAGTAGGGCCGCCGCCTATGCCTGCGCCGCCGCTGTAGCTGTTTGTGGTGGAGTTATTGGGGTTGTTGTACTGTCCTTGGTAGGTGTTCCAAGGGTCTTTGTAGTCGCCGACATTGCGATTTGCACGGAGGAATTCGCCGTAGTGGACCTCTTTGCTGTTGATGGTGACAAGGTCGTCGTTGGTGGGGTCGTTGTCGGTTTCTTTTGTGGGATCAATAACGGCAAACTGGTGACCGCCGAATACCTTCAGGTCGTCGGCACCCTCGATGATCAAGGTAGAGCCGCTGTCAACCTGAATACCGGCAAAACCGTTGCCGTTGGAGTAGTTATATTGAGTTTGTGCGGTGTATATATTTTGATTGTTGACTATACAAGCATTTGTGCCCGCATAGAAACGGCATTTGCCGTGGAAGGTAGCTCTTACTGTGGAATCACCGGTTATCATCAGGGGACAGGTCTGTGCTTTGCCGGGTTGACCGAGCTGCTGACTGACGTAGTACAGATTCTCTATTGCAGAGCCGTTGGCTTTATCAAGGTCATTTGTAACCGAGCGGCGGTTCATTGTCACGCCCGTGGCGCCGTCTGCCGTACGTTCACCAAAAATCAGTTCGATATCCTTCGCGCCGTTGACGGTAACGGAGAAAACGCCGTTTTTTATGTATATGGTCTTGCCGCTGTCTTCTGCGTCCAGATAGACGGCGCCGCTGCTGTAGGTTTCTTCTTCTGCCGCAAACACGGGCAGCTCAAACGGGGGCAGGACAGCCAGTACCATGGCAAGCACCAGCGCTGCCGATATGAATCTGCTCAGACCTTTTGCGCGGGGATTTTGCAAGGGCGTTTCCTCCTTCCTGATTGATAACGGGGGGTTAAAACTTATTCAACAACGTCCACGGTGATGGGCACCTGGGTGTTGATGATGGATTTTTCGTTGCTTTCGGGGTTGTAGCCGTCGATCATAACAATCATTTCATACGTGCCAACTTTGAGGCCGCTGCCGTCGGGGAGTCTCTTGAGCTTGCAGTTGTCGAGGGCGTAGCCGATCTGCAGTCTGCCCGAACGGTAGAGCTCGGTCATGGCTGTGTCGGGGTTGTAGTCGGGGGCGATGATCTCGTCCTTGGTGCGCAGGCCCAGATCGACCAGACTGTAGCCGGCTTTGTTAAGTTCGCTGTCAGAGATACAGATGCGGACAACAACGTCCATTGTGGCGCGGGCGGGGTTGACGTAGCCCAGATAGCCGACCATGGTGGATGCGCTGATATAGACCTTCTGATTCATCTCAAAGCTGATACGGTTGGTGCCTGCGGGAGGGGGAGAAACGGGGTTGGAATTGACCACCGGGCGCTGGTTGGGGTCGATGATCTCGGGGACGTAGGGATCGTCCTGAGTGGTGCCGTCGCGGTCACGCAGAGCCGCCCAGCCAAGCAGAAGCAGCAGGCACAGCAGGGGGATACCCAGCAGGCCGAGCAAAATCCACAGGGGGATGACGAAGCGGACTTTGCCTGCCACCAGACAGTTGACGATCTTGCCAGAGTTCTTGCCCACAAAACCGCCTGCGCAGCGGCCGGGGTTGAGGGTGGTGTAGACCACGCAGTTCTCGAACGAGCCGCCGATGCAGCTGCCCACCATACCGCCGCTGACCGTGGAGCCTGCACCCTTGTGCAGATAGTCGAGCTTGAGGTTGACAACTCTGGCGCCGCGTGTGACGCCGAAAAATCCGCTGAACTCACGGTTCTTGCCGCGGATGGAGAAGTTGTATACCGAATGGCCGTTGCCGTCGAACATGCCCGTAAAAGGTGTGGACTCGGACGCGCCGATGGGGTCGATCTTTTTGCCGCGGAGGTTGATGTTCCCGGTGAGGATGTAGTTGCCGCACGCTGCGGCACGGTCGCCGTCATTGATTGCCTCAATGAGCTCGAGCAGCTGATCGGCATCGGAGATGGCGATGTACTCGTCGCTGTCCGGCTTCACGCGGTTGAGCTTGAAATCGGGCTCCAGCTTGTCATCCTTGGCATTGCGCCAGAAGGAGTTGAGGCCGAGGCGGGAGTAAACTTCGGGCGTCTCGGTGTCGGGTGAGATGCACAGCTCCTCATCCTGATAACGGCGTGCGTTCTGCTTGTCCTTGGAGGCCAGCTTGCCGATCCAGCCGCAGTTGTCTATGCGGCCGTTGTTGCGGTAGTAGAAGCCGCCAAGCTTGCCGTCGCCCTGAACCGAGCGCACGGATACCGAGTTGCGGATAAAACCGTCGTTGTCGTATACGAATCCACTGCCGTGGTATTTGGCTTTGAAAAGCACATTGGCGCTGCATCCCACGATCTCGCCGCTGTTTACACCGACGAAGGACGCAACGCGATAATTTTTGTATGTTGAGGATGCCATTGGGTACGACCTCTTCTTTCTTGTATGATAAAAGTGGTTTAGACCTCTAAAAAACGGTGTGTAGCGAACACTACACCCATTATTTGTATCTTATAGCATATACTTATTTTCCAATATTGTCAAGTGTCGGGGGCCGCTATATATATATAACTTTAATACTCTTTTCGCAATTATAGGCTGTACATTATATAATAGGTATATCCGCGTGCGGGGATTTTTGCGGAAAAACCCCGATGCCGTGTTGTAAAACCAAACGGATGTGGTATTATGCAAAAGCAAAGAATAAACCAAAACGGGAGATAGATATGGGTGCCATAGGGACCATAATTGCGGTGACCGCTATCGCGGGCGTTGCGGGCACAGGTCTGGGCGGAGCCGTGGGCGCAATGCTCCAAAAAAACTCCAACCGCGTGATCAGCCTGCTTCTCAGCTTTGCTGGCGGCGGTATGGCTGCCTTTGACCGCTGCCACTCGTTCAGGTCGCTTCACCTGCCACTGGCAGCGCTCCCATCGCTCCCCTTCGATTCCCGCCTGCGCAAACTCCATACCTAAACAGCAAAGCAGCCACCCGACAGGGTGGCTGCTTTGCTGTTTGCCTATGGGATACGAAAAAGATATTTTCGGCAGTTTACGTATGAATTCGAACTCTTACAGAAATTCAAATCATCCGCGAAGCGGATACCTTTACTTCTTCACTATTCACTATTACTTATTACCTAATCGACAAGTTTTGAGAGAAGAGTGAAAAGTGAAGAGTTAATAGTGAAAAAGTAAAATCGACAAGCTTCTGTCGAAACTTGTCGATTTTTGGTGGAGGCGGCGGTCTCGCCCGTCTGCGGACGGAGCGGTGGTCGGCTCTGACTGCCGCCGGCAGTCATTCACTACCGACCCTTCGATTCCCGCCTGCGCAAACTCCATACCTAAACAGCAAAGCAGCCACCCGACA
>JAFQTO010000003.1 GCA_017408985.1 Clostridia bacterium
TCATACGGGAGTGATAATTATGTGTACCATAGCCGCATATATAGGCACCGAGCGTGCCGCACCCATACTTATTGATATGATGCGAAAGCTCGAGGGTCTTGACTCGGGATTTTATACCGGTATCGCAACGATGCATAACGGAAGAATCTACCACGCCAAGGTGGCGGGCGATCTTGAGCGGCTTCTTGCCGCCACAGATGCCGCAAGCCTGCCGGGCACGATAGGCTTTATCCACAGCCGCACCCCCTCCAAAGAAAAAAGCGACTTTGCAGGTGTCGCCCATCCTTTTACCGCCGAGCGGGAGGGCAGTACCCAAACGGCGCTGATACTCAACGGCGCGGGCGGGATATTCGGTGAGACCATCCGCGCAAAGATCCCTCATGCCGCGCAGACGGTGCTTTCTCAGGGCTACACACTCAAGAGCGCTCACCCCGCGGTGGGCAACGTGACCATGCCCGACGGAAGCAAGGTACACAGCAACGACGTCAGATGTCAGATGATCGACCGCAGGATAAGCGAGGGCGAGGATGCCGCCTTTGCCCTGCAGGAGGTGTTCACCGACATTCCCGCCGAGGCCGTATGTCTGCTTTTGAGCCTTTCCGAGCCGGACGCCGTCTGCTTTGCGCGGCTCAACTTCCCTATGCACCTGACCTTCGGCAATAATTGCGCATATATGTCCACCGCGCCCCTTGCTTTTCCCGAAAACGCGGGTGACTATCTCCTGCTGCCCACGATGAGCTACGGCAAGGTGTTCAAAAACCGCTTCGAGGCGGCAAAATTCCTCTCTCCCCCTGCCACCGTCGCGCCCATCACCCCCAAGATAGCCGCGCTGGCGTATGAATATATGGAAAACCGCCTCAGGATCACCACCACCTTCAACGATACGGGGCTCAGCGAGTATCTGAAGCCGCTTTATCCCCCTGCCGACACTGATCAGTGGGCGACCGTGCGCTATCAGGCGGTGTCCGAGCTGGAGCGTCAGGGCAGAGTGCAGACCGAGACCCGATATATCGAGGGTCAGACCGAAAATCTCCGCGCTCCGGTGTTTTATCTCACCCTGAGAGAGGGAAACTGAATGTACAGATACGAGACACATCTGCACTCCGCCCCCGTCAGCATCTGCGCCAAAACGGGGGTGGAGGCACACATCGCAAACTACAAAAAGCTCGGCTGTGACGGGATATTTCTGACCAATCATTTTTTGGACGGGAATATAGCCTGCGACGGGAGTCTGAGCTACAGAGAGAAGTTGGACTTTTACTTTTCCGACTTTGACAAAGCCTGCGAGCTTGGCAAAGAGGCGGGGCTCAAGGTGTTTTTCGGCGTGGAGCTGTCGCTCCTCGGCACAGATTTTCTTATCTACGGGCTTGAGCGGCAATGGTACTACGATAACCCGCAGATAATGGAGATGAAAAAGAGCGAGGAGCTGCCCTTTATGATGAACGCGGGGGCGCTCGTGGTGCAGGCGCACCCGTTCCGCGAGGCGGGATATATCGACCATATCAGACTGTTTCCGAGGTGCGTTCACGCCGTCGAGGTGATAAACTCCTGCCGCAAAGAGCAGGAAAATGAGATGGCACGTCTGTACGCCGACCATTACGGACTGCTGCCGTTTGCAGGCTCGGACAATCATTGGGCAGACAGACTGACGAGCTTTGCGGGAATGGAGTTTGAGGAGCCTGTTGACAGCGAAAAGCAGTTCGCGGAGCTGGTAAAGAGCGGCAAAGGACGAATGTTTGTGATAAATGTCGCCGATGGCGACGTGATATAACACAACTTCGTTGTGCGTGATATAAACGGCTCTCGCCGTCGTGATATAGCCTCGCTATGCTCGGCGTGAATGTTTTTTCGGCGTGAGCAAGCCCACGCCTGCAATATAATACAAAAATGTACGGGAGGCAGAGGGTAAGAAAAAAGCTGAGACAGTGTCTCAGCTTTTTTAATGATGAATGATGAATGATGTCGCTTCGCTAATGATATATTTTGCGATGCAAAATATGTTGGTGTCACCTACGGTGACGGATTTGCCGACACCTCAATTCTGCCTTATGCCTTCTGCGTTCTTCATTCTTCATTTAGCGTTTAGCATGTTTCGTTAATCTATCGGCAAATCCGATATTATTCTTCATTATTATCCGTTTTACAAATCGGTTATGCCGATATATAATACCGTATATAATATACGTATCCCCATCATAGGAGGCAGTGATGAAAAAGATCGATCCCGTAGTTTTTGATATAGACTACAAGGTTGAGGATTTTATTCTCAATACCCGCTGGGAGGACATTCCCAAAGCCGTTCAGGACAGAGCTCTGGCCTGCTCGGTCGACCTGATGCACGCCCTTATCCTCGGCAGCTGCGGCAAGCAGTACGAGTGCGGCCTGCGTCTGGCACGAGGCATGGGCGCATATGGCAACATCCCCGTCATCGGCACCAAGGACACCTTCAACTTCTGGGGTGCCACCGCCGCAATGTGCCACGCTTCCAACTCCTTTGATATCGACGACGGACACAATATGATCAAAGGCCATCCCGGCACATCCTTTGTGGCAGGCGTTCTTGCCGCAGCCTGCGAGCGCAACGTCACCTACCGTGAGTACCTCACCACTCTGGTGGTCAGCTACGAGACTACCATCCGCTGCGCGCTGGCTCTCCACGATTATTATGAGTATTTCCACTCCACCGGCGCTTACGGCGGCTACGGCACAGCCGCGGGCGCAGGAAGGCTGATGGGCCTCAGCCGCGAGCAGCTCAACAACGCTCTGTCCATTGCCGAGTTCCACGGCCCGCTGGTCACCTCCATGCGCTCGGTCGAGTACCCTTCTATGAACAAAGACGGCGTGCCTTTCGGCGCTATGGTGGGCGCGCTGGCTCTGCTGGACACCCTTGCAGGCTCCACCGGCGTGGGCAACCTGCTTGAGATGCCCAAATACCGCTATCTTGCCGACTCGCTGGGCAAAGATTACGAGATACTCAATCTGTACTTCAAGCCCTACACCTGCTGCCGCTGGGCGCACCCCGCCATCGCCGCCTGCGTGGACACCATCAGGAGCAACTCCATCGACTGCAAAAATATCGAAAAAGTCACCGTCCACACCTTTGACGCCGCCACCAAGCTGTACAAAAAGGCTCCCCGCAACACCGACGAGGCACAGTACAACATCGCATACCCGGTTGCCGCCGCCATCGTCAAGGGCGACTGCGGTTTTGCTCAGGTTTGTGAGGACGGCCTGCGCGACCCCGACGTTCTGGATATGCTGAGCAAGCTGGAGTTTGTCAAGGACCCGGAGATCGAAGCTCTCTTCCCCGCTCAGCGCCTCTGCCGCATCGAGATCGAGCTGAAAAACGGCACCAAATTCCTGTCCGACCGCTACCGTCCCGACGGCGAAGCCTGCGACAACGTGGACATGGAGTGGGTGGAGCGCAAGTTCAGACGCATCACCGCCTGCATGCTGACCGAGGAGCAGCAGACCGAGATCCTGACCCTGCTTCAGGGCGATCTCGATACCCCCGTCTACGACATCGTGCAGAAGATCAACCGCATCATGATCCCCGTGAGAAACAAAATATTATAAAATACAACATCAAAAAAAGGAAGGTAAACTGCAATGAGTCTTGATTTTTTGTATCTTGATGAGCCCGATATGATAAAAGCCGGTGTTCTGGACATGAAGAAGTGTGTCCAGTCCATGGACGATATGTTCCAGGTCATGGGACAGAAGGACTACATCATGGGCAGCCCCAGCGAGAACCATCACGGCATGATGCTGTGGTTCCCCGAGGAGAAGCGCTCCGAGAAGATGCCCGTAGCAGGCCCCGACCGCCGCTTTATGGCTATGCCCGCTTATGTCGGCGGCAGATTCAACGTCTGCGGCAACAAGTGGTACGGCTCCAACATCGAAAACCAGAAGAAGGGCCTGCCCCGCTCCATCCTGACCGTTATGCTCAACGACGCAGAGACCGGCGCACCTCTGGCTCTGATGAGCGCCAACCTGCTGTCCTCCATCCGTACCGGCGCTATCCCCGGCGTTGCAACCAAGTACCTGCAGCGTGAAGGCGCAAGCGTGCTGGGCATCATCGGCACCGGCGTTGTCAGCCGTTCCTGCATCCTTGCCATCAAGGAGACCATGAAGGACCTCAAGGAAGTCCGCGCATACGATCTGTTCTTTGACAAGGCCGAGAAGTTCGCCAAGGAGATGGGCGAGGAGATCGGCATTGAGATCACCCCCGTCAAGACCATGAAAGAAGCCGTCGACGGCTGCGACATCGTGTCTGTCGCCGCTTCCGGCCTCAAGCCCGTTGATATCGAGGACGAGTGGATCAAGCCCGGCGCAGTTATCATCTGCACAGGCGCCGCTATGTTCTCCAAAGAAGCTCTGCTCAAGCACAACGTTGTCTTTGACAACTGGAAGATGCACAAAGACTGGCTGGACGAGCTCCGTGACGATCCCGAGCGTCTGCTGGGCGTCAACGCAGGCCATCCCTCTGCCAAGCTGCTGCTGATGGTAGCACACGGCGAAGTCGATCCCAACCATATGATAAGCTTCGGTGACGTGCTTGCCGATCAGGCAAACCTGGGCAGAAAGAGCGACAAGGACGTATTCATCTTCCTCACCGGCGGTATGGGTACCGAGGACGTGGCATGGGGCTATGACGTATACACCAACGCCCTCAAGCTGGGTCTGGGCAAGAAGCTGACTCTCTGGGATAAACCCCACTGGGCATAAGAAGCCTAATATATCCCGACGGGATTTGAAAACTGCCCGCGGTCGATCAATGATCGCCCCTACAAATCCGTCACCGTAGGTGACACCAATATATTTTGCATCGCAAAATATATCATTAGCGAAGCGACATCATTCATCATTCATCATTAAAAAAGCTGAGACGTTGTCTCAGCTTTTTTCTTACCCTCTGCCTCCCGCGGGCGATCAATGATAGCCCCTGCAAATCCGCCGGCTTGCCGACACCTCAATTCTGCCTTATGCGTTATGCATTATGCATTTACTTATGCCTTCTGCGTTCTTCATTTTGCATTTAGCATTACATATAAAAAACTCCCTCGGTCGAGGGAGTTTTTTATATGTACTTGTTTACTTTTCTTATTCGTCTTTTGCTTTGGAGACAAGCAGGTTGACCACGATGCCCAGGATAAGAGCGCAGGCGGTGGTGGTGATGTATACGCCGCCCAGATCCAGAGCCATACCGCCGATGCCGGGGATAAGGATGGCTGCGACGACGAACAGGTTTTTGTTCTGGCCAAGGTCGACCTTCTGGATCATCTTGAGACCGGAAACTGCGATGAAGCCGTACAGAGTGATGCAGACGCCGCCCATTACGCAGCCGGGGATGGAATCGAGGAATGCAACGAAGGGGCCGAAGAAGGAGATCACGATGCACATCAGCGCGGCGACCGTGATGGTCACGACGGAGGCGTTGCGGGTGATAGCCACGCAGCCTACCGACTCACCGTAGGTGGTGTTGGGGCAGCCGCCGAAGAATGCGCCTGCCATAGAGCCGATGCCGTCGCCCAGCAGGGTGCGGTGCAGACCGGGTTCTTCAAGCAGATTTTCGCCGATGATGGTGCTCAGGTTCTTATGGTCGGCAAGATGCTCGGCAAAAACCACGAAAGCAACGGGGATGTACGCGGCGGCAACGGTTGCAAGATATGAAAGATCCACGTCCTTGACGCCCTTGAAGGCTTTGACAAACGTGAAATCGGGGACGGACACGATGCTCATATCCTTGAAGATGCCGAAATCGATAACGGGCACGCCGCATACGGTGAAGACGGCTGCAACGACGTAGCCTGCAAGGATACCGATAATAAAGGGGATCATCCTGGTCATCTTATTGCCGTAGGTGGAAACGGCGATGACTACGAACAGAGTTACCAGAGCGCAGATGAGAGATGCCCAGATGGAGCCGTTCATTACGAAATAGGAGGAGATGCCGAAGGTGGTCTTTGCGCCGTAGGAGAATGCGTCGCTGACAGCGGAGCCTGCCAGAGAAAGACCGATAAGAGCAACGGTGGGGCCGATGACCACGGGAGGCATCAGCTTATCGATCCACTTGACGCCTGCTGCCTTGACAACAGCGGCGATGACCACGTAGACCAGAGCTGCCAGCGCGGCACCGATGACCAGACCCGCATAGCCTGCGCTTGCCGAAACAGCGCCGCCGAATGCTGCTGCCATAGGGCCGATGAATACAAAAGACGAGCCGAGGAATACGGGGGAGCGGAATTTGGTGAACAGCTGATAGACCAGTGTGCCGACGCCTGCGCCAAGCAGGGCTGCCGACTGGCTCATGCCGTTACCGACGATAACGGGAACGACGATGGTAGCTGCAAGGATGGCCAGCACCTGCTGGAATGCGAAAACGAGGAGTTGACCGAACTTGGGTTTGTCGTGGATGCCGTAGACAAGGTTCATATGTTTCCCTCCATAAATAAAACTCATTACCGATAATTATATCACTTGCTCTCCGAAAGGGCAAGAAAAAAGAGTAGAAATATGGAGAAAAAGCACGACTGACGAGCAGTAAAGCAGCTAAAAGCTAAGAGCTAATAGCTAATAGCTAATAGCTAATAGCGAAGGTGTCGCCGTTGGCGACGGATTAAAGAGGAGCCGATATGTTTGAGCTTGCGCTCAAACTCGATATATTGCCGCGGGGCGGCTCCTCACGCCGAGCAACGCGAGGCTATATCACGTCGCACCTCGTGCGACAATTTTGCGTTTTGCATTGTGCGTTGTGCATTGAAAAAACTCCCTCAACCGAGGGAGTTTTTTCTCAGCTTCTGTCCGAGCTTTTGCATATAAACGCCGCAAGCAGGCTCAGCACGATAACCGCCGCCAGTCCTGCGGCGCAGGAGGTAAGCCCGCCCGACAGCGCACCTAAAAAGCCGCTCTCGGAAACAGCCTGCCTGACCCCTTTTGCCATAGTGTGACCGAAGCCCAGAAGGGGCACGGTGGCGCCGCAGCCTGCCCACTCCGCCAGCGGTTCATATACACCCACAGCAGACAATATCACGCCCAGCACAACGTATGAAGTCAGTATCCGTGCGGGGGTCAGCCGTGTGCGGTCGATAAGCACCTGACTTATTGCACATATCACGCCGCCCACCAAAAAAGCTCTTGCGTACATCATTTTATCGCCTCCAGACATACCAGATGACACACTCCGGGGATGCTTTCGCCCTGAAACGCCGATATGGGCGACAAAAGTGCCCCCGTTCCGCAGAACAGCACCCGTTCAAGCTCCCCTTTTTCAATAGCGGGAAGTATCCGCGCGCACAGTACCGATGCCGAACAGCCGCATCCCGATGCGCCTGCGTGTACGTCCTGAGTGTTCATATAATAGAGCATCAATCCGCAGTCGTTGTAGTTGCGGGAGACGTCCACACCGTCCTTTTTGAACAGCCGTTCCACGACCCCCTTGCCCACCAGCGACAGATCCCCCGTTACTATCAGGTCGTAGTCGCAGGGGGTGCTGCCGCTGTCACGAAAATAGCTTGATATGGTCTCGTACGCCGCCTGAGCCATCGCCGCACCCATATTGTTGGTGTCCTTGACCCCGGGGTCAAACACCCTGCCCGCGGTGGCGGCACGGACACGCACCCTGCCCTCGTCGGGGTCAAGGATGACCGCGCCTGCCGCCGTAGCCGTCCATTGGCTCGTGCGGGGACGCTGTGAGCCGTACTCGAGAGGAAATCTGTACTGCCGCTCGGCAGAACAGAAATGCGAGGAGGCACAGCAGATGGGGTTTTGTTCCAGTCCTGCCTCCACAAGTGCCGAGCCCAGCATCAGCCCCTCTGCCATAGTGGAGCAGGCGCCGTAAAGCCCCAAAGTCTGCCAGCCAAGACTTCGGCAGGCAAATGAGGTGGAAATGCACTGATTGAGCAGGTCGCCGCCCAGAAAACAGCCGATATCCTCGCTCCTGAGCTTTGACTTGAACAGCGCCTTCTGGCAGGCAAGCTCCACCATACGGCTTTCGGCCTTTTCCCAGGTCTTTTCACCGAAGCGGTTGTCATCTGAGTACAGATCGAAAGCGCCTCTGAGCGGGCCTTCGTTTTCTTTTTTGCCCACGCAGCTGGCGTAGGCACGAACGTATATGTTGCGGTCAAAAAACCACGTATCGCCCCGTTTGGACATAAAAAACCTCCGCAGAATAGACTACGGAGGTAGTATGTGCAGAAATAAATGCAAAATGCACAATGCAAAACGCAAAATTGTCGCACGAGGTGCGACGTGATATAGACATCTGCGGTGTCGTGATATAAACGGCTTCGCCGTCGTGATATAAAACAACTGCGTTGTTCGTGATATGCCGCCTGCGGCGCGTTAAGGTGTCGGCAAGCCGACGGATTTGTTAAGCGGGAGGTAATATCCTCCCCTACGACCTTTCTTCTGAATTTGCTCAGGGGAAATCAGTCCATTTCCTAATCCATTCTCTATATTATCATCAGCACGCCGCTTACTATCATAGCTATATAAATGATCTTTTTCACCTTTTCCGAGTCAAGTCTGTTCCACAGAAGCAGACCGAGTCTGTCGCCCAGCATACAGCCAACGGCACCCACGGCGGCAAACAGCAGCAGTTTTGGGGTTATTATCCCCGCCGCCGCACGCATAACGGTGGAATATACGTTCGTGGCGGCAAAATACATCTGTATGCTTGCAAAATATACCGCCTTGTCGCTCGTTGCCGCCGCCATATACAGCACCACGGGCGGCCCGCCGGTAGAAAACAGCCCGTTGAGCGCACCGCCCACCGCACCTGCCGCAGCGCCCGAAAGCGGGGTGGCTTTTATCTTTATTTTTGCCGACACGGTCAAAAAATACACGCTCAAAACCACAAGCACCGCGCCGAGAATGACCGTCATGATATTCTGCGGCACCTTTGCGCTGAACGCCACCGCAACGGGGATGGTGACGACGGACGCGCAGATAAGGGGGATAAGAAGCCTCAGATTTGCGTCCTTGCGGTACTTGACCGCGTTATAGACCGAGGTCACGCAGGACCACAGACAGCTGACCGCCGCCGCGTAAGCCGTATCGGGGCAGATATAGGGCAAAAACAGCATGGCAAAGATCCCCAGCCCGAACCCGCTGACACGCTGTATAAAGCCGCCGCCCAGACCGACAAGGGCAAGTAAGATAAGGGGGAAAATAACATCACTCATATATACACCTGCTTGTTGGATGAATTGCAATCGGAGATTGAATGAATTGCAACTTACGTTGCATGAAGAATGAATTGAGCCTATCGGCTCATGAATTGCAGGCTTTGCCTGCATGTCGGTGTCGCCGCAGGCGACCTATTAAATAAAGTCCGCTTTGCGGACACCTTCATGCGGTGTTAACCGCAATTCATGGCGCAGCCAATTCATGACAATGTCAATTCATGCAACGTAAGTTGCAATTCATGGGCTCTTCCTATTCTATCACAACTTTTCCACATTTCCTATGGCAAATCTTGCACAACTATTATATAATGGCTCTATACAATCATTTTTTGAGGAGATTTTTTTATGGACAAGCTTTTGGAGCAAAAAGTTGATCAGTTTCTCAAAGAAAACCGTGACAATATCGTAAACGATCTTATAAAAATGTCCTCCGTTCCTGCCGTCAGGGGCGAGGCTGGACCCGGTGCGCCTTTCGGCAAAGACGTTGCACGCGCCCTTCAGGTCTGTGCCGACGTTGCCCGTGATATGGGACTTGAGACCACCCTTTACAGCGACAGCGGTTACGCCGTCAGCACTATGGGCGAGGGCGAAAAGTGCATCGGCTTCTTCGGTCACGCCGACGTCGTTCCCGCAGGCGACGGCTGGACCATGTGCCAGCCTTTTGAGCCCACCGTTATCGACGGCGTGCTTTACGGCAGAGGCGTGGTGGACAACAAAGCCGGTCTGACCGCGGGCTTCTATACCATGAAAGCCATCCGTGATTTGGGCATCCCCTTCTCTTCAAAGCTGGTGACCTTTATCGGCGGCAACGAGGAGAGCGGAATGAAGTGCCTGCGCGCCTTTGTGGAGCAGCAGCGCAGCCCTGATGTGTGCATCACCGCCGACAGCTCCTTCCCCGTCTGCTGCGGCGAAAAGACCAGCATGTCGGTGCGCGCCATTGCCGACAAGCCCTTTGACACCGTTATAGACATCAAGGCAGGCACCGTCTCCAATGCCGTTGCCGCATACGCCGAGGCGGTTTTGCCTGCAGGCGCCGAGCTTCGCGCGCAGCTTGAGCAGGTGTGCGCAAGCGGCGAGGGTCTGGCTCTGCGTGAGGAGGATGGCAGATACATTCTGTCGGCAACCGGTCTGACCGCCCACGCAAGCCGCCCCCATCTGGGCAAAAGCGGCCTTAAGATGCTGCTGCTTGCCCTTGCCAAGTGCCCTGCTGTCGGCGAAAGCGACCTGTCGGTTATAGAGAGTGCCTGCGCTCTGACCGCCGACGATTACGGCGAGGCCATGGGTCTGGCTTACGAGGATGAGCAGATGGGCAAGACCACTATGGTATGCACAGTTGCCGCCACCGAAAACGGCCGCCTCAAGCTCAGCTACGACAACCGCGTGTGCGCACGGCAGGATGCCGAAGAGCTGGCAAGGGGCTACGGCAGAGTTTTCCGCAGCCGCGGATTTGACTTTGCCGCCGCAGGCGAGGACAAGGGCTACAGCATCTCCCCGGGCTTTTATATCCCGCCCACCGATCCCGTTATTTCGGCGGCGGTGGAGCTTTACCGCTCCATCACCGGCGACAAGGAGGCCGAGGCCTACACAATGGGCGGCGGCACCTACGCAAGACTGCTGAAAAACGCCTTTGCATTCGGCCCCACCTTCCCCGGCAGAAACCCCGTCAAGATCCCCGGCCACGGCGGCATCCATCAGCCCGATGAGGCGCTGGTCATCGACGACTATATGCAGGCCATGAAGATCTACATCCTGTCCACCATCGCATTTGACAAAACCATCAACAACAAGTGAGGTAATATTATGCCGAACAAAGAATATCTGGACAAATATCTGCAGGGCATCATCGAGAAGCACAAAATAGCAGGCATGTCCGTGGCAGTCACCGACAAACAGGGCATCGTCTACGAGGGATATTTCGGTATAGAGAGCATCGAGCGCCCCCGGCTCACTACCGCTCCCGACACCCTATACAAGATAGCCTCCATCACCAAGGTGTTCAATGCCCTGACCAATATGATCCTTGTGGACAGAGGACTGCTGGAGCTTGACGAGCCGGTCAAAAAGCACCTGCCCGAGCTGGAGTTTTCCCGCCCCGGTACGGCGGAAATAGTCACCCTGCGCCACCTGCTCACCCACTCGGCAGGTCTCAGCGGCGACATTTACAAAGACGGCCCCCGCGACGAGCGCGATCTGGGCAGACGTATAAACGATCTGATCCCCCGCCTCGAAATGTTCAGTGACCCCGGCGACGGCGTGTTCCTCTACTCCAATTACGGCTTTGCCATAGCAAGCTATCTTGCTCAGACGGTGGGAAAGAAGCCTTTTACCAAGCTGGTTCGCGAGCTGGTGCTTGAGCCCCTTCAGATGGACAGAACCTTCTACGATATCAACGAGTGGTGTACCTACCCCATCTCCCTGCCCCACAAGGAAGAGGACGGAAAATTCTCGGTCATCCACAACATCACCAGCGAAGGCACTCGCTTCGGCTCGGGCGAGATATTCTCCAACCCCACCCAGCTGTGCAAGCTGATGCGGCTGTTTATGCGAAAGGGCGTCACCGACAGCGGCGAGCGCATAATCAGCGAAGAGACCATAAGCGAAATGCTCCGTCCCCAGCAGGTGCGCGATGACGGAGGAATGCACTCTCTCGGCCTGCACCACCGCAATTACGGCGAGTTTGCCTGCTTCGGCCACACCGGCTGGCTCAGCGCCTACCGCAGCAATATGTTCGTCTGCCCCGAAAAAGGCGTCGGCGTGTGCATTATGCTGAATACCAACAGAGATAAAATCAGAGATGAAATAATGGAGACGATAATAGCTAATAGCTGATAAGATGAATTGCAATCGGAGATTGGATGAATTGCAATCAGAGATTGCATGAATTGAAAGCTGATGCTTTCATGAATTGCCCTGCGGGCATGAATTGAGCCTATGGCTCATGTAGGTGTCGCCCTTGGCGACCTATTAAATAAAGTCCGCTGCGCGGACACCTTCATGCGGTGTTAACCGCAATTCATGGCGCAGCCAATTCATGACAATGTCAATTCATGCACCAACGGTGCAATTCATTCTTCATGCAACGTAAGTTGCAATTCACTCCTGAAAGGATGTTAATATGAAAGTAGCTGCAATCGACTTTGGTGACGTGCGTACCGGGCTTGCCTTTTCCGATCTGACCGGATTCATTGCAGGCCGTGCGCTGACCCTGACTGCCAACTCCAAAGCCGAGCTTATAGAAAAAATCTGCGCCGAGCTAAAAGCCGAGCGCGCCCAAAAGGTGGTGGTCGGCCTGCCCCTCAATATGGACGGCAGCGAGGGTGAGCGGGCGCTCAAGGCGCGGGCATTTGCCGACGAACTTGCCGCCGCCTGCTCCCTGCCCACCGTTATGTGGGACGAGCGGGGCACCTCGGTCACCGCCAACCGTCTGCTTTCGGACGCCGGCAAAAAGAAAGGCAGGCAGAGAGCAAAAGTCGACGCCGTCGCCGCATCGGTGATACTGCAGGCGTTTTTGGACTCCGGCGGCGGGAGATAACGGAAATCGCGCCTTATTCCCCCCCACAGGATCACTGTCGTGCTTTGGGAAGCGGATGCCGAAGCTGTCAGCCGATCAACACTTTTTTGCAAACTGTCTCTTTTGCGTCTTTTGCATTTACAAATCTTTTTTTCCGTGATATACTTGTTTCAATACATATATCTGTAGGAGGATAATTATGGAAAAATTTCTGGAACATCTGACCAATCTGGGTCTGGGTGCGTTTGCTCCCGTCGTTGGTACTCTTATCGTACTTATTATCGGCCTGCTTCTGGTCAAGACTTTGGTCAAGATCGCTGCCAAAGCCTTTGAAAAGAACGACAAGCTGGATCCCAGCGTAGAAAAGCTGCTGCTGGTCATCGTCCGTGTCGGCGGCTGTGCCGTGCTGGCTCTTATCTGCGCCGAGATGCTGTCCATTCCCACGACTTCCCTTATAACCCTGCTGGGTACTTTCGGTCTGGCATTCTCCCTGTCTCTGCAGAGTACGGTTGAGAATATCGCCAGCGGCATATTCATTATGGCGTCCAAGCCCTTCCTGACCGGTCATTGGATCTCGGCAGGCGGCTCCGAAGGCACGGTCATCCGTATCGGTCTGACCCACACCGAGCTGAAGACCGCCACCAACCAGAAGATCTGCATCCCTAACGGCAAGCTGGCAGGCGAGACCGTCGTCAACTATTCGGTGGAAAATACCCGCCGACTGGATCTGACCATCCCCGTTGCCTACGATACCGACACCGACAAGGCAAAAAAGGTCCTGGCTCAGGTAGTCGCCGTGGACGAGCGTATTCTTACCGATACCGCACCCTTTATCCGCGTATGGGATTTTGACTCCTCCTCCGTCAATATCGTGGTCAGAGTGTGGACCGAATGCTCCGATTATTGGGAACTGCGTTCCAGCCTGATCGAAAAGATCAAGGTCGCGTTTGAAGAAAACGACATCACCATTCCCTATAATACCGTTACGGTCATATCCAAGTAAGTCTTATGCATATTAAAAAGACGGCATCTGTTGCGATGCCGTCTTTTTGCAAAGAACGGAGCAGGCGAAAATTTCACCGTGAGCACGGCGAACACTGCCGAAAGGAGCTTTATCATGACTATCTTCACTCCCCGTGAGCTTAACACCATCGCCCGTGAGGGCAAAAGCGCCCTTGAGCGCATTGATCTTGAGTTTGAAGCAAATCTGCTTTCCGCCGCGCGAACCATCGCCCGAACCGCAGACACCTGCCCCATAATTTTGCTTGCGGGGCCGTCGGGCAGCGGCAAGACCACCACCGCCCGCAAGCTGGAGGGGTATCTGGACAATATGGGCGTGGAGGCGCATACCGTGCCTATGGACAACTATTTTTACCGCCGCGCCGACGGCTTTATGCCCCGTGACGAGGAGGGCAAAGTGGACTACGAGTCGCCCCTTAATCTGGATATGGAGCTGTTTTTTGCCCATACCCGAATGATGGCAGAGGGCAAAGAGGTGGATATGCCCACCTTTGACTTTGTCAACCAGCGCAGGGCGGAGCAAACCGTACCCGTCAAGCGCAAAAAGGGTGAGATAATCATCTTTGAGGGCATCCACGCCCTTAATCCGCAGGTGATGCCCGACCACAGCTTCAGCCGCAGGGTGTATATCTGCCCCGACGCCGCCGTAAAAATGGGAGAGCATACGGTCACCGAGCAGAATATCCGCCTGCTTCGCCGTCTGATACGTGACAGGATCCACCGCGGCAGCTCTTTTGAGGATACCTTGCGCAAATTCCGTTCGGTCGGTCGGGGTGAGCGGCTGTTTATCGACCCGTACAAGGACACCGCCGATATATTCGTCAGCACCTTTCTGCCTTACGAGCTGAACGTTTACAGTCCTCTGCTGACCTGTGAGTTGGAAAATGCCGACAGGACTCTGATGGAGCAGACCGCCTGCGACAAGGCTCTCGGGCTGCTGAAAATGCTTGAACCGATAGATGTGAACGCGGTAAGCCCCAACGCATTGATACAGGAGTTTTTGGGCAGATAGAAATCAGCCGGGAACGAAGATAGGTCAGCCGACAGCTGCCTGATTCGGCATTTATTTCTTGCATCTTGGGCGATTTAATATTACAATAATAATATACTGATATGATACAAGGCGGTGACGGTTATGAAGAAGCTTATTTCTCTTATCCTTATTCTTATACTCTGTCTGTCCCTTGCCGCTGCCTGCGGCAAAAAGACCGACACCCCCGATCCCGACCCGTCCCCCGACGGAAGTCAGCAGCAGGACCCCGACGGCGGCAGTCAGAGCGGCGGCGACAAGCAGGGTGAGCAGAGCGGTGAAGTCAGCGGCGGCGAGAGCAGCGGCACGCCTGACGGAAGCGGCACGGCATCCGACCCCGAGGCGCAGCCCCTTTCGTGGACGGACAGAATATTTACGGGTACTTTTACCGACGAGAGCGTGACAAAAGACCCCCTTGTGATGCTCACCGTCTACCTGCCCAAGGTCAGCGGAAACGACGATATCGAGCTGTACTATCAGGGCAGACTGGACAGCATCAAACAGCAGGCACAGACCACCTATCTGGATCTGGGCAGGGGTAATTATCAGTTTGCAAGTCAGGGCATCGGTATCTTTTCCCCCGTTACCGTGGAGATAGGCTATCACGTTCTGCGCAACGACGGCAGGCTGTTTTCGGTGCGTCGTGAGGTTTACGAGAACACCGGCGGCGCCCATCCGTCCATCACTTTGCAGAGCGAGACCTTCCGCGTGAGCGACGGCGCTATGATGGTCTTTTCCGATCTGTTTACGGTGAGCTATGACGACGCCGTTGCAAAGATCAGGCCTATGATCGAAGACCAAATGGATAAACGAATAAAGGAGTACGGCAGCGAATACTACTTCGACGACGCAAAGAGCCAGCTGTTTGCAATGTGGGACAAGAGCGACTGGTATCTGACCGACGACAGTCTGGTCATATACTGGCAGACCTACGCCATCTCCCCCTACGTTGCGGGCGTGCAGGAGTTCAGCATACCTCTGTCGGAGCTTGCCGATATAATTGATGCAATATGGATAAGCTGATCAAGAATAATACATACCGCCTCACTGTAGAGGGTTACGCATCCGACGGCTCGGGTATCGCCCGAGCCGACGGTTTTGTTGTTTTTGTACCCTTTGCGGTGCGCGGCGACGAATGCGATATCAAGATCGTCAAGGTGCTCAAAAACCACGCCTACGGCATCATTGAGGAGGTCGTCAGCCCCTCAAAGGAGCGCATACAGCCCGAGTGCCCCGTGTTCAAAAAGTGCGGCGGCTGTGATTTTCTGCATATGACCTACGAGGAAGAGCTGGAGTACAAGCGCCAAAGGATCGAGGACTGCCTGTACAGACTGGGCGGGTTTGATCCTCTGTTTGACGGGGTGGAGCCCTCTCTTGACGTGCTGTTCTGCCGCAACAAGGCGCAGTTTCCCGTGGAAAAGCGGGGCGAAAAGGTGGTCAGCGGCTTTTACCGCCGCAGATCCCATCAGGTGATCCCCACCCGCACCTGCCTGATAAACAAGCCCAACGCATCCAAGCTGGCAAATGCCGTCACCGACTGGGCGCAGAAGTACGGTATATCCGTCTACGACGAGGAGAGCGGAAAGGGCCTGCTCAGACGGGTGTATACCCGTCACGGCAGTCTGGGCGACCATCTGTGCATCGTGGCGACGAGCGGAGATATACCGTATGCAGACGAGTTGGTGGCGGCGGTGCGTGAAGTATGCCCCGACCTGCAGGGAGTGGTGGTCAACGTCAACGACAAAAAGACCAACCTTGTGCTGGGCGAGACCTGCCGCACCATTTGGGGCAGTCCCGCTATGCACGACGACCTGCTGGGCAACAGATTCATACTGTCGCCTCTGTCCTTTTATCAGGTCAACCGCGATCAGGCAGAAAAACTGTACCGTAAGATCGCCGAATTGTGTCAGCTGACCCCGGAGCGCGACGCGCTTGATCTGTGCTGCGGCGTGGGCACCATAACTTTGACCCTTGCCCCCCATTGCCGCAAGGTCATAGGCGCGGAAATAGTCCGGAGAGCCATCGACGATGCAGGCTTCAACGCCAAAATGAATAAGGTCGAAAACGCCGAGTTCATCTGCGCCGACGCAGGCGATGCCGCTTTGCAGCTCAAAGAAAAAGGCTTCGCCCCCTACGCCGTTGTCCTCGACCCGCCCCGCAAGGGACTGGACGAGCGCTCTCTGGACGCGGTGGTAAGTATGGACCCCGAAAGAATAGTCTACGTCGCCTGCGACCCCGCCTCTCTGGCACGTGACTGCAGGTATCTGCAGGAAAAAGGCTATAAGATGACCTATGCCAAGGGATATGATATGTTTCCTCGAACAGCAAACGTTGAGACGGTCGCTTGTCTGACGAAGTCAGAGCAAGCGACGTGATATGGAAAGCCTTCGGCTTTCGTGATATAGCCTCACGTTGTTCGGCGTGATATAGAACGCTGCGCGTTCGTGATATAGACGGCGTTGCCGTCGTGATATGTCGCTTACGCGACGTGAGGCGAGGAAAAAGAGGAACTGAAACATTATGGCAAAAACGTCTTATGAGTTGGCGGTAGAGCTTGCAGTTGATATAACAAAGCTGTGCTCAATGATAAAAGGCCGTCAGGAGTATACGAAACAGCTTATCCGCAGTGCTTCTTCGATCAGCGCAAATATTGCTGAGGCAAAATATGCAGAAAGCAATGCGGATTTTGTGCATAAATTGGAAATCGCGCAAAAAGAAACAAGCGAAACGGAGAATTGGCTTGTTATTCTGTGGAAAAGCGGAGCGATCGAGGAATCGGTGTTCAAAGTTTTTAGAAACAAATGCGGAAAGATCCGCAGGATGCTGATCGCGTCGATCACAACTGTTAAAGCCAAGGAAATCAGCAAAAAATCAAAACCCTGATAACGTCACCGCAGGTGACATATCACGAACGCGGAGCGTTTTATATCACGAACAACGCAGTTGTTCTATATCACGACGGCATCAGCCGTCTATATCACGCGCCGCAAGGCGCTATATCACGTCGCACCCCGTGCGACCCATTTAAGGAGTTCTCCCGATGCCGAACAACCTTCCCTCTCCTCTCTGTCCCGTATACAAAAAATGCGGCGGGTGTCAGCTGCAGAATATGTCCTATCCCGATCAGCTTCGCTACAAGCAGGGCAGGATGATCGGGCTTTTGGGCAAATATTGCAGAGTCTCCGACATCGTGGGTATGGAAGTGCCTTATCACTACCGCAACAAGGTGCAGGCGGCGTTCGGGCGTGACCGCAGAGGGATAATTTCGGGGGTATATCAGTCCTCCTCCCACCGCATCGTGCCTGTTGACAACTGTCTTATCGAGGATGAAAAGGCTGACGCGGTCATCGTTACCGTGCGCAAGCTGATGGCAAGCTTCAAGCTTGAACCTTTCAACGACAATACCCTGCGGGGCTTTATGCGTCACGTGCTGGTCAAGCGCAGTTTTTCTACCGGTCAGCTGATGGTGGTGTTGGTGACGGGTACGGCGGTCTTTCCGTGCAAGAACGATTTTATCGCCGCACTGCGCCGTGCTCACCCCGAAATAACCACCGTAGTTCAGAATATCAACGACAAGTTCACCAATCTGGTGCTTGGCAAGCGCAGCATCGTGCTTTTTGGCGAGGGGAAGATCGAGGACGAGCTTTTGGGCTGCATTTTTCGTATCTCGCCCAAGTCTTTTTATCAGATCAACCCCGTTCAGACCGAGAAGCTCTACTCTCTGGCTATGGACGGGCTCTGCCTGACGGGCAACGAGACCGTGCTTGACGCCTACTGCGGCACGGGCACCATCGGCATCGTTGCGGCAAAACGGGGCGCAAAAAAGGTCATCGGCGTGGAGCTTAACGCCGACGCGGTGCAGGACGCCAAAGAAAACGCCGCTCTGAACAACGTCAGAAATATCGAGTTTATCTGCGACGATGCAAGCAGATTCATTATGCGCCTTGCCGCCGAAAAGGTCAGGCTTGACGCCGTTATTATGGACCCGCCCCGGGCGGGCAGTACGGTGGAGTTTATGAAAGCCGTCATAAAACTCGCCCCCAAGCGTGTGGTATACGTCTCCTGCAACCCCGAAACGCTGGCGCGCGACCTTAATTACTTCGTAAAACACGGCTACAAGGCCGTAAAGATCACCCCCGTGGATATGTTTCCGCATACAAGCCACGTTGAAGCTGTGGTACAGCTTCAACAACTAAGTTCGCCTCGCGGCGAGTGAAGTTGCCTTCGGCAGTGAAGTTCACTGCGTGAGTGAAGTTTCGCCTGACGGCGAAGTGGGGCGAACTTAACTTCACTGTGAGTGAAGCGAACAACTTCACTTTTGCAAAGCAAAAACTTCACTACGAGCGTTAGCGAGTAACTTCACCTTGTCAGGCTTCACCAAACACCAAAAAGGAGAAAAACTTATGAAAGACTCCGAACTTCGCACAAGAGCAAAGAACCTGGTTTTGCAT
This sequence comes from Clostridia bacterium, assembly GCA_017408985.1. Classification (GTDB taxonomy): domain Bacteria; phylum Bacillota; class Clostridia; order Oscillospirales; family Butyricicoccaceae; genus RGIG3513. Next base: position 19,201 of record JAFQTO010000003.1, read on the forward strand.
ATAATTTCGGTCTGTGATGAAATTGACACTCGCAAAGGCAGAGGTGTTCTGGTCAACCAGATTGTAAGAAGTGCAACATCGATAGGTGCAAACATTCACGAGGCGAACTATGCCGCCAGCAAAGCAGACTTTATCAATAAGTTTCATATAGCTCTCAAAGAATGCGGTGAAACAGAATATTGGATCGAAATGCTCGTTGGCTCAAATGCAATTAGCGAGCAAATCGCCAAAGATCTCTTGCAGGAATGCGGCGTTATTCGCCGTATGCTTGTTAAATCCATCACCACCGCAAAAGGCAACTGACCCCTAATAATTCTGTCGCGAAGCGACACCTTAACGCCGCCCACGGCGGCATATCACTCACAACGGGGTTGTGCTGTATCACGACGGCGACCGCCGTCTATATCACGTCGGCGCAGCCGACAACGAAACTTGCCGCAAGGCAAACTTCACTTTGGGAACCAGAACATCACTGTACGGCAACATCACTTTTGCGCAAGCAAAAACATCACTGCCGCATTGCGGCAACTACTCCGAAGGAGTCATCTATGTCTGACCTCACAATCCTCAAATCGGCGCTGCGCAAGTCGGCTCTTGCTGCCCGCCGCAATATTCCCGACAAGCCCCAAAAAAGCGCTCTTATCGCCGAGCGCGTTTTTGCCCTGCCCGAATACCGCACCGCACGCACGGTCGCCCTTTATCACAGTCTGAAAAGCGAGGTGGACACCGAGCCCATCATCGCCCGCGCCTTTCGCGACGGCAAGACGGTGGCTCTGCCCCGCGTGCAGGGCGACACTATGCACTTTTTTGCCCTGTCGGAGGGTGAAAAGCTGCAAAAAAGCTCCTTCGGCGTGCTTGAACCCCGGGGAGACCCGGGCAAACTCGTCTCTCCGCGGGACATTGATCTGATCCTTGTTCCCGGTGTGTGCTTTGATCGGACAAAAAACCGACTTGGTTTCGGCAGAGGATACTACGACCGTTATCTTGCCCTCTGCGAGGCCCCCGCGGCGGCCTTGTGTTTTGCACAGCAGCTGTATGCGGAGGGGGTCATTCCCACCGACCGCTATGATGTAAAAATGCAGAAAATTATCACCGAAAATGAGACAATATAACACGATAATGCTAAAAAACCTGTTAAAAACAGGTTTTTGTTCTTTTTTACCGTTTTTTTACCGCCTTGAAGTGTTGAATAAATATTTATTGTGTGATATAATAAATCCTGATTTTGGAACTTTTTGGGGGAGAAAATGAAATACGATTTCAAGTTTTTGTCCCTGATTTTGTGGGTGACCCAATTCGGCCTTTCGGTGCTGTTTCCGCTGTGCGCTCTGATGCTTTTGGGCGTGTGGCTGCAGCAGAAATTCGACTGGAGCATGCTGTCGCTCCTGCCCTTTGCTCTGTTGGGTCTGCTTATCTCGATAAGCACCGCAAAAAGCTGCATCCGCTCCCTGCGCCGCGATGCGGAGGAGGTATCGGGCGAGAAGCAGAAGGTAAAGCCGATTTCATTTAATGAACACAAGTAAGTCTGGAAATCGCTCCTTTCGCGATTTGTTAGCAGCTAATAGCTAATAGTGAATAGCTAATAGCGAAGGTGTCGCCGTAGGCGACTCCCACAAGACGGGTCTTGCGGGGACCCCGATTGATTAGATATTGTCGGAATGAATCCGCCAATATCTTGCGCCGCACTCGCGTCGCTTCGCTTACGCTCTGTCGGCTACGCCGACTTATCAAATAAATCCGCGGAGCGGATACCACAGCTATTAGCTCTTAGCTCTTAGCTATTCACTCTAAAAAAGGAGCATCCGTTATGAAACTTCAAAAAGCATCCCTGTACGAGATCAAACGTATGGCGGTCGGCTCGGCTGTTTTGGGCGTCGTTGAGATCGCCGTATTCTTCGTGCTGTGGCTGCTCAAAATCGTTGACCGCTTCTATCCTGCCGTCATCGGTACGGTGGGCGGCATCGGTATTGCCGTGCTGAGCTTTACGATGCTGTGTCTGGCTATTCAGCGCGCTGCCGACACTCAGGACCAGAAGCTGATGAAGAGCCGTATGCAGCTCAGCTACAACATCCGCCTGGTCATTCAGGCAGGCTGGGTGGTAGCGGCATTCTTTATACCTTTTATCAACGTTATTGCGGCGGGCGCCCCCCTCCTCTTCCCCACCGTGATCATTCTTGCTTTGCAGCGCATGGGCAAGCTCGTAACGCCCAGTGAGCGCAAAAACTCCGACGTCCCCAAGACCGACGAGGAAGAGGAAGCTGACAAACTCGAAACCTTTGAAGTTTGATATACGGGTGAGGTGAGAAACAAATGGATATATCAATCAATGGTGCAAGAATAATATGGACTATCGAGAACGTACCTCTGCTGGGCAAGATCAACATCACCCAGACGGTGCTTATGAGCTGGGTGGTCATGCTGATCATTTCGGCATTGTGCATCTGGCTTGGCTCACGCCTCAAGGTCTACGGCATTTCCCGCAGGCAGGCTGTGGCAGAGATGGCTGTTACATCTCTGGTCAAGTTTGTTCACGGAAATATGGGCACGGGCTTTGACAAGTACATTCCCCTGGTCGGTACTATTTTTGTGACAAGCGTTATCTCGAACACCATCAGCGTTCTGGGCTTCTGGAGCCCCACCGCTGACCTGATGACCGAGCTTGGCTGGGCATTGGTGGTCTTTGTCATCATTACCTACCACAAGATCAAGTCTGCAGGTATAGGCGGATACCTCAAAGGCTTCCTCGATCCCCTCTTCGTGCTGGCGCCTATCAACGTTATGGCAGAGTGCTTTACCCCCGTCAGTATGGCGTGCCGTCACTTCGGCAACATTCTGTCCGGTACGGTCATTTCGGCACTTATCTACGGCGCACTTACCGCGGCAACACACGCTCTTATGGGCGCGCTGAGCAGCAGCGTAGTGGTGGGAGTGCTATTCGTGCTGGCAGGTGCGGCTCTGGCATTTTTCGCAAAGAAAAAGAACAAGACCCTCTTCTTCGTTCTGGGCATCGTGATAGGTCTGCTGGGCGTGTTCTCCTTTGCCTACTCGCTGGGCGGATTCTTCTCGGAGATCCCCTATCTGGCAGTGGGTATCCCCGCAGTCACCGGCGCATACTTCGACTGGTTCGGCGGCTGTATTCAGGCATTCATCTTCTGCACCCTGACCACCCTGTTCATCAAGCAGGCGGCAGGCGAATAAACACACCAATTATTGTACTCTAATAAAAAATAAAATATTTTAGGAGGATTTATCAATGGATCATCAGGTATTAGCAAAAGGTATCGCTCTGGCAGGCTGCGGCATCGGCGCAGGTCTGGCACTTATGGCAGGTATCGGCCCCGGTATCGGCGAAGGAAACTGCGCAGCTCGCGCTTGTGAAGTCATCGGCCGCAACCCCGAAGCAAAGGGCGACGTTACCAGCACAATGATTCTGGGTATCGCACTGTCCGAGACCACCGGTATTTACGGCTTCGTTACCGGTCTGCTGCTCCTGTTCTTCGCACCCGGCCAGTTCATGAAGTTCCTCGGTTGATTTCCGACAGAACCTCCCCAATTTTTACTGAACTACGTCGGAAGGAAGAGCTGCAATGAACGAACTTTATCAGTCCCTTGTAGCGGTCGAACCCGCTACGTTAATAGTTACTATTTGTAACCTTTTCATCCAGATGTATGTGGTTAAGAAGTTCTTTTTGGACAAGGTCATGGCTATTCTTGACAAGCGCCGCGAGGCAGCCGATCAGGAGATAGCAGACGCCAAAGCCGCCCGCGCCGAGGCTCTTGATATCAAGCAGACCTACGAAGAGAATATGAAAAAAGCCCGCGAAGAGGCAAGCGAGATCGTTTCCCACGCGCAGAAGACGGCTGAGAAGCGTGCCGACGAGATAATCGGTCAGGCAAAGACTCAGGCTGCGCAGATCAAGGAAAAGGCCGAAGCTGACATCGCCAAGGAGAAGAAGAACGCCCTCAATCAGGCAAAGGACGAGATCTCCGGCATCGCTATGGCGATCGCAGAAAAGGTCGTTGAGCGTCAGATAGACGAAAAGGACCAGGAAGTACTGGTCAATCGGTTTATTGAAAGCCTCGGTGACGCTTTATGACAGAAGTAGCCACTACATACGGACAGGCTCTGTACGAGCTTGCCAGGGATGAGAATCTGACACAGGATATCCTCGGCCAGCTTACAGTCCTCAGGGATGTGCTCACCCGGGAAAGCGACTTTGTCACCCTGCTGTGCACACCCTCTATCCCCAAGCAGGAGCGCACTCAGGTGTTGGACGACGCACTTCGCGCAAGCGTCCATCCCTACGTGCTTAATTTCCTCAAGATCCTCACCGAAAAGGGCTATGTCAAGCATTTTTCGGACTGCTGCAAGTTTTTCAGACAGCAGTATAACAAGGACAACGGCATTCTGGAGGTCACCGCTGTGACCAAGCTGCCCTTGTCACAAGAGCTTCAGATCAAGCTCACCGATAAGATATCCGCGATCACCGGCAAGACCATTGATCTGGTCAACAAGGTCGATCCCGAAGTCTTGGGCGGCGTGCGCCTGGATCTGGACGGAAGAAGCGTTGACGGCACCGTCCGTGCCCGTCTCGACGATATCCGCTCCATCCTGAAAAACACAGTACTCTGATCGAGAAAGCAGGGACAATATGGAACTTAGACCCGAAGAAATAACAAAAATAATTCGCAGTCAGATCAAGAATTACGAGGCTAAGCTTGAAACCGCCGAGACCGGTACGGTCATCATCGTCGGTGACGGTATCGCCCGTGTTTCCGGTTTGACCAAGTGTATGGCAGGCGAGCTTGTCGAATTCCCCAACGGTGAGTTCGGTATGGCTCAGAACCTGGAAGAAGACACCGTTTCCGTCGTTATCCTCGGTACCGATAACGGTATCAAAGAGGGTGACACCGTCAAGCGCACCGGCAGAGTCGTGTCCGTTCCCGTCGGACAGGGTCTCATCGGCCGTGTCGTAAACGCGCTGGGCGCACCCATCGACGGCAAGGGCACCATCGAGAATGACGGCTTTAGGCCCATCGAGAGCCCCGCTCCCGGCATCATCGACCGTGAGCCCGTCAACGTACCTCTCCAGACCGGTATCAAGGCTATCGACTCCATGATACCCATCGGCAGAGGTCAGCGTGAGCTTATCATCGGTGACCGCCAGACCGGCAAGACCACTCTGGCAACCGACACCATCCTTAACCAGAAAGGCAAGGACGTTATCTGCATCTACGTCGCTATCGGTCAGAAGCGTTCCACCGTTGCCCAGATAGTCAGCAATCTGGAGGCAGGCGGCGCAATGGATTACACCATCGTAGTATCCGCGACCGCTTCCGAGCTGGCTCCCATGCAGTACATCGCTCCCTACACCGGCTGCACCATGGGCGAGTACTTTATGGCACAGGGCAAGGACGTTCTGGTCATCTACGACGACCTGTCCAAGCACGCAGTCGCATACCGTGCGATTTCGCTGCTTATCCGCCGTCCTCCCGGACGTGAGGCATACCCCGGCGACGTCTTCTATCTGCACTCCCGTCTGCTGGAGCGTGCGGCACACCTGAGCGCCGAAAAAGGCGGCGGCTCTCTGACCGCTCTGCCCATCATCGAGACTCAGGCAGGTGACGTTTCCGCTTACATCCCCACCAACGTTATTTCCATCACCGACGGACAGATCTTCCTCGAGTCCGAGCTGTTCAACTCCGGCGTTATGCCCGCAGTTAACCCCGGTATCTCGGTTTCCCGAGTCGGCGGTAACGCTCAGATCAAGGCTATGAAGAAGGTTTCCGGCTCGCTGAAGCTGCTGTACTCCCAGTACCGTGAGCTGCAGAGCTTTGCACAGTTCGGCTCCGATCTGGACGCTGATACCAAGGCTCGTCTGGCTCTGGGCGCACGTATCGTTGAGGTGCTCAAGCAGAAGAACAACGCCCCCGTTGACGTTGCACATCAGGTCTGTATCATCTACGCCGTCGTAAACGGCTTCCTCAAGGATATCCCCGTCGAGTCCATCAGCGAGTTCGAGAAGCAGCTGTTCGACTATATGGACGACAACTGCGGTGACGCACTCAACGCTATCCGCACTAAGGGTGCTTTGGACAGCGACACGGAACAGGCTATCAAGGACGCTCTGACTCAGCTCACATCCAGATTTGCTCCCGCAAACTAAGCAAAAAGGAGTGTGAGTTATGGCAGGCGTTTCCACCAAGGATATTAAAAACCGTATCCGAAGCATGGAGAGCACCAAGCAGATCACCAAGGCTATGGAAATGGTGGCAGCCTCCAAGCTGCGCCAGGCACAGAACCGTGTTCTTGCTTCGCGCCCCTACTTTGAGATCCTTTACGGCGCTATCTCGGATATCGCTGCCTCCAACCGCGACTTTTCTTCCCCCTATCTCAAGCCCCGCACAGGCGGCAAGTCCCTGTTCATCGTCATAGCAGGTGACCGCGGTCTGGCAGGCGGCTACAACAGCAACGTGCTCAAGCTCAGTCTGGAGCAGATGGAGGGCAAAGAGTCGGTTGTCCTGCCTATCGGCAAGAAGGCTCTCGATTACTTCCGCTCCCACAACGTCCCCTGCCACACCGAGGCGTATGCCGAAGCGGCAGCACTTACCGTGGGTGATTGTTTCTCTATCGCCAAGGATATTTCCAACGCATTTTTGGATCGCGTCTACAGCGAGATCTACGTGGTATATACCAATTTTGTCTCGGTACTTTCCCAGTCCCCCACAGCTATGAAGCTTCTGCCTCTGGAGCATACTGCAAGAGCAAGCGCCGAGGGCGTTCATATGGACACCGTCTATGAGCCCAACGCAGAGGAGGCTTTTGCAGCCATTATCCCCGAATATCTGGGCGGCGTTATCTACGGCTCTCTGTGCGAAAGCCGCTGCGCCGAGCAGGCAGCAAGACGTACCGCTATGGACTCGGCAACACAGAACGCCGAGGAGATGATCGACGACCTGACCCTCAAGTTCAACCGCGCACGTCAGGCAGCCATCACTCAGGAGATCACCGAGATCGTCGCAGGCTCTGATGCCTGACCGAAATCAATTCAAAGGAGTTGAAACCTATGTCCAAACATATCGGAACCGTGACCCAGGTCATCGGCCCCGTTCTGGATATCCGCTTTGCGGATAACGAGCTTCCCGAACTGCTCAACGCAATCGAGATCCCTCTGGGTGACACCGTGATTACCGCGGAGGTCGCACAGCACATCGGCGACAACGTAGTACGCTGCGTCGCTATGGCTTCTACCGACGGTCTGCAGCGCGGCGCACAGGCATTCGATACCGGCGAGGCTATCCGTGTTCCCGTCGGCGAGGAGTGCCTGGGCCGAGTATTCAATCTGCTGGGCCAGCCCATAGACAACGGCGAAGCACCGCAGACAGAGGAAAAGTGGCCTATCCACCGTCCCGCCCCCAGCTACGAGGATCAGCAGCCCGCAACCGAGATACTTGAAACAGGTATCAAGGTCGTTGACCTGATCTGCCCCTACGCAAAGGGCGGTAAGATCGGTCTGTTCGGCGGCGCAGGCGTCGGCAAGACCGTTCTTATCATGGAGCTTATCAATAACGTCGCCAAGCAGCACGGCGGTATCTCGGTATTTACCGGTGTCGGTGAGCGTACCCGTGAGGGTAACGACCTCTACCGCGAAATGACCGAGTCCGGCGTTATCAACAAGACCGCAATGGTCTACGGTCAGATGAACGAACCCCCCGGAGCACGTATGCGCGTCGGTCTGTCCGGTCTGACCATGGCAGAATACTTCCGTGACGTCAAGCATCAGGACGTTCTGCTGTTCATCGACAACATCTTCCGTTTCACCCAGGCAGGTAGTGAGGTTTCCGCACTGCTGGGCCGTATGCCCTCCGCTGTTGGTTATCAGCCCACCCTTGCTACCGAGATGGGCGCTCTGCAGGAGCGTATCACCTCCACCAAGAACGGCTCCATCACCTCGGTTCAGGCTGTTTACGTCCCCGCAGACGACCTGACCGACCCCGCACCTGCTACCACGTTCGCCCATCTGGACGCTACTACCGTTCTTGACCGTGGTATTGCTTCTCTGGGTATCTACCCCGCAGTTGATCCTCTGGACTCCACCTCCCGTATCCTCTCCCCCGAAGTTTTGGGTCAGGAGCATTACGAGGTCGCCCGTGCCGTTCAGCAGATCCTCCAGCGCTACAAGGAGCTGCAGGACATCATCGCCATTATGGGTATGGACGAGCTGAGCGAAGAGGACAAGATCACCGTTAACCGCGCAAGAAAGGTTCAGCGCTTCCTCTCCCAGCCCTTCGAAGTCGCAGAGCAGTTCACCGGTTATCAGGGCAGATACGTTCCCCTCAAAGAGACCATCCGCTCCTTCAAGGAGATCATTTCGGGTATGCACGACAATATCCCCGAGTCCTACTTCCTGTACAAGGGCAGCATTGACGAAGTCGTAGAGGCATACAATAAGGAGGCATAAGCATGACAAGCTTTCCTCTCAAGATAGTTACCCCCGACGGCCTGATCTTTGACGGGACTGCCGAAATGGTCACCGTCCGTACCGTAGAGGGCGATATGGCTGTTATGGCACGCCATATCAACTGCGTCGTGCCTCTGGGTATGGGTACCGCAGCCGTCGTCACCGGCGGTGAGCGCAAAATAGCCGCCTGCATCGGCGGTCTGCTCAGCGTCAATAACGGCGAATGTACCCTGGTGCCCACCACCTTTGAGTGGGCGGAAAATATCGACGTCTCCCGTGCCGAAAAAGCTCAGGCAAAAGCTCAGGCTATCCTCGACAGCAAAAAGGACGACGAAGTCGCCCAGAAGCTTGCCGAAGCCAAGCTCCGCCGTGCTCTTATCCGCAAAAACGTCGCTGAACAGTATAAGGGATAACAAACATAAAAAACCTGCCGATAATTATCGGCAGGTTTTTTTATAGCTTTATGTTTTACGAAATCGCGCCTTTCGCGTTTCTACTGCGTAACTTCCGCTTGCCGTACTCTCCCCACAAGACAGGTCTTGCGGGGACCCCGATTGATTAGTGCTCACGCGCGGAGTGAATCCGCGCTTCGCCTTGCGACGCACCCGCGTCGCTGGGGTACTGTCTGCGCGTCAGTTACTTGTATAATCCGCGAAATCCATCGATTTCTCCGAGCTCGGTTTTAAGCCTTCTCCTATGCAGGAGAAGGGGGACCGCTTGCGGTGGATGAGGTGGAAACTTGATATCATCGCTTGCATATTCTGTGGCTCCGTTGTAGGGCGGGGGCTTGCTCCCGCCGTTTTCGTAGGGGCGGCAGCCCTCTGCCGCCCGCCCGCAATATTCGTGGTAAAGCCTATTTCGCGCCGCCATTGTAGGGGTCGGCGTCCCGGGCGTCCCCGCGCTCCCCCGTTCTGCGTAAAACACAAAACCACGGTGCTCTCGCACCGTGGTTTTGTTATTACACGAAATTGTAGGTTAGGGATTGTTTGCAGGAATTTCTGCGCCGCATACATAGCACTTTTGGTCTGCAGTAGTATCAGTATTGTCTGCGGGATTCTGGTCTACATGAGTCTTGCACAGACCGCACTCGTCACAGATGTTGTCACCGGTTTCGGTGCCATCATCCTGTACATTTCCCTTAGTATCTACATGATCTGCTTCTTTGTGCTCAGCAACAGTCCACTTTGCACCGTCGAACTCAGCGATGGTATCATTCTTGCAGAAACCGAAAACTGCCTTCTTGGAAGTTGCGTCGATAGCGTACTTTACCTGAGTGCCTTCAACCTTGGTGATAGCAACATCCTTCTCCTTGCCGTCCATCTTGCCGTCGGACAGGTCGAGAGCATAAGCCTGCTTATAGAGAGCAGCGGCTTCCTGCTGGATAGCGGAATCCTGAGCCTTCTTTACGATACCGCTGAAGGTGGGAATAAGTACGCCGGCGAGGATTGCGATAACCGCGATAACGATAACAAGCTCTACAATGGTAAAGCCTTTACGATTCATCTTTTTCATAAATTATTCTCCTTATAATTTTATGAGGCTTGCGGGAGGGCGCATAGACCCTCCCCTACTTTTGCGGCATGACCGAGCCGCAGTGAGACTGATGGGGTGAAAGTTTGGTCTCCACCTCATCCACCGCTTACGCGGTCCCCCTTCCCCATCAAGGGGAAGACTTAAAAGTACAGCCTGAGCCTGTTCGGCTCAGGCTGTGTGTAGGTTATTTCTTGATTGTAAAGCTTCCGTCAGCGTTTTCGGTTACAGTGCCGTTTGCACAGAGTGCCTGGAGGCCTGTTTTACCAAGCTGAGAAAGTGTTTTTCCTGCAAAAGTTCCACCCTTAACAGTGATTTCGCCGCTACCATTAAATTGGAAAATATCTTCGGTATTGCTTGTAAAGGTTCCGCCTTCGATGGTAATCTTTCCACCACAAGAAACTATAGGAGCCCATGTGTTGTTGCCGCCATGATAGGTACCGCTCTTAAATATAGCATGAGCTGTACCTGCATGACCAGTTTCTTTAGTTGCTTCGTTAGTATAAATAAGGTTGCAAGACCAAACAACACGTCCATTAGATGTAATAGAAGTATTTTCAAGTGTTACAACAGCATTTCCAGCTACATATGCACCTATATTTTGGCTATTAATTACAACATTCTTTGTTGTAGTCTCGCCTGCAAAAAGTGGGTATCCATTGTTGGCGGTTACATTAATAGCTGTACCGTCAAGAACAGTTGTTGCTCCCTCATCAGTCAGAATGGGAGATGAAACAATTTTACCATCTTCATCAACATAAGAGCCTCCGCCACCAATAATACCGCCCTTAATAGTAACATTACCGGAAGTAATTTGAACAGGTATTACGTCTTCAACTATTCCGCTAGTGTTGACGGAGGAGGTGCCCAAGTTAAGAGTTATCTCCTTATCTTGGTCCAAAATGATAAGGTTGTCCTTGTCCAGAACAACGGACTCGTCGAGGTAAACTTCGCCGCCGTCAGCAATAGCAGCGGACAAATCAGCAACATTTGCTATCATATCCTTGATGTTTGCGCTAGCAAGTGCAGCATCAGCCTTCAAAGCGGCAGCAGCAGTCTTGTCGGAGGTTGCAAAGTACCAATTTTCACCGATAGGAGCATACTTTTCGTTATTGGCGTAGATTACCTTGTAAGCATTCTCGCCGTCAACCAGCAGGATCTGGTTGGTGCTCTTTTCCCATACAAAGTAATGGCCTGCAGTGGTGGGATTCAGATTGGAGATGATGTAGCCTGCATCACGAGCAGCAGCGATAACATCCTCGAACTCCATATCGCCGGCGTTGGTTGCCTTGTAGGCGGTCAGAGCGGTGTTAATGTTCTTTGCCAGAGCGGTATCGTTGGCAATATTAGCCTTCTTTACCAGATTGGAGAAGGTGGGGATCAGAACTGCAGCCAGGATAGCGATGACCGCAATTACGATAACCAGCTCTACAATGGTAAAGCCTTTTTTGCTTTTGTGCATAAACATATTTATGCCTCCTAAAAAATTATTTTGTATTTACCAACGCCGAAGCGATTGATACAGGATAGGTTGTGCTTGGGCACAAACGAAGTTGCCTGCGGCAAACGGAGTGCGCTGTGCACAACGGAGTTTTCGCTTTGCGAAAAACGATGTTGTCCTACGGACAAATTAAGGTGTCGCTGCGCGACGGATCGGTTAGGAGTCGATATGTTTGAGCTTGCGCTCAAACTCGATATATTTTGCTGTCGCAAAATTCGATATGTTGCCGCGGCAACTCGATATGTCGCCGTTGGCGACAAGTACAGGGGGAACGGGGACA
>JAFQTO010000033.1 GCA_017408985.1 Clostridia bacterium
AGTCGCAATGATGTGATGTTTGCCAACTGTGCCGAAGGCACAACATCACAGCCGAAGGCTACATCATTAGGCGAAGCCGACATCACTTGCCCGTAAGGGCAAACATCGTTCGGCAGACCTGCTTTATCGCAGGTCGCCGTGTGCCGACCTTTTTGTGTTAGTGTTGGTTATTCCGTGTATTTGAAATCCGTCACGGATATCATCATCCCCATTATTGCAAAGAAACCCGGGACGATAACATTACTGCGGTACAAAGCAGTATATGCTCGCTGCAGCAGAGGCAATTCCGCTCCTCCAACGTACAGCAGCGGTATGCCTGCCGCATACAGCACCGCAAAAGCTGACAGTATGATTATCACATATGTTCGAATTGCCCTCGGTTTATCCGTACTTTTACAGCGAGGGCCAATAATGCCGGACACTATGCCTCCTGACACAAAACCGATACATACAAAGAAAGCCCACTTGAGCATCAGCAAATATGCGATCTGTGCTCCCCAGTCTCCCGTCTGAAAATTTCTTAAAGCTATCGGGTAGCACCATACAAATATTAAGCCGGACATCAAGGCAAATACAGCGGCTAAAGCAGTCAATATCAGACGACGCTTTTTACTCTCGTCAACTTTGTTACCGTAAATAAGCCTATGGATATCACAGTCAAGTGCCCGTGCTATAATAATCAGCATATCCAGATCGGGGTTGCTTTTTCCCGTTTCGTAATTGGAAACGGTCTGCCGTGTGGTATGGATCTTTTCGGCAAGCTGATCCTGAGTCAAGCCTTGGTTCAGTCTTGCAGTTTTGATGTTCCTGCCGATATCGCGCATAGGTATCACCTCACGCTCAATATAGCACGGGTAAATAAAAAAGTCACGCAAAGATGCTTTGCGTGACTTTTTTGTGTTATTTTATTATTCTTCTTCGTTTTCGCGGAATTGTTTGGAGTGAAGTTCGGCGTAGGCGCCGCCTTTTTCGATAAGTTCGCGGTGGCTGCCCTGCTCTATTATCTCGCCTTCGGACACAACTGCGATGCGGTTGGCGTTTTTGATAGTGGACAGACGGTGGGCGACTACAAGTGTTGTTCTGCCTACGCACAGCTCGTCCAGGGACTGCTGGATAAGTATCTCGGTAGCGTTGTCGAGGGCGCTGGTGGCTTCGTCAAGGATAAGGATGGGCGGATTCTTGAGGAATACGCGGGCTATGCACAGACGCTGTTTCTGGCCGCCCGAAAGACGCACTCCGCGCTCACCGATAACGGTGTCGTAGCCGTTTTCCATAGACATAATGTAATCGTGGATATTGGCGCGCTTGGCGGCTTCGATGACCTCTTCCTCGCTTGCGTCAAGTCTGCCGTAGAGGATATTGTCACGGACGCTGGCATTGAACAGATAGATGTCCTGCTGGACGATACCGATATTGCGTCGCAGAGATGCAAGCTTGATGTCGCGGATGTCGATACCGTCTATTCTGATACAGCCGCTTGCCACGTCATAGAAGTGCGGAATCAGGTGGCACATAGTTGTTTTGCCTCCGCCGGAGGGGCCGACAAGTGCAAAGGTATCGCCCTTGTCAATGCTGATGTTTACTCCCTTGAGAACCTCTCTGTTGCCGTCATAGCTGCAGGAGACATTGTCAAACTCGATCTTGCCCTCAAAACGGTCGACCTCGACCGTACCGCTGTCGGGTTCGGGAGGAATATCCATAATCTCGACGAATCTCTCAAAGCCTGCCGCACCGTTCTGGAACATTTCCATAAACCTGATAAGGGTATTGATGGGGTTGAGGAACAGATTGATGGACACAATAAACGCCGAATAGTCGGCAAAATTGATATGTCCCGCGTACATAAACAGACCGCCTGCGATAAGCACCACCACGTTGAACACATCGGTAATAAAGGTGGTGGAGGAATGGAACTGACCCATCGCTTTATATGCACCGCGGCGGGCTTCTTTGAAGCGCTTGTTGCCCTTCTCGAACTTTTCCATCTCCTTTTGGTCGTTAGTGAAGGCTTTGGTCACTCGGACTCCAGAGATGCTGCTCTGGACGGTGCCGTTTATCTCGGCTATGCTCCTGCGGCTTTCCTGAAATGCTGTCATCATCTTCTTGCGGGTGACCATAGACACGGCAACCAGCAGAGGCACGCAGGCAAAGATGATCAGCGCCAGCCACAGATTGATGGTGGACAGGTATGCAAATGACACTATGACCGAAATGCTTGAGATAATGACCGTTTCGGGGCCGTGGTGGGCCAGCTCGCTGATATCGGTCAGGTCATTTGTGATACGGGACATGATCTTGCCCGTTTCGTTCTTGTCAAAAAAGCTGAAGGGCAGTTTTTCCAAGTGTCCGAACAGGTCTTTGCGCATCTGAACGAGCATACTGACGCCCATCATATGACCCTGATACTGGATATAATAGTTGAGGAGCATACGCACAACGTAGAGAAGCAGCAGGGACACGCCGAACAGCACGATAAGACTGTAGCGCTTGTTGGGGATAAAGTCGTTGAGCATATTGCGGGTGACGATGGGATAGCCCACGGCTATGATGGACACGAAAAAGGATGCCAGCATATCAAGGGCAAAGACTTTTTTGTGGGGCTTGTAGTAGCTCAAAAATCTCTTCAGCATTCTGTTTCCTCCTCGGTGCAATAACCCGATTGGGTAAGTTTTTTGATCCATTTGCGTGAGACGAAGTGACGGATGTTGAGGGGGGCTTTGACTATATCGTCCATAACCAGCATAGTTGCCACACTGACCACAAAGGGAACGTGCAGTACGTAGGTGACGAACAGCACCGAGGGCACCGAGCTGATATACTGACCCAGCAGGTCAACGAACACGCCGTAGCGGCTGTCACCGCCCGCACGGAATATGCCGACCACCGACGAATAGTTGATCATACGCACGCCGAACCACAGACCGTAGATAAGCAGCAGGGTGCGCACCGTCTGACGTGCCGCCTCGGTTTCGATATCGAACATCATCAGCAGCGGGTCGCGGAGCAAAATAAGCAGCAGTCCCGTGACCGCGCCCAATATGGGGGTGATCACCATAGTGCGCTTAGCAACGGTATAGGCGGTCTTTATCCTGCCGCCGCCCACGTATTTGCCAACCATAACCGAGGTGGCTGCCGCAAGTCCCTGAAAGAATATAAACGTGATGTTCTCAAGAGAGGTGTAGATGGTGTACGCGGCGTAATTCTCGCTGCCCTGACGGGCGAATATGGCGGCGCATATCACCACTCCACCGCCCCACAGCGCTTCATTCAGAGCGGCAGGCAGGGAGATGCTCATATATTTTTTGACAAAAGCGCGGCTTACGTCGCCTATGGCAGACAGCGAGGTAACGCTGAAATGGCGCTTGACTATACCAATAACGATAAAGATCGTACCCTGCATGACCAGCGACACGCAGGTGGCTATCGCCGCACCCTTGACCCCCAGCGCAGGTGCGCCGAAGTTGCCGAATATGAGGATATAGTTGAGTGCGGTGTTGGTGATGACCGACAGCGCCGAGATATACATGGGCAGTCTTACGTTTTCGGTGGCGCGGTAGGCTGTGGAACAGGCAAAGGCTACTGCCGAAAAGATAAGACCCACGGCAATTATGCGGATATACTCTGCGCCTGCGGCAACGACTTCAGCCTCACGGTTAAACAGCATAATAAGCTGACGGGGAAACAGCAGGGCAGCCAGCGCGAACACCGATGCAAGTCCCACGCAGGAAGCAGCAGCCGTTATCTGGGTGCGGCGCATATTGCTTTCCTCCCCTGCGCCCCAATACTGGGACAGCTGTGCACCCGTACCGGTGGCAAGCCCCCAGAAGATAACGTTGAGGAAGAACACCCATCTGCCGGCAACGCCTACTGCGGCTATCTGCGCGTTGCCAAGACCTGCAACCATTGCGGTATCCACGATATTGGCACAGGTAGCAAGCAGATTCTGCAAAGCTACGGGAAGCGCCAGAGTGACAAGACTCTTAAAATACTCTCTGTTGGTCATCTGTCACGCACCGAATTTGAACACGATACCCACCACGGCGGAAAAAGCGATGAAAACTACGGGGTGGAGTTTTTTTAGAGGTTTGATATTGGTCAGTACAAGCAGCACGGCTGCAAGAATAAGTGCGGGGATATTGAGAACGTCGAGGAAGTTGCCCGTCTCACGGAAAAGCGGCAGATTGAGCACCGAGATAGCGGCTACGGTGCAGCCTGCGGCGGCGATAAGGCCCGTGGATGCGGGGCGCAGGGCGTAGAACGCTGATTTGACGTAGAAATTCTCTTTGAAAGCCTGCAGGATCTTTGCGACGATGAGGACAACGATGACCGAAGGCAAAACAAGGCCGACGGTGGCTATCAGCGAGCCTAAAAAGCCTGCGCTGGTGTAGCCGACGTAGGTCGCCATATTGACGCCGATAGGGCCGGGGGTAGAGTCGGCAACGGCGATCATATCGGCAAGCTGTGCCTCAGTAAACCAGCCGGTGCGTGCGCTTATATCATAGAGGAAGGGCACGGTAGCCATACCGCCGCCCACGGCAAAAAGTCCGGTCTTGAAAAACTCCCAGAAAAGCTGAAGATAGATCATTTCTTTTTGCACCTCCATACCTGAACTGCGATGCCCACTACTGCGGCAACGGGCACTATAACGATGGGCGTCAGGTCAAATATGACCGACACAAGCCATACTGCCAGAAAAATAATACAGGACACCACGTCTACCACAGATTTTTTGAGCAGTTTGACAACGGCGTTGAAGATAAGCACGCATACGCATACGCGGATGCCTGCAAAAGCGTATTTGACGGCTGCTATGTCGGCAAAGTTGGACAGCACGGCAGCGATGATGCAGATAATGACGAAAGAAGGGAAAATAACGCCTGCGGTGGCAAAAATCGCACCGGGGATACCCCTCTTGGAACGGCCTATAAAGGTTGCGGTGTTGACCGCGATAACGCCGGGAGTGCATTGACCGATGGCGTAGTAATCCATAAGCTCCTCTTCGGTTGCCCATTTGTGCTTTTCCACCACTTCGCGCTGGAGCATAGGCAGCATAGCGTAGCCGCCGCCGAAGGTAAGCCCGCCGATCCGCGCAAAGGTAAGAAACATTCTGACAAGTTCTTTCATAGTCTCTCACTTTCTTTTGTGTAAAATTATTCCTTATACAATATACTAAAAAACTTACCCGATTTCAACACCTATATTAAAATAATAAAAAAGCTTTGCAGGGCTCAAAAATCCTGCAAAGCTATGCTGCGTGGTGAAATCAGTCGGGCAGTTTGGGAACCTCGGCTTGGTTAACAAACGAATATACCCACAAAGAATACCATCCGTTTTTGCCCTTTCTTATGAGCCATCGGTAGTCAGGCTCACCTTCAATAGTGTACCATTTACCCTGCTCATTGGTGGTAATGTACTCTCCCACAAAACGCCTTAGCTTGAAAGCACTCGTTACAGCCTCGGGGCAATATTCGTAGGACACACCGTCTATCATAACTTTTGTGCCGGCATACATCATAACTTGGTCTCCGCCCAAAATAAGTTCCCTGAAGTTCTTGGGGCGGTGCAGTATATCCCGAATATCCGCACTTGTTTGAATCATAAAACGTGCTGTAAATATCAGGAATACGCACGCAAGCAGCGCCACAAGCTTGACCCAAATAGGACTGCGCGGCGGGCGGTAGTCTCTCGCCTCTTCGATATGCTTGCTGCTGATATCGCCGAAAGCATCGTACATATTGTCATTATTCACAGTTCAAAACCCCTCTCCGTCAGATAATCCCGAAGCTTGCGCCTGAGTCTGTTCAGCGTCATCGACACGGCACCCGGGCGCATTTTGTACCGCTTGGCTATATCGTTGACACTGTCGCTGTACCAGTACCTGCTGACCATGATCGCCCGTTTGGCGGGAGACAAAGTATCCAAAAACCCGTCGATTGCATCCGCCAGCTCCCGCCTGCTCACGGCCTGCTCCACATCTTCTTTGCCCGACACCAAAAAACTCAGTTCATCCAGAACCGCAGGCATCTCTCCCCCGCCCCGTTTGTCGGCTACGTTACTGCGGTATCGGTTAAATGCCAGGTTACGTACTATCTTGCCCAAGTACGCCCTCAGATCGTCGGGGATATTGGGCGGCACCGACGACCACAGCTGCAGGTAGGCGTCACTCAGGCATTCTTCAACATCCTGACGGCTGGCGAGTATGTTTTGGGCGATAGCTACGCAGTAGCCCCCGTATTTTTTGGCGGTTTCGGGTATCGCCTGCTCATCCCGCGCAAGAAACAGCTGTATTATATCTCTGTCGTCCATCGGCTTCACCTGCCTTTTTTGTTCTTTAACTATACAGACAACTTTTATCGTAATATCTCACACTTTTTTACAATTTTATTTTAGCATTTTTTGCAGTGCAGAGCAACAAATATATATTTGACAAAAGCACCCGCAGTGGAGTAAAATATATTTTTGGCAAATAAGCTATTGAAATGAGGTATTATTGTGGTTCGTGAGGATTTGAGAAATATTGCAATAGTGGCGCACGTTGACCACGGCAAGACCACGCTGGTTGACGAAATGCTCAAGCAGAGCGGCGTTTTCAGAGAGAATCAGGTAGTTGCCGACCGTGTTATGGACAGCAACGACTTAGAGCGTGAGCGCGGCATCACCATTCTGGCAAAGAACACGGCTATCGCATACAAGGACGTCAAGATAAACGTCATCGACACTCCCGGTCACGCCGATTTCGGCGGTGAGGTGGAGCGCGTGCTGAAGATGGTCAACGGCGTTATCCTGCTGGTGGACGCCGCCGAGGGTCCTATGCCCCAGACAAGATTCGTGCTGCAGAAGGCACTTGAATTAGGTCACAAGGTAATCGTTGTCATCAACAAGATAGACCGTCCCGACGCACGCATCGACGGAGTCATTGACGAGGTGCTCGATCTGCTTATCAGCCTCAACGCCAGCGACGATCAGCTGAACAGCCCCGTTCTGTTCTGTTCGGGCAGAAACGGTACTGCTTCCCTCTCTCCCGAAGGCCCTCACGAGAACCTGCTTCCTCTGCTTGATACGATCCTCGAGCATATCGATCCCCCCGAATACAAGGAAGGCCCCGCGCAGCTGCTTATCTCCTCCATCGACTACAACGAGTACGTGGGCAGAGTGTGTATAGGCAAGATAGAGCGGGGCATATTGCAGAAGAACAGCGATATTATTATCTGCGAGTATCACAACGCCCACGCACCCTATCGCTCCAAGGCGGTCAACCTCTATCAGATAGACGGACTTGAGCGTGTACCCGTCGAGAGCGCAAAAAGCGGTGACATCGTCTGCGTATCGGGTATTGCCGATATCACCATAGGCGACACCATCTGCGCCGTCGATGCGCCTGAGGCTCTGCCTTTTGTCAAGATTTCCGAGCCTACGGTGGAGATGACATTCTCTGTAAACAACTCGCCCTTTGCAGGCAGAGAGGGCAAGTTCGTCACCTCCCGTCACCTCCGCGACAGACTGATGCGCGAGCTTTTGAAGGACGTGTCACTCCGCGTTACCGAGACCGACTCCACCGAGAGCTTCAGGGTGTCGGGCAGAGGCGAGATGCATCTGTCCATACTGATAGAGACTATGCGGCGCGAAGGATATGAGTTTATGGTAGGTGCGCCCAAGGTGCTGTTCAAGGAAGAAAACGGCGAAAAGCTGGAGCCCGTGGAGAGATTCATCTGCGACGTGCCCTCTGACTACGTGGGCGCGGTTATGGAGAAGCTCGGTTCCCGCAAGGGCGAGCTTGTGCAGATGACCCCCTACGGCGACGTTATGCGTCTTGAGTATCTGGTGCCTTCCAGAGGTCTGTTCGGCTACAGAAACGAGTTTCTTACCGACACACGGGGCGAGGGCGTTATGAACACCGTGTTTGACAGCTACGTTCCCTACAAGGGCGATATACCCGGCAGAAGCACGGGCGCACTCGTGGCGTTTGAGACGGGCGAGGCGGTCACCTACGGTCTGTACAACGCGCAGGAGCGCGGTGCGCTGTTCATCGGCGCGGGCGTCAAGGTCTACGAGGGTATGATAGTCGGTATGTCACCCAAAGCCGAGGATATCAACGTAAACGTATGCAAGAAAAAACACGTTACCAATATGCGCGCATCGGGCTCGGATGAGGCTTTGCGTCTTATCCCGCCCCGTCAGATGAGTCTGGAAAAGTGCATCGAGTTTATCGCTGACGATGAGCTGATTGAAGTCACTCCCACTTCCCTGCGCCTGCGCAAGAGGATACTGGACAATCAGCTGAGAGCAAAAGACAAGTTCGGCGGCAAAAACCGCTGCTGAGTACAAAACGGATACCCCAAAAAGACGGGGTATCCGTTTTTTTAGTTAAAAATATGTTATAATAATGCCAAAATGACACAGAGAATACATATCGGCACAGTATAATGCAGGCAAAGGGAGGAAAAAAGTATGAATTACAGAATACTTATCGTCGAGGACGAGCCAAAACTGCGTGAGGTACTGTGCGACCTGTTCATAAGTCGCGGTGACCTGCCCTGCCCTGCCTGCAACGGTGCAGAAGCGCTCAAAACAGCCGAGGGGCAGGAGTTTGATGCCGTGCTGCTTGACATTATGATGCCCGAGCTTGACGGGCTGTCGGTCTGCCGCGCGCTCAGACAGCACAGCGACGTGCCGATAATATTCCTTACCGCGCTGTCGGATGAGGAGGACAAGCTGCTCGGGTATGAGCTGGGCGCTGACGATTACGTAACAAAGCCGTTCTCTCTGTCGGTGCTGTACGCCAAGACCGAAGCGCTGATAAAACGCAATCAGCGAAGGGTCATACACAGCGACCGCATAGTATGCGCCGACATCACTCTTGAGATAAGCACGCGCAGGGTATTTGCGGGCAAAAACGAGGTTATGCTCACGCCGAAGGAGTTTGCCCTGCTCAAGTGTCTGATGCAGAACAAGAATATCGTACTCAGCCGTGAGCAGCTTCTGGTAAAATGCTGGGGCTACGATTACGAGGGTGAGGACCGCGCCGTTGACAGCCACATAAAGCGCCTGCGTGAAAAGCTGGGCAAATCGGCAGACTGTATAAAAACTGTCATCAAGGCAGGCTACAAAATGGAGGGGTGAATATGAAAAAGATGAGGAAAACCCGTGAAAAATCTCCGCCCCGCTCTATGACGGTCATCTGCCTGCTTGTCGCCCTGTCTATGCTGGCGGTATGGGGCGTGGGGATGTACTGCTTGACGGAGGTAGTTGCAGGCTATGCGACAAAGCCGTTTACAGAAAACTACAGCACCTTTGCAAGAAGCCTGACCACACATCTCAGTCTATACGAGGATTACATAAAGGAACTGGATGAAACCACCGAGAACTATGCACTCAGCCGTATATGGGAAACGCTTGCGTTGGCGTCCCACGGTAAATCATACGGTACCGGGAACGAGTTTTACGAAGCAGGCGACATTCCGTTTGCAAAGGCTTTATCGGGTACGGTTGCCTACAAAGACGTTTGCAATTATCTCTACGCGGTTTTTGACAGCGAGGGAAATATGATGGCAAACAGTGACGAGGACTTTTTATATTTCAGCTGCATCACCGAGGAAGAGTGGAACAGTCTGGACTCGGTGCATTATCCCGACGGCAAATATATAAAGGTACCCTTCGACCGTGACAAACTAAGCGAAGAAACACAGGAAAGCTCATTAAGCTCAATTGCGGCGGCGCTGAGGTTGGAGGGACATTACAAAGACACCGAGTTTATTCCCGTAAAGATACAGTACATTGATAAGAACGACTATTACAGAGAAATGGACAGCGAGGTAAACAAGGTCTGGCACGTTGCCCGCGTCTATGATCTTCCGTGGCATACCGTGTATGAAGATTCCGGTGCGCAGACAGACGGGGCGGAAACCGTGACTGTCTATGCCGACAGTTTTCGGAACTGTGTGGCAAATCCCTCGCCGAGTTTTACTTATATGGGCGAAAAATACGAAAACCTGCTCGAGCTTGCACAGACACTTGGTCCGCAGCTTGCCGAAAGCTCAAGGGCTATCACACAAAGCAGCTACACATACGGCAAGGCAACTATAATTCCCAGCGTATATTACAGCTATACGGCGGGCGATAAACAAAGTCACTCCGAGACCAACCCTTATTATGCAAACGGTCAGCTGAATTATTTCGGACTGTTTCTGGTGTACTGCACGCCAAAACTTGCGGCTGTAAAGGCTTTGAAAGGCGTGTACCAAGCCACGTTTGCGATTACCCTTGTACTGGCGGCTTTGGTATGCCTGATCATCAGGCGACATCTTGTAAAGCCTGCACGTGCGGTGGGGCAGGCTTTGATGAGTACCGAGCCTTATGCCGACATCGTCCCCTATCCGTCGCGCAGATGGCGCGAAAGCCTGACTCTGCAAAACGGGTTTGAAAACAGCAAAAATATTCAGCAGCAATACATAGACGAGATAGCCAGACTTAACTCGGCTCTGGATTATGCCAGGACAGCCGAGGAAAACCGCCGACGGATGGTATCGGATATTGCTCACGAGCTCAAGACTCCCCTTGCGGTCATACACAGCTATGCCGAGGGCATAAAGGAGCATATCGCCGAGGACAAACGGGACAAATATCTGGACGTCATACTGTCCGAGGCACAGCGCACCGACCTTATGGTTTTGCAGATGCTTGATCTGTCAAGGCTGGAAGCAGGCAGGGTCAAGCTGAGCCGCGAGCCGTTCTCACTGATTAAGGTGACGAAAGAAGTTTTCGGGCGGCTGGATATGCTGGCTCAGGAAAAGGAGCTGAGCATAGAATACGTGTTCCCGAAAGATTTTGAGTTCAATGCAGACCGTGCGCGCATCACTCAGGCGGTGGAGAATCTGGCAAGCAACGCAATAAAATACACTCCGCAGGGCGGAAAGATCATCGTCAGAGTGCTCAATGACAAAAGCGGTGTAAGCTTCACAGTGGAGAATGAAAGTGAGCCGATGAGCAAAGACGCATTGAGCAAGGTCTGGGACGCTTTTTACCGCACGGATGAGTCGCGCTCAAGTGCGGGTACGGGACTGGGACTTGCTATAGTCAAGAACATCGTGCATCTTCACGGCGGTGCGTGTCTTGTACGCAATACTGCTATGGGAGTGCAGTTTGGATTCACCATATAAAAGCGCAAAAACCTCCGTCCGAGGATGTTCGGACGGAGGTTTAGATTATGTATTAAGCTTATTTCTTGTCGCCGTGGTATTCGTCTTTTTCCTCAGGCAGGGTGTCGTCGTTATCTATCCAGTCGGATACGGCAAAGCGCTTATACTCGGTCTTGCCGGTACGGACGATGACCTCGTCGATGCCTGCGTTGATTATCAGGCGGCGGCACATACTGCAGGGGCTTGCCGAGGGGACTATCTCCCCCGTCTGCGCATCCACCATTGCAAGATAGAGGGTGGCGCCCAGCATTTCGTCTCTGGAGGCGGCAATGATGCAGTTGGCTTCAGCGTGGACGCTGCGGCAAAGCTCATAGCGCTGACCCGAGGGGATACCAAGCTGGACTCTGCGGCAATATCCCAGATCGGTGCAGTTTGCTCTGCCTCTGGGTGCGCCCGCGTAGCCCGTGGATATGATAACGTCGTTTTTGACTATGATAGCGCCTACGTTGCGGCGCAGGCAGGTACCGCGCTCCAGTACGGTCTGTGCAATATCGAGATAATAATTGATCTTGTCCGTTCTCTGCATATACGTTCATCTCCCCAACAAGTCTTTTTTACATTCTATAATATACGATAAACTTTTTCAATATCCAAAAAATATTTTTTGAAAAACTGTTGACAAACAAGCAAAGTTCGTGTATAATCCAATACTGTTGATGCGGATTTAGCTCATCTGGTAGAGCGCCACCTTGCCAAGGTGGAGGTAGCGAGTTCGAGTCTCGTAATCCGCTCCAAAAAAGAACGAAGCAGTGGCTTCGTTCTTTTTTTATTCAAGCCGCAGGCTTGGTATATCATCACGCGCCAGCGTATATATCATCACCGAAGGCGTATATCATCACCGAAGGTGTATACCCTGCGGCTTGATGATATACAATGCGTTGCATTGATTATATGCAACGGCAAGCCGTTGATTTTATCTGCAATATTAGCTATAATCAACGTAAGGTGGTGAAACTATGCTCAATGCCGAAAAGCTCGAAAATCTCATACACGCAAAATATCCCGAGGCTTACGTTCGGGTTTTTGATACCGTGGACTCCACAAACACGCGGGCAAAGGATACGGAAGACTTTTCTTTTGGCATCATTTGCGCCCGCAGTCAGACCGCAGGGCGAGGCAGACTGGGCAGGAGCTTCTACTCCCCTGAGGGTACGGGGCTGTATATGTCGCTGATTTTGCCCATAACGCCCAAGGAGGCTTTTGAGTTTTCGCTGACTGCCGCCGCCGCTGTGGCCGGGGCAAGGGCAATAGAAAGGCTGTGCGGCATAAGCGCGGGTATCAAGTGGATCAACGATCTGTATATAAACGGCAAAAAGGTGGCGGGCATACTCACAGAGGGGCAGCCAAACAGAGTTATAGTGGGCATCGGCATCAACGTCAGCACGCAGGTATTTCCGCCCGAACTTAAGCAGGCGGGCAGTCTGGGCAAAACCGCGGATCTGTCGGAGCTTGCCGCCGCGGTTGCTCTTGAGCTGTTTGACATGGTTTTCGGCAAAAGCCGCGGTTTTATGCCTGAATACCGCCGCCGCAGTATACTGCTCGGCAAAGAAATACTCTACTTAAAAGGCGGTACCGAGCACCGCGCAAAAGCCGTGGATATTGATGCTATGGGCAGGCTTGTGGTGCAGGATGCTCTTGGCGCTGAGACTGCCCTTGACTCGGGCGAAGTCAGGGTGATTATGGAATAAGCGCAGTTTGCAAAAAGTTCATACATGTGTCACTTTTTGGTGATGAAATCGGCTCCTTTATCGGGTATCATAATATCAGGTAAAGGAGTTTTGTTATGAGTGAAATCAACACAGTACAGGAAAGCAGGCTTGACACCCTTTTAAGTCCCGAGATGCTTGAATGGGCAAAGGTCAACGGCAGGGATTTTGCCGTGCTGATGGCATACTACAAGTGTGCCATGATGGCGGTCGAGACCAAGTTCAACGTACTCAACGTAGAGCATTCACTCAAGCTGGAACGCAACCCAATACTCAGCATCAGGACGAGGCTCAAAGAGCCTTACAGCATCGTCGACAAGCTGCACAGACTGGGCAAGACCGTAACTCTGCAGTCGCTGGAAGAAAACATCTCCGATGTTGCGGGCGTGAGGGTGATATGCGCTTTTCCCAGCGACGTGTATATGCTTGCCGATGCGCTGCTCAAGCAGGACGATATTATCCTCATTAGGCGCAAAGACTACATCCAAAACCCCAAGCCTAACGGTTACCGCAGTCTGCATCTTATCGTGACTGTGCCTATATTCCTTGCACGTGAAAAGAAGGTCATGCGCGTGGAGGTCCAGCTTCGCACCATATCCATGGATTCGTGGGCAAGTCTGGAACATCAGATGTGCTACAAAAAAGACACACCTTTTACCGAGGAAATGGCGCAGGAACTGCTTAGGTGTGCCCTTCTCAGCGCAGAGCTGGATGCGCGGATGGACAAGCTGGGCAAGCAGACAGGCTGCAGGTAAGGTACGCATTTGCCAATCTTTACTTTTCTCTTTTTTCTTTCCCCAAGAGAAGCCCCGTTCTGTCACAAGACAGAACGGGGCTTCTCGCATATTCATATTTTCTTCGTCATTTTTTCCATCAGGCGGTGGGCGCAGGGCTCGAACACGCCCGTTTGAGCGGCGTTCTTTTCGCTGTAGCTTTCCGCGCCCGAGGGAGCGCATCTTCCGTCGCTGAAATACAGCGCAAAGGGCACCGGCTCAGGAGAGTGGGTCCTGATGCAGATGGGTGTGGGATGGTCGGGCATAGCCAGCGCGGCGTAGGTCTCGCCCGCGGTGTCCAGATATTCAAGGACGGGAGCGACGATCTTCTCGTCTATCTGCTCGATGCTCCAGACCTTTTCGGTCACCTGACCGTGATGACCGCACTCGTCGGGAGCTTCTATATGGATATACACGAACTCGGCACCGTTTTTGAAAGCATCTATAGCCGCTCTGCCCTTGGCGGCAAAATCGGTGGTATAGTTGCCCGTGGCGCCATCTACCTTGATAACATCCAGTCCAGCGCACTTGCCGATGCCCTGGATAAGGTCAACGGCGGAGATGACCGCGCCCTTCTGTATACCGAACTTCCGGCTGTAGGTCTCCATATCGGGCCTTACGCCCTCGCCCCAGAACCACAGACAATTGGCAAGAGGCTTGTTGTACTTGGCACGCCAGCGGTTGATGGGGTGGTTCTTCAGCTGTGAGTACGACCACTTGCTGATCCGTCTGAGGACGTCGCTGTTTGCGCCTTTGGGAAGTTTGCCTCTGACAGGCTTGAGGGACAGATCGTGAGGTGGGGTCTGCTCACCGCCCAATTCGCCGTTGGGGATAAGCAGGCAGTTGCGGTAGGACACTCCGGGATAAAGTCTGACTCCCTCGCACTCAAGTTCCTGCTGTACCCACTCGATAAGCTCACGGGCGCTGTGCGAGTCGATCTCCCCTGCGCTGTAATCCATCATAACCGCATCCTCGATGTTCTCGGCATCGGAGAGGGTGACCAGATTGCATCTGTAGGTCACGTCGGTAGGTTTGAGGTCTATGCCCATACTGACAGCCTCAAGGGGCGAGCGGCCCGAATAGCATACGGTGGGGTCATAGCCGAACACCGACAGATTGGCTGTATCGCTGCCTGCGGGCATACCGTCGGGCACGGTTCTGGCAAGACCGAAAACGCCGTTTCTTGCCAAGCGGTCAAGGGCAGGGTGATTTGCCGCCTCAAGGGGAGTATGATCGTCAAGCTCACTTAGTGGCAGGTCTGCCATTCCGTCGGCTAAAAATATAACGTACTTCATTTTTTCAATATCCATTTCTCGGCAAAGTGTGCCATCTGATCTTTGGGTATGACCTCGTTGAATCTCTCCTGTCGGGAGAACAGCTCAAGAAGCTGTTTGGGCGCTTTGATGCCCGTAAGCTCCTCAAGACGTCTGAGGGACTGCTCGCCGTCGGGAGCTTTTTCGCCCGTCAGCGCGTCAAGCACTGCGGGAGCAAACTTGAAGGGTGAGGCGGTGGCGGCGACCACCATGGGGCGCCGGTCGGTACCGGCTTTTTTTGCGGCGCAGAAGGCTACCGCAGTATGGGTATCAAGCAGATACCCGCTGTTTTCCCATGTCTCTCTTATCTGATTTTTGGCATCCTCGTCATTGGCGCAGAAGGCGCTGAAAGATGCGTCAAGGAGCTTTTTGCGCAGATCGGCGGGAGCTTCAAATCTGCCCGATTCTTTGAGCTGTGCCATAAGATATGCGGTCAGCTCGTCGCCGCCCAGCATATACAGCAGGCGCTCAAGGTTGGATGACAGCAGGATATCCATAGAGGGAGACTCGGTCCTGAGAAGCTCACGCCTGCGGTCGTAAACGCCGCTGTTAAAGAAGTCTGTAAGCACATTATTGGCATTGGAGGCGCATATAATACGCTCTATGGGCAGACCGCTCTTTTTGGCAATAAAAGCGGCAAGGATATTGCCGAAATTACCCGTAGGCACGCAGACGTCCATTTTTTCCCCCATTCTGAGCTCGCCGCTGTTGAGCAGTCGGGTATACGCCCAGAAATAATAAACTATCTGGGGAGCAAGCCTGCCCCAGTTGATAGAGTTGGCGCTGGACAGAGCTATTCCCTGCTCCATAAACCGCTCGCGCAGCTCTTTGTCTGCGAAGATCGCCTTGACGCCGCTCTGTGCATCGTCAAAATTGCCCTCGATGGCAAAGACCTGCACGTTGCCGCCCTGCTGGGTGGTCATCTGCCGACGCTGAACGTCGGATACACCGCCGTGGGGATAAAACACGCCGATGCTTGTACCCTCGATATCGGAGAACGCCTCCAGCGCGGCTTTGCCCGTGTCGCCCGAGGTGGCGGTGAGAATGACCGTCTCATTGACACCGCCTGCGTTTTTTGCCGCGTAGACCAGCAGATAAGGAAGCAGCTGCAGAGCCACGTCCTTGAAGGCGCAGGTCTTGCCGTGGAACAGCTCAAGAGAGTAGATGTTGCCCTCAACCTTTTTGAGCGGTGCTACATCCTCGCTTGCGAAGGTGGAGTACGCCTGACGGCAAAAATTCTCAAGATCGCGTTCAGGGTAACCGGGAAGGTATTTTTTGAGTATATAGGCTGCCGCCTGAGGGTATGTCATGGTACATACGGTTTGTATATCATCCTGCCAGAAAACGGGCAGAATGTCCATTGTAAACAGACCGCCGTCAGGTGCCGTTCCTCTGAGAATTGCCCCTTGTGCGTCGGTTGAATGTGCTCTGTTGCGTGTACTTACGTAGTTCATATCCAAACCTCACAGTTGAAAAAATTGAGCTAATCATAGCACTTCGAGCCTTAATTGTCAAGGGTTATTGCAAAATTTTTCAAAAGTGATATAATAAACTGAGAGTAATATCAAAACTATTTGTTTGCATCAAATCAGCAAAAGAGTCTTTTGTCTACTGATCGCAAACAAGGAGGAATGTAAAATGACAGACAGAAACCTGACGATGCTTACTGACTTCTACGAGTTTACAATGGCGAACGGTTACCTGAAAAACGGACTGGCTGACAGAATAGCGTATTTTGATATGTTTTTCAGGCGCATCCCCGACAAGGGCGGCTATGCCATCATGGCAGGTGTGGAGCAGCTGTGCAATTATCTCAACAACCTCACATTTACCGATGAGGACATAGAATATCTGAAGAGCAAGGGCTGCTTCTGCGAGGAGTTTTTGGAATACATCCGCAACTTTAAGTTTGAGTGCGACGTATGGGCTATTCCCGAGGGTACTCCCGTATTCCCCGGTGAGCCTCTGGTCACCGTCCGCGGCCCCGTTATGCAGGCTCAGTTTATTGAGACTATGGTGCTGCTTACCATCAACCATCAGAGCCTTATCGCCACCAAATCCAGCCGCATAGTCCGCGCGGCAAACGGCAGGGCTGTTATGGAATTCGGCTCCCGCAGAGCCCAGGGCGCCGACGGTGCGGTACTGGGTGCGCGCGCCGCATATATAGCGGGTGCTTCGGGCACAGCCTGCGTGCTGTCCGACAGACAGTACGGCGTGCCTGCGGTGGGTACTATGGCACACAGCTGGGTGCAGATGTTCGACAGCGAGTATGAGGCGTTCAAGGCATACGCAACCGTATACCCCGATTCCTGCGTACTGCTGGTCGATACCTACAACGTACTGCGTTCGGGCGTGCCCAACGCCATCAAGATGGCAAAGGAAGTGCTTGAGCCTATGGGCAAGCGCCTCAAGGGCGTACGCATTGACTCGGGCGATATAGCATATCTCAGCAAGCGCACCCGTGAGATGCTGGACGAGGCAGGTATGCAGGACTGCATGATAACCGCATCCAACTCTCTTGACGAGCATCTTATCCGCGATCTTATCGCCCAGGGCGCGTGCATTGACAGCTTCGGCATCGGTGAAAGGCTGATAACCTCCAAGAGCGAGCCGGTGTTCGGCGGCGTTTACAAGCTGGCGGCGCTTGAAGATAAGCAGGGCAACATAATCCCCAAGATCAAGGTCAGCGAGAACGTGGAGAAGATCACCACTCCACACTTCAAGCAGGTATGGCGTCTGACCAATCACGAGGACGGCAAGTATATCGCAGACGTGCTGACCCTCCGTGACGAGATCATCGACACGAGCAAGCCCTACACCATATTCGACCCCACCCACACCTGGAAAAAGCGTACCCTCATCGATTTTGACGCACAGCCTCTGCTGGTGCCTCTGTTCGAGAAAGGCAAGCTGGTATACGATCTGCCCGATATCGAGACTATCCGCAAAAACTGCAGGGAAAAGACGGCTATGCTGTGGAGCGAGGTCGTGCGCTTTGAGAATCCCCACCCCTACTACGTTGACCTGTCACAGAAACTTTGGGATATCAAGCGCGAACTGCTTGAAAAATATTGACTTTTGCGTTTTTTTAATATAGTATAGAACTACAAACCAATATCGGAATGACGCTTGCGGGAGAGTGCGCTGTTGACGCCGCCGAAGATGCAAGCTCCGTACTGTGGGCAAGGTACGGAGCGAAACTTTCAGGCAAAAGGACCGCAGGCTGACCGTCCTCTGAAAAGACTTTATATAAGTCGCCGAAGGAGCAACGCTCAGTGCGGAATCTCTCAGGTAAACCAACGGAGTTTTGCGACCCTTTTATGACATTTGTCACAAAAGGGTCGCTTTTATTGTCTTAATCATAACAGGAGGCGAACAAAAATGTCCGAACCTAAAAAAACACCCCTGTGCGCGGAGCACGAAGCGCTGGGCGGCAAGATGGTCGATTTCTGCGGCTGGTATCTGCCCGTTCAGTACCCCACCGGCATAATTGCCGAGCATAACGCCACCCGTAACGAAGCAACCGTTTTTGACGTATCCCATATGGGCGAGATCCTTGTTGAGGGCGAAGGCGCTTACGATTTCGTTCAGGGTCTTGTGACCAACGATATCGCAAAGATAAACACGGGACGCGCCGTATACTCCCCTCTCTGCTACGAAAACGGCACCTGCGTTGACGATCTTATCGTTTATCCCTGGGAAAACGGCAACATCTTTATCGTTGTCAACGCCGCAAACGACGACAAGGACTATGAGTGGATAGCTTCTCACGCACCCGCAGGCATCAAGGTCACCCACGTATCCCATCTGTGGGGTCAGATAGCCCTGCAGGGTCCCGGCGCCGCCGAGATAATGACCAAGATCGGTCTGGACAGCGCAAATAAGCTCAAGTTCTTCGGCGCGGGCAAGTATCAGCTTCTTGGCGCTGAGTGTCTCATCTCCAAGACCGGCTACACCGGCTCGGGCGGTTTTGAGATCTATATGCCCGCAGACAAGGCAGTTGAGGTATGGCGTCTGCTTCTTGAAAACGGCGCAAAACCCGCAGGTCTGGGCGCACGCGACACCCTGCGTTTTGAAGCCTGCCTGCCCCTGTACGGTCACGAGATAAGCGACGAGATCACACCTCTTGAGGCCAATCTCGGCATCTTCGTAAAGCCTGACAAGGGCGAGTTTATCGGCAGAGAGGCACTTCTGAATGCACCCGCACGCAAGCAGATCGGTCTGGAGTTTTTGGGCAGAGGCGTTGCAAGAAAGGACTTCAAGGTATTTGCAAACGGCGTTGAGGTGGGATATGTGACCACCGGTTCTCCCTCGCCTTCCACCGGCAAGAACCTTGCGCTGGCTCTGATCTCGGCAGATACTCCCGATGATGCGGCTTTTACCATTGAGGTAAGAGGCAAGCAGGAGCCTGCCGCTGTTATCCCGACCCCTTTCTACAAAAAAGCCAAATAATCAAATCAAAATAACAATCATTTAACGGAGGTAAAAATTATGGCAAAGGTAATCGAAGGTCTGTATTATTCCAACGAGCACGAGTGGGTAAAAGTTGACGGCAATATCGCTTATATCGGAGTTTCCGACCATGCACAGGACGCTCTGGGCGATCTGGTCTACGCTGACTGCGGCGCTGCCGACACGGTAGTAAGCGCAGGCGACGCTGTTGCCGTTCTGGAGAGCGTCAAGGCAGCAAGTGACGTTTATACACCCGTATCCGGTACAGTTATCAAGGTCAACTCCGAGCTGTGCGACGAGCCCGAAAAGATCAACGCCGATCCCTACGGCTGCTGGCTGTTCGCCATCGAGATGAGCGACTCAAGCGAGCTTGACGGACTTATGAGCGCAGAAGCCTACGACGCGTTCTGCAAGCAATAAGGCTATGGGTTATATTCCTCAGACCAAAGCCGAGCGCTCCGAGATGCTCCGCTCGGTCGGTATTGATGACGTACGCAGTCTGTTCGACTGCATACCCGAGGGCTCACGCCTTGCATCTCTGCCTCAGCTGCCCGACGCTATGACCGAAAGCGAGCTGGTCTCGTATTTCTCGTCTCTGGCAGCAAAGAACCGCCCTGCCGGATTGTGCCCGTCTTTTTTGGGCGCGGGCGTGTACGATCACTACGTTCCCGCTGTTATCGATCACGTCCTCTCCCGTCAGGAGTTCTACACCGCTTACACCCCCTATCAGCCTGAGATAAGTCAGGGTACTCTGACCGCTATATTCGAGTATCAGACGATGATCTGCAATCTGACCGGTATGGACGTATCCAACGCATCGCTGTACGATGCAGGTATGGCTGCCGCCGAAGCTATGATGATGGCATCGACCCAGACCCGCCGCAAAAAGGTCATCGTAGCGTCCTCCGTCAATCCCCAGCTGCGCGAGGTCATAGCCACCTACGCTCAGTTCTCGGGTATCGAGATAGTCACCGCGCCTTACGGTGCAGACGGCAAGGTTCAGCTGGGTGACACCAAGGATGCCGCCGCAGTTATCGTACAGAGCCCTAACTTCTTCGGTGTTATCGAGGATCTGTCTGCTGTAGCTGAAACCGCCCACGCAGGCGGCGCGCTGGTTGCCGTATGCGCCGATCCTATGTCTCTTGCTCTGCTCAAGACCCCCGGCGAGTGCGCCTTTGACATCGCATTCGGCGAGACACAGCCTCTGGGACTCAAGATGTCCTTCGGCGGCCCCTACTGCGGATATA
Source organism: Clostridia bacterium (assembly GCA_017408985.1). Lineage (GTDB taxonomy): Bacteria > Bacillota > Clostridia > Oscillospirales > Butyricicoccaceae > RGIG3513. Next base: position 20,687 of record JAFQTO010000033.1, read on the forward strand.
TGGCTGTCAAGGCTGCTCTTATGCGCCGCCTGCCCGGCAGAATTGTAGGTCAGACCGTGGATACCGAGGGCAGACGTGCATTCGTACTGACCCTGCAGGCACGCGAACAGCACATCCGCCGCGAAAAGGCCACCTCCAACATCTGCTCCAATCAGGCTCTCTGCGCGCTGGCTACTACCGTTTATCTGTCCCTTGTCGGCCCCGAGGGTCTCTGCGAGTGCGCATCCCAGTCTGTGCAGAAGAGCGCCTACCTGATGGAAAAGCTCCTTGAGACCGGCAAGTTTGAGCGGGTATTCGGCTCGCCCTTCTTCCGCGAGTTTGCCGTTAAGTGTAAGGCATCCCCTGCCGAGATCAACGCGGCTGCAAAAGAAGCCGGCTTCATAGGCGGTTATGATCTTGGCAAACAGTATCCCGAGCTTGAGGGATGTATGCTGTTTGCCGTTACCGAAAAACGCACCAAGGCTGAGATAGACGCCTTTGCAGAAAGGGTGGCGAGAGTATGAGCAAGCTGATATTTGAAATGGGCGGCAAAGGCCGCAGAGCATTCCGTTTTCCCAAGTGTGACGTGCCCGAAGTCAGCCTTGCTTCCGTTCTGGGCGAAAACAATCTTCGTACCGCTCCTCCCGTTCTGCCCGAGTGCGGCGAGGTGGACGTTGTCAGACATTTTACCAATCTGTCTCAGCTGAACTTTGCGCTGGATACGGGCTTCTATCCCCTCGGTTCCTGCACTATGAAGTACAATCCCAAAATAAACGAGGATCTGTCCCGTCTCGCAGGTTTTGCCGAGATGCATCCTCTGCAGGACGAGGAGGACGCTCAGGGCGCTCTGGAGATGTACTACGGACTTGAGCGTGCTCTGTCCTCGGTACTGGGTATGAGCCGTTTCAGCCTCCAGCCTGCCGCAGGCGCTCACGGTGAGCTGACCGGTCTGATGATCATCGCCGCTTATCACCGCTCCAGAGGTGACCACAAGCGCAAGGTCATCATCGTTCCCGACTCCTCTCACGGCACCAACCCTGCCTCCGCCGCTATTGCAGGCTTCACCATAAAGACCATCAAGTCGGGTCCCGACGGTCTGCTGGATCTTGATGCTCTTGCAGCTGCTCTGGGTGAGGATACCGCAGGTATGATGCTGACCAATCCCAGCACTCTGGGTCTGTTTGAAAAGGACATCGTCAAGGCGGCCGAGATGGTACACGCCGCAGGCGGTCTGCTCTACTACGACGGAGCAAACTCCAACGCTATCCTCTGCAAGACCACTCCCTCCATGATGGGCTTTGACGTGGTGCATCTCAATCTGCACAAGACCTTCGGCACCCCTCACGGCGGCGGCGGTCCCGGCAGCGGCCCCGTGGGCGTTGTGGAAAAGCTGGTGTCCTTCCTGCCCTATCCTCTGGTAGGCTGCAAGGACGGCAGATATTATTTTGAGGAGAAGGATCCCCTGTCAATAGGCAAGGTGCGCTCCTACTACGGCAACTTCGGCGTGCTGATAAAGGCCTACGCTTACATCCTCGCGCTTGGTGCCGAGGGTCTGGACGAGGTCTCCACCACAGCCGTTGCCAACGCAAACTACCTGCTCAAGCGCCTGACCCCCGCATTTGACCTGCCCTACGGCGACGGCAAGTGCATGCATGAGTTCGTCCTGTCCGGTCAGAAGCAGAAGGACGAAAACGGCGTATCCACTCTGGATATGGCAAAGAGGCTTATTGAGATGGGTTATCATCCTCCCACGGTCTACTTTCCCCTCATCGTTCACGAGGCTATGATGATAGAGCCTACCGAGACGGAAGCACTAGAGACCCTCGCCGAGTTTGCCGATGCGCTTCTGCAGATAGCCGAAGAGGCAAAGACCTGCCCCGACAAGCTCCACGCCGCACCTCAGAACAAACCCGTAACAAGGCTTGACGAGACCACCGCGGCAAGAAACCCCATCGTTAAATACACCGTATAACACCGCTTATACGCAAAAAAGACAGAGATATTTCTCTGTCTTTTTTTATTCGGACACAGGGGGGGGG
>JAFQTO010000034.1 GCA_017408985.1 Clostridia bacterium
ACCCTTGAAGATATTTTTTCAAAGGACATTGTGGTCAGAGAGCCGTATTCGGGAACGAGAACATTATTGCATAATGCAATTACAGACCGAGGTTTTTCCCTTGACAACTTTAAGCGTTGTATCTCTGTCAGTAATTTTTCAGTGATCTGCGACATTGTGGCAAACAACGGTGCGATTACCTTTGCCTATGAACCCATATCCCGTTGTCGAGATGATCTTGCCACCTTCACTGTTGAAGATATGCAAATCAGCGGTGAATTTAATTTTGTGTATTGCAACGAGCGAGTCGCAAGAGAGAAAATAGATGTTCTTTTCACTTGATAGTATCTTTTGTTTCAAGACATAAACATTTAACAATTAAAGAAACGAAAAAAGGGGCAGACTCTGCGAAAATAATCGCAAAATCTGCCCCTAAAAGCCCAGGTATTTAGTTCAAGTCCTCCCCGAAAGCTGTTTTCGGCATAGGATACCTATGAAAATCAACTGTGAAAATTTGTATAAAAAAAGTCCGAAACCATTGTGGTTTCGGACTTTTCCGCGCCGATATCTAAATCGGTTCGCATTGTTGGTTGCGGAGGCAGGATTTGAACCTACGACCTCCGGGTTATGAGCCCGACGAGCTACCGGACTGCTCTACTCCGCGATATTTTGCTGTGTTAGCTTAATCATAATACCATATATTCGGGGATATGTCAACATCTAAAACACTTTTTTTCATAAAAACTCTTCGACACCAAAATACAAAAGCCGACAGATGACTCTGTCGGCTTTGTATCCAGCAATATTTTAGAGTTCGACGCCGGCTTCTTTCAGCCAGTTTTCGTCGATGATGCCTTCGCGCAGTTCGCGGCGGAGGGTATCCTTGTCACGCTCGGATACGGGGCCGTAGCCGCCCGCACCTGCGGTGACCATTTCGACGATGTCGTTGGTCTTGAGAACGATGTTACGGGGCTTGGGATTATCAAGGATCAGCTCGCCGTCGCGATAGATCCTGATACTTGCGTTGCCGCCGCCCTGACCGCCTTCCAGACCCCAGGGCTTGCTTACGCTTCTCTCGGTTGCAGCCGATACCAGAACGGAGTCGGCGCTGTCTTCCAGAATACGGATGGTACGCACGATGCCCATACCGCCGCGGTATTTGCCTGCACCGCCGCTGTTCTCGGACAGAGCGTATTTTTCGACCATCAGGGGGTATTCCATCTCCAAAGCCTCAACGGGCAGGTTGGAGGTGTTGGTCATGTGTACGTGAACGGCGTCCAGACCGTCCTTGTTGAAGCGGGCACCCGAGCCGCCGCCGATGGTCTCGACGTAGACGTAGGGGTTATCCGAGCGCTTGTCGGTACCTGCAAAGAAGAAGTAGCTCATAGCGCCGTTGCCTGCTGCGGTGACCAGCTTGGGATCCATCTTGGAGAATGCACCGAAGATAACGTCAGCGATGCGCTGGGTTGTGGTCTCACGGTCGGAGGTGGGAGCGGGCTCCTGAGCCCATACGATGCTGCCTTCTTCTGCCTTGACCTCGATGCTGTCAAAGAAGCCCGAGTTTGCGGGAATGGTGCTGTCCAGAATGGAGAGCATGGAGTAGTATACGGTAGCCTTCAGAGCGCAGGGCACGCAGTTGTGGGGACCCTTGTTCTGGGGGGAAGAACCGGAGAAGTCAAAGGTGATCTTGTCGCCCTTGATGGTGATCTTGGTCTTGATAGTGACCTTGCCGCCGCCTGCACCGTCGTCGTCCATATAGTCCTCGAAGCAGTATTCGCCGTCGGGCAGCTCGCTGATGGCAACACGGGCTTTTCTCTCGCCGTATTCCAGCCACTTGGTGCAGAATGCCTTGTAGGTGTCATAACCGATCTTGTCGATAAGCTCAACAAGCTTGTCGGCACCGAACTGGTTGGTGATCAGCTGAGCGTTCAGGTCACCGCGACGCTCGTACTTCATCTGGAAGTTGAGCAGTATAAGGTCGATAACGTCCTGAACGGGCTCGCCCTTGCTGTAGTACTTGACCAGAGGGATACGCAGACCTTCGTCGTAGATGGTGGGACCCTTGCGGGACTTGTCGGCGTGATGACCGGTGTTGACCATAAAAGCTGCCAGCTCGCCCTTGTAGAATACGGGCTTGAGCAGGACCAGGTCGGGCAGATGGCTGCCGCCGCCGGAATAGGGGTCGTTGGAGATGAATACGTCGCCGTCGTGGATGTCTTCCTTGCGGTACTTCTTCATCAGAACGTCAACAGCACCGGACAGGGAGCTGAAGTGGAGGGGTATATGCTGAGCCAGAGAGAGAAGCTTACCCTCGGGGCTGAAAACTGCGACCGAAAGGTCTTTTCTCTCTTTGATGTTGGTGGAGTATCCGGTCTTGGCAAGGATAACACCCATCTGTTCGGCAATAGAGGTGATACCGTTGGAGATGATCTCCAGAGTAATGGAATTTATTTCTTTCATTTCATTCTCCTCCTTTGCTTACTTGCGCTCGATCATCATGTTGAGGTACTCGTCAACAGTGATCTTCTGGTTGGACAGCAGGATGGTGGTACTATCCATCTGCTCGATAACTGCGGGGCCCATGATGACGTTGCCGTAATGCAGCTTGTCGCGGTCATACAGAGTGTAGTCGGCGTAATTTCCGTTGCCTTCGTATACGTGGCGGCTGCCGATGATAGCCGAGGATGCATCCTCGCCTGCGTATTCGTCCTTGGTGATGACGGGGTAGACGATGTCGCCCAAAGCAGACAGACCGAAGTTGACTATCTGGATAGCGTCATCGGAGCTGAAAGAGTACAGCTGCTCGTATGCTCTGGTGTAAGCGTCACGCAGAGACTGAGCGGAAGAAAGCTGATCCATAGTGATAGGTACGCGGATCTCGTGGTTCTGGCCCTTGTAGCGCATATCCAGGAAGTATTCCTTGCTGCGCATCTCGGGAGCGATGCTCTCGGCATCAAACCACTTGTCAGCCTCGACGTGCAGCTCGGCAAAGCGCTTCTCCAGAGTTGCGGCGCAGTCGTCGCTGAGATCCATAACGAAGGTCTGGACAAAGTCGCGGCGCATATTCTCGGTGAGCAGACCGTAAGCAGCCAGCAGGCCGGGAGTCTTGGGGATGAGAGCCTTCTGGATGGACATTTCTTCCATCAGCTCGGCAGCGTGGAGAGGACCGGAACCGCCGAATGCAACCAGGCAGAATTCGGTGGGGTTGTAGCCCTTTGCAACGGTGACGTTCTTGATCTCCTTGATGATGTTGGAGTTGGAAACAGAGATGATGCCCTTTGCAGTCTCGAGACGAGCCATATTGATCTTCTCAGCCAGAGCATCGACTGCGGCAACCGAGTTCTCGCACTTGATGGGCAGTCTGCCTGCCAGCAGAGCTTCCTGATTCAGGTGACCAAGCACTACGCGGGCGTCGGTGATGGTGGCGTTCTTGCCGCCGCGGTTATAGCAGGCAGGACCGGGGTTTGCGCCTGCCGACTGAGGACCGCACTTGAGGATTCCGCCGCTGTCGACCCAACCGATAGAGCCGCCACCTGCACCGATGGTAGAAATATCGATGGAGGGGATACGTACGGGATAGCCGCTGATGGTCTTTTCGTCGGATGCTTCAAACTTGCCGTTGACGACAAGGCTGATATCGGTGGAGGTACCGCCGATGTCGATGGTGATCAGATCCTTCTCACCGATGAGGTTGGTGATGTACTGAGCGCCGACGACGCCTGCTGCGGGACCGGACAGAGCGGTCTTGACGGGGAAGAGCATGGACTCCTCGATGGACATAAGACCGCCGTTGGAGTGGTTGATGTATGTGCTGTGAATACCGATGGAAGCAAGGGTATTCTTCAGGTTGGTCATATACTTCTTAACCTCGGGGCCGACGAAGGAGTTGAGCACCGTGCCGCAAAGACGCTCGTACTCGCGGAACTGTCTGCTCAGGTCGCTGGAAACGGTCAGATATACGTCGGGCATATGCTTCTCGATAGCTTCCTTGACGATCTGCTCGTTTTTGGGGTTGAGGTAGGAGTTGAGCAGCATAACGGCAACAGCGTCAGCGCCGTTTTCCTTGATAGCCTTGATAACGTCCTCGACCTGCAGGGTATCCAGATCGCGGATGGTCTCACCGTGGCAGTCAAGACGCTCGCCTACTTCAAATCTCAGATCGCGGGTTACAAGGGTGCGTGCCTTGTCGACCTGCAGGTCGTACAGGTCGGGGCGCTTCTGTCTGCCGATCTCCAGCAGGTCTCTGAAGCCGCCGGTGGTGACCAGAGCGGTCTTTGCACCTCTGCCCTCCAGAATAGCGTTGGTTGCAACGGTAGTACCGTGCATAAATCTGCTGACGTCCTTGCCCTCAAAGCCGTATTCCTTTGCAATGACCTTGACACCCTCAACGACCGCTACAGACTGGTCGTGGAGAGAGGAGGGAAGTTTGTACACCATAAGTTCACCGGTTTTTTCGTCGATGGCGCAAATGTCGGTATTGGTACCGCCGACGTCAACGCCCACTCGGATGGTTCTGTTTTCCATACTATACTCCTTTCGGATACTGTTATTTATTTTACTATGTGTATAGTTTACCATTGATTTTTCATAAAGTCTAATATATAATTTGATATATACTCATAAATTGTGATTTATGAAAGAAGGTGTCAGCCATATGGAGCTTTTACAGCTGCAGTATTTTTTGCAGCTTGCCAATCTGCAGCACGTGTCACGGGCGGCAGAAAGGATGCATATCTCCCAGCCGTCTTTAAGCGCTACGATAAAAAAACTGGAAAACGAGCTGGGTGCGCCGCTGTTTATGCGCAAGGGCAGGAACATTGTACTGTCAAGCTACGGCGAAGCGTTCAAAACCTACGCTGAGCAGGCGCTTCTGGCGCTGGAAAACGGCAGGCAGGCGGTCATCAATATGAAGAGCGCAGACGACAGCACCCTGGATCTGGGCATACTCAGCCCCTATATATGGAACGAGCTGTTCAGTCAGTTTACTGACAGATATCCGCATTTCAAGATCAACCGATATTCCATAGAGGACGATCAGTTCTACGACAGTATACTTGAGGGCAGGATAGATCTGTATCTGGGCGGGATAAACTTCCGCAGCAGCATCAATACGGACGAGATAGAGTATATTCCGCTGTACGAGGACGATATGGTGCTTCTTATACCGGAGGATCATCCTTTTGCCGGCAGGGACAGCATAGACCTGCGCGAGTGCCGGGGAGAGAGATTCATCAGCCTTGACGAGAGCACCAGCCTGCAGCAGTTCATCAACTATATGTTTGAGCAGGCAGGCTTCAGACCCGACGTGGTAATGGTCTGCGACTACACCCTTCGCGACCGTATGGTGTCCGAAAAACACGGGGTCAGCCTGACCACCAAATTGGCGGCAGAAAAGACCGAGGCAAAAGGCGTCAAATACCTGACCGTCACAAACCCCACCGAAAAACGCAAGTTGGGTCTTGTGTGGCGGCGCGGCAAGCTGCTGTCCGACAGCATGCAGAAATTCTGCGATACCGCGCGGGATTTTTACCTGAATATAGAATAAGCAAAGCCGACAGAGCATATCTGTCGGCTTTCGTATACGGTTACAGAGGTCTTCTGCCTTCAAGAGCACGGGTAAGGGTGACCTGATCGGAAAACTCCAGATGTCCGCCTACGGGTATACCGTAAGCCAGACGGGTGACCTTTACCCCAAACGGCTCAAGCAGACGGGAGAGGAACATAGCGGTGGTATCACCCTCGGGGTCGGGGTTTGTAGCCATGATCACCTCGTTGATGCCGCCGTCTTTGACCCGCTTCAGCAGTTCGTTGATCCTGAGTTGGTCGGGACCTACGTTGCTCAGCGGCGAGATAACTCCGTGAAGCACGTGGTAGAGCCCGTTGTACTCACGGGTACGCTCGATAGCGATAAGATCCTTGGGGTCGCTGACCACGCACACGGTAGAGCGGTCGCGCTTAATATCGGCGCAGATGGGACATACTTCACCCTCGGTAAGATTGCAGCAGGTCTTGCAGGTGTGTATGGATCTTTTGGCATCCAAAATAGCCGAAGCAAAGGCCTCTGCCTTCTCTTCGGGCTGTGATATGACAAAAAACGCCAGCCTCTGTGCGGTTTTGTGACCTATGCCGGGCAAAGCCTCAAACTGCTCCACAAGCTTTTCCAGCGGTGCTGCAAAATATTTCATCAGAGCAGTCCGCCGCCTACGCCTCCGGTGAGCTTGCTCATCTCACGGGTAGCCTCATCCTTGCACATGGTCAGAGCCTCGTTGACGGCGGCTGTGATCATATCGGCAAGCAGTTCTGCATCATCGGGATCAATGGCGTCGGGGGAGATGGTCAGAGTCTTGACCTTGCTGTCGCATACGATAGCGGTAACGGCGCCGCCGCCTGCGGTGGCGGTGTATTCCTTGGCGGCAAGCTCGGCCTGCTTCTTCTCCATATCGGCCTGCAGCTTCTGTGCCTGCTTCATCATTTCGTTGATATTGAATCCTCCGGGCATTCTTCCGGGTCTCATACAAAACACTCCTTAATAATTATTTTTGTTCTATGGGGATGCCCAGACTGCGGGCATTATTCAGTACAACGTCAATGGGGGAAAGGGTAGGGGGCTGCGGCGCTTTTTTGACTATCATAACGTCCTCATAACCCAGCGACTGCGCAATCTCGCGGTAAATATCCATATAGGCAGGCTTGCCCAAAAATCCAAGAGCTTCGTCGGGGGCTTCTATTCTGATCTTGCGGTCAAGAGGGGTTATATCCGAAAGCGCCAGGTAGGTACGTACGCCTGCGCCGAAACTGGGGGACGCCTGAGCGACAAACTCTTTTTTGAGGTCTGTCGAGGGCGCTACCGAAACCGAAGTGCGTTTAGGCTGCTCGGGTGCTGCGGATGGAGACGGTGCGGGCGCGGGGGATGCAGCTGCGGCAGAACGAGCTGGTGCAGGCTGTCTTGCGGGTACTGCGGGGGCAGCAGGTTCGGGCTCGGGATAGATCGGCTCATCCGATTCGGGAGGTGCGTCTCTGTCGTCCCAGGGTGGAGCTTCATCATAAGATCCCGTCTGCGCCTTGACGGGAGCGGCGGCAGGTGCGGGTGCATCAGCAGTCTGCTTTGCCGGTGCTGCCGCTGCGGGGGATGCAGGTGCAGTCGGTGCAGCCGCACGGGAAACAGGAGCAGCCGTTGCCGCAGGGGCGGGTGCAGTATATACGGGGGCGGGCTGAGCAGAGCAGCCCAGCGCCATCTTGAACAGACATACCTCGCCGTCAGCACGGCGGGCGGCGGTGCGGGTCAGCCGCTGAAGCAGCTCGCTGACACAGCTGACGTGATACTCCAGAGTGCGCACGTCGCATCTGTCGGACAGCGCTTTTACCCTGTCGATGGAGTTTGCCGTCAGGTATTCGGGCTTTTTGGTCAGTTTGGCGATGTAGATATCACGGATAAGGCTCAGCAGGCTGTCAAAAACGGCTATGATATCCTTGCCGTTTGCGTACAGCTCCAGAAACTTCTCCAGCGCCGAGGCGGGGTCGCCGCTTAAGATGCTTTCGTATATAGCGGTGACGGCGTCACTTTCGGGCAGACCGAGAGATTGGGTAACGCGCTCCTCGTCCACCGTGCCGCTGTAAGGCATACAGCGGTCGTACAGAGATATGGAGTCACGGACGCTTCCGTCACCGATACGTGCGATCATCCGTGAAGCCTGCTCTGTCAGCGAGTAACCCTCGCTCTGCGCGATATGCATAAGCCGCTGTGAGATAGCCGAGACCGATACTCTGCGGAAATCAAACCGCTGACAGCGGGAGAGAATGGTGGCGGGGACTTTGTGGATATCGGTGGTAGCCAGAATAAACAGCACGTGTGCGGGAGGCTCCTCCATTATCTTGAGCAGCGCGTTGAATGCGCTGGTGGACAGCATATGCACCTCATCTATAATAAAGATGCGGCGGCGGAGCATAGTGGGGGTGTACAGTGCCTCCTCACGTATAGAGCGGATATTGTCAACGCCCGTGTTGGAGGCGGCGTCTATCTCACTGCAGTCGGAGGTGCTGTCGGAGAGTATGGCAAGACAGCTGGGACAGCTGTTGCAGGGTTCGCCGTTTTTGGGATTTTCGCAGCAGACGGCGCGGGCGAGTATTTTGGCGCAGGTGGTCTTGCCCGTGCCCCGTGTGCCCGTGAATATATAGGCGTGGGAGACCCTCTCCTGCTCCACCTGAGTGCGCAGAGCGGTGGTAATATGCTCCTGACCGATGACCTGATCGAATGTCAGAGGTCGCCATTTGCGATAAAGAGCTACCGACTGTGCCAAAAATCTCACCTCCATACCCTGTTACCAAAAAAGTCCCATTAAACGGGACTTTTTTCTATGCTACATCGCTTTGTCCTGCCGTGCGGTTTATATCGAAAACGTACCGTGCCCGCCGTACTCAACCTCTGCTCAAAACCGGTTTGCCGCGGCACTCATACCGTTCCGCTTAATGCTGCTCGGTTCCCCGCCTGACATGGTTCACGGTGATACGCTGCGCGGGACCGATCTCTCAACACTTCGGCTGAGGGGCTGACAACACGGTAACAGATCCTCAATAAACCGTTCATCCCCGCGTATAGCGGATTTCGGGCTACAGGGAACCGCTGACTCCCCGATCAGCACGACAGGACAAAACGATGTATAACATAGATATTATATAACAAACTTTTCAACTAATCAACGAAAAATTGCAGTTTTTTGCTCATTTGCCCCTGCATAGGGACAAATGAGGGGTTTGGTTCATTTCTTTTTCTGCTGACGGCACCAGATGTTCATAACTATGCGGTGGGGCAGAAGCTTGGTAAGAAGCACCAGTGCGCGGGTCTGATAGCTGCAGACAGACACATCCCTGCCCTTTGCCATATCGCTCAAAGCGCGCTGTACGACCTGCTGAGCCGTGCAGAAGCGGTTATAATACACTATCGTGTCGTCGGTGGCGGCGCGGTCGAAGAAGTCTGTCTTGACCCAACCGGGGCAGACTGCCATACAGCGCACCCCGCGGGTTTTCAGCTCACGGTTAAGAGCGCGGGAGAAGCTGAGAACGTAAGCCTTGCTTGCCGCGTATACACCGATATAGGGAATAGGCTGAAAAGACGACAGCGAACCCATCTGATAGATCTCGGAACCCTTCTTCATATAGGGCAAAGTGGCGTAGGTCATAGCCATAAGCGCCTTGCTGTTGAGGTCGGTCATCTCCATCATATCGGACAGAGATATATCCTCAAATGCGCCGAATCTGCCAAATCCGCTGGCGTTGACCAGCACGGTGACGTTGGCGTTACAGTCTTTCAGCTGAGAAGCATACTCCTCCACGCTCTCAGTTTTGCACAGATCGAGAGACAGCACCCGAACCTTGGCACGCACCTGAGACGCCAGCTCCTGCAGCTTGTCTGCGCGTCGCGCGATAAGCCATATTTCGTCAAAATCGTGCTTTTCGTCCAGTCTGAGCACAAACTCCTTGCCTATGCCCGAGGATGCGCCCGTGAAAACACCGATATTCATAGCTTTTTCTCCTTTATTCTCCGATATAGGTAAACCGCTTATAGGTAACGCCGTCGCGCGCTATCGTCTCGTCCCACATACTTGCAGGGCGCACCCATATTCCGCCCTCGCCGTACAGCGCCTTATAGACCACCATAGGCTCCAGCGTTTCCGAGTGTTTTGCGATATGCAGTACGCGGTACAGATTACCCTTGAAATGTCTGTATACGCCGGGTTTTACATCGATCATAACTTACCTCCTGAGCCGTTTGGGAGTCTGGTTCATAGTAGCGCCGCAGACGAAGCCTATTGACACAAAAAACGTCAGTATAGACGAGCCGCCGTAGCTGACGAATGGCAGGGTCAGACCGATAACGGGCATTATCCCGAGACACATACCTACGTTTATTAGTATCTGGAACATCATCATGGCACCCACGCCGATACACATCAGATAACCCATCAGATTATCGGGCTTGCTTGAATCGGTAAAACACCGTACGACCATAGCGGTCAGCAGCGCAAGCAGTACGGCACAGCCCACAAACCCCAGCTCCTCGCCGCAGGACGCGAATATAAAATCGGCGTGCTTGGAAAACAGAATACTGTTCTGCACCTGACTGCCCCTGCCCAGACCTGCCCCGAACAGACCGCCGTTGCCCAGAGCCAGCATACTCTGTTCGGCGTGCCAGGCGTATTTCGCCGATGCCTCGGGATTCCATACCACGATTATGCGCAGCCGCTGATACTCGTCCATAAAATGCCACAGCACGGGTGCGCAGGCGCAGGCGCCCAGCAGGGTGCCGAAAAACCACAGCAGATTTATTCCGCTGGCGTACAGCATTATGAGGAATATGAACACGTAGATTATAGACACGCCAAGGTCGCGGGATATGATGAATACCGAGCCTACGGTCAGCGCAAAGTGCATAAACAGCTGCAGAACGCTGAGGGGGTGGTTGAGCTTTTCACGCAGGACGTTTATGTGGGATGCAAAGGTGTAGATGAATATTATCTTGCCTATCTCACCCGGCTGAATAGCCATAGGCATCCAGTCGTAGTTTATCCAGCTCTTGTTGCCCGTATCGCCTGCCGTACCGAAAAAGTAAAGTGACAGCTGAAACAGAATATTGAATATAAACAGCACCACCCACAACCGCGGGAATCTGCGCAGGTCGGCAAGAGATGCAACGATATATCCGCCCACGCCCAGCATTATGGCGATGCATTGGATGAATACGTAGTGATAGGTGCCGTAGGAGAGGGTAGTGCTGTAGATAAGCACCAGTCCGAAACAGGACGTCACAAGAGCCAACCCCAGAAGCAGCAGGTCGGCTTTTTTGAGATATGCAGTTACGTCCAGCCAAAGCTGCTTGAGCATATTATCCCTCCAAACTTCATTGTACCATCTGCAAGTGTTCGTGTCAAAGGTGTTTGTGTTAATAATCAACCTTTTTTGGCTTGTTCTTTGAAAAGGGCTGTGCTACAATAAATGCAGAATGTCGAAAAGGCCAAAAGCCTTTTCGCGGCTGATACATCAGCCATCAAAAAAGCAGTTTGCTTTTTTGGTCTGTATTCATTGAAACAGAAATCGACAGTTTTTCAACGAGAACTGTTGGCAAATCGAAAATTTGCCGTCGAAACTCGAGAGTTTCGACTTTCGATTGTCGTTATAATAACGTTACAATAATTGATTGTGCTAATACATATTTTTGTGAGGAATACGGTATGAAAAAACTGTTTTTAAGGGGCATAAAAGACGGCATCCCGATAGCTCTGGGATACCTGTCGGTGGCATTCGGATTCGGCATACTTTCGGTCAGTATGGGACTGAGCGTATTGCAGGCTGTGGGTATCTCGGCATCCAACCTGACCAGCGCGGGGCAGGTTGCGGGCGTTGAGATAATCGCCGCAGGCGGTACTCTTATTGAGATAATACTCACCCAGCTTGTCATCAATATACGCTATTCGCTGATGGGAATATCCCTGTCCCAGAAGATTGACCCAAGCTTCGGCACTCTGCAGCGGCTTATCGTTTCTTTCGGTATCACCGATGAGATATTCGCCGTATCCTATGCCCAAAAGGGCAAGATCAAGCCCGTGTATATGTACGGACTTATCGTGATAGCATTCCTCGGCTGGACGTCGGGTACGCTTATAGGTGCCGCCGCAGGCGCGGTACTGCCCGAATCGGTTATGAACGCTATGGGAATACTGTTGTACGCAATGTTTTTGGCTATAATCATCCCTGCCGCAAGAGATGACAAGGGCGCCCTCTTCACCGTTGCCGCCGCTGCCTGCCTGAGCGTTATTTTCAGATTCTTCGTGCCTGCGCTGTCGGGCGGATTTTCGGTCATCATCAGCGCAATAGCCGCCGCCGCGCTGGCAGCCTTGCTGTTCCCCGTAAAGGAGGAAGAATAAATGCCCGTAATAATATATATCGCCGTAATGGCGCTTGTTACCTATCTTGTGCGTATGCTGCCCTTCACCCTCTTCCGCAAAGAGATCAGATCTCCGTTTTTTAAGGGCCTGCTCCACTACATCCCCTACGCCGTACTCAGCGCAATGACCATCCCTGCAATATTCTACTCCACGGGCAGTCTTACCACCGCCGTGGCAGGCACAGCCGTTGCCGTGGTGCTGGCATACATCCGCCTGCCCCTTATCGTGGTGGCACTTGCGGCATCGGGTTCGGCATTTGTGCTCGGACTGTTTATATGACCTATAACGATGTGTGCGAGGGCGTGTTTCTCTCCCGTCCCAACCGTTTTATCGCACGGGTGGAAATCAACGGCAAAGCAGAGACCGTCCACGTCAAAAACACCGGCCGCTGCCGCGAACTGCTTGTTTCAGGCTGCCGCGTGGTACTGGAAAAATCGGGTAACCCCGCCCGCAAAACCGCCTATGACCTTATCGCCGTATACAAAGAGCAGGAAAACGCTCCGCCGCTGCTTATCAATATGGACTCGCAAGCGCCCAACAAGGCAGCTTTAGAGTGGGTCAGAGGCGGTCTGTTCTCAAAAGGTGCCGCTGTATGCGCCGAAAAAACCTACGGCTCATCGCGGTTTGATCTGTACGTTGAGGACGGGAACGAAAAAGCCTTCGTTGAGGTAAAAGGCGTCACCCTTGAGGACGGCGGTGTCGCGCTTTTCCCCGATGCGCCTACAGAGCGGGGAGTTAAGCATATCAGAGAGCTTATAAGCGCCAAAAACGCAGGCTATAAAGCATATATACTGTTCGTCGTGCAGTTCAGGGGCGCTTGCGTGTTCAGACCCAATACGCTTATGCACCCGCAGTTTGCTCACGCCCTGCGCGATGCTGAATGCGCAGGCGTCAATATCCTCGCCGTTGATTGTTTGGTAACTCCAAACAGTATGACAATAAACGAATCTGTTCCCGTACAAATATAAAAAACACGGTTTTGATAAACCGTGTTTTTTATGTTTAATGAAAACCATCGTAATGCTGGTGGGGCAAAAAAGGTTTTAGTTTTGCACAGCTCCGTCGTAGCGCGGCTCCCTACGGGAGGGAGCTGGCACCGAAGGTGACTGAGGGAGAATGCGAGGTATTAATATGATGAAAATTATGCAGTATATTGAAAAATCAGAAAAAAGCACATATAATGGGTATATACACTTTTCGTGTTTTTAGAGATGAAAAGTTTGGGTGAGGGTGCAGATTATGACATACTATGAAATCTTAGAAGTATCTGAATCGGCTTCAAAGGAAGTTATTCATATGGCGTACAAGGCTCTTGCAAAAAAGTATCATCCTGATGTTTTCAAAGGTGATTATAATTTTGCAAACTCTAAAATGAAGCAAATTAACGAAGCATATGAAGTTCTATCAAATCCTGAGAAACGTAAGGTTTATGATGATACGATCAAAAAATACCGCCAAATGAATGACAAACAGCATACTTCTTCAAAAGAGCCACCATCAGAAACTAAAACATCCTCAAAACGTAATGCACCACAATTTCCGAAGTGGAGTAGAAGTGCCGTAATAATTGCGACTTGCTTGGTTTTGGCTTTCGCGCAAGTTATTCACCCCTATATTGAAAGCGAAGAGTTCTATGATTATGCGATTGTTTTCGGTCTTCGCGACTTTGCTCTTGTGAGTTTTATCTTAATGATAGTCCCTGTTGTTGTTGGCACATTTAAGAAATCACTTTCCTTCAAAACCATCAAGCAAATATGTGCAATAAATAGCATTTCTGTATTTTTCCTTTCATTTGTGTTGTATTTAACGGAATCGACCGCAACAATGAGGATAGGATGGATATTGGCACTCCTGTATTATTTTACAAATAAGCATATGGTTTGTCAGATTCAAGTACATAATTCCTCTTCTAAAGTGGGATTTAAGGTTGGCGTTATTTTGACTGCTGTGCTCCTTTTTGTGTCAATTATTGGCGGGACAACATATATTGCTTCGTTTGAACAAAAAACAGAACAGTCGGGGGATAAAAAGTCAGAAGTAAATAATTCAGTACTGATTCCTCAAAATGAACCTGATACAGCATATGTGTTTGAAGAGGATTTTTATCAAGATTGTGTAGCGCCTTTGAAAATTGTTACAACTGGAGATGTAGGATACTATTTCGTGGTGGATCTTGTTTCTTTGCCAGATAATCTTGGCTTGGATAGTTTTTCGAAAGAATACTTTGAAATAAGCTCTCAAATTGCTTTTTATGTGCGTGGTGGAGACTCCGTTGAGTTTAATGTTCCGCTTGGAATGTTTGAAATCTACTATGCAACTGGTAGCACGTGGTATGGAGAAGAGTACCTGTTTGGCGCTGATACGGTTTACCATAAGTGTGATGACCAGTTTGCTTTTACGGAAGATGCAGACGGGTATTGCGGATGGACAGTTGAACTTCAGCCTGTGTCAAATGGAAATCTGGATACCGAAATAATAGATCGTTCCGAGTTTCCGCTTTAAGTTGATTTATGCATAGACTCTCTACGTATATGGTCTATTAAGGTAGCGGTCTAAATGGATGATAATGGGAATTGTAAAAGGTAGATACAGATTAAAGCAAAGCGAGGTGAACAATTGTGGCGAAAACACCATTAGATAAACAAATTGAAAAAGCACGAAAAGAGGCTCAAAAGAATGCTTATAAAGAAGAGCTTCGTCAAAGAGCTGCTTCGATTGTTAGTTCTCAACCAATAATAAACGGAGTTCGCATTATTGATGATACAGCAGAAACAGTCCTTAGCTGCCTTCTTGAAAATTGCAAGGATAGCTCTATAGGACGTATAAGCTATGATACTGATATTTTTCCGCAAGCAGTTTCTCACTCCATTGGATTGGAAATTGAAAAACTGATTCAATACGGCATGGTTACTTCTTATATCCCATGGGTAAATGGGGGTATGTTAAATTTGCTCCCTTGTGCGTTTTCATATTTTGAGAGAAAGGCAGCTGCGCAAACGATGCATTTAGTATCTACAACAGAGGAGAAGGTGGATGCAATTATTTTCATAAGTCATAGATCAACAGATAAAGATGTTGCGGATATGCTTGTAGATTTTTTCTGTGGTACGGGCATTCCTAGAAACTCTGTTTTTTGTTCTTCGTTGCCGGGAAACGATATCAATGAAAAGATTTCCGGCGAGGTAAAAGCGGCACTCAAAAGCAGCGCAATCAATATAGCTATTCTTTCTCACAGCTATTACGAAAGCGCTTACTGTCTAAATGAAGCTGGCGTGTTATGGTATCGTGATGATGTTCCCGTTATTCCAATAGCCCTACCAGAAATTACTTCTAATAACATGTTTGGATTTCTGAGCAATGAATATAAACTGCGGCGCTTGGATGCTGATGATGATATTTCGTATATCTATGATGCTGTAAGCGAGGCGGTTTCTGCGCCACAGACAAAGCATAGTATTATTACTCGTGAAAATCAAAAGCTTAGAGAGCGTTATGCTGCATTCCTTGGCACCAGAGTAATTCAAATACCGGCACCAACAACACCGGTGATATCTACCGCCGAAATCACTACAGATGACGAGCGAATTGTTCTATATTACATACTTAAAAAGAGTGTTCGTAAAGTATCAAAAGCAGCCATTTTTGACTGGTTAAACAAGAACGAAATTTA
>JAFQTO010000035.1 GCA_017408985.1 Clostridia bacterium
CCTGGCAGCGCTGTATAACGCGCCCTCCACCATCAACAGCTATTATTCCTCCCTGGTACAGCACGATATGTACGGGGACGGACGAAGGGGGCGTGAGTAAATGCAGGAAGAAGTAACCGGCAAGGCAGTAGCCATTATCATTGACGGCGCCAAGATCAGCGAGCACACGCTTGAAAAAGCACTCAAAGCCTTTTTGGAGGCGCAGAAGAACAAAGGCGCAAAGATACACCGAGGCAAGCAAAGCCTGAAACAGCTTGCCGGGCAAAACGCGGGGCTGGCAAATATCGAGATCACCGACAAGAATATCAAGGCGTTTACGGCGGTCGCGAAAAAGTACCACGTAGATTTCGCCCTGAAGAAAGACACCACGGCGGAAAAGCTGCGGTATATGGTGTTCTTCAAAAGCCGGGACGCCGACGCGATCACGGCAGCCTTCCAGGAGTTTGCGGCAAAGAAAATGGCCCGAGAACAAAAGCCGACCATCCGGGAGCGTCTGGCAAAGGCGAAGGAAAAGGCGGCGCAGAGGGCCGAACAAAGAACCATTGACCGGGAGAAAGTCAAGGTCAAAGATCGGAGTGTGCAGCTATGAACGTAAAAAAACTGATCCTAACCAACCTCCCGTATGTGCTGTTCGTATATCCCTTCGACAAGGTATCCCAGGCCTTCCGTCTGGCACCGGGCGCGGACCTCTCCGCAAAGATACTCTCCATCGGAGACGGATTTGCAAGTGCCTTTTCCTCCCTTGCGCCCAGCTTCCACCTTCTTGACCTCCTGATCGGCATTGCGGGCGCGGTCATTATCCGCTTGATCGTGCATTTCAAGGGCAAGAACGCAAAGAAATACCGTCACGGTGTGGAGTACGGCAGCGCCCGATGGGGCACGCCTGCGGATATCGCCCCGTTTGTGGACGAGGATTTTTTCAACAATATCCCTATCACGCAGACCGAGCGTATCACAATGTCAAGCAGACCGAAACAGCCCAAATACGCGAGAAATAAAAATATTCTTGTGATCGGAGGCAGCGGCTCGGGGAAAACGCGCTTCTTCTGTAAGCCTTCACTTCTCCAGTGCCATTCCTCCTACGTCGTGACCGATCCAAAAGGCACGATCTTAAACGAGGTGGGACGCCTCCTGGAGCGAAAGAAATACCGCATAAAAAGCTTGAACCTCATAAATTTCAAAAAATCTATGCGGTATAACCCTCTGGCGTATATCCGATCCGAAAAGGATATTTTGAAGCTGGTAAACGCCCTGATTATGAATACCAAAGGTGAGGGCGACAAATCCGGCGAAGATTTTTGGGTAAAGGCGGAACGCCTCTATTACTCGGCCCTGATCGGATACATCTGGTATGAGGCCACGGAGGACGAAAAAAACTTTATAACGCTGCTTGACCTTATCAATGCCAGTGAAGCCAGGGAGGACGACGAGGAATACCAAAGCCCCGTTGACCTCCTTTTTGCAGACCTGGAGGAAAAAGACCCGGACCATTTCGCTGTCAAGCAGTATAAGAAATTCAAGATGGCCGCGGGCAAGACCTTAAAATCCATTCTCATTTCCTGCGGTGCCCGTCTTGCTCCCTTCGATATCAAGGAGCTGCGGGAGCTTATGGCCTATGACGAATTGGAGCTTGATACTCTGGGCGACAGCAAGGCGGCGCTGTTC
>JAFQTO010000036.1 GCA_017408985.1 Clostridia bacterium
CTTGTATTCGGTTACAGTTTTCAGATAGATTTCGGGATCGCCGTTCAATATGAGATTGGTATAGGCAATAGGGTCATTGTAGATAAGATAGTCAAGCTCAGACCGTTCATACATATTACGAGCCACCTCGTTCTCAACGGCGATGGTGTCAATCGCAATCATGCTGCCATCGATGAATTTCAGTTCCACACAGCAGTTATCAAAGTTGTATGCACAAGATATTGGGTGATACCCTTTTGCTTGCGGAGGTATTGGAGTTTTTGACTGAATTCCATAGTATTCGCTCATTTCTCAAGGGTATGGAGGCAGTATGCTCCGGTCAGAATATGCCCTTGTTGTATTTTGCCTGTACCGCGCATATAAGACCGATGCCCAGCCCAAGCCCGACCGTAAGCACCACGACGGCAGCCATGGACATATTCTCTCCAAATAGTCCGATAACACCGCTTGCAAAAGGCGCAAGTGCAGTCACAAACATCCCTCTGCCGAATGCTTTGCCATAGGCTCGTTTATCTGTCACGCGGCTCTGATGATAGCTGTGTATCAGGTCAGTTTTGCCTCTGCAGATCGCTATGGCAAGCCCACCAAGCAACACAGCCGCTGCAAACATTATTACGCAGTAAAGTATCATAGTATCCCCCTTATTTGTATATCGCCTCTATGCAGATTTTACTCTTTGCGGGATCTTGCATCGAATAACGCACCTATACCAACACCGATCGCAACACCGATACTCATACCGACCGGGATATTACCATATATCGAGCCCATAGTCATACCCAGAGATATGCCGATACACATAAAAATGGGCATATAGTAGGTTTTGTTTTCGGGTTTCTTGTTGCTCATTTACGGTTCTCCCCTCTCGTTTTCTTGTCCGTTATGCTTTGCAGGTAACCGTCTGCATCCTGTCTGGACCTGAACACTATTATCTCTCTGTTATGTTTGTATTTTTCCAGCAGTTCGTATATTTTGGGCAGGCTGCTGCGGGGAAAATCCTCTATGGATCGCCTCAGCGACGGGCTAAGCTCGGTGTCTATCCACGGCAGGTCATAGCGGCCTTTGCCCAGTCTTTCGGTTGCGCCCTGAATACAGACCTCGGTGGGCAGGTCAAACAGAAACACGGTGTCGCACTTATTGAGCCGAAGTTCAATAGTGCGGTTGTAATTGCCGTCGATTATCCATTGGTGCGTATCAAAAATCTCGGATATCCGCCTGTCAAAGCTCTCTCTGTCAATATGAGTTTTGTCGGGCTTGTGCCATATTGCATCCAGATAATACAGAGGAATACCCGTCAGCTTATTGAGTTTTTCTGCAAAGGTGGTTTTGCCGCTGCCCGGACAACCGATAACGATTATTTTTTTCATCACCGCTGTCTCCCCTCATATCAAGCCGCATTGGCGATAAAGCTGCTCTATGCAGGCAGATTTGTACTCTATATACCCGTCAATATCGTCTGGATACAGCTGTGCCGCCCGAAGCTTGACCTCGCCATAGGTCTGTGCCGCCTCGGGATGACTGCGCAGATAGTCTCTGAAGGTTATATGTCTGTGAAGTTCTGCCGAGTGTTTGGTACATACGTACAGATGATGGTTCATCAGGTGAGGCTTATCGGTGTACTTGAACGCATCACGGTCTTTGATACCCAGATCTCCCTCGTGGATATACCCGATACCCGCCAGCCGCCGACAGACGAGGTCAAATACAAAGTAATCCTCTATGACCACGTCAATGTCTATGCAGGGTTTGGCAGGCAGTCCCCGCACCGAGGTACTGCCTACGTGTTCTATTGCAACAGCCAGACTGCCCAGCGCCGACGATATCTCGGTCTTTATGTCCTCAAAGGCTTTTGCCCAGCCCTCGTCATAGGGCAGGACGGTGACTTTGTGAGTGCGCATACTGTCCGCTCCTTGTTATTTGCCGTCTCGGTGTTTGAAGCAGGTTTCATCGTGAGAGTATATGACACCTATCGCCTGCAGGTAGGAGTATATGATAGTCGAGCCCACAAAGCTCATACCACGCCTGCGCAGGTCTATGGATATTGCATCGGACAGAGAGCTGGTCGTTCTGCCCGTTTCGTATACCGTCTCCCCTTTTGTAAAGGTTTGAAGATAGGTGCCAAATGAGCCGAACTCTTGTGCAATATCTTTGAAGATGCGGCTGTTTTTGATGCTTGCTTCTATCTTGCGTCTGTTTCTGATGATGCTCTTGTCGCTCATAAGCTGCTCCGTCTTGCTCTCACCGTACGTAACGACCTTGTCTATATCAAAGTCGTCGTATGCACGCCTGAACGCCTCCCGCTTGTTCAGCACGCACTCCCATGACAGACCCGCCTGAAAAGACTCCAGAATCAGCATCTCATAGAGATACCGCTCGTCAAAGTTGGGCACGCACCACTCGTTGTCGTGATAGTCCACGTACAGAGGGTTACTGAGATTGCACCAGGCGCATCGGCTGAGATTTTTACGTGTGTAGACGGTGCGGGTATATCTGATCTCCTCCCCTGCGGTCTCGCCTACGGTCATATTAAATGCATCGGCATCAAACTCAGGGAAAAACACGTCGCCGTCATCAACTACCGTGTCCACCTCAGTGATATACATAACGTCAACTATGGACAGAGCTTCCTCAAAAAGTCTGCTGCCGCCGCCTATGAATATATCCTCCGCAGGAAAAAGCTCAAGTGCCTCACGAAGGGAGCCGACGGTATACAGATCGTCGCCCGAATATTTCTTGGTATTTGAGACTACCACGTTTATTCTGTTGGGCAGAGGGTGTCCTATCTCCTCATAAGAGCGCCTGCCCATTACGACGACGCGACCCGTGGTAAGCTCCCGAAACTGTTTAAGCTCGCCCTTGATACGCCAGGGAATCCTGCCGTTTTTGCCTATTACGTTATTCTTTGAACGCGCAACGATCAATGCTGTCATACTGTCTCCCGTTTATAGAAATCCTTGTGTTACTTGTTTTTTGCAATAATTGCACAGACTGCCCAGGCTATACCGCATACAAAAATCAAACCGGCTGACAAAAGCCCGAAGAAAAGATACCCAAGCCCATCCCAGCCGTTTACAGCGGCGCTGAGGACAAAGAATACTGCGGCGCAAAGGGCAAAAACTACGGCAGGCAGCAGCTTGACAACGGTGCGCTGTGACTTGCGGCACAGCAAAAACTGCACCCCTGCCGCAGCGATGACCGATAAAGCTATGACCAAAGTGGGCAGATCGATATCAAATATTACTCCGTACATACAGGCTTCTCACACTCCTATGCAATTGCGTATCAGCTCTACTAATCCAGCAGGGTGCCGTTTTTGTACCGCTCCGAATACTGTGATACCGCCTCTTTGTCGAGAGAAGATTCTGTGCTGACACCCTGAAAAACGATACTATCATCCCTATAGGTGAACCAAAACTGAATATCGGGATGCTTATAAAACTCCACCGATATCCGCCACTCGTTATAGCTGAGAAGTCTGTTGAGGTATGAATGTTCGATATTTATATTGCTGACGTCCTGCGCCGAATATCCTCTGTATTCAAGCTCTGTAAAGGTATAGGTCTTTATAAACTTCTGCTGTGTAAAAACGTTTGCGCACAGCAAAACGGCAATCACCGCCAAAGCGATTAAAACCGCTGTAAGGATCTTTTTGGTTTTCATACAGTATCACTCCCTTGCAGTTCGGGCGTTACAGGCTGCTCCATTCTTCTCTCGTTATGGCAAACACTTTTGTTCTCTCGCCCTGCTCATCTGTATACTCATCAACCTGCTTGCACCTGTAAGCGGCGGCGGTTTTACAAGACGGCTCATTGGCGGCCTTCATATATGAATACACGGTATTAAAGGGCGTACTGTTAAAGGTCCAGTCTCTGACCGCTGCCGCCGCTTCTTTGGCAAACCCGTTTCTCTGCTTGTCTGCCCTTATATGATATCCTATCTCGGGTCGGATACAGCCGTTTATAAGCTGCATCGTCAAGCCGCAGTCGCCTATCATTTCGCCCGTAGCTTTGAGGCATACCGCCCACAGACCAAACCCGAATATGCGGTATCTCTCTATATTGCGCTGTATCCAGTTTGTCACTCTGGCTTCATCAAACGTATAAGGATAGTGCTGCATAATATCCGAGTCGGCCAACACCCGATAAAGCGCTCCAAAATCATCGGGGGTCATCTCTCGCAAGTATAAGCGCTGAGTTTCAATAATCATAGACTTCATCCCTAAACAGTCTCATTTTTTTGCAATTACGATCGGTTGGTAGAACCCCGTTTGCTCGGGGAACAGCCACTCTACATTATGACATCCGTTTGCCGAAAGCAGGTCGGTAAGCTCCTGCCTGCGCGTTGCCCGATATTCGCACTCAAATCTGCTGACGCTCAGATCATCACCATCGTCAATAATGTACTGAGTCAGTCTGTAGTTGTCACCGAGCCACTTCCATGTCTGAAAAGACACCCGTCTGCCCTGCTCGGTCTCGTGGATATAAGGTGGAGAATAGGGCGGCTTGGTTTCGAGCAGGGCATCGTAATCGCGGATACTTGCAACGACCAGTCCGCCGTCTTCGGTTTGATTGATAATACTGCGCACAGCCGCTTCAAGATCATTGCTTGTAAGCATATGGGGCAGCGCATTGTCCATTGCCATTACTATGTCAAACTTCCGCTCAAACGTATCTGACAAGGCGCAAAAGTCGGCGTGATCAAACCGAATGTCAACGTTATGCTGTGCGGCGCGTTTTCTTGCTTCAGCAAGCTCGGCATCGCTGATATCCGAGCCGGTCACGTCGTAGCCTATTGCCGCAAGACCGACCGACTGTGTACCGATACCGCAGGCGCAGTCAAGCACCTTTACCGATCGGTCAAACCCGTTGGCAGTAAATATACTGTCCAGAATAACCGCCTGCTCACGGGTAGTCTCTCCCCAATCGAGAAACAGCTTGTCGTAATGGGCGGCAATATCATCATAAAAGGTCTGGGTTATATTCATAGTAGCATCTCCCGTACTTACACTTTTTCTACAGTATTGAATACCTCAATGCCAAGTATCCTGACAACGGTGCCGTCAATATATCCGTCAGAGACATCAGATGAAACTCTGTGTACCTTTTCAACTCTGTACAGCACCGCATTGTATACGACTGTGCCTCCGTCTTTCATCCGCATGGGGATAGGCACAAGCATCGCCAGCACCAACATAATACACATGATAATAATGATCTTTTTCATCCGCGTATCCTCCCGTGATTTATAATATTACAGTATCCTCCGCAAAACTTGGCTGCTGCAATAATATCATTATATCACAATAATCTGTTAAACCCACGAAAATCGGTGCAAACTTCGCATCGGGATCAGTACCCGCTTCGATGGGCGAATCGGAATTTATCTTTGCTTTGGACGGGCAGTCTCCCATCTTTGTCTTGTGAGCAGGTTAGTATGACCCACTCTGATTTCGTTCATCAACGGTACCTCCACTTCATTGCAGGTATGATGATAAACAAAGCCTAACTTTTCCTGTACCCGTTTTGATCTGTTGTTACCGTCATAATAACCGCACCAAACAGCGGTCATTCCGAGGGTTTCAAATCCGTAGCGCAAAAGCTCCGACGCTGCTTCGGGCATATATCCTCTACCCCAAAACGGCTTACCAAGCCAATAACCGAGTTCACACTCATCATCCTTGTCAGTCATATCCGTGTGACCTCTCAATTTAAGCTCAATTGCGCCGATCGGCTTATTGCTGCCCTTTTCACATATAGCATAACACTGCGGGCCGCTGAGTACGTTTTTGATAACGTACAAACTTTCGTCAATATTTTTGTGAGGCGGCCAGCCTGCGATCGGGCCAACGGCAGGGTCTTTTGCATATACATATAAACTGTCTGCATCCGTTTCAGTCCAACGGCGCAATATCAATCTGTCTGTTTCCAAAATCATTACACTATTCCTCCAAAACAGACTTTATATCTGTCCGATATTATTATATCATAACAATATGATTAAATAAAGATAGCAAAAACAGCATCCGCAGAGTGCGGATGCTGTTTGAGTACAATGTGACCGTGAATGCGGTTGCATAAAGTTTTGCACCAAACTTACACTAAAAACAACACCTTAACAGTTAGACAAACTTGAATTTATTTAACTTCCCAACTGATAATAGCACGATACATCAGCACAAGTCCTGTACTGAGCAAAGCACCGCCTATAATATCGGTAATCCAATGCACACCCGAAATGAGTCTGCCAATTACCATAAAAACAATAAAAGCAGTAATTGCAGAAGCAAGGTAGCGTTTGAGAACATCATTTTTGATACGGGCATTAAATTGCATGATAGCAGTCGGCATAACACACATTACGAGCAATGTTGCGGATGATGGATAAGAGGCTTCCAAATATCCGTTAATCAATACAGGTCTGTAATTTACAACAAACATTTCAAATAGGACATATACCCCCATCACAACGATATAGAAGCCGCCAAGAATAAGGATATTGTAATCCACTTTCAAGAGGTGCTTTCTCTTGATCCATTGAACAAGTCCGAGCAATGCAAACCCAATTACAAAAACGAGCGGCACCAAACCCAACCAATCTGTGATAGTATACAGGGACATATGCACACCTGTAAGGTTATGAACGAACTGGTTAATCGTTGCAAATCCAACAGATGATTCTTGTGGTCCGATTGCTTCCACATCAACAAATTGAATTGCTACCGTCCATAACAAAAATGCTAAAAGCACGCATGTTGCAATGCAAAAGTTTCTCTGGTTTTCTTTTTTCATTTGTTCAACCTACCTTTTTTGTATTTGGCTCTCGCCTAAACACATTTTAAGAGAAGGTATGAACAACCACAAGAAACAGGGTATCACAACGATGATACTCTTCGTATCATTGCCATTTTACGAGCATTAACACCTTTATTACCAAGAATATGAACAGAAATGCTGCTGCATACGGTTGCGAACTAATGATAAA
Source organism: Clostridia bacterium (assembly GCA_017408985.1). GTDB lineage: Bacteria > Bacillota > Clostridia > Oscillospirales > Butyricicoccaceae > RGIG3513. Next base: position 6,982 of record JAFQTO010000036.1, read on the forward strand.
AAGGAGTGCTCCAACTGCATTTAATGCTAACGATATTTTACTTTTATTCTTCACCCAAAATGCTTGATAGCAATTTTGCAGAGCA
>JAFQTO010000037.1 GCA_017408985.1 Clostridia bacterium
ACCTCTGTATGAGCCGTCCTGAGCCTTTTGAGCCATAGCAGCCTTACGCTGTAGGTCAACGTAGTACAGGGCTTCGGCAATGGCACACACAGCTTTTTTGACTTTTTCAACATGAGCCTCCACAGTAGGAAAAGCAAAAGTAAGCCTGCCAAAAGTGAGAGTGTCAACCTCATCACTTGCAAGGCTCAGCCACTTGTTAGCATTTTCCGCTGTTAGGGCATCACCGAAAAAGCCGTCTTTATAAAAAGCGTGGTCTGCGTACATTGCCATTTGTTAGCCCTCCTTACTGAGCGTTGCCGCCGTCAGCGTTGCCGCCGTCAGCGTTGCCGCCGTCAGCGTTGCCACCTGCGGCGTTTCCGCCGTCAGCGCCGTCAGCCTTCTTATCCTTGCCGTTCTTTGCGGCCTTGCCGGTAACGGCAACATAGGTGCTGAATTTCTCCATAAGGGCAATCGTAGCCTTGTTCTCGGTGCTTACGATATTGCCGGTGATAACGTTCTTAAACTTAGCCATAGTAGCTACCTCCTTATAGTTTTACAGGGTTGATTTAGGCAGTAACGCCCTTGAAGATCAGGTCAGGCATAACAGCCTCAGTGCCGTGGTGGTAGAACAGGGACACGCCGTAAGCCTCAGAGAGAGGAATCTTCTCAGCGGTGTACTGATTTGCCATAACGGGCTGAGCAACTGCGCCGTTCACCATGAGGATATACTTAACGCCGGTAGGCAAGTTCACGCAGGACTTGCACTCAACACCGTGCCAAGCATAAAACTCCTCAGTGCCGGTATCAACGTTGGCACGGGACTGCTTATCGAGGTTGTTACGCACCTTGCCATAGTAGGCAGTGTTGAGAACGAGGCTCATCATAGCGCGAGGCACACCGTCCACAAAATCGTTTTTGGTGTTTTCGCACTCCTGAATAACTGCCTCAAGCTCATCCTCAATAGCAGTACCTTCGGGGATCTCAACGAGGACGGCGTTATCAGCCGCAACCTTGAAGAAGTCCACGTCCAAATCCGTAGCCATACGGATAACGTGGTTAGCAGAACGGCGGTCAAGCAGACCGTCAACACCATACAAACGGGTGTCCTTCTCTTCGATCTCCTCAACGATTTCGCTGTCCTTGTTGATAGCAACAACAACGGGCTTAGCCTTTACCTTGTTGCCAGCGCCGGCAGCACGGGCAGTGCCGTAGGCCTGAGATTTTGCATTGACAAAACGCTTAGCCTCAACAGAGCCGGACGCAGGATCGCCGGAGAGGTCAACGTTCTTCATGCCGAAAGAAACGAGGTTTTTCTGGACGTTCTCAATTACCTTGCCGTAAAGCTCAGCAAGATACTCCTTACCGCCGTCCTGAGTAAGAATAGACAAAGATTCAATACGAGGCATAGAATATTACCTTCCTTTACATAGATTTTTTAGAATACTTTGGGAGGCGTAAACTTCTTTTCGCCACCACCGGCAGGATCGCTGGTAGGACCTGTGAAAGTCGGCGCCTTTGCTTTCTGTGCAGCTTCTTTTTCGGCGGCTGCTTTTTCCTCCGCTGTCTGATACAGGCTGTTATCCTTTTCCTTTGCAGACTTCATAAAGTCATCAAAGCCAAAGTAAGCTCCGTCCCTCCAAGATAAGCCGCTTTCCTCTGCCATAATGTCAGAGGTGAGCTGCCTGCGCGCATAGGGCGAAGTAACGCCGTATTCATCCAGCTTTTTACCAATCCAGTCCTTCTGATCGCGCTGAGTCATTTCACGGGTATATTTCTTTTCCGCTTCCTCAGCTTTGGTCTTGTAGGTCTGGAGTTCGGTCTGAATCTGCTGAGGATCAATGCCCTCAAACTTTTTCAGGGTTTCGTTGGCCGTATCGAGTTGAGCCTTAAAAGCGTCGCGCTCACCCTCAACAGTGGTGATCTGCTTTTTGTGCTTCTCAATATCCTTGCCGTTCATAGCAAGGACCTGAGTAGCCTGCTCTTCAGTCAAGCCAATAGCGGTCAATTCTTCGGTTTTCATAGAGTTACCTCCTATTTAACGGATAGGCTTTTTAGGACGTAGCCGTGTCCCTCCGTCTGCACATTATTAAGACCGTGCATAGTCTAATTTTGTACCCCTTGCCGGAGTCGCACCGGCTAAACTGCGAGGGGCATATAAAACAGAGCCTCCAAAACCGCCCTTGCAGGCAGCTTTAGAAGCTCTGTTGTTATTTGATTATTGCTGTGCTTTTCGTGCGGCAGCCGTAGCTTTTGCCGCCTCTGAGCGCGTCCACTTTGCAACAGTGATACGGTCATTGAGCTTATGAAGGTTGTTATCCTCACAAAAGCTGTTATAGGCTTGATTGTATCGCTGGAGCTTGAGGGCTGCTTTGTTGTATTCGTCTTGCAGTGTAGCTTTAACCGCCGTGTCCTCAGCAGTATCTACAGCCTCACGCAAACCGAGTACCTTTAATTTCTGCTGTCTGATACGGGCTTCAGCTTTACGCTGTTGCTGTGAGAGGTCATACAC